>NZ_JAYSDT010000014.1:0-88236 GCF_041914225.1 Chryseobacterium sp.
TTACTTCTGAAGAAGCTAAAATTGGTATTATGCCAGGTTTCGTTTTCAAAAAAGGAAAAGTAGGTATCGTTTCAAAATCAGGTACTCTTACTTACGAAGCTGCTGATCAGGTTGTAAGAGCAGGTTACGGTATTTCTACTGCAATCGGTATCGGTGGTGACCCAATCATCGGAACTACTACCAGAGAAGCATTAGAGCTATTTATCAACGATCCTGAAACCGAAGCTGTTGTAATGATTGGTGAAATTGGTGGAGGTCTTGAGGCTGAAGCTGCAAGATGGTACAAAGCAAGCGGATCTACTAAACCGGTTGTAGGGTTCATCGCTGGACAAACAGCTCCAAAAGGAAGAACAATGGGTCATGCAGGTGCTATCGTTGGAGGTGCAGAAGATACAGCTCAGGCAAAAATGGAAATCATGAGAGAAAACGGTATCAACGTTGTAGATTCTCCTGCAGATATCGGTGCTACTGTAGCAAAAATTTTAGGATAACATAAACCACAGCATATGAAAAAACTTTTATTAGCCTCAGCTTTGACCCTTTCTGCTTTATCCTTTGCACAAGTGCAATGGAATAACACAAGATTTGGTATTACAGGAGGTTTAAACTACTCCAGAGTATCTAATGCCCATAACCCTTCAGGGCCTAGATACACTTTCCAGGCTGGAGCTTTGGCAATGATTCCCGTAGGAAAGGCTAACCAGTTCTTTATTCAACCTGAAGTTCAGTACTATGGTGCAGGAGAAACAGGAAAGGATAAAGATGCAAAAGGAGTAAGCGGTTATGACGCAGTATATGCAAATAACTACCTGAGTGTGCCTCTTTATTTTAAAGGATATTTTTCTGAAGCAGAATCAGAATTCTTTGGACTGATAGGACCAAGGTTTAATTTTTTGCTAAGTCAGAACGTTAAAGATGTTCCTGTAAGCAGACCTTATTATGACCCGGATGTTACCGATCCTAACCAGCCGGCAGGCGTAAACGGAAAGGCGAATAGCTTTAACTGGGGACTAGGACTGGGAGTAGGATATAGCTACAAAAGACAACTTGAGGTCGCTTTAAAATATGACTTAGGTCTGGGAGATACTTATCCTGGTCTCGCTAAAGAAACCAAAGGTACTGATAAGAAAAAATCAGAACAGGTAATTGCCCTTACTTTAAGCTATATATTCAAATAGAAATATTTCAGAATAAAAAAATCCCGGAAACGAAGTTTCCGGGATTTTTATTTTATATATCTGTCGGCCAATCAAATAATTTTTCTTAGCCTTTTCGCTATTTTAGGATTTCGCCATTTAGCATAATTACCCTTTAATCCACTTCCAAAGCTCTTTTAAAGTAGCTTTATTTCCATACATCAAAATACCTACACGATAGATTTTTCCTGCCAGGAAGATCATAAAAATAGTGGTTGCCAGCAATAATACAATAGATAATGCAATTTGCCAGACAGGAACTCCAAACGGGATTCTGGCAATCATAGCCACCGGTGAAGTAAACGGAATAATTGACAGCCAGAAACCTAACGGACCATCAGGATTATTCATTAAGGAAAAACTTCCGTACATTCCTAATGTCAAAGGTAAAATCGCAAATAAGGTAAATTGCTGCGTCTCTGTTTCGTTATCAACCGCAGAACCGATTGCTGCGTAAATAGAGCTGTAAAAGATATATCCTAAAAGGAAGAAAACGATAAATACAAAGATAATTAACGGGAAGTTCAGCTCCAGTAAGCTATGAGAAATCTGGGTAGCAAGCTGTCCTACATCCAGTTTGCTTGCAAGTTCTTCATTTCCTCCCGGAATATTTTTCTGAATAGGAGAAAAACCTGTATTTAATACCAGTGCACCAATTACTGACATTGTAATCCAAATCACGAATTGTGTCAGTGCAACCATCGTTACCCCAAGAATCTTGCCCATCATCAGTTCAAAAGGCTTTACAGAAGAAATAATGATTTCCACAACACGGTTATTCTTTTCCTCAAGCACACTTCTCATTACCCTTACCCCATAAATAATGATGAACATGAAAGTAACATACATCAGCACCATGCTCAGCCCGGATTTAACGCCAAAGACAAGATCCGAATCCTCTTTATTGTTATCCGTAACATTGATGGTTTTTAAGGTAAAGCTTTTATCCAGATTATTCAATTGAACTTCCTGGATACCCAGCTGCTTGATTTTTTCTTTTCTGACAACATTGCTGATGTCAGATACAATTCTCTGTTTCGTATCAAATCCTATTTTGCTGTTGATGATCAGTCTGGTATCATTTTCAAGCTCGTCAAAATTCTGGTTTTTCAGTTCCGGGAGAATCAGGATGCCATCCAGAGATTCGTTGCCTTTTAAATTGTTAATCTTGGATTTTTCGTCGGCTGCAGAAACAAAAACGTAATTTAATTTGTCATTGGATTTCAGTTGGTTGGTAAACAGTCCGCTCTTGTCAACCACTTCTATAATACTATGTGACTCGTTTGCCTTAAACATTAATCCGATCACAGCCCCGAAAGCAATGATCATGATAGGAGCAAGCAGGGTCAATATAATGAAAGATTTTTTCTTAACCTGTGTCAGAAATTCTCTTTTGGTAATTAAAAAAATATTATTCATAAAAATTAAGAATGGTTACTTACAGCATTAATAAACACTTCATTCATACTTGGGATTCTTTCGTCGAATGATCTTACTTTACCTACCTGTACAAGGTCAAGGAGAATACTATTCTGGCTTTCTTCATTTTTAAGGTCAAAGGAAACAAGATTGTTTTCATTGGATACATTGAAAATCTCATATTTGTTTCTGAAATTTTCAAACTGATCGTTATTGATTTCAGAAAGCGTAATTCCGAAGATATTTTTCTTGAATTTTTCTCTTACATCAAAAACCCTTCCGTCAATGATTTTCTTCGAATTGTTAATCAAAGCCACATAATCACACATTTCCTCCACACTTTCCATTCTGTGGGTAGAAAGAATAATGGTTGTTCCGTTATTTTTAAGATCAATGATCTGATCTTTGATTAAATTGGCATTTACCGGATCAAAGCCTGAAAAAGGCTCATCAAGAATCAAAAGATGGGGTCTGTGAAGAACCGTAACTACAAACTGAATTTTTTGTGCCATCCCTTTAGAAAGTTCAGAAAGCTTTTTCTTCCACCATTGATCAATATTCAGTTTTTCAAACCATTTTTTGGCTTCATTCAAAGCATAACTTTTGGTCATGCCTTTCAGTTCTCCGAAATAAAGGATCTGATCACCAACCGTCATGTTTTTATACAGCCCTCTTTCTTCAGGCATGTAGCCAATGTCTTTAATATGGCTTGGGTTCAGTTTCTGTCCATTAATAAAAATATCTCCTGAATCTGCCTGGGTAATTTGGTTGATGATACGTATAAAAGAAGTTTTTCCGGCTCCGTTAGGACCTAAAAGACCATAAATACTGGCTTTTGGAACATGGATGCTGAAATCATCCAGGGCGACCTTTTTTCCGGCATTATAGGTCTTTTTAATATGTTCAGCTTTTAGCATTAAATTGTTCTTTTTACAATTAGTATAAAAAAGTTCCGAAAGTTACGGAAATATTAAAACAGAATTAATGTAAAAGAAAAAATCCTGATGATTATCAGGATTTTAATTTATTGTTTCACGATTTGAGTAACTTTCTGCGTGTTGTCACTTAAAATATAACGGATCATATACTTTCCGGGCTTCAATTTTTCAATATTGATCTCTCCGGAATTCATGTTCACAGTATAATTGGCAACCTGCATACCCAAAATTGAATAGAAAGTCACACTTTTGATCCTTAAAGAAGAATCTTTTGCCTTAATAATAAGGAAATCCTTTGCAGGATTTGGATAGGCAAGTAATACACCATCATCCGCCTTTTGAGTGATGGAACCCGGCTCTCTAAGCTGAGCTTTAAAATTGTTGGAAAATCCAACAAAAGTGCCTACAAATAGAAATAAAAGTAAAAGTTTTTTCATCAAATTTATAATTTCTCGAATATATATAACAAATGTAATACATTCTGCAATTTCATACAATAGTTTTTTGCAGAACTTATATTAAATTTGTAGAAACTTATTCAAAAAGTATTCCAAAATGATACATTCAAGAAATAGAAGACTTAGAGTTAATGAATCTATCAGAAGTCTGGTAAGAGAAAATGTGCTTACAACTGATGATTTTGTAATGCCGATCTTCGTAATGGAGGGCGAAAACAAGCAGGAGGTAATCCCGTCTATGCCGGGAATTTTCAGGCGGAGTATAGATTTAACAGTGAAGGAATGTAAGGAATTATTTTCTTTGGGAGTAAAAGCTGTCAATCTGTACATGAAAGTGTCAGAACATCTGAAAGACAATACAGGAAAAGAAGCATGGAACAAAAACGGATTGATGCAGAACACAATCAAGGCTATCAAAGATGCCGTTCCGGGAATGATTGTAATGCCTGATGTAGCTTTGGATCCTTACTCAATATACGGACATGACGGAATCATTGAGAACGGAAAAGTTCTGAATGATGCAACCAATGACGCTCTGGCAAGAATGTCAGTATCTCATGCAGAAGCAGGAGCAGACCTTGTGGCACCAAGTGATATGATGGATGGAAGGGTACAGGTCATCCGTGAAGCATTGGAAGAAAGCGGATTTACAGACGTAGGAATTGTAAGCTATGCTGCCAAATATGCAAGCTCTTTCTATGGGCCTTTCAGAAGTGCTTTAGACAGTGCCCCGAAAGACAACATGGAAATTCCGAAAGATAAAAAAACCTATCAGATGGATTTTCACAATACCCGTGAAGCATTGAATGAGGTATTTAAAGATATAGACGAAGGAGCGGATGTTATCATGATCAAGCCGGGACTGCCTTATCTGGACATTGTTTCCAAAGTGCGTGAAGCCATTGATCTTCCGATCGCAGTATACAATGTAAGTGGTGAATATGCCATGGTAAAGGCAGCTGCCCAAAACGGCTGGCTGGATAATGACAAAACAATTATTGAAAGCTTAACATGCTTCAAAAGAGCAGGGGCAGACATGATCTTTACCTATTTTGCAAAAGAAGCGGCGATCTTATTAAACAAATAAGATGATATCCATTCAAATAAAAAGTCCGGCTGTTCTGATCAGAACAGCCGGACTTTTTTATTATTAAGTTCATTATTTCTTATAACCATCCTTTTTTGCCATACACATACGTGTCATCAAATTGTTTGTCGCTCATAAAGAGATATAAAATACCTTCAATAAAAGGGATAACAGAGGCTGCTCCAAAAGTGACAATATTAAGGACCAGCTGAATAATAGCTTCTTTCTTGTAGCCCAGATAAAATTTATTTAAAGCCAGCCAGCCTACAAGAATTCCCAACAGAGCAGCAGGGATTTTCTTTTCTGAACGGTAAGGGACACCGCTTTGCTGGTTCTGTACATTTTCTGTTTTTGTGTAACCGTAATTTTCCATTGCTTAGTATTTTGTAATTGATTGATCTGTTTTACAATAAGTAGTTTAAAATGATAAAAAGTTACAGAAAGCAAAAGAGTGGAAAGCCGAAATTGCAAATTCACTTAATTCCCCTTCTGCTATTTGCCTTTTAGCCTTTTTGCTTTTTCGCCTATCTGCGAGTTTATATTTTTGATATATTTGCCCTATGATTTTACGAGGAGAAAACTTAATCAAGGAATACGGTCCTAAAAAAGTTGTAAAAGGAGTTTCTGTACAGGTTCAACAGGGAGAAATTGTTGGTTTGCTGGGTCCTAACGGAGCAGGAAAAACCACATCGTTTTATATGATCGTAGGGTTGGTTAAGCCCACTTCAGGAAAGATTTTCCTGGATAAACAGGAGATCACTACGGATGCCATGTACCGAAGAGCTCAAAAGGGAATCGGGTATCTTGCTCAGGAAGCTTCAGTTTTCAGAAAGCTTTCTGTGGAGGAAAACATTATGGGAGTATTGCAGCTGACCAAGCTTTCAAAGCGTGAGCAGCAGATCAAATGTGATGAGCTGATAGAAGAATTCTCTTTGCAGCATGTTCGTAAAAACAGGGGAGATCTTCTTTCCGGAGGAGAAAGACGTAGAACAGAAATTGCACGCTGCCTTGCTACAAGTCCGAACTTTATCCTTCTGGATGAGCCTTTTGCGGGGGTAGACCCTATTGCCGTTGAAGATATCCAGAAAATTGTAAGAAGTCTTGTTGATAAAAACATCGGAATCCTGATTACCGATCACAACGTACAGCAGACCCTGGCAATTACCAATAAGACGTACATTATGTTTGAAGGAAAGATCCTTAAAGAAGGACTTCCTGAAGACCTTGCGAATGACCCGCAGGTAAGAGAAGCTTATCTGGGTGAAAACTTCGTGTATCAGAGTATTTTAGATAAGCCTAAAAAGAAAAAATATGCCTATAACATCTGGGCAGGAAACTTTGATTCAAAAGCACAGCTGCAGGGATTTGTAGATGAAAATTTCAAACAGTTTGATGATCTGAGGCTCATGTATGGCTTCGAGGATATCAGTTTTGCTTCATTAGCCAACTCTGAAATTGAACATATCTTTAATGATATTGTAGATAAGAATGCCAACAACTCCTTTGTTTTCCAGAAAAAAGAAATCAACAGCCAATATTCTCTGGAACAGGCGGAAGCAGAGTCTAAAGAAGCCAGCAGAAAAGAACTGCATTATCTTACGACTTATATGTATGAAGGATAAAATATAAAGCATTTATTTGCTGAACATGATAATAAAACGTACCTTTTTCTTTTGAAAGCGGTACGTTTTTCATTTAAAATGATTTCTATGGCTAAACCTTTTAACAGAACCGTAACCTTATTCGGAATTTATAAGCAGCTTGTCCCGTTCATCAGACCTTACCGATTAATGATCTACGGAACCCTGTTTCTTACTTTCCTCGGCGCTCTGGCAGCACAGGTCAACCCGATTGTTTTGAAATACACGGTAGATGAGGTCACCAAGCTTACTCATCTTCCACACCCGATGTCAGAAGGAATTCATATTCTGATCATTATTTCCGTTATTTTATTGGGAAAGGAACTTTTGAATATTTTTATCAATTTCGGGCAGAAATTTTATGGGGAAAAGATCAGGATCAATGTCAGTTCTGTATTGGCGCAATCAGCAATTGATAAAATCCTGACCTACAGAGTTGCCTATTTTAACGACGAAAACCACGAGTCCGGAAAGTTGCAGATCAGGATAGACCGTGGAATAGAAAGCCTGACAAGACTGGTACAGAATTTTTTCATTGATATTCTACCATTGTTTTCCAATGCAATCATAGCACTGATTATTATGTATATGCAGAATGTCTATGTGGGGCTTGTTTCCACTATTATTGTTCCTATTTATTTCTACATCAGTTCTCTTCAGGCCAAAAAACTGAGCGGAGTCCGTCGTCAGCTTAGAAATCAAAGAGAAAGAAAAACGTCAGGACTTCTGAACCTGATCAATTCGATTATGGTGATTAAAAGTTTTGTCCGAGAAAAATTTGAAGGGAAGAAACAATATGATCTTCAGATGGAGCTCATGGAAAGCCAGATGGTGACAAGAAGAACCAACTTTATTTATGATGGGTTGAAAACCTTTATTGAGCAGTTCGGGGTGGTTTTGATCATTCTTTTAACCGTTTATCTGGTTCTTGATCAGCAAATGACTATTGGTGCTATTATGCTTCATATCATGCTTTTTAACAATGTTTCGGCACCCATCCGCCAGCTGCACAGGATTTATGATGATATGAATGATGCCATGATTTATGCCGAAGGTTATTTCGATATTTTAAATGCTGATGACGAAGCTGAACCGAATGGAAATTTTGTAGAAAGAGAAATCAAAGGAACTTTTGAACTGAAGAATGTTGATTTTACCTATCCCAACGGTACAAAGGCTTTACATAATGTTTCCATGAAAATTGAAAACGGGAAAACAACAGCTTTGGTAGGGTTGAGTGGCGCAGGAAAATCAACAGTTATCAATCTTTTGTGCAAATTTTACCTTCCCGATTCCGGAGAAATTCTTTTGGATGGAGTAAACCTTAATGAGTATGACAATACTTTCCTGAGAAGTGACCTGGGGCTTGTTCTTCAGAAAAATCACATTTTCCAGGGAAGTATTGAAGATAATATCAGGTATGGAGATATGAATGCAAGTTTTGAAGAAATTCAGGAAGCCGCAAAAAAAGCTTATCTGCATGAGCAGATTATGGATCTTCCCGAGAAGTATCAGCATGATGCAACGCAGCTTTCCGGGGGGCAGCAGCAGAGAATTGCCATTGCAAGACTGTTCCTTAAAAATCCTCCTATCATCTTTCTGGATGAACCGACAGCCAGTCTGGATGCAATAGCCACTGAGCAGATTAAAAACTCTCTGGATGCGATAAAAGAAGGAAGTGATCATTATTTCTCATTCCCTGTCACAGATCCTGGATTCTGATATCATTTACGTAATGAAAAAAGGAAGAGTAGTAGAGAACGGGACTCATGATGAGCTTTACAATAAAGAAGGTACTTACCGTGAAATTTTTGATGCTTCCGCCCGCAGCCTGAATCTGGATAAACTGGTCAATACTTTTAAAGAAAATTAAATAAAAAACTCAGCGGCCAGGCTGAGTTTTTACTTTTTTAGAATTGTTTACTGAGCTTTTTCAGAAACCTGATAGGCTCCTACATCCGCTCCGAAGGCAATATTAATTCTGTTGTAGCTGTTAATCGCAATGACAGCCATGGTTAGATCTACCATTTCGGTTTCGGAAAAGTAATGACTTACTTTTGTATAAATTTCATCGCTCACTTCTTTACCATTTAAAGCTGTTAAAGTTTCTGCCCATAATAATCCGGCTTTTTCTTTATCCGTATAAAACGGGCATTCTCTCCATGCACTTACCAGGAATATTCTCTGTTCCGTTTCTCCTTTCGCTCTTAATTCTTTGGAATGCATATCCAGGCAAAAAGCACATCCGTTCATTTGGGAAACCCTGAAATACATCAGCTCCAGAAATGAATTATCCAGTGAAGAGTTCTGTACCTGAAATCCCATGTTGTGAAGGGCATTTACAGCTTTGTTTCCTACCGCAAATGCGTTGATTCTTTGTGACATAATATTTGTTTTTTGATTAATTATGTGACAAATGTAGAACTGTATTTTCCTGATTTTTTTTACAAATGATAAATTTTAAAAAGAAAGATTTTTGAAGCTAGAAGTTAGAAGCTGGAAGTTACTATCAGGTAGACGATATATATCCGGTCATCAATAACTTCCCTCTTCCTGCCTCCAGTTTCATTTCCTCTAAAACTTCTGTGCCCTGATCCTGCTCAAAGAAACCTGAGTAATGCCGATATAATCTGCAAGATCTCCAAGGCTGATGCGCCGGATAAGATCAGGTCTTTGTTTGAGAAAATTGTGGTAACGTTTTTTTCCGTCATCTTCCAGCATTTCACTGATCCTTCCCATCATATTGACCGGAGCCTTTGAATACAGTTTGCTGAAAAGTGTTTCCGCTGTGTGATACTTTTTACACAATCCTTCAACAACGTCTCTATGCACACGCAGAACTTCAGTAGGTTCCAGAGCTACGATCATATATTTCGACGGCTGCCCTGTAAGAAAACCACTCAGTTCAGTGAAGAACGCATTTTCTGCAAAAAATGTCATAATGAAATCTTTATCACCATTATCAAAAAACAGCTTTACCAATCCTTTTTCAATAAAATAGAAATATCTGCAGGTTTCATCGGCTTTGAGCAGAAAATCTCCTTTCCTGTAAGTTTTAGTTTCAAGATGAGAAACAAGTTCGTCCATGACTGCCTGTTCCGGTTTCAAAATTTTTTCAATAGACTGAACAAAATGAGTATGAAGCATAAAGAAAGAATCTGTTTTTGCAAAAAATAAATTTAATAAAAAACCTGTCATATTTATAAGTATACCTCAAAAAAGAATTTTAGCTTTGTTACATAATGAACGACCACTACCTTAAAAAACTTGATCGGGTAACGGCTATTCTTACCCAGTTACAGTCGAAACCTGTTGTGCGGGCACAGGATCTGGCTGAAAAGTTCGATGTAAGTATCCGAACCATTTATCGTGATGTGAAAACCCTGGAAAATGCGGGAATTCCTATTGTCGGAGAGGCCGGCAACGGATATTCTTTAATGGACGGTTACAAGCTTCCTCCGATTATGTTTACCAAAGAAGAAGTCTTAAGTTTCATTACTGCCGAAAAGCTGATGCAGAAATTTTCCCATCAAAGCCTGGGTAATCATTATCAGGCCGCTATGGAGAAAGTACGGTCGGTATTGAAATATTCTGATAAAAATCTGATCAAAAATATAGAAAAGCAGATTGATGTTTTCAGCTTTCATACGGATTCCGGGGACTCACTGAAAAATGTAATTCCTATTATTCTTGAAAGTATCGCAGAGAAAACACAGCTGATTATAAAATATCAGACGGTAGACGGGAGGGTAAATCACAGAACGATTGAAACCGTCGGGATGTTTTTTGAATTTAATTTCTGGTACATCATGGCGTTCTGTACTTTGAGGAAAGACTTCAGGCAGTTTCGTATAGACCGTATCCTTGAAATTTCAAAAACACAGAATCCTTTTCTACAGGAATACGGTCAGGTGAATGATTACCGTAAAAAATCCAATGGAAATAAAGAAAGGGCAAAACTTCTGGTAGATAAAAAAATAATGTCTCACCTGGTGAATTCTAAAAAATATTACGGACTCATAGAAGAAGTAGAAACCGAACAAGGGATGGAACTCACTTTTGAAACAGAATGGATCAGTGACGGTTTCCCTCGCTGGCTCATTACTTTTGCAGATTATGCTACTGTTCTTGAACCGGAAAGTCTTCGCATACGATTGAATGAACTGCTGAGAAAAATGACAGAAAGACATCAATAAAACCCCAACAGATACCTGTTGAGGTTTAAAGACTTAATTGAGGCAATAAATGAAATGGCTTTTATTAGAATCTTTCCCAGAAGAATGGCGGTTCAATACCTAAAGCTCTTAGATAAACATATCCCTGGCCGCGGTGGTGGATCTCATTGTCAATGAAATAAAGGATATTTTCATACACCGGGAATTCATATTGTCCGAACAGGTTAAATACCTCCTGGAAACGTTCTTCAGAAATCTGATTGAAATAGTGATTGATCACTTCTGTTTCTTCATCCCATTTTTTTAACAGCTCTTCCTTAGAAGCAGGATTGAAGCCGTCTTCACTATAACCTTCCATATTTCCTTCAATGATTCCTTTCAAAGCAGGACCTGCAATACTGATCATCTCTGTGGCAAGTTTGGCAAAAGGTCTCATACCTCCTACAGAAAATTCAAATAATTCTTTTTCAGGAAAAGCTTCAATTACTCTTCTTGTAAGATTTCTGTGTCCCTGCCAGTCTTTTAGTAACTGATCTGTGGTCATAAATTGCTTAGTGGCTGTGGCTGTAGTTGTCATAATATTATTGTTTTTGTTTGTTGTTGATACAAAGATAAGATGAGATAATGACAACAGTTTGTCAGTAGGATTTCCGGGATTTAAAAAATATTTTTTTCTTTGCTAAAATATCCTGACTTACTTTTCCGTTAGAAGAAAGGATATTAATAAAAGAAATCGCTATTATTAGAATTATGAAGAAGTATATTTTGCCTGCTATCACCACTTTTTTATTAGTATCATGCAATAAGATTGAGGAAAAAATAGACCAGACTGTTCAGAAAACAACCGAAACCGTACAGCAGAAAGCGCAGCAGGCCGTAGAAGAAACAGTGAAAAAGACAGTCAATGAATCTGTGAATTCTTTAATTAATTCCGAGGATGTTAAGTTTAATACTGTTTTTCCGGGTAAAGGAGCTTCCATTGTTTCTGAAGAGAAAGGAAAGAAGATTAAAATTCCGGGAAGGCCGGAAGGCTATATCTTTAAATATAAAGCGGATATT
Source organism: Chryseobacterium sp. (assembly GCF_041914225.1). GTDB lineage: Bacteria > Bacteroidota > Bacteroidia > Flavobacteriales > Weeksellaceae > Chryseobacterium. Next base: position 11,973 of record NZ_JAYSDT010000014.1, read on the forward strand.
GCTGTTTTACTGCCGTTTTTAGAAGCGCAGCCCACTTCTGATGAAAGTAAATCTGATAAAACTGCCCGTAAGATTGACGGACAAAGTATTGTAGACAAAATAAGTTTTCTGTCAAAATTCCTTCCTGACAATACATTTGATGCCAAAATTCTTGAAGATATTAAATCAGATAAGAATATTCAGTATTATAAGCTGAAAAGGTTTCCCAACAGCAGTACCATTATCTACAACCCAAAAAATCAGACCATCATACAATACGTAGAGGTAAATAAATAATTTGGATATGGCCGGTTTCTCCCGGCCATTTTTATTCCCATTCATTGCAAGTCATAAGCGTAGCAATCTCAACCCGTTGAAAATTACCTATCAGAACAAGTAAAATCATATTTATTTCTAATGTTAACTAATTGATTTTTTTATACAAATAAGATAATATTGATTTATTTTTTTTCATGTTATTAATAAATCACTTTATGTTTTGTGGATTAATTATTATTTTGACGAAATGGTATGATTTTAGTAAATATGAAATAGAATTATTATCATATATTTTATTTTAGTAATTAATATTAATTTTTTTATTAGATTTATTGAATATTTAATAATCCACATGAAAAAGAATTTATTTAATGGTAAAATCTATGCATTAGTATTAAGCGGAGCTGGTGCTATGGGATATGCTCAGGACAGCATAAAGCAAAATAAAATAGATGAAGTTGTGGTTACCACGGGTAGAACTAAGCCAAGAACCATCATTACCTCAGCAATTCCTATTGATAATATTTCTGCCGTACAATTAAAATCCACGGGACAGATTACTTTTGACAAGGCTTTAACCTATGCTGTTCCGTCTTTCAATTCATCACAACAAACTGTTTCTGATGCAACGGCTCATTTCGATCCTGCTGATTTAAGAGGATTAGGACCATCCAGAACATTAGTGTTAGTCAATAATAAAAGAAAAAATCAAAGTGCTCTCATTTATGTAAATGATACCCCAGGAAAAGGTGAAGTAGGTACAGATCTGAAAAGTATTCCATCAGCAGCTTTACAGAATGTAGAAGTATTAAGAGACGGGGCATCTGCCCAATATGGTTCAGATGCTATTGCAGGTGTAATCAATATTATTCTTAAAAACAGTGTCGGAAAAAGCACAGTCAATCTTTTTTCAGGGATTACTTCAAAAGGAGACGGCTTTAATATCGGAGCAGATTTTAACACAGGAATCAGGGTTGCAAAAAACGGAAGCTTAAATCTTACACTAGGATTTTCATCCCAAAATAAGACCAACCGTGCAGGTTCTGTTACAAAAGATGAGCTTTTTGGTGTGGATAATGCCTGGACGCAGGCTAATCCCGGTTTAGGAATGATCATCGGACAGCCTGAGACAAGAGTTGCCAATATGTTTGTAAATTTTGAATTACCGACTAGTGAAACGGGTAAATTTTATGCGTTTGGTGGTACGACTTACAGAAACGGGACCAGTTTCGGTTTATACAGAACACCTTATTGGGTAACTTCAGATTTTGGGTTGTTAACTCCAAAAGGACAGCCTTACAATGGATTTCAACCGGAATTTAAAACAGATGTTTATGATTATAATTTAACCTCCGGATGGAAAGGTATGTTTGGAAAATGGAGTTTTGACGGGAGTGCAACATATGGTTCTAATGCAGTGGATTATGTGGTAGGAAATACCATTAATGTATCTTTGGGACCCAATTCACCAACCCGTTTTAAAGCAGGTGGCCATCAGTTCAGTAATATTATAGGGAACGTAGATATCAGCCGGGATTTTGGTGCGCTTGTTTTAGGTGCCGGAGCAGAAGTGCGTAATGAAAACTATCAGGCGAAAGCAGGAGAAGAGGGATCTTATACAGGAAGTGGTGCAGAATCATTTCCAGGGCTGCAGCCTCAAAATGAAGTTAATAAAAACCGTCAGAACATCGGAGCTTATGTGAATGCTGAATGGGATGTTACGAAAAACCTGTTGCTTGGAGGAACAGTGAGATATGAAAACTTCAGTGATTTTGGAAATAATGTTTCCTGGAAAGGAAATACAAGATATAAGTTCCTGGGTGATAAACTGGTTTTCCGTGGGTCTGTTTCTACAGGATTCCGGGCACCTTCATTACACCAGATTTATTATTCCAATGTTCAGACCAAAATTATAGGGAATAGTGTAGCTAATCAGGGTACTTTTAACAATGACTCTCAAATTGTAAGATCTGATCTTGGCGTACCAAAATTAAATGCCGAGAAAGCCTTTAACATTACCGGAGGATTTGCAGTAAAACCTTTTAAAAACCTTACTATTACAGCAGATTATTATAGAATAAAAATTAAAGACCGGGTGCTTTTCTCAGGAGATATCGGTTACAAAACCGGCGCTCCGGGGAGTCCGGATATAACAAACCCTGTGGAAGTCATATTGAACAATAATAAAATAACATCCCTGAAGTTTTTTACTAATGCTGTAAATACAGTTACTCAGGGGATAGATTTCGTTGCCAATTATTATACTTCTGCTATTGGAAAAGGAAGATTGGGAGTTATTGCTGCTTTTAATTATAATGAAACTAAAATAGTAGATAATATCGCCGTTCCACCTATTTTGGCTCAAAATGGTTACTCAGAAAACTTTTTTGACAGAAAAGAGCAATCCAGAATTATTTCTGCAAGGCCAAAAACAAAAACTATCCTCAGTCTTTCATATGATATTTCAAAGTTTAATTTTAATCTTAATAATACTTACTTTGGTTCTGTTACCTGGCAGCACGCCACTGATCCTGCCAAAGATCAGACGTTTTCCGGTAAGGTAGTTACAGATGTAGTTTTAACCTATAAAATCACGAATGATTTTAAAGTTTCCGGAGTTGTAAATAATTTATTTAATATTTATCCGGATGTAATAGACAGCAAAGGAGATGTGGTAACAGATCTTGGAGGAAGGTTCAGGTATCCCTGGGAGGTAAACCAGTTCGGATTTAATGGAACAACTTTTCAGCTTAATGTCAATTATACTTTTTAATCTAAAAGAGAAAGTAACTCAAAAGACATAAAACCTAACTATTCAAATATTAACTGACATTAATTTCTAATGTCAGTTTTATTTTTTCGGATAGAATAGGAAGCTATTACTGCATTTTACTTTTTACATTGTATAAAAAAAGGTATTTTAGTACTATGAAAATTTACACAAAGACAGGAGATAAAGGTCAGACTGCATTGTACGGCGGAACGAGAGTTTCCAAAGCCAGTGCCAGAGTAGACAGCTATGGAAATATAGATGAGCTGAATTCATTTATCGGAATTGCAAAAAGCCATATTGAAGATGAAGAAGTACTGAGACAACTGAAAAAGATCCAGTTTGATTTATTTACAGTAGGTTCTGAAGCTGCTACACCAGTAGATAAACTGATGCTGGCCAACGGAAAATCACGTCTTCCGATCATCATTTCAGAAACAGAAATTGAAGAACTGGAACAATGGATGGATGCCTTCGATGAAAAGCTGGAACCGCTTCAGTATTTTATTCTTCCCGGAGGAGGAAAACCCGCCACTTTTTTACATGCGGCAAGAACAATTTGCAGAAGAGCAGAACGTTCATTAGTTTTCTTAAATGAATCCGAGGAAGTACGTCCTGAATTAATTAAATATTTAAACAGGCTTTCAGATTATCTTTTCGTGCTGGCAAGATATATTTCAAAACTGAACAACGAACCGGAAGAATACTGGAACCCGAATGAAAGATAAAGCATTACTTTTCATCAACGGAGATGCTCCAAAATCATTGCCCAATCCTGAAAATTATGGTTTGATCGCCTGCACAGACGGGGCCTTCCATTATTTGAAAAGAATGGGCTTTCCTTTAGATAAACTGGATTTTATATCCGGTGATTTTGATTCGCACTCCGGATCAGATGAAGATATGTATGAAGAAAAATTTATTCTTACATTAGATCAGGACAAAACAGACTTTCATAAAGCTCTGGAAATTATTCAGGAAAAAGGTTTTTCAGAGATTGATGTTTTTGGAGGAAGTGGAGGTGAACAGGATCATTTTCTTGGAAATCTTACCGTTGCTTATACCTTCAAAGAACATATGGATCTAAAGTTTTATGATGAATATTTAGTGTATTATTTTATCCCTAAAAGCTTTAAGGTAGAAGGAGTGAAAAATAAAATGATCTCTCTATATCCCTTTCCTTCAGCGGAAAATATCACCACAAAAGGGTTGAACTGGCCATTGGAAAATGGAAACTTATCCATTACGTCAAGAATTGGAACCCGGAATTTCGCTGTTGAAAATGAAATTTCCATAGAATATGAATCAGGAGACGTTTTATTTTTTGCAGGGATCAAGGAGATAGAATATCCTGCAATCTATTAAATATTAAAAGAGTCTTTATTGGCATATTATCCTATTAATAGAAGCGGGCATTAGCCTGTTTAATAAAAATAGACGAATCTACTGGCTTTAGCCAAAACTTATTAAAAACCATTGAATAAACTAATCAAAATATCAGTTTTCTCCATTTCATTATGCTGCATTGTTTCATGCAAGACACAGCATTTTGAAACTCCGGAATATGGAAAAAATGAAACTGAAAAAGTAATTCACCTTAAGAAAGTAACCAATTTCCGGACTGTAGGCAATATCAAAAATACGGAAGGAAGAACATTAAAAGAAGGAAAGTTTTACAGGAGTGCCCATCTTCATAAGCTTAAAAAGAAATCTTTTGACCGTTTTGATGAACTGGGCATCAGAGAAATCATTGATCTCAGGAATTCAAAGGAAATCGCTCAGAAACCTGATCAGATTCCTGCAGAAAACACATATAAGAAATATTCAGCGTTTGAAGATGAAGGCGATCAGCTTGCCCAGGCGAAAAAATTGGTCCTTAAAGGTAAAGTGAACGCTTCTGATGCGGATAAAAGAATGATTGGTTTTTACCGTGAGTATGTTACAGAAAGCCCGGAAACTATAAGAACAATTATCACCGAAGTGCTGGAATCCAAAGACCCTGTTCTTTACCACTGTACTGCTGGTAAAGACAGAACCGGGATTATTACAGCGCTGATCCTCACGATTCTGAAATTTGATAAAGAAACTATTTACAACGATTATCTTTTATCCAACAATTACAGGAAAAACCTTGTTCAGAAAAGACTCCGCCTTGCTAACAGGTTACATTTCCTCTATCCGAAGATGGATTTACAGGTGCTGGAGAAACTGAGCTGGGTTGAAAAAAGATACCTTGATGCTGCTTTTGAAGAGATCAATAAAAAGTATGGTTCTGCAGATGCTTATATTCAGCAGGTATTGGGGATTTCAGATACCAAAAGAAATGAATATATTCAGAAGTTTACCTATTGATTATCAGAAGTAAATTTTTCTAAGATCCAATATTGGGTGTTAATTTAAAATTATAATAATTTTAACACCTAAAAATGAAACTTTTTTAGCAATTTTGCATTTCTTAATTCACTTGTTTAGAAATGAAAATAAAGTACTCGGAACTTATTGATCAGACATTATATTTTCCTACGGAGGAATTTAATGTTTCTGAGAACAATTTGTTGTTTCACGATATTCCTTTGATGGATGTTGTTGAACAATTTGGCACCCCGCTAAAGATTAGCTACCTGCCGAGAATTTCTCAAAATATTCAGAAAGCGAAAGGCTGGTTTAAGGAAGCTTTTGAGAAAACCGAATATAAAAAGAATTATACCTACTGTTACTGTACAAAATCCAGTCATTTCAATTTCGTATTGGAGGAAGCCCTGAAGAATGATATTTCCATAGAAACATCGTCTGCTTATGATATGGATATTGTAAAATCTCTTTATGAAAAAGGTAAGGTAGATAAGAATATTGAAGTGATCTGTAATGGTTTTAAAACCGATGATTATCTGGCTAAAATCTCAGATATGATTAATAGCGGATTTGAAAATATTACCCCGATTCTTGATAATTACAGAGAGCTGGATAAGCTTACAGAAAGTATTGATTCTACTTTTGATATCGGAATCAGAATTGCATCAGAGGAAGAACCAAAGTTCGAATTCTATACTTCAAGATTAGGGATCGGATATAAAGATATTATTCCGTATTACAGCCAGAAAATTGCGGAACATCCGAATGCAAGACTGAAAATGCTTCATTTCTTTATCAACACAGGGATTAAGGATACAGCCTATTACTGGAACGAATTGTATAAATGTCTTCGTGTATACGCACGTCTGAAGAAAATCGCTCCGGAAGTGGATTCACTGAACATCGGAGGAGGTTTCCCGATCAAAACTTCTTTGAACTTCGATTATGACTATCAGTATATGGTGGAAGAAATCGTTTCCCAGATCAAGAAATTCTGTGAAGAAGAAGGAGTAGAGGAACCTAATATCTATACTGAGTTCGGAAGCTTTACCGTAGGGGAAAGTGGAGCGAACCTTTATAAAATCATTTCTCAGAAACGTCAGAACGACAGAGAAAAGTGGAATATGATTGATTCTTCTTTCATGACCACGCTTCCTGATACCTGGGCTATTTCAAGACACTTTATCATGCTTCCTCTTAACCGTTGGGAAGATACTTATGAAAGAGTATTCTTAGGAGGACTGACTTGTGATTCCGATGATTATTACAATTCTGAACAGCATACGAACGCAATTTATCTGCCGGTTTTCAGTGATACAAAACCTCTGTATATCGGGTTCTTCCATACCGGAGCTTACCAGGAAACAATCGGTGGTTACGGTGGAGTGCACCATTGCCTGATGCCTCAGCCGAGACACGTCCTGATTCAGAAAGATGAAAACGGTGAATTACAGTACGAAATTTTCCGTGAAAAACAGGAACCTGAAGATGTATTGAAGCTTCTTGGGTATAAATAGACCTTAATCTGTCATTGCGAGGAACGAACGTGACGAAGCAATCCCATCTTAATAAATGTAATCACTCAATGGATCTTAATGTTTTAAAAATGTAACCATTAAGTTTTTTATTAAGAATTAAGTAAAGTTAAGAATCTTCACTTCGCTCAGATGACTAAATACATACAATAAAAAGCTCTCAGATTTTTCTGAGAGCTTTTTATTTAAAAATATTTTGAAACTTTATCCAGTTCTAATTCTTCATAATCAGAAACTACCGTGTCTGCCAAAGTATAATCCTGGTTTTTTGAATGCGGGCTTCTGTATGCCGCACAGAAAATTTTAGCACGGTGTGCAGCAAGAATTCCATTGGTAGAATCTTCAATCACCATACAGTTTTCAACAGGTTCCCCAGCCATTTCTGCAGCCAGGAGAAAAACTTCAGGATGAGGTTTTGATTCCTTTAAATCGGCCCCGCTGATTTTTCCGCTGAAATATTGTTCCAATCCGAATTTCTCAAAAACCATATTGATCGTTGTCATGGTGGCAGAAGAAGCCAGGATTAGTTTTATTCCATTCTCATGATAATGCTCGATCAGTTTTCTCACTCCCGGAATTAAGTCAAACTCATCGTCATTGTAAAAATAATCCTTGAAATGAGATCTTTTGATTCCTGCGATTGTTTCGTAAGTCTGATCTAAATTAAATTCACTGATCAGTGTTTCAGAAACTCTTTTGGTAGAAGCTCCGGTAAAAGAGGTATACAGTTCTTCAGAAACTGCAATTTCCAGTTCTTCAAATGTTTTGAAATAGGCTTTTCTATGCAATGGTTCAGTGTCTACTATGACACCATCCATATCGAAGAGAACAGCTTTTAAAGGCATATCAGGAGTTTTGTACAAAAATAGGTAATTAATATTTAAGTAAGGAATTAAGAAAATGTAATAAGGATGCACTTGATCACCAATTTTGCACAGTATTATTTTATCGTACTGATCTGTCAGGTCTTTTACATAGTGGTTTCTGCATCAACAATAATCTTTTCATTTCTTAGAACAAGAGATTTGTCCGAAATAAGAAATTCCAATATAGGAGCCATATCTTGTGGATTTAAAATTCTTCCAATAGGAGACGTATCCGAAAAATGTTTTAATAGGTTTTTAATTTCTTCATCATTCATGCCGGATTTTTGCTGAATATCACTTTCTGTCACTCCTGGGGCTAAGATATTGACACGAATCCCTTTTGAGGCTAGTTCAATATTGAAAACTTTAGCAACACTTTCTAGAGCAGCTTTACTGGCTGTATAAACACTTGTATTAGAAAATGCCTTAAATACAACTACTGATGATGTTAAAACGATACTTGAAGGATTATTCATAATAGGAATAAATTTCTGAACCGTAAAAAAGGCGCCTTTAAAATTGACATTCATTGTTTCGTCAAAAAGCTCTTCGGATGTACTTTCAAGGCTTTCCGATTTAAAAATTCCTGCATTTATAAACAAACCGTCAATCTTTCCAAACTTATTTTTTACTTTTTTTACTAGATAGTCAATATCGCTAAGATTTGAAGTATCAGATATAAATCCTGTTACTTTATTATCCAATCTCTTTAAAGCAGTACTTAAATTTTTTTCTGATTTACCAGTAATAACAACTTCATATCCATTTGCTAAAAGATGCTGAGCACAAGCAAATCCGATCCCTGTTGTTCCTCCGGTAATAACGACTGTTTTTGTATTCATTTTGTTTATTTTTCTACGAAGTTAAATGTTAACTATATTTGTAACAAGAACTTACTGAAAAGTAATATACTTACTTTTTATACAGAAATATTGTAAATCAAATAATTATTAAATTGAAAAAATGGAAAAAAAATATGATGAAGCTAATGAATGCCCCATTACCATTTTTATGAATAAAATTGGTGGTAAATGGAAACCTGTAATTATATGGTTATTGTTGGAAAATGTAACAATGCGTTTTAGTGAATTGGATAAAGCCATAAATGGAATCACACAAAAAATGCTTTCACAGCAACTTAAAGAACTGGAACAAGAGAATATTATTAAACGAATTTCCTATCCTGTAATTCCCCCAAAAGTGGAGTATGAGCTAACAGAAAAAGGAAAAACCCTTTCCGAACTCTTAAAAGGGGTGATGCAATGGAGTAAAGATAATTTATAGAACTTATAATTAAAAGTACATATCCATTTTTGCATTTTCCTACTCTATTTTTAAACCATAAGACTCTAATACTTTCAACTCATAAACTCTTCGTATCTTTGTGGAATCATTTAATCTTTCAATCATTTAATTTTTTAATTAATAATTATATATGAAAACATACGCAGGAATTCCCGAGGAAAATGCAACGTTAGAGAATTCGAAAGTAATGTTGGTAACTGTTCCTTATGACGGAACTTCAACATGGGGTAAAGGAGCTGATAAAGGTCCGGAATTATTCTTAAACGCTTCTGAAAATATGGAGCTTTATGATATCGAAACACAGACAGAACCTTACCTTCAGGGAGTTTACTTAGCAGGAGAAGTGTCTGAAAATTCTTCTCCGGAAGCAATGACGGAAGCCGTTTATCAGAAAACCAAAGAGCTTTTGAATAATGAAGGTAAATTATTTACTCTTTTTGGCGGGGAACACTCTGTTTCTATCGGTTCTATTCGTGCGGTAGGCGAAAAATTTGAAAATTTAACGGTTCTGCAATTAGATGCCCACACAGATTTACGTCCTGAGTTTCACGGTTCTACTTCAAACCATGCTTGTGCGGTTTTTGAAGCTAACCAGAAACATAATCTAGTACAGGTGGGAATCCGTTCTATGGATGCTGAGGAAGCACAATACTTGCCGGAAGGAAGAGTATTCTTTGCTCACGAAATCGCGAACAATGAGAACTGGATCAATGATGTATTGGAGAAAGTATCAGGAAATGTTTATATCACGATTGATTTGGATGCTTTCGATCCTTCTATTGCTCCATCTACTGGAACTCCTGAGCCAGGTGGGTTACAATGGTATCCAACACTTGAATTATTAAGAAAAGTATTTGAAAAATGTAACGTTGTAGCATTTGACATTGTAGAGTTAATGGATTCTCCAATGGCTAAGCCAACTGCTTTCTTATCTGCGAAGTTATATTACAAAATGCTTGCTTACTACGATATTTATAACAACAACTAATATTCCGCAAGAATCGGATTTTTTCTGCCGTATATTCTTTGGAAATTTGTGAGGTAAAATCATAATACAATGTCCACACAAAGTCAGATAGATTATAACAGAATTGCCAAAGCGATAGAGTATATCCGAAGCAATTTCAGGCTTCAGCCAAGTTTGGAGGAAGTGGCAGAGAATATTCACTTGAGTCCGGCCCATTTTCAAAAGATCTTTACAGATTGGGCAGGAACAAGTCCGAAAAAATTTTTACAGTTCATCAGCCTTGAACATGCTAAAAATTTATTGAAGGAAGAAAAAGCAAGTTTGTTTGATACCGCTTATGAGACAGGACTTTCAAGCACCAGCAGGCTTCATGACCTGTTTGTGAAGATAGAAGGAATGTCTCCGGCAGAATATAAAAACGGAGGAAAAAGCCTCAATATTCATTACAGTTTTTCCGAAAGCCCTTTCGGAAATATCTTAGTAGCTTCTACAGAAAAAGGGATCTGCTATATGGCTTTTGAAGACGATAAAGAAAAAGCATTCGGGGAACTGAAGCAAAAGTTCCCTAATGCTTCTTTTATTGAGCAGCAGGATGCTCTTCAGAAGAATGCACTGTCTATATTCGATAAAGACTGGACCCAACTCAATACGATAAAATTACATTTAAAAGGAACCGATTTTCAACTTAAAGTATGGGAAAGCTTGCTGACCATTCCGATGGGTAAACTGTCTACTTATGGCACTTTAGCCGAAAAAATAGGAAATCCTAAGGCATCCAGAGCAGTAGGAACAGCCATTGGAAGTAATCCGGTTGCATTTCTTATCCCATGCCACCGCGTGATTCAGTCTACAGGACATCTCGGTGGCTACCGATGGGGAAGTGAAAGAAAACAGCTTATTGTAGGTTGGGAAGGATCGCGTATCTATTCGTGAAATAAAACATGTTAGTAAGTTTTGGCTAAAGTCCTTTTCTATTGATGCAAAAATTCGTGTCATTTGTGAAAAATATTAGTGTAATTTGTGTTTAATGAAAAAAAATAAAATGATGATGAGCCTTTTCGAAGAAATATCAGATTATCCACTCAACATACTTCCGCATGACGGAACCGTTCATTATTATGGAAAGGTTTTCACCAAAGAACAATCAGATTTTTACTATGAATATCTGCTCAATCAGATTCCATGGGAGAATGATGAAGCTGTAATCTTTGGGAAACTGATTTTAACCAAAAGAAAAGTAGCCTGGTTTGGAGAGAAAGCATTTGAATATACGTATTCAAAAAGAACAAAATATGCCAGATTCTGGACTCCCGAATTACTGGAACTGAAGAAAAAATGCGAAGAAGTTTCAGGTGAAACCTACAATTCTTGCCTGCTTAATTTATACCATGACGGAAGCGAAGGCATGGCCTACCACAGCGATGGTGAAACAGACCTGAAGAAACATGGGGCAATTGCTTCTCTGACCTTTGGAGCAGAAAGGAAATTTTTATTTAAACATAAAACAACCAAAGAAAAAGTTGAAATATTTCTGGAAAACGGCAGTCTGCTGATTATGAAAGGAACCACCCAGGATCATTGGCTTCACAGACTTCCAACCACTACAAAAGTGAAAACTCCCAGAGTAAACCTGACCTTCAGAATCATTGAAGAGTAGCTTTTAAGAGAAATTTTATCCATAACGTTTGTCACTCCGAAGGAGTCCCAATGATGCTTTATCTAATGGCAAGCCGTTTACCCAGACTTTAGAGGATTACGCTTATCATCTCCATCAATAGAAGTGGGCTTTAGCCTACTTAAACAAAAAGATCAAATCCATCTGGCTTTAGCCGAAACCTAAAAATAAACTTCAGGTTCTCAAAAACAAAAAAGCTGTTCAAACGAACAGCTTTTTCAATTTATTTTAAAACATCAGCTTCAATGGAGCTGTCGTCATATACTTTAATAAATGCTTTGGTGTAATCTTCTTTGTTGGCAAAATTCGGATTATCCATAAATTTCTGCGGGTTGATCGCGAAAAGCGGGAACCAGGTACTGCTGATCTGAATCTGGATTTTATGTCCTTTTTTGAAGGTATGAACCACATCCTGAAGTCTGAAGTTAACAGCCGTTTTCTGGTTAGGAACCAGAGCTTCTCCCTTTTCTTTCGTATTTCTGAACCTTGCAGGCATAATTTCACTTCTTACCATCTGGTGATAGTTTCCATAGATAACGCCTTCTTTCTTTTCTGCAGGTTTGAAATCTTCAGGATAAACATCAATCAGTTTTACTGCAAAATCAGCATCTGTAGATGTGGAAGCAATATTCAGTTTAGCCATGATCTCGCCGGCAAAAGTGATATCTTCAGTAAGTACATCTGTTGTGAATGTTAATACATCAGGTCTTCCCACAGCAAACCTCTGGTCTTCTGACATATAATTCCTTGGAGTGAAACCATTGAAATCTTTTAAATGATCAGAGCTTAAAACAGGATTGTTCGGGTCACTGTAATATTCCGAATATCCTTGTCCTGATGATTTTTTTAAGGTTTTATCCGCCAGGTAGAAATTCACTTTCTGAGCATTTTTAGGAGGGTAAGAAGCAAATTCTTTCCATTCTTTAGCTCCGGTGTCATACATCAGTGCTTCAGGAAGTCCCACATCTTCTTTGGTGTTGCCTTTCAGATAATGATTGAAGAATTTAGTTTCAATATTTTTCTGATAATAGGTTGCAATGCTGTCCCCAAAGTATGTTTCACTGTGGAAATGTTTTCCCTGCTCCTGGGACCAGCCACCATGGGAAAATGGTCCCATTACAATGGTATTTTTGGCTTTAGGACTTGTTTTTTCGATGGTTTTATAAATGTTCAGCGGACCTGAAAGATCTTCTGCGTCAAACCATCCGCCGACAGTCATTACAGCATGACTGATGTTTTTTAAGTGGGGAAGAAGCCCTCTTTTCTGCCAGAATTCATCATAGTTGGTATGATTCATAATTTCTGTCATGAAGAAGTTATTCTTGTAATACTTTTCATACCCGTCTTTCAGGGTACCCATATCTCTGTAAAATTTCAAACCATCTTCAGAAGTCTGCTTGATGAAAGAATCCATATACCATGCCTGCTTTTCCGGTTGTGTCTTTTGAATACCAAAAACAGGAAATGTTCTGAAATAGCCCAGCATAAATCTTCCGTTGTGAAGGAAATCATCATTCCAGAAATCAGAAATTGGTGCCTGCGGAGAAGAAGCGACTAAAGCCGGGTGTTGTGACAATGTTCCTACAGCAGTATAAAATCCGGGATATGATGTTCCAAACTGGCCTACTTTACCATTGTTATCCTTCACATTTTTCAAAAGCCATTCAATGGTATCATAAGTATCCGTACTTTCATCAACATCTTTTTTAGTTTTACGTTCTACCTGTGGCGTCATATTGGTAAAAGTGCCTTCACTCATATATCTTCCGCGTACATCCTGGTACACGAAAATATACTTGTCTTTCATAAGATACGTGTTGGGGCCTACCTTTGTTTTATATTCACTTTCTCCGTAAGGGGCAATGCTGTAGCAGGTTCTCTGCATCAGGAACGGATATTTGTTCTTGTTCGATATATCTTTCGGGATATACACCGCGGTGAAAAGTTTCACGCCATCACGCATTGGAATATAAAATTCTTTCTTGGTGAAATTGTCTTTAACGAAAGTATCTTTCTGTTCCGTTTTCTGAGCTTTTCCAAGAATCAAAAAAAGAATACATAATACTGAAATATGGATTTTCATAAAAAAAATTTGCTGCTAATTTAAAAATAAAAACAGGTTTATTCGTAAATCTTGTTTAAAAGGTTGTTGTAAGAAACCACCCCGTCAAAAATTCTTTGAATTTTCGCCACCTCTCCAAAGGAGAGGAATTTTTCGTCTTCAGTTGTAATGGAGTTTAGGATTGAAATTAAGGCTATCATAAAAATAGCCGGGAAAGATCCGGCCATTATTCAGAAATTATATAAAAGGATGGTGTTGCTTTATTGCGTCTTTTTTCCTGCAAACTTATTCAGCTTCATGCTGATAGAGAACATGACGTACCGTTTCAGGATAAGATCTTCGCGGTCTTCGAAATAAGAATCGGTGATGGTTCTTCTTACGCTTTGATTTTGGTTTAAGACATCATAAACCTTCACTTTTGCCGTAAACTGCTTTTTATAGAATGAATATCCAAGACTGGTATTCCAGAAGTAAAAATCCTTTTTAAAGCCCGGGGCAATATTGGAATTGGTATTGTATTCAAAATCGTTTCCAAATACAAGCCTGCCTTGCAGCATATAATTGGTCAGCTCCAGTTTTAAGGATTGATTGGCTGTATTTACATTCGTTACATTGTAATTGGTATAATTTGAAAAACTGTATCCAAGTCTGTAAGAAGGCTTGATGGTCATTTTGTCTTTGATTTCATAGGTAAGATTAAGTCCCGGATTAAGGCTGTATGAGTTGCTGGTAAAGGCCTGTCCGTCTATAAAACCATTATTGTAAGCATACACCATACTGAATCTCGGGTTGATGGTAAGCTTGTTGTTTTTCCACTTCAGGGTTTTGCTGAAACCTCCGCCTGCGTTGATGTTTTTATTTCCGCTTACGTTGCTGTAGGTAATCACCTGCTTTCCTGCGTTATCATAGGTGGAAAAATTAATGATGTCATTATTCCTGTACGTAAAACCGATATTGAAATAGTAACTGAGGTCTTTTACTTTATTATAATTATTGAAATACAGATAAAGATTGTTGATCCAGGTATTTTTCAGATCAGGGTTTCCCTGATAGGTAATCAATGGATTTGATTCATCTTTATACGGAGTAAGCTGTTCTGCAGTAGGAATATTGAAGTTGGAGTAGTTGTAAATATTCAGGACTTTTCCTTCTCCCAGCTGATAGTAAAGATTGATATTATATTGGGGTAATACAAAATTTTTCTGCAGATCATATTGCTGCCCGTTATAAATAGAGTTTACTTTCATGTCTGAGATGTCAAGATTCATTGAAGCCCAGAAATTCAGTTTCTTTTTATTAAGCTGGTACGTGAACTCAGGAGAGATCTGATTGATTCTTTGCTTCATATTGTTGGATAAAAGCTGATTGAATTTAGTATAATCTCCGGTTGTATTATC
Source organism: Chryseobacterium sp. (assembly GCF_041914225.1). Classification (GTDB taxonomy): domain Bacteria; phylum Bacteroidota; class Bacteroidia; order Flavobacteriales; family Weeksellaceae; genus Chryseobacterium. Next base: position 27,160 of record NZ_JAYSDT010000014.1, read on the forward strand.
AAAATCATTTACATTCCTCAAATTTCTGGCAGATCTGGTTTCATATTTTAATTCAAAACTTACACTTGAAGAATCGGAAACAGGCTCTGTATATCCGGCAGTGAAATTAAAACTGCTGTTCTGATTTTTATTCCTGGCTAACTGATCCCTGTTGTCTACGGTTGTTCCGCCGGATTGATAGAATGTGTTTTGGGACTGGTTCAGGTTATCTCTTTTTGATTCAGAGATGGAGCTGTTTATATTCGCTGAAACCGAGCGGCCTTTTTTTCTGAATTTTCTTGAAAAATACAGATAAGGATTAAATGAATTACTTTCTGAATCATTACTTGAATACGCATTGCTTTCATTCAGAAGCTTGCCGTTATTCAAAGTAGAGAGCGTGAATTATTAAAATTAAAGCTGCTGTTTTTTGTAAATCTTGGAGAAAGGTAGATACTGGTCATGGAGTCCAGTTTGATTTTAGCTGAAGTATCAAAACTGTATTGTTTGGATTCATTTTCTCCGTTACTTTCAGAATTGGTCTGAAGCGTATAATTGGGCAGAAGGGTAGACCTTGAAACTTTGGATCTTGTTTCCATATTGGAATCAGAATGCATCAGACTGAAAGAATCCAGATCAGCATCTTTTCCCAGTTTGTCACTGTAATTTAACCCAATGGTTGTAGACCTTTGAATTCCTTTTGTACCGCCTCCCTGGGTGAAATAAGTCATATTTCCTACCGTTGAGACAGATCCTCCCTGCATCATCCAGGCATTCCGTCCATTTCCCATACTGTCAAAAACCTCATCCCTGGAAAAGCCCTGGGAATTGATATTATTGGAAGAAGCCAGTAAACTTATTTTAGTGTCACCTTTAAAATAACTGGCCAGCCCGCTTGCTTCATACCGCTTATCTGATCCATACCCGACGGTAAGCCTTGTTAGTAACCCTTTATTTTTCTTTTCATCAATATTAAAGTTGATGGTGGTATTCTGAGATTTGGCTGTTTTTCCGCTTAATTCTTCCTCCTTTGTTTTGGTGGTGGTAAACTGAATATTTTTGATGATATCCGCAGGTAAGTTCTGAAGGGCGATTTTGCCATCTTTGTCAAAGAAAGGTTTTCCGTTGATCATGATCTGATCCACATCTTTTCCATTCACTGTAATTTTTCCCTCATTGCTGATCTCCACACCCGGGATCTGCTTCAGAAGCTCTTCTATTTTACTGTCCGGGCGTACTTTGATCGCTGCTGCATTAAATTCAATCGTGTCTTTTTTAATTTTTACCGGAGAAACCGTAATTTTTACCTCATCGATAGCATTCACCAGGCTTTGTTTTTCCAGCTGAATATCTCCCAGGGATAACGACTGATCTATTTTATCAAATTTTTTCGAATAGGAAGATAATTTGTCGGCGTCAATTGTAAGAATGGAAGGCTCTTTTACCTCATCAATTTTCAGAGAGAATTTTCCCTCTTTATTGGTGGCTGTGTAATTAACGATAGATGAATCTTTTTGTTTTAAAAGATAAACGGTCGCATTTTCTATCGGTTTCTTTTCAGAATCTGATATTCTTCCGTCAATGTGTAGTTTTTGGGCGTGCAGTATGATGACTGTGAACATCAAAGTCAATAGCAGCAGAGTTTTCTTCATTAGTTTTTTTTCAGAGCCGTAAAAATATAAAAACATCCCAAAGTTGGGATGTTTCTAGGCTTTTTTTTGTGAAAATTTATTATTTTTTAATAAAAATTATGCTCTTAAATATCTTGAATAAGCATATCCTTCCTGGCCGTCTGCATTTTTCACTTTCCACCAGTCATCAGAAGTCTGCTCAATAAGTGTTACAGAAGAACCTTTTGCAGCTTTACCTACAACGGCAGCTTCAGTAGAAGGCTCCTGTCTGATGTTAAGGTTAGATTCTTCAGTAGCTACTGTAAGAGAAGCTCCTGCAGCAAGACCTGCAACCTGTACATCAATATTGATATCTGAAGCAGAATAAGTAGAATCAATAGCTCCTAAAGCATTCCATACAGCGTCTTTAGCTGCAGTATTGGAAGCATTTCCGGAAACATAAAGAATCCCGTCCTGCTCCTGAACCTGAAGATTGGAAATCCCTGCAGACTGTGCTGCCGAAACTACACTTGAATATTTATCTTGTAATTCGCTCATCTTTAATTATTTTACGATTAGGTTGTTGTTATATTTTCCGATTTTCAAAGCATCTACAGATTCTTTGATTTTTCTTGCCTGTAAGGCAGAAACATTTCCTGTAAGGGTAAGCTGTCCATTTACAACTTCCACTTTTACAGAAGGGAAATCTTTTACCGCATCCTGAACTTTTTTCTGAACAGCAGGATCTACAGCAGATGCCGTTTCAACAGGTGCTGCAGGTGCAGGAGCTGCTACCGTAGACATATCCATTACGTCTTTTACTCCGTTGATTGCCTTTAATTTTGCAATCATCGCGTCTTTAGACTGTTGATCTGCGAAAGTACCGCTTAAGTGTGCCACACCTTCTTTTACTTCAACAGAAGCATTGGGATTAGAAGTTACTATAGTTGTAGCCTGAGTCTGAAGATCGGCATCAGAAACTTTCTTTTTGCAAGAAATAGCACCGAAAGATACAGCTACAGCTAATGCAGCCATTGCAATAGTTTTTTTCATATTGTATATTTATTTTAATGTTGTTATACACTCAAATGTAATAATAAAATTTGTACCAAAAGAATAAAAATTCAATAAATGTTTCTTAATTTTTTTACAAGATTTTCTAAACCAGGGTTTTAATTTTCATGGATTTAAAACTTAGTGAAGGAAATGTGAAAATTATCCACATTAAGAAAATCTTCTGCCAATTGAAAAACCATTATATTTGCGCAAATTGAACTATATATGAAAGGACAGAATAAACTTTTTATAGCAATTATCATTGCACTACTTCTGGGAGTAGGAATTGGGGGAATTGTACATGTAAACTATCCGGACAGTGCAGAGCCCTTTTCTAAAAATATAAAACTGCTGGGGACGGTTTTTATCAGATTGGTACAGATGATTATTGCGCCATTGGTTTTTACAACATTGGTAGTGGGGATTGCGAAGATGAGCGATATCAAAATGATCGGAAGAGTAGGGACAAAAGCGATGCTTTGGTTTATTTCCGCTTCTCTGGTTTCTCTTTTTATCGGGTTGATGCTTGTTAACTGGCTGGAGCCGGGGCATGTGACAAAACTACCTATTCAGGATGTAGCTTCTGCTGATGAGCTTCTTAAAAGCAGCAAAAGTTTTTCCATGGAAGACTTTGTAAAACATATGATTCCTAAAAGTTTATTTGAAGCCTTTGCGACCAATGAAGTATTGCAGATTGTTGTATTTGCCGTGATGTTCGGAGTTGCACTGGCTAATTTAGGAGAAGAATATTCAAAACCCGTTGTAAAGCTTTTTGATATTATTGCTCATGCTATCCTTAAAATGGTAGGATATATCATGTGGTTTGCCCCGCTTGGAGTATTGGGAGCAATTGCAGCCGTAGTGGCAACCAATGGTTTTGAAATCTTTAAAGTATATGCTATTTATTTAAGAGATTTCTTCTTTGCGATAGCCGTTCTTTGGCTGGTCCTTTTACTGGTGGGATATCTTATCTTAGGAAACCGTCTTTTTGACCTTTTAAAAAGAATTAAAGAGCCTTTGCTAATCGCTTTCTCTACTACGAGTTCGGAGGCAGTATTTCCAAAACTGGTTGAAGAACTGGAGAAATTCGGGTGTAACAGCAGGGTAGTATCATTTATTTTACCTTTAGGATATTCATTCAACCTGGACGGAAGTATGATGTATATGACATTTGCTTCCATCTTTATTGCTCAGATCTATGGAATCGAAATGACGCTTGGGCAGCAGATCACAATGCTTCTGGTATTAATGCTTACGTCAAAAGGTATTGCAGGGGTTCCGAGAGCTTCTCTGGTAATCATTGTAGCAACCTGTTCCATGTTCGGTATACCGCCGGAAGGAATTGCTCTGATTTTACCAATTGACCACTTCTGTGACATGGGTAGAAGTATGACCAACGTGTTAGGAAATACTTTGGCAACTTCAGCGGTTTCAAAATGGGAAGGACAGTTAACCGAGCCGTTAGACAAAATTTAAAACAATTCATGAGTTTACATCACTTAGAAAATTATAAAAGCCATATTCTTGAATATGGCTTTGCTGTTATCAATAATGTGTTTTCACAGCGGGAACTTGAAGAAATAGACAATGTTCTTCAAAATATTGATATCTCAAAAGAAAACTTCAGAAAATCGGAAGATCTGTTCGCCATAAGACAGTTTTTAAAAGAAGTTCCGGAAATCAAAGACCTTATTTTTAATGAAAATATCAGGAAAGTAGTTAGGGAAATTTTCGGAGAAAAATATTTTGTAGTTAAAAGTATCTATTTTGATAAACCTGAAACTTCCAACTGGTATGTAGCCTATCATCAGGATCTGACGATTTCTGTTGATAGAAAGCTTGAACTCCCTAGTTTCGGTCCATGGACAACCAAACAGAATCAGTTTGCTGTACAACCTCCACTCAATGTTTTGGAGAATATCTATACCATCCGAATCCATCTGGATGATACTGATGAAAATAACGGAGCTTTGAAAGTGGTTCCAAAATCTCATGCAAAAGGTATTTACAGGCCAGAAACCATCGACTGGACCGTAGAAACAGAAGAAATCTGCAACGTAGAAAAAGGGGGAATTATGCTGATGAAACCTTTAACACTTCACGGTTCCAACCGAACCACCAACGGAAAGAAAAGAAGAGTCATTCACATAGAATTCTCTGATATCAAACTTCCGGAAGTCCTGCAATGGTCTGAAAGAATGAATGCATAAAAAACGCCCTTCGAGTTTTCGAAGGGCGTTTTTATTGCTGGAAGATGGATGCTGGAAGAAGGAAGTTTATGAAAGCCTAAGTACTAATATTAGTCCATTTAAATTTTTGAAAAATCAAAATCTCTAACAAACGGACTTCAGGAAGTAATTCGTCAAATAGAAACTTCCATCTCCCTTCTCCCATCTTCTTTACTTTATAGAAATCTCATCAATAAAAATATAAGCGTCACCTCCGGCTCCCTGATGCCATTCCGGAAGTTTTCCAAAATAGTAGGCTTTTACTTTGATATACCGGGCTTCAGTAGGAAGAATTTCTGTAGAAAAGTCTTTGATCTGAACTTTCTCATCTTTAGGATCAATATCATTATCAATAGATTTCAGAAGAACAAAATCTTTTCCGTTCATAGAAGCGTAATATTCCACTTTTTTAGGCATCAGAATCCATGCTCTGCTGTCCTGAAGATAGGTGGAGGACAGGGTGGTGATCTGCTGAGGTGATTTAAAGTCAATAATAGCTTCAAAATTCTGTCCCTGATATCCGTGCCATTCACCTTTTCTCCAGTTCACATCTCCTCTGATTCCGTCAATAAGAGCAAGATTTCCGGTAGCACTGTATTGAGGAGTTACTTTTGACAGGATATTAATATCCCAATAATTGGGTCTTCTGTTGAAATGAGCGGTTGTCACAGAGCTTTTTTCACCGTTTCTTTCAGCATAAGCCATTACCTGAGTTGTTTTAGTAATGGAGAACGGACCTTTATACGTAGAAAAAGTCTTTCTTTTATTACTGTCACTTTCGTCCATCGTCATATAATATACCTTGTCATTTGGATTCAGTGGAGTGATCCCAACTTTGGTAGAAAAGTCGAAGATTCTGTCGGCAGCAATTACCGGTGAAGCTGTCTGTTCTGCATACTTAAAATCTTTAGCTGGTTTTACGTTTTCGAACCCTAATTTTTTAAGTTCAGCTCTGCCTGTCGTTTTTGTAATTGTTCTTGTAGTGCCGTCTTCAAGGTGAATTTTGATTTCGTCAAAATAAGGAGTGGTAGTTTCCCATTCCGGTAACCCTGGAGTTACAGAATAAATTCCCATTGAGCTTAAAACATACCAGGCACTCATCTGGCCGCAGTCTTCATTCCCGATAAGTCCGTCGGGCGTGTTTTTATAAAAGTTATCAAGGATGTATTTAATTTTGGCATCTGTTTTTTCTGGTTTGTCTACGAAATTGTACAGATAAGCAATGTGGTGGCTTGGTTCATTTCCCTGGGCGTATTGTCCCATCAATCCTGTAATGTCTGCCTGTTCTCTTCCAGTGGTTTTATCAGGAGCGGTAAAGATAGCATCAATGAACTGTTCAAACTTTTCTTTCCCGCCATGAGCCGCAATAAGGCCCGGAATGTCCTGCTGTACGGAATAAGAGTAATGCCATGAATTTCCTTCCGTATAATTGTTGTTGACTTCTCTCGGATCAAATGGCTCATACCAGTTTCCGTTTTTTCTTGGCTGCATGAAACCTGTTTTCGGATTGTAAAGATTTTTCCAGTTCTGAGAACGCTTCATGAAATACTGATATTCTTCTTTTTTGCCTAAAATTTTTGCCATCTGGGCAATGCACCAGTCATCATAAGCATATTCTACGGTTTTGGAAACGCTTTCATGCTCGTCATCTATGCTGATATAATTATTCTGTTTATAAGCATTCAATCCGAAAATATCCTGCATGGCAGAAGCTTTTGCTGCCTGAAATGCCTTCTCGTAATCAAATCCCTGAATTCCTTTAGCCATAGCATCTGCAATGACAGAAACCGAGTGGTAGCCAATCATACATTCCGTTTCATTGGAGGCCAGTTCCCATACCGGAAGTTTTCCTCCCTGTTCGTATTGTTTAATAAAAGTATTGATAAAATCAGCAGTTCTTTTTCTGTCGATTAAAGTCATTAGCGGATGAGCGCCTCTGAAGGTATCCCAAAGGGAAAATACCGTATAATAATCAAAACCGTTGGCAGTATAAAGTTTGTTATCCCTGCCTCTGTACTTTCCGTCAACATCCATATTGATGTTCGGTTGTGTGAAAACATGATAAAGAGCAGTGTAAAAAACGGCTAATTTGTTTTTATCATCAGACTTCACTTCAATCTTTGAAAGCTCTTTGTCCCAGTCAGATTGAGCCTGTTTTCTTACAGCGTCGAAATCTTTCGTCTGTCCTTCTGCCAGCATATTCTTTTCTGCACCTTCGTAACCGGTGGGAGAAACAGAAACCTTTATATTGATCTTTTCTCCTTTTTTAACATTGGTTGAAAATGCCAGAGCTAGCTTTGTTCCTGTAAAAAGGTTGTTTTCCTGTTTTCCGCTGACTTCCTTTTTTGAAATTTTCATCGGTTTTGAAAATTCAATTCTGGCATAGATATACTGGTTGGTTGCCCACGCTTCACTTCTCCTGAACACTTCAATGGTTTTATCATCAATGATTTTTACCTCACCTTCCAGAAGTTTATCCCTGTGGTTGAGGTCCAGGATAATATTGGCATTTCCTGCGTTGTTGAAGGTATATTCATGGTAGCCGACTCTTTTGGTAGTGGTAAGACGGACATCAATATTGTTTTTATCTAATCTGACAGTGTAGAATCCTGCTGTTGCCTTTTCATTTTTATGCGAGAACTTTGAAGAATATTCTTTACTGTTCAGGCTTGGATTTCCCATTGTAGGCATCAGCATGATGTCTCCGTAATCTGAAACTCCAGTGCCGTTCAGATGGGTATGAGAAAAACCATAGATCACAGAATCCGAATAATGATATCCGCTGCATCCGTCCCAGCTGCCGTCAATCCTTGTGTCAGGAGCCAGCTGCACCATTCCGAACGGAACAATAGCACCCGGAAAAGTATGGCCGTGGCCTCCGGTCCCAATAAACGGATTGACATATTGAGAATAGTTCTGTGCGGAAATAATCTGAGTAATACCTATAGAAAATGCAATAAGCGCTTTTTTCATGTTTTGATTTTATAAAAAGCGAATATATTGAAAAACAGTAAAACAGAGCTAACAAATCATTGGAGTTTAGGTCATAAAAGCATTCTAATACTTAAACTCTTTCTTAAGACTCAAGTCATTCTGAATGAAACGGAAATGAAGAATCTCATTATAAGAAGAAATTCTTGCTTAGCCGGAATAACAATGCAAAATATTTACACTTCTCCTTCAAAGAAATCCCTGAGGTACGTCTCTTTGTCTTTTTCTTCCCGTCCGGAACCCAGATATTTTTTCCAGGACTGGGATTCATGATAGACAATACCCATTCCCCATACACAGTACGTTGGCAGATGGGTTTTGTTTCTGTCCCATACTTCAAATTGTCCGGAACCGTCATAATATACGCTTTCCCACAATTCATTTTCACTTCGCCATGTGCAGACCAGCAAAAGATAGTTTTTTCCGCAACGGTGCATAATAACAAATCCGAGATCATCAATGTTTTTAAAGTTTTCTTCGGCATTGTCAATACATTTTTGGGCATTATCAATGTCCTGTTGGGAAATTTCAGCAGGATCACTGGCCAGGTCATACCACTTGAATTTTGTTTTTCCAACGGTGAAAATCCCTTTTGGCTGTGCATATTTGGAAGGATAAGAAGTTATTTTCATATCAATAATTTACTGAAGGTTGGTGTGGTATCAAGACATAAAACAGGAATAAAAAATTTTTAACGATCTGATTTATCACCTGATATTATAGATTTTATTGATTCTAAATTACCGAAAAAAATGCGTAAATTTGTAAACAATTTATATTTATATGTTGACGAAAGAAAAGGTTCAGGAATTCCTTAAAGAAATAGAAGTAGACGATTTGGTGAATAATCTTCAGATTATGGGTGATGATGTGTATATTGACATGACTGCTCATTCACCTGCAATGCACGAAAAGAAAAAGCTGGAAGCTGCCATGAAACAGGCCTTTGCCAGCGAGTTTGGAGAAAACGTTCATTTAAAACTTAAAATAGTTTCTCCGGAGCCTAGTGAAATTCAGCAAAGTCAGATCAAAGGAAAACAAATTCCCGGGATTCAAAATATTATCGCTATTGCTTCCGGTAAAGGAGGGGTAGGAAAATCTACAGTTTCTGCAAATATGGCAGTAACGTTAGCTAAAATGGGCTTTAAAGTAGGATTACTGGATGCCGATATCTATGGTCCTTCGGTGCCTACCATGTTTGATACAGAAGGCGAGAAACCAATTTCTGTAGAAGTTAATGGTAAAAACCTGATGAAACCTATCGAGAATTATGGGGTAAAAATGCTTTCAATAGGATATTTTTCAGGAGCTAATCAGGCAGTAGTGTGGAGAGGGCCAATGGCTTCAAAAGCATTAAACCAGATGATCAGAGATGCCGCATGGGGAGAACTGGATTTTCTGTTAATTGATCTTCCTCCGGGAACAGGTGACATTCACTTATCCATTATTCAGGAAGTACCGGTAACAGGGGCGGTGATTGTAAGTACACCTCAGCATGTTGCACTGGCAGATGTAAGAAAAGGTATTGCAATGTTCCAGATGGAAAGCATTAACATTCCGGTGCTTGGTCTGATCGAAAATATGGCGTATTTTACACCAGAAGAACTTCCTGACAATAAATATTATATCTTTGGAAACCAGGGAGCACAATATTTGGCCGAAGATCTTGGAATTCCTGTATTGGGAGAGATTCCGTTGATCCAGAGCATCAGAGAAGCAGGAGATGTTGGAAGACCGGCAGCACTTCAGGAGGGATCTAAAATTGAAGAAATCTACACAGAAACTGCCAGAAAGATGGTTGAAAGCTTAGTGGAAAGAAATAAAAACCTTCCACCTACTGAAGCGGTGAAGATTTCCACAATGGCGGGATGCTCGCCAAAAGCAAAATAATAATTTCAATAAAATTTGAAAAAAACCGAATTGAACTGAAAAATATGGAAACAAACATAACGCACGAAGATACAGTAACAAGAGTAATGGAAGCTCTGGAAAGCATCAGACCGTTTTTGAATAAAGACGGAGGTGATATTGAGCTTATTGATGTGAAAGATAATCAGGTGTTTGTGAAACTTTTAGGTAACTGTTCCGGGTGTTCATTGAATTTTTCAACCTTAAAGCTGGGTGTGGAGAATACAATTAAACAACATGCCCCGGAAATAGAAAAGGTAATCAACGTAGAATAATTATATCTGAGATATTTTAAAAAGACGGGCTTTTTAAGGCCTGTCTTTTTATTTGAATATACAATACGTTTGGCCCACTAAGCTTAACCAAACCTGACGGGTTTTTAAAACCCGTCAGGTCTCCGATGATAAAATCAGTTCAGGAGAACTTTGATATTATAATTTTCAAAAATCTCAACGATTTGGTTAAATTTTGTTTTCAGGATTGTTTTACTTCTTTTATGATTGATCCAATTGAGTTCCGAAATGGATTTTACTCCGAAATCTCCCCGGAGGCAATCATACAAAGCATATAGATTGCGTCCGAAATATCCAGAAACTCCATTGATTTCTTCTCCCAGTGTACAGAAAAAGCCATCTAAGCTATGGAAATCATTTCCATCAATCTGAATATTGATATTTTCCCTGTTGATTTCAGGTTGAGTCGAATGTAAAGCATGAACAAGCCATCCCTGCAGTTCATCTTTCCTGAAATTTTTCCAGATATGCTTTTTATTAATTTCATTATTAAGTTTCATATCCAAGGCTTTTTGATATCCTTTTGAGTTAGTCCAGACAAAACCTGTTAAAATAATACTTCTTTTTGATTTACTTATTTTTATATCATTTGATAAAAGTTCCAGATAAAATCTTTTTTTGTTGATCAAGTCTATAAATAAAGCCATTGTTCAGATACATTTTAGATGCATTTTCGACAACAGAAATAAGAGCAGGAATATCATGAACATTAACCAGTCTGACTTTTTTATAAGCAATACCGTTAGAACCTTCAATATTGTATACCTGATCTATTAATGAGATAATTTCAGGAGTATTTCCTGTATCTAGTGCAAATCCAAACATGCAAATAGTCTATCTAAAAAATTATTGTTTTACAACCTTATTTCCTACTCCTGTACTGGAAATATCCGGTCTTCCTGATTTTGTCCCTGATGTTTTGTAGTATACTGTGTTATCGGCACCTTCTAGGGTTACTTTATCCACCTTATCAATGTATACTTTGTTACCTGTCCCTGAAACAGCAATCCTTTTTGCACTTCCTTTAATTGTTACGGTATTACCGCCTCCCTGTACTTCAGCATTTCCTCCGTTAAGTGTATAGTTCAGCTTGTGATCTATACCCTCTACCTGTACAATCTTATCATTGTCTGTTTTTTCTATTCCTTTTGTAGATTCTGTTTTTCTGGATTGTGAGAAAGCTGTACCTGTTCCTAATAACAGAAAAGCAAGAATCCCTGCAGTTTTAATATTTTTCATTGTGAATTTGGTTTTTGTTGGGTTAAATATAGATATAAAAAGCTTCCTTCAGGCATTTCGAAAGTTAAATCATCTTAAATAAGAGTCTTCATACAGTATATTGCAGATTCCAATAACAAAAAGCTCCGGAAATCCGGAGCCTTAGATAGAATGATATATTATGATTGATATTACTTTACAATGACTCTTTTGGCTTGTCCTTCAGACGTTTTTACAAGATAAACACCTGTGGACAGATTGGAAGTACTTATTGTTAAAGCATTTTTTTCCTTTCCAATAAGTTTTCCGGACATATCATACAATTCGTAATCCTGTTTTCTATTGAAATAAAGCGTATTTCCCTTATTCACAGGATTAGGGGATACATTGAATGTCGCCTGCTCAGCTTTTATTTCACCGGTGCCAAGTGTTGCCGGTGTAACTACCTCAAACGTAGACAGGGTACCACTGATTTCATTGGCAACAATCACGTAGCCCTTATTGGTTGTTGTATTTTCAGGGGCAATGTAGATAATTCCTTCAGGACCATTATCACCTCCGTAAGCTGATGTAGAGCGGGAATGCTTATAATCAGTGAAAGTAGGGCTGTTAGGATCTGTGATATTATATACCATAACACCGCCGGTTCTTTCCAGTGTGATGAAAGCGTAAGTCTGTCCGTTGATCTTTCCTAGTGCCACACCCTCCGGTTCAGGACCTTTTGCACGGCTTCTGTTTTTAACTGTGTTCGACTCATTATCCGCATTGAAAATTAAAGGATGATTGGCTGCAATATACCTTTCAAACTGATCTCCGCTGTCATATACAATCTGCTTGGTGTCTGCATTGAAAATAGAGAATGAGCGTGCTCCTAAAGCTGCTATTTCTTCAAACTCTGCATCTCCATCCGTATTTCCCGTAGCAGATGAAACCCTGAATCTTCCCAGGTTATGTGAAGCTTTTAAAATTGCTGAATTCGGGAACAGTGCAGGATCTAAAATATAACTGTTTGCACCCACAGTAGTTCTTTCACTGAAGCCGGAAAGGTCTTTTTCATCTCCTTCATTGGCTGTTACAATATAATTGGTATTTCCTACCTTATAATTCTGCACGGCATCAGGAACGTAATAGGCTTTTACCGGCCAGTTGGCAATAACTACCTCACCGTTATTGTCAGAAGCATCAAAACCATTACCCGGCAGGCTCATATCTTTTTTACCCATTCCCCAGATTCCCGTGATGGTTTTTGTAACCAGATTAATCTCAGCAATGGCATTATTTTCCTGAAGGGTTACCCACGCTTTCTGGCTGTCTGCACTGATGGTAACATATTCCGGCTCCAGATCCTGGGAAAGCGTATTGTTGGTTCTTACTTTTCTTAAACCGGTTGCGGTTAATGCTGTCAGTTGAGAATCAAAACTGTTGAAATTAAGCGTTGTCACATTGGTTTGAGTAAGATTTGCAATTCCTCCTGAAATATCAATAATACTGATTGTTCCTTCAGGATCTACCGTGTATGCGTCATTAGGCTCGCCTTCGTTTGCAGTAACGACTTTTGTTCCGTCGGGGGAGAATGTGATCATGTCTGGTAAAGCTCCCACGGTTACCTGTTTCAGGAAGTTTCCGTTAATATCAAAGAATACTACAGAACCGTTTTGCTGAGGGTCTGTATTCGGAGAAGCGGCTGCGATAATTCCGTTTTTTACGGCAATACTTGTAATTCCGCCATACGGAGCCATGTTGACGGTTTTTACTACAGACAGCATTTCCGGATTACTGAAATCGATAATGTCAAAAACATCCGTAATGGAACTGATTGTGAATAAACGTTGTGTGGTTGCATCATGCACCACAATTTCCGTAGAGCTGTTATTGTTTCCCGAAGGATCAAAACTTCCAAGATAATTGAGCTGGATCTGATGCGAAGGAGCCGGTGCCGGTTTATCATTATCGATAATATAAACGGTTGCAGAGTTATCCCCTGAAATTGTTGCTCCGACAGGATTTTCAAGGCTTACCACAAAATACTCGGCTTCCTGTTCTGCCAATGTATCATTAATAATCGGGATATTAACAGTGTAGCTCGTTGTAGCTGGAGTAATATTAATGGTTTGATTGGCTAAAGTAAAATCATTGGCATCAGCCGTACTGAAAGGTGCCGGTTTTACAACCAGATTTACAGTGGATGCCGAAGGATTGTTAATATTGATTTTAAATGCAAGATTTCCTGTATTCTCATTGACTTTAATGAAATTCTTTTCCAGAGAAATTGTTGTTCCTGCAGTAGTAAATGTGCTGGAAGTAACGGCTGTAATTCCATTATCACTGAAGTCTTCCACCGTATTCGGTTTCAGCGCCAGGTAATAAGTCTGGCCCGGCACCATTCCGGAAGTTGGGATTACTGTAATCGTATTGTTGCTGAAAGTTGTAGTAAAAGGGACCTGGGCTCCCGAAGCATTTCCAAGACGGAAATCTATGAGGTTTTGTGCATTGGAATCGTTGATTGCGGAATTATCTGTTAACCTTATATTTTCGTTAAAAGATAACGTTGGATTTACAGTAGTTGAAGCATTGTTGGTATTGTTGGCCGGAAGATAAGTAACTGTTGGCGGCGTGGTATCAACACCTCCTGCAGGAGTAGCATCTACCGTAAAGTTATCAAAACGGTTATTTCCTCCGGTTCCGCCTCCTGTTGCGGAGAATTCAACCTTTAATTTAAAATCAGGATTGTTGTTAGCTCCCTGAATGGCAGAAAAATCCAGGGTGATCAGTTGTGGATCATTATCCTGAGGATTTACAGTCTGGAATGGTACAAACGTAGTTCCGTCCGTTGAATAAGACCATGTCTGTGTTCCTGCTCCCTGTGCAGATCTTCTGGTGGTAAATTTAACAATAATATTATTGTATCCTGTTGTAGGTAAATTAAACTGTAAAGCTCCACCAATCGGATTGTTGAACCTTAAATGGGTGCCGGATGCATCACCGTTTCTTGCATTTAAATTCTGCAAACTAAAATTCTGGCCGGTACCACCAGTAAAATCAATGACACTGGTACCTCCCGCTATAGCAGCAAGGGAAGCGTTCACCAAGGTGGAAGACGGTGTGGTAATAGCTGCAGCAGAAGTATTATTATTAAAATTCCAGTAATGAATCAATGTCTGTCCGAAAAGGCCGCTCTGAAAAAAGAATGCGGCAATTACAGACCCTTTGAGTAAGTAGTTGTTGATCATTTTTTGCTTTTGTTAGATAAATGCAAAAATGAACTTTATGTTTCGCAACTATTTTAATGGAATTTTAAGAAATGTTAAAAAAATAGGTCTGTTCCGATAAAAGATAAATTATATTCAAAGATTATTTTTATAATTCAGCTATTTTCCTGATTTGCCTGAGAAATTTAAAATCTTTCCTGATTTATTTCCTTCCAGAGGATGTTTCTGCATATAGAAATATCCTGAAACGGCAGTTACAAGCAAGAGTACAAAAATAACCAGAACAATTCTTTTTAACATGTCTCTCATATCGCTAAATTTTTAATATCTCTAATTTCTAAAGTAGATGTAGGGTATCCTTTTTGTGTCACATTGATCATTGCTCTACCCACTTCCTGTAAAGTTAAGGATTTTGATTGAAAAAATACAGGAAAAATCCAAATAAAAGGTTTAAAAAACCATTTTACATTGGATTGACCTTCAACGGGTTTCATAAATCCGGGACGGAAATTATAAGCGCCCTTAAAATTCATTTTTTTCAAAGCATTCTCTGTTCTGCCTTTTACACGCGCCCACATCAGCTTTCCGCTTTCCGTGCTGTCTGTACTTGCTCCTGAGACATAGCTGAAAACCATTTCAGGATTTTGGTTCAGCACCGCTTTTGCAAAATGCAGAGTGGTATCGTAGGTGATTTTAGTGTAATCTTCTTCATTAATCCCTATACTGCTGATTCCTGCACAGAAAAAACAGGCGTCATATCCTTTCAGTTTTTCATCCTGAAGATCTATTGTCAGGAAGTCAGGAACAAGGTATTCTTTCAGTTTGGGATGCTTTTTTCCTGACGGCTTCCGGCTTATGCTTAATATTTCAGAAACGCCGGGGTTGTCAAGGCATTCCATTAAAACACCTTCACCTACCATTCCTGTAGCACCTGTAAGAATTATTTTGATTGGGTTCATTGTTTTGCTATTGATATTGGTATGACGGATGGGGATGAGGTTTTACTTTAAAAATTTAGATAAAAAGTAAAAAGTAAAAAGTAAAAAGTAAAAAGATATTCCTTAAATATCTGAATTCAATAGGGGTGGGCTTTAGACAGCCTTAACAAATGAGCTGCCTTCTATTGGCTTTAGCCAAAGCTTAATATGAGAAAAGAGATTGCTTCGTCGCGTTGCTCCTCGCAATGACAAAGGAATTAGGAATAAACAGTCTCTGAAAATAAAAGCCAGCTCAAAAATGGCTGGCTTTCAATATGTCGTAAATTGTTATTTTTTATGCTGCAGCTGACTGTAAATATTATGAATCAATCCGTCTGCTACCGAGATCTTTGGAACAAAAATTCTGCTGATGTCAGACCAGGACATGACATTGTTGAAAATACCCAGAGCATGTACCAAAACATCGGCACGGTCTTCTCTCAGGTTGTATTTTGTCATTCTTTCTTCTACAGAGAGCTCATTAAACTCTTTATACGTTTTTTTCAGGTGAGACAGAGACATCGGCTTTCCGTCTTTGGTTTTGCTCATGGAGAATACTTTGTTGATGTTTCCCCCTGACCCGATAGCAACAATAGGTTTTTTGCTGACGATATTTTTCTTGATCTCATCCTTCATCTCCTTCCAGTTATCCATTGTCACAAGGTTGTTAAGGAGACGGATGGTCCCGATATTAAAAGATTTTTCATACACCATTTTACCGTTTTCGTAAAAGGTAAGTTCGGTAGAACCACCACCGACATCAATGTATAAATAGGCAAATTCTTTATCAAGACCTTCTGCAACATGATTTTCGTAGATCAGGGTTGCTTCTTCGTCACCGGAGATGATTTCGATATTGATTCCGGATGTTTCTTTTACCTGGCTGATGATTTCATTGCCGTTGGAAGCATCACGCATTGCACTGGTAGCACAGGCTCTGTAATGATCTACTTTGTATATTTTCATCAGGTCACTGAAGATTTTCATAGAATCAATGACCATTTTTTCTCTTTCCGGACCAATCTTCCCAATGGTAAAAACATCCATTCCCAGTCTCAGAGGAATTCTGAGAAGGTTCAGTTTAATGAATTCAGGTTTCCTGTTATTGATCTTTACTTCATTGATAAGAAGGCGGGCTGCATTACTCCCTATGTCTATCGCTGCTATCTTCATTTTTTGCTTGTTTTAGCTTTTAAATATTTATAGGTTTCTATCTGTGAACGGCACTCTTTTTTATCATTTCTTACATACTCATTACTCAGCTTTTTGTCTAAAATTCTGGCTTTTACATTATCCCTAAGCTGAATATCAAGAATATCTTTTAATTCTTTCTTAAGGTTTTTGTCTGTAATTTTAGCAGCCGCTTCAATTCTGTAATCAAGGTTCCTTGTCATCCAGTCTGCGGAAGAAATGTACATATCCTCTGCTCCTTTATTGTAAAAATACATAACTCTGGCGTGTTCCAGGTATTCATCTACAATACTGATGGCTTTTATCTTCTCTTTGAATTCCTTTTGATTGACGGCACAGTAGATCCCTCTTACGATCATTCTGGTCACCACTCCGGCTTTTGCAGCTTCATATATTTTTTCAATCAGGGAACGGTCACTCATTGAGTTTACTTTTACGATGATTTCTGCTTTTCGTCCTGCTTTGGCTTCCTCAATTTCTTTATCGATATGGTGAACAATCTTTTCACGCATAAACTGGGGACAAACTAATAAATTTTTACACGTTTTCAAAACCGGAAGGTAATCATCTTTCGGTTTTTTCAGTACATTGAAAACTTTATTGATGTCTGCCATGATGCCACGGTCGGCAGTCATCAGCAGATGGTCTCCATATATTCTTGCTGTTTTTTCGTTGAAATTCCCTGTGCTTACGAAGCCATACTGAATGGTTTTGTTATGGGCTCTTTTCTTGATAACACAAAGCTTGGCATGCACTTTTTTGTTGGGAAGCCCTATCAGAACAGTAATTCCTTCCGGTTCCAGCATATCTTTCCATTCAAGATTGGACTCTTCATCAAATCTTGCCTGAAGTTCCAGCATTACGGTTACTTCCTTACCATTTCTCGCAGCATAAATCAATGCATTAATGATCTTTGAGCTGCTCGCCAGGCGGTACGCCGTAATCTGTATTGATTTTACGTCCGGATCCATCGCCGCTTCACGGAGAAGGTCAATCACCGGATTGTATTTATGATAGGGGAATGTAAGCAGAACATCTTCTTTTAAGATAACATCTGTTACTCTCTCTCCGTGCTCAAACGCCTGGTGGGTAAAAGAAGTTCTTTCCACAGGTCTTTCATATGCCTCAAAAACATCAGGGAAGTCCATGAAGTGCTTGAAATTGTGGATTTTTCCTCCGGGGATGATACTGTCTTTCTTAGTTAAATTCAGTTTTCTGATCAGGAGTTCCAGCAAGGCTTTATCCATATCTTTATCAAACACGAAACGCGTAGGCTTTCCTTTTCTTCGGTTTTTAAGTCCTTTTTCTATTTTTTCTGCAAAATTGGTCCTGATGTCATTATCCAGATCCAGCTCAGCATCTTTTGTTACTTTAAAAGCATTGGCGGCAAATTCATCATACCCGAAATAAGAAAATATATGGGGAAGATTAAAAGTAATTACATCTTCCAGCAGCATTACATTTTTTTCTTCCGGATCCTCTGTTGGCAACAATACGAAACGTCCCACAAAGCGGGAAGGAATTTCAATGATGGCATAATTGCTGGAGTACTGCCAGTCTTTTTTTCTCATCGCTACACCCAGATAGAGACTTTTGTCCCGTAAATAGGGCATAGGAGTATTTTCATGAAGAAGAATCGGGATCACATTGGACTCTACCACTTCATCAAAATATTGTCTGACAAACTCTTTCTGCTTTGCGGTCAGGTTTTTGGCATTTTTAATAAAAACTTTATGATCAGCCATTTCGGCCTGGATTTTTTTCCAGGTTTTATCAAAATTCAGCTGTTGTTTCATCACTACTTCATTGATTCGCTGAAGGATTTTAGATGGTGGCTGGTAGAAAGATTCAGCAATCACTTTCTCTTTGAAATCCATAGCACGTTTTAATCCGGCAACACGCACTCTGAAAAATTCATCCAGATTATTGGAGAAGATGCCAAGGAAACGTATTCTTAAATGTAAGGGAACTTTTTCGTCCATGGCTTCCTGCAAAACTCTTTCATTAAAGGCCAGCCATGTAATATCTCTGGGATTAAAGTGTAATGACATTCTGAATGTGTATATTTTATCAAAAATAACAATTCGTGAAGATTCTTTCTCTATTTCTTAGGTTAAACTTTGATTAATTTTTGAAGATTTAGTGAATTATTCTTTTTAATTATCGTGTTTTATTATAAAGTAATTGGTTTTCAGTATATTTATGTCATGAATAGCCTGATGTTACCCAGGATGTTTTATTTTTTTTGAGAAATATTTCAAGGAATCATAAAAACCTTTTAACCATGAAAAAATTAATAACCATACTTCTGCTGCAGCTATCTGGTTTGATATATAGCCAGTATGTAGAGATTCTGAAAAAAGGACAACTGGAGAATTTATCACCCCAGAAATTCATGATTCCCTTACAGAATCAGGAAAACTATAAATCTGCATTTGTAGGGCAGTACAAAGCACATTATCCGAACACCTATCTGGGACATTTATTTACAGCCATTGCTGATGAAGCAAAAAATTCAGGGGCAAATGCTTATCACATTGTGAGCTTTAAAGAAGGAGATTCCCAAAATGAATCTGAACTGGTATTGGATACTTACCACATTCAGGATTCTAATATCAAATATCAAAGTACGCTGATTGAAAAGAATAAAATTTATATTATCGGAGAACCTGTTGTAAACGGCGGAAATACTTCAAAATTTAAAGTAAACGGAGAGAAAAAAGAAGTAAAAGACAATACGTTTGCCACTATAGCTCTAAAGGAAAATGAAGAAGTGAAAATAGTAAAAGGAGGGATTACAGGAATGGCAGTCTGGGCAAAATGGAAACCGGAACAGTTTAATAAATTCTACAGCTTTTCAGGCATGGGTTTAGATGGTGCTGGTTTTGGAACTAATGGAATGGGAGTTTCCATTAATACAGGAAAGATATATCCTGTAGATCCGGATCTGGGGTATTTTTTAATTCAGGTTTTAAAAGAAAGCAAATAAAGTCTTTGATTAAATAGACTAAAGTTGACATATCTATGCTCAGAAAAATGATATTTTTTCCTGAATACAATATCAAAAACCCCATTATAAAGGGGTTTTTATTTTTATTGTGTCATTTTGTCATAATTCTTCAAATGGTACAGATATTGAGAAATTGAGAGTGTAAATTAAATTTAAAATAGAAAAAATATAAAATATTATGAGTAAAATAATTGGAATTGACTTAGGAACAACCAACTCTTGTGTTGCTGTAATGGAAGGTAAAGACCCTGTTGTTATTCCTAACGCAGAAGGTAAAAGAACTACTCCTTCTATCGTAGCTTTTACAGAAGATGGAGAAAGAAAAGTTGGTGACCCTGCAAAAAGACAGGCGGTAACGAATCCAAAGAAGACAGTATACTCTATAAAAAGATTTATTGGAACTCATTTTAAAGAAGATGCTCAGGAAATTTCAAGAGTACCTTATGAAGTGGTAGCAGGACCAAATGATACTGTAAAAGTAAAAATCGACGATAGAGAATATACACCACAGGAAATTTCAGCAATGACTCTTCAGAAAATGAAGAAAACTGCTGAAGATTATCTTGGACAGGAAGTAACAAGAGCGGTAATTACTGTTCCTGCATACTTCAATGATGCACAGAGACAAGCTACTAAAGAAGCTGGTGAAATTGCCGGTCTTAAAGTAGAAAGAATTATCAACGAGCCTACAGCTGCAGCGTTAGCTTACGGTCTTGATAAAAACCATAAAGATCAGAAAATCGCAGTATATGACCTTGGTGGTGGTACTTTCGATATCTCTATCCTTGATTTGGGAGATGGTGTATTCGAAGTATTATCTACAAACGGTGATACCCACTTAGGGGGTGATGACTTTGATGATGTGATCATCAATTGGATGGCTGATGAATTCAAAGCTGAAGAAGGAGTAGATTTAAAAGCGGATGCCATTGCTCTTCAAAGATTGAAAGAAGCTGCTGAAAAAGCTAAAATTGAATTATCTTCTTCTCCTCAGACTGAGATCAACCTTCCTTATATCACAGCTACAGCTACAGGTCCTAAGCACCTTGTAAAGACTTTAACGAAAGCTAAATTCGAGCAATTATCAGCAGATCTTGTAAGAAGATCTATGGAACCTGTTGCCAAAGCATTAAAAGATGCAGGTTTATCAACTTCTGATATTGACGAAGTAATCCTTGTAGGTGGTTCTACAAGAATCCCGATCATCCAGGAAGAAGTAGAAAAATTCTTCGGTAAAAAACCATCTAAAGGAGTGAACCCGGATGAGGTTGTAGCAATTGGTGCAGCTATCCAGGGAGGTGTATTGACAGGTGATGTAAAAGATGTATTACTACTTGATGTTACTCCGCTTTCTTTAGGAATCGAAACAATGGGATCTGTATTCACTAAATTAATTGAAGCGAACACTACAATCCCAACTAAAAAATCTGAAGTATTCTCTACAGCTTCTGACAACCAGCCAGCTGTAAGCATCAGAGTAGGACAGGGTGAAAGACCAATGTTCAATGATAACAAGGAAATCGGTAGATTCGATCTTACAGATATCCCGCCGGCACCAAGAGGAGTTCCTCAGATTGAAGTAACTTTTGATATTGATGCTAACGGTATCTTGAGCGTATCTGCTAAAGATAAAGGTACTGGTAAAGAGCAGTCTATCAAAATCCAGGCTTCTTCAGGTCTTTCTGACGAAGAAATTGAAAGAATGAAAAAAGAAGCTCAGGAAAATGCTTCAGCAGATGCTAAGAAAAAAGAAGAAGTTGAAATCTTCAACAAAGCTGACGGATTGATCTTCCAGACTGAAAAACAATTGAAAGAATTCGGTGAGAAACTTTCTGCTGACAAAAAAGCGGCAATTGAAACAGCTCACACAGAATTAAAAGCAGCTTTCGAAGCTAAAAATGCTGATGACGTAAAAGCTAAAACTGAGGCGTTAGATGCAGCATGGATGGCAGCTTCTGAAGAATTATATGCAGCTGGTCAACAGCCGGGTGCAGATGCAGGTGCAGGAGCCCAGAATCCTGGTGGAAACACCGGAGCTGAAGATGTACAGGATGCAGACTTCGAAGAAGTAAAATAATAAATGTAAATATTAACATTTAATAATAAATCAACCCGGTAGTAAACAAAGTTTGCTGCCGGGTTTTATTTTACAGGATATTCATTGTACATCAGAAGTATTGTGCAAATTTTAAGTATCTTTTTTATCCTTCAGAATCATTTTCCCCCAATCATTGATATGATCCAGTAAAGGAATAAATGAAAGGCCCATATCTGACAGACTGTATAGAACTTTCACGGGAGGTTTTGTTCCGAAGACTGTCCGGGTTATTAGCTGATCTCTTTCCAGTTGTCTCAACTGAATACTTAAGGTGGTTTCTGTAATAAAAGAAAGCTCTTTCTTGAGCTCGCCAAACCTTTTATCTCCATTCTTTAAATGACAGAGAATAACTCCTTTCCATCTTCCTCCAATGAGATCCATGACGAAACTTACAGCGCATGGATAAGATTTTTGATCAACATTGATATAGGAAATCTCACATTCTTTTTTCATTTTTTAATAGTATCTATATTGATAGTTATTTCATGCTAATAGTGCAGGATTTATTTTTACACAATATTAATCAGAATAATAAAAATAGAAAAATGTATCAGTTAGCACAAATTAATGTTGCCAGAATGATCGGAACCAACATTGAAGATCCTGTAATGGAAGAGTTTGTAAACCATCTTGATTCGGTAAACCAGTTGGCAGAGGAAAGTGATGGCTTTATCTGGAGGCTGAAAGATGATGAAAACAATGCTACAGGCTTTAATCCATTAAACGATGAGCAGGTTATCATTAATTTATCCGTATGGAGAAATATAGAATCGCTGGAATATTTTACTTATAAAACATTTCATGTTGATTTCCTGAGAAGAAGAAAAGAATGGTTTCAAAAATACGGAAAAGCTTACTATGCATTGTGGTGGATTAAAAATGATGAATATCCGGGTATTGATGAAGCATTGAAGCGCTTAGAATATTTACAGGACCATGGTCCCTCTTCCTATGCATTTAATTTTCAGAATGTTTTTCAGGTACTATAGCTGTAATGTAAGACCTTTATATCTGATATTTTAATAGGCAGTACTGAAAACCTTTGCAATAAGTATGTTAATAAAGCTATCTTTGTACAGTTCAGTATTTTATTGAAATAAATGAAAGACAGATATATCGCTTTTCTGGCGCTTGCCGGAGTCATATCCTTACTAAGTTATACTTCTAATGATCCTGCAGGATATACTGTGGAAGAGCTTCGTACATTGTACAGCAGCGGAGATCAGAGTAAGTGGCCGGTTCCTCATTTATTTGATGAAGCTAAAAAAGGTTTTCAGGATATCGGGCCTTTGCCTGAGATGAAATTTCCTGAAGATAATCCCTATTCTGAAGATAAAATGGAACTGGGAAAAATGCTATTCTTTGATCCGAGATTGTCAGGAAGCGGACAAATCTCTTGTGCAAGCTGCCATAATCCGGAAACAGCATGGTCAGATGGAAGCAGGGTTTCTGTTGGGCACAATAAACAGGCCGGAACCAGAAATGCACCTTCTTTGATCAATATAGGATATGCTAAATCATTCTTTTGGGACGGCCGTGCCGCAACTTTGGAAGAGCAGGTGAAGGCACCTATTGAAAACCCGGTAGAGATGAATCTTCATATGTCAATGGCAGCAAAGAATATCGGTAAGATTGAAGAATATAAACCTTATTTTGTAAAAGCGTTCGGAAATGGAGAAGTGACAGAAGAGAAGATTTCAAAAGCTATTGCTACATTCGAACGTTCTCTGGTAAGTCCGCCTTCAAGGTTTGATCAATTTGTTAGTGGAAAGAAAGATGCTTTAACAGATTCTGAAATCAACGGTCTTCATTTATTTCGAACCAAGGCAAATTGCATCAATTGTCATAATACACCCTACTTCTCTGATCAGAAATTTCATAATCTGGGGTTAACTTACTATGGAACGCAATATGAAGATCTGGGGAGATATCTCGTTACTGGAAAAAATGAAGATATAGGAAAATTCAAAACACCTGCGTTGAGAGAAGTTGCTGAGAACAAGCCTTATATGCATAACGGACTTTTTCCTGAGCTGGCGAACGTTGTTATGACGTACAATGCAGGAATGGTAAAAGAAATTCCGAAAGGAAAACAAGTCAATGATTCTAAATTTCCTCACAAATCCGGAATGATAAAAAAGCTGGAACTGACAGACGACGAAGTTTTTGATATCGTAGCATTTTTGAAAACCCTGAACAGTTACAAATACAAAATGCTCCCTCCGGTGCTACCTAAGTCATAAAAACTCTTCCAGGCGGAAGAGTTTTTGATTTCTTGGAATCAATCGTTTTATTTAATCAAAAGATAATGCTGTTTTCAGTCTAGGATGTGATATTGGGATTCGTATCTGGCTGGCTTTTATCCGGAATGAACTGAAATTAATGTGTTAAACGTCTGAATATTAATGGTTTTATTAAAATTTATTAATGAATGATTTGATGTAGTTTTAATTTGTATATTTGATTTTATTTAGAATAAATAAATATAATTTTCAAAAAATATGACTATAATTTTAATCATTTAATTAAAATTTCAGCTAAAACTATGGAACAGCAAAACAAAAGAATCCTCACTCTGGATGTAATAAAGGGCATAAGCGTCATTGGAATGATCATTATACATACCTTACTGGTGTATGCCAATGTAAAATCACAATATGAAACAGCAATTGGAAGTTTTATTGTCTTTCTGGGAAGAGGAACTTCAATATTTTTAATCTGTATGGGGATTACTTTTATGACTTCCAGCCACCAAAGTCTTAAAAGTGCATTAAAACGAGGCATTTTACTTGTATTGGCAGGCTTGTTCATGAATTTTATGAAATTTATGATTCCTGTATTTTTTGGCTTTGCTCCTGATAATTTCATCCAGAAATATGGGTGGAATGCACCTATTGAACAGCAATATGTTTATCTGATATTGCTTGGTGATATTTTACAGCTGGCCGGGATGTCATTGCTGTTTGTTGGTTTTATCAGAGAATATGTGAAAAATAAATATGTTATTCTTGCTATAGGATTATTGGCAGCACTGGTATCCAGAGAAGTAAGCGGAATTAATATAGATTACCCTGTCATTAATTATATTTTAGATCTTCTCTTTAATAATGACTATCCGGCTTACGTCTATTTCCCTGTATTTCCTTGGATGTCTTTTATCATCATCGGAATGTTTTTCGGCAAATGGTTTCAGGAACTGAACTATGACAGCAAAAAGCTGTTCAGAAATATGCTGTATGTAGGATTGATATTTGCTGCCATTGGAGCTCCTTTGGTTTTTTTCTACAGTGAATACAACTACAATGGCTTTTATCATATGGGTCCCGGAGGCGTAGTTTATTTTGCAGGCTGGACATTAATTTTTCTGTGGATCATTTATAATCTTACCGCAAAGAGTAAGGGAAATAAGGTCATTAAAGTACTAAAATACTGCAGCAGAAACCTGACTTCCATGTACATGATCCAGTGGATATTAATCTCTTGGGGAAAAGGGGTTTTCGGATATAGGCAGCATGAAATCGGGTATGTGGCTGTACTTATTGTGTTGTATATTATTCTCACTTTTTCAGTACAGACTTTGGTAGATATGATAAGAAAGAAAAAAACATTAATTGATTTCAGACCGGTATCATCCGATAAAACAGTCTTGAAGCAGTAATCCTGATTTTTTTTCCGAATAAAAAACCACAGTAAATTTTACTGTGGCTTTGTAATCGTCCTAAAGAATTTCCACTTCTTCCGGTACTACAAAAAGAATGGTACAGCCATGCTCAGATTTTACAGAATGTTTAAAACCTGGCGGAGTATACAGGTAATCTCCTCTTTCAAGCTGGGCTCCGGCAATAGTAGCATCACCTTCCATGATAAATAATTCCTCTCCGGCAGGATGATTGTGATAAGGATAGCTGGCTCCGGGCTCAAATTTTAAAAGAATGCTGGTAGAGCGGTTTTTTTCAGGATCAAACTTTAAAGATTTTACAAAAATACCTTCATAATGAATCCCTTTTTCAATTAAAGGCTGCCAATCTTTTTGCTCTGTTTTTACGATGTAATCGTGGATGTTGGTGTTCATGATATATAAATTTTAATTGTTATTGATGTAAAATTGGTCTAAGCTCCATCTGTAGCGGGAAAGAGTACTTAATAGAAATGCTCCGGCACTGAATGCAAAAACCGAATAATCCAGAGGTTCTTTAATGCCGTAAGAAATACTCATGGCAACAGCAAATAATAAAGTAAGAATGGAGGCGCACAAAGCTGTTTTTTTTAACTGATATCCCAAAAGCAGAAAAATTCCTATTGAAAGTTCAGCTGTAGTAGATAATACAGCAATAGCTGGCGCCCAGGATTGGGGTAAAAATGAATTCGTTTCAGCAGCATAGTCCACAAATTTTTTCCAGCCGGAAGATTGAGCTCCCCAAAAACTCAGTCTGCTTGCCACTGCAGATAAAAACCCGAAAGCCAGAGCTATTCTTAATAGAAAAACGGCGATATCCTGTTGCGTTTTCATACCTATAATTTTTTTGGTTTTAATTACAGTACAAAGTTCAGCAAAAGCCGTTGCCTAAAGAATAGACAATTCCGGGAAAAGCATGTAATATTTTAGAAGGGAGAAGGGAACCAGGAAATTATTGTAAAGCTGTTTATTTTTTAGAGGTAAAACCTTCGGCTGCTTTAAATTTCCTTTACTGTTTTCTGATACTCTTTGGGAGAGCGTGAAGTATGTTTTTTAAAGAAATTCGAGAAATAAAAAGGATCATTGAAGCCAAGTTTGTAAGCAATTTCTTTTACGGTCAGTTTTTCATACATCAAAAGTCTTTTGGCTTCAGAAATAGTAAGGCTGTAGATCACATTCTGTGCGGTTTTGTTGGTATGAAGTTTTGAAACCTCATTCAGTTTGGCTTCGGTAGTCCCGAGGAGATCAGCAAAGTCTGAGACCTGATAATTGTTTTTAAAATGGTCCCTTACACTTTCAAGGAACTTTAAGAATAAAGCATCCGGTTTCCAGATTTCATCACCATTGGCAATTTTACTGCGGTTGATTTCTACCAGCAATAATTCAACCAGTGAATGGGTTGAGATCAGATATTGGTAAGGCTGTTCCTGAATCTCTTTTTCAATAGTATTCAGGGTTTCAGTGAAAAATGCAGGATGCCGGACGGTGATCATTTCATTCATTCCGAAATGACAAAAGAGTCCGTTGTGGAAAATAAGCTCAATATCACTGTCGCTTTTACAGAAAAAATCCAGGGTAAATTCCAGGGCTGTAAGTTCTCCTTCAACAGATTTTAACTGATGAAACTGTCCTGATGTAATGGTTACAGTCTGACCGGTTTTCAGAATGAAAGTATTTTCGTCGATCAGGATTTCAGCGCTTCCATGACTGCACCAGAATAAGGTGTATCTGATGACCCGTCGCGGTTCAGGATATCCTGCCTGATTGGAGTATTTTCTTATTTCAATCATTGTTTGATCTGTTAAAAGTTGAATATTAACTTGAACGGATAAATTTTATTTTGATTTTTCGTGATCAATTTTTTCTAACTGCTCTTTAACTGAGTTTACATTTTCTTCTGTAAGTTTGCCATAGCCGTGATCCTTGATTTGACTTAATTGTAATTTTGATATTTCATCTTGCTTATCTTTATTTTTTAATAACTGATCCCGTAATGAAATAAAATTCTGAGCTGAATATACTTCATCTTTCAACAACTCTGAAATATTTTTATTTTCTCCGACACATCCTAGAGTATATTTCATGATTAAAGGATTGTTAGAATAGAAGGTATAGATATCTAAGAATCTTTTATCATTTCTTTTAAATAATTCCTGACCGGAATAAACCTTTAAAGCATTGCTGCCACTCATCGCATAATAATAGAGCTCATCATTACTTGCTATTTTGGCAATTTTTTTAAATTGATTATAAATCTTGCTTTTTTCACCTCCAACTCCAATATTAGGTGACTCTGCATATGAGATATTGTCTAAAGGCTGTGCTAGTTTTTTTACCCTATCAGAAGCCTGGGCATTATACCCTATGTAACTGAAAGTGATTAAAAATCCATAAAAATATTTATTCCTCATTATTTATAATAATATTTAAAGTTAAATAAAATAATTGAACGATTAAATACCTAAATTCGTGTAGACTTAAACAAAATTCAGAATGAAATATTCAAAAATTATTATCGTTGTAACCCTGTTATTATTTCAGTTGGGCGCAGCTCAGGAAAAAGCAGATGTTGTAGTAAATAAAGCTTTTACGGAAGCTAAGGCTAATAAGAAAAACGTTTTACTGGTATTCCATGCTTCATGGTGCAAATGGTGCAAGATGATGGAGAAAAATATGGATCTTCCTGAGACCAAACCCATTTTTGATAAAAGATTTGTCACAGCTTACGTGGATGTTCAGGAAAGAGGAGATAAAAAAAGCCTTGAAAACCCGGGCGGACAGGAGTTGATGAAAAAGTATAAAGGTGAAAATGCAGGCCTTCCTTTCTGGCTGATTCTGAACCCGAAGGGAGAAGTTCTGGCTGATTCTTTTGATGCCAAAGGAGAGAATCTTGGCTCACCGGCAACACCGGAGGAAGTAACTGCTTTCATTGCCAAGATCGAAAAATCTTCAAAATTGAGTAAAGAAGAAGCACAGACAATAGAGAAAGTGTTTGTGAAGAAATAAAAATAAAGGACAAAGAAAAGTAATCCCCCAAAATGAATCTATTTTGGGGAATGTTTTGTATGGTAACCTGCAGATTACAGCTATTTATAATAATATTCAATATTACTCCATAAAACCTGGTCTCCCGATTTTATCATTTCAGAAGGAGTGGAAAACAGGATTCCAAACATATTGTCATATTGTGTCAAACCGAAAGATACGTTCTGAACAATTGTAAGGCCATTACCGTTATCTCTCGGTTCACGTTTCATGTACTGCAATGTTCTCTTTAAAGTAAAAGTGGAGCTCTTTTTATTAAAATCACCTATATACCTGCACTTCGAAGCTTTATCATTAATCAATACCGAATCGTTGTTGATTCTGATGTTATAGACAGCATCAGCAGAATTTCCGGCAATCAGTTGTATAGAACTGTTTTTAAGATCAAGAACAATTTTCTTCCATGCCGGTTGTTGATAAGTACTCCAGTAACTGTTCAAGAAAGATTCCTGAGGAAGAGTCTTACTCCCGGATGTCCCTTTATAAAGAATAGTTTCCTTTACTGCATAACTTTTGAAATCAAATTGGTACACCTCTTTTTCAATCGGTCTCGGATCTTCAATCACATTGTCATTATTTCCACATGAGATCAGAGATAGCGAAATCAATGCAGCATAAAAAAGATATTTCATGGTTATTTTTTTTACAAAAATAGGGTTTTCGCACGTGATGGTGAAATAGATGTGCTGGAAATTCCCTTTAACAGAGCGGAAAAAATAAAAAGCGAAAAGGCAAATTGAGTTCACCTTTTCGCTTTTGTTTAAAATTTATTTTCCAAAATACATCTGATCCTGTTTCTGCTGTTCATTATAAATGATCTGGAAACTTACAGGCATATATTGATAAAGAAGTTTCCAATGCTGGATCTTTGCGTGTTTTTTGAAACTTTCAAAAGATCTTACAAACAGATTTTCAATCATGGTTCTTACATAGGAATTTCCGTTTCTGTAAAGCCAGTCCATCAGCTTGATGTGATGGGCAATAATATTGATCTTCGATTCCTGCAGCAGGTTTTTCAGATAATTCACGGTAGCCTGCATGATTCCGGCGAAATTGTCCTGTACAGACAACTGTGTGATTTCATTGCGAAGTGGCGGATAGAAAAATTTTAAGTATTCAACAGCTATTTTTTGATTAATAGTTTGCATTTGTACTTTCATCATAATTAAGAATTTTTCAAACACTTTGTATTGCAGCGAAATGTATACCAAAATTTAAAGACAGGCTGCAAAAATAAATACTCCTACAATTACAGCGATGTGAGTGAGTAATATCTCTGTATTGTGCTTATTAGTCGTGGTTTTCCAGGTTTTCCAGTCTGAAATTCTTCTGATTTTATTTTTCATAATCTATTGATTGTGAGTTATTTTTATTTTTGTTTAATTTAAACACTTTGTAATGAAACGGATGAAAAATGTAACAAAACCGTTATATACCGTGACTGTAAATTTGTCTTGAATACACCTTCTGAAGGTTGGCAGAAATATGACTAAAAATCACTTTTCTGTATTCCTCACTGCAGAAAGCAGTACAATTGTCCAGAGAATAGATAAAGGTAGTTTCAATAGCATTTTTTAATACCGTATCTCCGTTAGTGTAAATTTTGTCCATTTTCTGTAAACTTCTGAACAGCAGGTTTCTGTCATTCTGGCGGATCATATTTTTAATACGCTCCGTGAAGGTGCGGATAATGCTGTATGAGTTTTGAATTCTGATTTCTTTTACTTCTTTTTCAAAATCGGGAACCACGTCAGTGATTTCCTTTACGGCCTGTAAATAGTTCATAATATGATATTTTAATTTGGATTGTGTTCTAGCATTTTGATGATGGCACCAAAGATGAAAATGGTTAAAAAAGCAAAAAAGAGCAGATGATAAGGTTTCAGCCATTTCGGAGTCTCCGGTCCTTTGCTTTTTAATCTTCTGAGCTTGTCAAGTCTGTTTAAAGTTTTTAAGTCCATTTTTCTATGTTTTCAAATCATGATGCCAATGGTATTCCGTTGAAAGTGAAATATGATTAACGTATTGATATTTAGTGTATTGTAATCTTGTGGTCAGATTTTTTACACAAAAAAACATGTCAAAATGATAAGGTTTTTATCAAAATGGGAGAAAAAATAAATGACTTGCCTTAAAACTCACCACAAAGTCACAAATGAGTTGAACTGTTAAATTATTTAAGGTCGTCAGCTTCACGGATAAGAAGTACTCAGAAGTTTTGAAAATCTAAGATTTTCACCTTTAGTGAACTTTTTAGTGCGTATCATTACGCTTCTAAAATGTGCTAAAAGATTTAAAATAAGAATTTTTGTGCCTTTGTGGTTAAAAATAAAGTTTACGTCATCCCAAAATCAATATTATTTTTAGGTTTCGCAGTAAGGATAAGAATGAATATCTTTGCAGTCCAAATATTCAGAAAAATGTTTTCAAAAATAATAGTACACAGAGTCGGAAATAAGATTAACGGAGATTCCCTGACACTTTCCCAGGAGGAATTGAAACTGGAAGAAGGAATGGCAGAGTTGCTTGAAGATTACTTTTTAGGATCCTTCAAATCGGAAGAAACTTTTCATTTTTACAGTGACACTTATCTGGTGAATAATCCGGTTTACAGTGCTGTTTCCGAAATTTTTGATGATAAATCCAAATTTATCTGGGAATCTGAGAATATTGCCAAACATCTTTTTGAAGCTGCAGAAAACCCAAGGGTTCAGAGCGGAGAACTTTTCATCGTACTTTTTGAAGATGAAAGCGACCGTCCTGACAAAGTAGACAAAATCGGGATCTTTAAAACAGAAAAGAGAGAATCCTTCCTGAAAATCAATCCTGCAGAAGAAACATTTGATATTGAAAAAGATCAGGGTATCGGTTTATCCAAAATTGATAAAGCAGCTTTGATCTACAACAATAATAAAGAAACAGGATATGTACTTTCCGTAGTTGACAACAACAAAAACGGAGATATGTACTACTGGTTCGAAGATTTCCTGAAAGTAAAACAGCGTGATGATGAATATTTCCACACGCAGGAAGCTTTGATGGTGTACAAAGATTATATCACCAAACAACTTCCTCAGGAATTTGAAGTTTCCAAAGCAGACCAGGCAGATTTCCTTAATAAATCTATTAATTTCTTTAAGGAGAAAGAAGAATTTAAGCTGGATGAGTTTGCCAATGAAGTACTGGGTGATGAGCATGTAATTGAACGTTTTGTGAACTTTAAAACGGATTATGAACAGGATATGCAGGTGAATATTGCCGAGGAATTCCCAATCAGTGAAGCTGCGGTGAAAAAGACACAGAGGCACTTTAAAAGTATCATTAAATTAGATAAAAACTTCCATATCTACATCCACGGAGATAGACAGAAAATCGAAATGGGTGAGGATGACAAAGGAAAATATTACAGGCTTTATTTCGAAAAAGAAGTATAAAAAAGAAGTCTCCGGTTCCATAATAATATCATAACTTTATTGCTGATTACAAAATAACAGCTATGAAATTTCTGATCATTTTCTGGGGAATTTTTCTCTTTTTTTTCTGCGCTCCTTTTCCTATTTTATTGTATATGTTGAATGAGGAGCTGGCAACAGAACCGAGAAATTCATTAGCGGTAAGCTATGGGTATCTCAGTTTTTCTTTGTTAATATGGGGATATGTGATTATTTTCTTTATCAATAAGCTTTTTATTACAACTTTTAAAGAGAAAAATACGATAAAGTCTATTCTTCGGAACGGAATTCCAAGAGAAGCCAAAATCATTGATTATAGACTCCTCAAATACATTGCTAAGAAAAACATGAACCTCATTCAGGTTACGCTTTCATTTCCCAATCTCAGCAATACGGTGATAGAACATAAAACGATGTTTCATGATTCTAAACCATACGAAAAAAGATTTGATGCAGGAAACAAAGTAAAAGTACTGCTGAATCCTAAGGTATCGCAGGAACCTTATTTTATTTTAAGTGATCAGAAAGTAGGATTTAATACATCAGGAATAGTTTTAAGAAGTGTGTTTCTTGTATTGCTGATTGCTTATGTTATTGGTCTATACTATTATTTCTACTGGAGAGAATCCTTTGATTTCGGCTGGAGGTTTCTGACATTCATGCATCCGATTATTTTCAGCGGTGTGATGACAATCATCTATGTATTGGTTTTTCAGTTAATTTTCGGCAGGCTTTTAAAAAATACAAAAGAAGAACGCATTCTTTTTTCAGGAAGAAATGCTGAAGCCAATATTATCAGTGTAAGTGAGACAGGTCTTCTTGTCAATAATCAGCCACAAATCATGTTTCAGGTAAGTTTTAAAGATTTCAGAGGAACTGAACATATTGCGGTATACAAGAAAATTGTCAGTTTTCTAAAGCTCTCTTCCATTCCTAAACAAGGAACTATTGAGATTATGTATGATGAGAATGATCCAAAGAAGATTATGATCCCGAGAGGGGTTTAGGGAGTAAAAAGGCGAAAAAGCAAAAAGGCAAAACCGCTAAATATGATAATAAAACATCAGAACAATTAAATATTTTTTTGATGTAAAACTCTGTTTTTGAAATTGACTATTTAACATATAAAAAAAATATCCAAATTTATTTTTTAATAACAGCTTTTTTGTTCGAGTAAAATGATAAAATCAACTCAATTTTATACGCAAAATTTTTAAGCGAAAAATATGTTTTCCTCAGATAAACAACTACTTAACATAATAAAAAATAACCTGCAGATAAGAGTTAGTTGTATATATTTGATACTTACTAAAAACATATTTTATGAAAAAATTTAAAAGAATGACTCGTGAAGACCTTAAAACTGTAAAAGGAGGTGTTAAACAAGTTTGGATTGCAGAATTTTGTGGTCAGACTGCTACTACAACTCAAGATTGGACTGCAGAACAAGCAAATCAATGGCTTGCTAATCTTGACGCAAATTACTGTAATTAATATTTGTTTCATATTAATTATTGCACTTATGGCCTTATAATGTTATAAGTGCATTTTTTTTGCAATCAAAAATAATTCTATGTATTACTATAAAAAATTATTTCAATTATTAGCCTTATTTTTTAGTGTCTTATTTTTTTCTCAATTACATAAAAAAGATAGTCTGCGTGGTGAATTTACCTATTTATTAAAAGCTAAATTGAATACATCAACTCCTGATTATAGACATGAAGAATTTTTTTCATTACAGATAGGTGATGAACGTGCTTTTTTTGCGAGTATTCAGTCATTAAAAAGAGATTCAGTATTCCAAGCACTTCCAATAAAAACTTTAGAAAATGGAGCAAAACTGTTAAGCTCGAAGGGAGTGTCTATCCCAAAAACAAAATTTTCCTTTACTATAATACAATCAAATGAAAATATACAGTATTTTAACTTAGTTGGAATGTCAATACTCACCTATAAAGAACCGATCATTAAAAATTGGAAATTGAGCAATGATACAAAAATAATAAACACAATTAATTGTAAAAAAGCGGAAGTTACCTTTAAGGGGAGAAATTGGATCGTTTGGTACTCTCCCGAAATTCCATTACCCTATGGGCCATATAAATTTAGCGGATTGCCTGGATTGATCGTTAAAATAACAGATGATAAAGGAGAATATGATTTTGAGCTTGTAAAATCTACACCTGCATTTAAATTAAAAGGTAAATTAATAAAGATAAACGAAAATCGATATAATGGAGCTTTTGAAACGACTCGACCGAAATTTGAAAAAGCGTTAAAAGATGCTAATGCAAATTTAATTGGTGTACTTCAAAACTCTGAAACCACTATTATACAAGGCCAAGAAATAATAAGGCAAAGACAAAAGGAACGAGAAGAAAACAAAAAATATGAAAACCCCTTAGAATTAGAAAAAGATTAGTAATGGCTAATCTTTTTTCATTTCCTAATATCTATTCGTCTTTTTTGCCTTATTCGCTATCTTTGTGTTCTTAGCTAAATCATATGAAAACAAAAATTGTCGATCTGACAAAACCTATCCAATACAATGCAGGAGATCCCTGGTTCATGAGGGTTAAAATCAAACATAAAGCCCACAGAAAATCACATTGGCTGATTCGTCTGGCATTGAGACTTCCATCAAGGCTTTTTCCTAAAAACTGGACAGGCTGGGCAGATGACACCATCAAAAATATGGGACTTCATTCGACAACTCACATTGATGCTCCCTGGCATTACGGTCCTGTAGTAGAGGGAAAGCCTGCCAAAACGATAGACCAGATCCCGTTGGAATGGTGTTATGGAGATGGTATTGTGATCGACTGTACCCATAAAGAAGATTTTGTTGCCATCACCGTAGATGATTTGAAAAAAGATCTTGATAAAAACGGAATTACCATTCGGGAAGGAAATATTGTCCTGATCAGAACCGATCGTGATAAAATGATGGGAACTCCGGATTTTGTAGAAAAAGGAACGGGAATGAGTAAAGAAGCTACAGAATGGCTGATTGACCAGGGGGTAAAAGTAATGGGAATCGACCAGTGGGGCTGGGATCTTCCTCTGAAATATATGGCTCAGAAAGCCAGAGAGATGAATGATCCTGAATTTTTCTGGGAAGGGCATCGCGTAGGAATCGAAAAAGAATATCTGCATATCGAACAGCTGACAAATCTGGGAGCATTGCCTCCATCCGGATTTAAAATCTGTGTATTTCCGCTTAAAATCGTTGGCGGTTCTGCTGCTCCGGCAAGAGTAGTAGCAATGATGGATGTATAGGAAATTAATTTTTCCAATTTTTTTAAAACAGAAAGGGAGAATTTGTAATATATAAATTCTCCTTTTTATCTTTTTACGATTTCGGTTTGCCGTTTTATTAACTTTTCTTCCTGAAAAATAGAGCTCTGTTATACTCGAAATTCATTCTGGCAATATTCAGTACAGAAATTCCCTGTGGGCATTCCACTTCGCAGGCCTCTGTATTGGAGCAGTGTCTGAATAATTCCGTATCCATTTGAGTCACCATATCCAGCACTCTCTTGCTTCGTTCTTCTTTCCCTTGAGGAAGGAGTGCCATGTGGGTAATCTTTGCAGAAGTAAATAAGGCTGCACTCCCGTTTTTACACGTGGCAACACACGCTCCGCATCCGATACAAGCAGCAGAATCAAAAGCTTCTTCGGCCGTCTGGTGAGCTACCGGAATGGCAGTAGCGTCAGGAGCCTGACCCGTATTCACCGATACAAAACCTCCTGAAGATATAATTCGGTCAAAGGCAGAACGGTCTACTTTTAAATCTTTCTTCACCGGAAACGCTTCAGCACGGAAAGGTTCTATCAGAATCGTTTCTCCATCCTTAAACGATCGTAAATGAAGCTGGCAGGTCGTTGTATTTTTCAAAGGACCATGGGCAATACCATTAATCATCATTCCACATTGTCCGCAGATTCCTTCACGGCAGTCGTGATCAAATTCTACAGGTTCATCCCCCTCAATAATCAGCTTTTCGTTTAAAGTGTCCAGCATTTCTAAGAAAGACATGTGTGGATTCAACCCTTTAAGGTCGTAAGGGACCAGCTTTCCTTTACTTTTTCTGTCTTTCTGTCTCCATATCTTAAGATGTAAATCCATAATTTTCTGTTTTTATTTGTAACTTCTTACCGTTGGTTGAATTTCTTCAAAGATTAAAGGTTCCTTAATCAGTTCAGGTTCTCCATTTTCACCTTTCCATGCCCAGGCAGAAATAAATTGGTATTCCGCATCATTTCTCATCGCTTCACCATCCGGAGTCTGGAATTCTTCCCTGAAATGAGCTCCGCAGGATTCGTTACGGGTTAATGCATCATAGCACATGAGTTCTCCTATTTCGAAATAATCGGCCACACGGCCTGCTTTTTCCAGTTCGGTATTCATTTTATTACCCTGTCCGGAAACTCTTACATCTTTATAGAATTCCTGTTTCAGTTTTCTTATTTCCTGGATGGCATACTTCAGGCCATCTTCATTTCTGGCCAGCCCGCAATAATCATACAGGAGCTTTCCTAACGTTTTATGGAAATAATCAACGGTTTTGCTTCCTTTGATATTGATAAAATGATTAATCTGATCTTTAACTGCTTTTTCAGCCTGTTTAAATTCCGGAGTATCCGGTGAAATTTTTCCGGTATGAATTTCATCCGCCAGATAATTGGCGATAGTGTAAGGGGCAATGAAATATCCGTCAACTGAGGCCTGCAGAAGTGAGTTGGCTCCTAATCTGTTCGCTCCGTGATCGGCAAAATTAGCTTCGCCTAAAGCAAACAGTCCGGGAATGGTAGTCATCAGTTCATAATCTACCCAAAGGCCGCCCATTGAGAAGTGGGCAGACGGGGAAATCATCATGGGTTCTTTATACGCATCATATCCTGTTATTTTCAGATACATGTCAAATAAATTTCCATATTTTTCTTTGATCTTATCTTTTCCCTGTTCCTGTATTGCTTTTGAAAAATCAAGATAAACGGCGTTTTTCAAAGGCCCGATTCCGAAACCGGCATCAATTCTTTCTTTAGCTGCACGGGAAGAAATATCCCTTGGAGCGAGATTTCCAAAAGCCGGATATCTTCTTTCAAGATAATAATCCCTTTCATTTTCAGGAATATCATTCGGCGGTCTGGTTTCACCTTGTTTCAATGGAACCCAGATCCGGCCGTCATTACGTAAGGATTCGGACATTAAGGTCAGTTTAGATTGATAATCCCCGGATTGCGGAAGCGAAGTAGGGTGTACCTGAATCCAGCTTGGGGAAGCCATTAACGCTCCCTTTTTATGGGCTCTCCAGATGGCAGAGCCGTTACAACCCATGGCAAGGGTAGACAGATAATAAATTTTTCCGAAACCTCCGGTTGCCAATACTACAGCGTGGGCGGCATGTCTTTCAATATCTCCGGTATCTAAGTTCCTTACGATAATTCCTCTGGCTTTTCCATCAACAGTGACCAGATCCAGCATTTCATGTCTTGAAAATAATTGTACAGAGCCTTTTCCAACCTGTCTCATCAAAGCTTGATAAGCACCCAGAAGCAGCTGCTGCCCCGTTTGTCCTCTCGCATAGAAAGTACGGCTCACCTGAACCCCTCCGAATGAACGGTTGTTCAGATATCCTCCATATTCACGCCCGAAAGGAACGCCCTGAGCCACGGCCTGGTCAATGAGGTTCAGAGAACATTCTGCCATTCTGTATACGTTGGCTTCCCGGGCTCTGAAATCTCCTCCCTTCAAAGTGTCTACAAACATTCTGTATACACTGTCACCATCGTTTTTATAGTTTTTTGCTGCATTCACACCTCCTTGTGCTGCCACAGAGTGGGCCCTCCTCGGGCTGTCCTGAAAACAGAATGATTTGACATTATAGCCCATTTCTCCCAAAGAAGCTGCAATTGAACTTCCAGCCAGTCCGGTTCCTACTACAATGACGTCCAGTTTTTTACGGTTGGCAGGGTTAACGAGTTTTGCTTTCTTTTTATAATTTTCCCATTTATGTTCCAATGGGCCCTGTGGTATTTTTGAATCTAAAATCATGATTGTTCCTTTTAATGATAAGTAAAGAATACATACACCGGCATCAATGCAAAACCTGCACAGATAATGATTGAATAAGCAATTCCGATCGTTTTGAACCACTGTACAAACTTTGGATGGTAAAGTCCCAGAGTTCTTATGGCACTGTGTATTCCATGAATCAGGTGGTAACACAAAGCGACCATTGACAAAACATAAATGATAACGTACCACCATTCTTTAAAGACATTCACTACCAGAATGTAGAGATCTTTGTTTCCGTTCTCATCCAAAGGAGGAGTTCCAAATTTGTAAATATACCAGAAGTTCTGGAAATGGATCACCAGGAAAATCAGGATTAATGTTCCGAGAATTCCCATATTTCGGGAAGCCCATGTACTGGCTCTCCCACGTCTGTCCGAGTGATAACTGCCACCGGAATTTCTGTTTTTTAAAGTAATAATCAGCCCGTCTGCAGCATGCAGAATAATACTGGCATACAAGACGTAAGAAACTATTTTGATAATGATATTTCCTGATAAAAAATGCGAATAGGCATTAAACTGAAGGTGCGCCTGTTCTTGTGGTAGAAAAAGCTGAAGATTTCCAAGGAAATGAATCAACAGGAAGAATCCCAGAAAGAGTCCTGTAAGGCACATCAGCATTTTTCTTGACAGT
Source organism: Chryseobacterium sp. (assembly GCF_041914225.1). Taxonomy (GTDB): domain Bacteria; phylum Bacteroidota; class Bacteroidia; order Flavobacteriales; family Weeksellaceae; genus Chryseobacterium. The sequence goes on from NZ_JAYSDT010000014.1 coordinate 65,819, forward strand.
GTTGATAACATATTTTTGATGTATTGATTAATAATATCCTAAGACTTTCATCCATAGTCCTCCTACAACCATATAAATGATCAATAGAACAATTCCTATTTCAAGACCTCTGAGCCACCATGCTTTCAGATTAACATACCCGCTTCCGAAAAATACAGGAGCCGGACCGTGGCCGTAATGAGTAAGTACCCCATAAATAGAACCCATGAAACCCAGCATCATCGCCAATAACATAGGAGGAATTCCCAAAGAAACACCTACACCCAGCAATGCCGCATACATGGCTGCCACGTGAGCGGTAGCACTGGCAAAAATATAGTGACTGAAGAAGTAAACCACAATAATAACAGGGAAAGCTACCTGCCAGCTCAATCCTCCGATCTGAACTTTGATAAGGTTACTGAACCAGCCAATGAAGCCCAGTTCATTTAAAGAGCTTGCCATCATCACCAATACGGCGAACCAAACGATCGTATCCCATGCTCCTTTTTCACCTTTTACATCCTCCCAGGTCAATACTGAAGTTAATAACAGCAATGTCAACCCGATGAATGCAGTAGTTGTGGCATCAATAGAAAGTGCTCCACCAAATATCCAAAGCGCCAGCAGGATAAAGAAGGCTAACAGCATCAGCCATTCGTTTCTGGAGATAGGTCCCATTTCTTTTAATTTCTCTGCTGCCATTTTCGGAGCATCCCCTGTTTTTTTCAATTCAGGCGGATACAATTTGTACAATACCAAAGGAACCACAAAGAATGCTACCGCCCCAGGAATAAAACCTGCTGCTGCCCATGACATCCAGGTAATATCGATACCAAGGTTGGCCGCAAACTTCTGACACATCGGGTTACTGGCTGTCCCGGTAAGGAACATGGAAGAAGCGATGAGGTTCATATAGTAGCTGTTTAAAGTCAGGAATGATCCTAATTTTCTATGGGTTTCCGGCTTTTCAGGAACCGAATCAAAACTGATGGCCATAGATTTCATGATAGGATAAATAATCCCGCCACCTCTTGCTGTGTTACTTGGAATAGCGGGTGCAAGACAAACGTCGGCAAGCCCTAATCCGTAAGCCAGTCCCAGTGAACTTTTCCCGAAAACTCTGATGAATAAAAAGGCAATACGGTTCCCTAACCCAGTTTTGATAAATCCTCTGGCAATAAAGAATGAAATCCCGATCAGCCAGATTACTTTATCTCCAAAACCGGAAAGCGCTTTGGTAATAGATTTTCCGGCATCTCCCGGAGCAACTACCTGCGTAAGGGCAGTAAATCCAATGGCCATCATACACATGGTGCCCATTGGAGCCGCTTTAAGAATAATTCCCAAAATGGTTGCCGCAAAGATGGCAAACAGGTGCCAGGCATTTTCGGCAACGCCTTCCGGGGCAGGAATGAACCATATGATCAACGCAACAACAAATGTGATCGCTACGTTTTTAATATTAATTTCTTTCATGATACTAACTGTTTAATCGTTTAAAACCTACTCTGTACTTGTACTATAAATAGATTGTTGTTGTATTGTGAGGTGTTTTCTATCTGATGTTTGTAACGGTCAAACTGTACTCCCAGCTGAATTCTTGCGCCGTAATTTTTCAGGAATTCCAATCCGAACATCGGAGTAATCGTCTGCCTTGGGTTGGAAGCCATTCTGAAATTGGTGTCAAGATATTCGTAACGGCAGGAAAGTTCGAAGGCACTGAGGTTTTTATGGTTGATTTCATATTTCAGATTCGGAAGGAAATAAGCGCCACGGATCAGATATTGGTCTGGATTTTCAGGCCTCAGTTCAGGAGCAATAGAATTATACAGAACGTGGTTGGTTGCCTGTTTGGCTTCCAGCTGCATATCAAGGCTCCATTTCGGATCAAACTGAATCAGTGAGCTAAGATCCACTCCCAGGGCATATACTTTCTTACTGAAAACTTCCCCGATACCTCCGTTCAGGCCTACATTGAAATTGTATTTTTTGGATAATCCGAAAACAAGACGGGTAGAATACTGTTTTCCGTTGTCATTATCATTAATCTGGTTCTTTCCGTTTCCGTTAACTACTGAAACCGCATATTGGAAAGGAATTTCTCCCAGCTGAAGCTGTCCTGTAGCAGACATTCCGATCTGGAAACTTGTCCAGCCCAGCTTTCCGAATTCCGTATACTGGTTAGACCAGTCTAAAGATTTAATAATGTCGATAGGATAGGTCTCTTCAATACCGAACCAAGGTCTGAACTGTCCTACAGTAATCGCTAATTTGGGATTGAAAGTGTATTTCAGATAAGCATTTTCAAGAACTCTGCTTTTGGGATCATTTTTAAAGTCTGCAAGGTTGGCCAGCACTACAACTTCCGTACGTTTACTGATCTGTGCCCGAACCTGAACCCTCATATATTTGAGCATGAAATTATTATCAGTTCCGGAACCATCGGTATGATGAAGTCCGTTTACATCTACATCTTTACTCATCCCTACAAGATAACGCGCCTGAAAAAGGCCTTTGATCTGCAGCTGAGGATATTTAACATTGTCTTCCTGCTGTGGGTGGGTGGTCTTCAGAGAATCCTGATTCTGTGCATGGGCAGCTAACCCGCAGGCAAGCATACACAGAATGAGGCTTTTCTTTTTAATTGAAAAAAAGGCCATATCTATTTTTGTTTTTTTATTGTAAATTTTATTTTACCACATGTATCTTACATGCATTTGAATGATTATACATTCAGTCATAGTGCGGCATACTTAGGTCTTCATCTGCAGAGATCAGATTTTGCTTAAGCATAAGTGGTTTGTGGTGAAATATCTATTTTAAACCTAAGAACGTGAAGGGTGCGGATTCTTTAAATTCTGCATTGGTTTTACCATTGTAGGTACGGTAGTTACTAAGATCCAGTTTCATCACTTTTCCTTTAGCGCTCAGATCAAAATCTTTAAGATCTACCCAGAAAGTATTCGGTGTAAAAACCGTTTCAAAATAATATACCAGGTTTTTCTGATCCGAAACGGAACGCCATCTTGTTGAAGAAATATTAGGCTCTGTGGCAGAAGTGATTCCGTAAGGAACAGAACAGTTTCTGATGACGCTGAAGACACTGGCTACCGCTGTGCGGGTATCTGCAGTCTGAGGAATCGCATTGATGTAGTAAGAAGCTCTTACAAAGCGGTCTGCAGCACGGTTGGTTCCCGGAAGCATAACGGTTCCCGGAATGCCTTTCCAGTAATTATTGAGAGCCAGCTGCTCTTCAAAAACAGGAGAGTTGGTCATTACCGTATAAGACGGGTCATGATGAATTACCAGTTTTCCGTCAATATATTCAAATACGGCATTGTCTCCCGTAGCATCAGAAATAGAAAGGTGGACGGTTGTAAATCTTTCTGTCCCCGGAATATAATCACTTACAATAACGAAAGGTTCTTTACGTGAAAATTCCACAGCTTCTTTTACGGTGGCAAAATTATCCAGATAATATTGAGCCCATAATGAAATGGCAATTCCCTTTTTACTTCCTTTTCCGTCGAATTTAGGATACTGGGATTCTCCTAACCAGAGCAGGTTGGCAACCAATCCTTTTTCGTTCATTCCGTCTGCTGAAGCAATGTCCCATGATGAGCTGACGAGGCTTCCGTATTTGGCAGTCCATTTTACAGATTTAGGGCCTACCAGTCCGTTGCGGTCTATTCCTTTCGGAAGTACCCAAAGGTTGACCGGGATTTCGTCACGCCAGTCCATAGAACGTGCTGTAATAACGGTATTCTGAGGACCTTTATATACAACTCTTGTACATGCCTCTGACGGATTCCATAATCCTATAGAGAGAATCAGAGAAAATAAAATTAATGGGAACTTTTTCATAATAGTATTATTTGAATTTAAATTTTATATTGAATTTTTTGTTAATAATTCAATGTATTTTGATCATATTCATTATTTGGTGATGTAAATTTAGAGAAATTTGTTTAAATAAAATAATTATAAGGGTTAATAATATGTAATTTATGTTATGAATCATAGTTAAAGGATGATAATTGGATTGTAAGATTTTTTTTCGTATCTTTTAAAAATTTGACATAAAAAATGGTAAAAAAAGAAGAATATTTGAATGTGTTTTTTACTCCTGTTTTATCATCGTTATATCCCATAAGGCGCTGGTTGAAAGGGGTTTGAAATTAAGTACCACAAAATAGAAGGCTGTTAATAAAAATCGTTATATTTGATTAACAGACTGAAAAGACATATGAATTTTATAGAATGCCATGAAGAGCCTATCCATATTCCGGGTTCTATACAAAGTTTTGGCTATTTGATTGGCATTGATGCAGAGCTCTATACCATTACTTTTTTTAGCAGGAATATTTCGGATCTATTTAAAATCGGGAACTCGGAGGAGCTGTTCGGAAGAGAACTTACTGATTTTCCGGAAAGTTTTCAGGGCATTATTGATTCAGAAATCTATACTTCACTGGACAAGTTTACCAGACGCAGTAATGAAACTTATTTCGACAAAATTTTTATCAACGGTAAAGAATATCACTTTTCTGTTTTCAGGAGTGAGCTTTATATCTTCCTGGAGTTTGAAGAGGTACTGATTAATCCCAATAAACGGATTTCCAATAAATACGATAATTTTTATGTCATTGATAATGAAAAGGAACTCTGGAATCATTTGCTGGAAACCCTTTCAAAAGTGGTAAACTATGACCGGATGATGGTCTATAAATTTATGATGGACGGTTCCGGAAAAGTAATTGCTGAAAAGAAAAATGAGAATATGGAAAGCTTTCTGGGCCTTCATTATCCGGAGTCTGATATTCCGAAGCAGGCAAGGGATCTTTATCTGAAAAAAAGAAAACGGATCTTCAGCAATGTATATGCGGATACCGTTCCGGTTCTGAGCAAAAGCACGGATCATATTGACCTTACTTTCTCGGCGTCCAGAGCAATGTCACCCGTTCACGGACAATATCTGAAAAATTCCGGTGTAGCATCAAGTTTCAGTGTTTCCATTATTATTGATGATCACCTTTGGGGTTTGGTAACATGCCAGAATGTGGAACCCAAGCATATTGATCTTGAAGACAGAGTACAGGCCGGGATTTTTACAGCTCTTGCTGCGAATGCTTATTCCTCTTTTAAATCAAAAAGCGAACTGAATTACCGTCTGGAGCTGAATGAGAGAATGTCTCAGCTGAAAACGGAGTTTTTAAAACATAATATTTTGTTTGATTCTCTTATCGAATGTAAGAAAGAGATCAGAAATTTACCCGAAGCAGACGGACTTGCTATTGTTTCGGAAGAAAATGTCGTAACAGATGGCAGTACACCGGATCTGGAAAGTATTAACAGGGTAGTGCAGTGGGCTCTCGGTAATACATCTGAGCGCATTTTTGTGAGCAGAAGCTTTCTTAAAGATCATGGTGAGGAGCTTGGGCTGTCTGAAAATGCTGCAGGAATCATTATTTATTTTATCGAAAGAGAGAAAACTGAAATGCTGGTCTGGTTCAGGAAAGAATTTGATGAACATATCAACTGGGCCGGGAATCCGGAGAAGAAAGTAAGTGTATTTTCGCAGAATGGAGAAGAAAAACAAATGATCTCGCCAAGAACTTCCTTCCGGATTTTTACAGAAAATATAAAAGGACAGTCTAAAAGATGGAATTCCCGGAATATAAGCGCTGTACAGGCTATAAGGGATCTTATCCTGGAAACTTCCCATAAAAATTATAATGCGATCAAAAGGCTTAATGATGAGCTTAAAAAAGTAAATGAGGAGCTTGACAGTTTTTCATATACTATTTCGCACGATCTTGGAACTCCGCTCACCGTAATGAAACTGAATGCTCAGATGCTTTTGGGAAATCTTGCGGATGATTCCGGGAAAAGCAAAACCAAGATCAATACAATTATTGAGGAAATCGACAATATGGCGGAAATGATACATGATGTCCTGCAGCTCAGCCGTGCAAAATATAGTGAAATCCAGCTTGAGCGCCTGAAAACAGTTCATACGATTGAAAAAATCTCTGAAAACGCCAAGATGACCTACGGCAGTCCGAACAGTGAGATCATCATCAAGGAATGTCCGGACGTACTGGCCGATAAAACACTGCTTCATCAGGTATTTCTGAACATCATCAATAATGCCGTGAAATATTCTTCTCATAAAGAAGTTCCCAAAGTGGAAATTGAGGGAACAGAAGACGGACAGACCATTATTTACAGAATTTCTGACAATGGAATTGGTATTCCTGAAGAAGAAAAACATAAGATGTTTAAGATCTTCAACAGGATGGATAATGCCAAGAAGTTTAAAGGAAATGGGGTAGGGCTGTCTATTGTACACCGTATCATGAAAAGAATAGGCGGAAATGTTGATTATGAAAGTAATAATGAAGGAACTTCCTTTATTTTAACGTTTAAAAAGCCTTACATTTGAGAAACTTTTAAAACGTTATTATGGTAACAGAATATCTTAAGCAGAATACGGCAGACTATCACGATGCAGCAGAAAAACTTTTTAATTCTGAAAAGATTTTCAACAAGACTTTCACTTTAGAGGATTATAAAAAAATCATCCATGCCAATTACCTGATGCTTCTTCACAGTGAAGATAAAATATTCAGCAGTCTTTCTGGTAAGTATGCGGAAAAACTTCAGCTCGCTTCACGAAAGAAACTTTCCCTTATAGAAAAAGACCTGAAAAGCCTCTCCCTGGAAAATCAGGAAGCTTCTCACGATCTTGAATTTGACAATGAGCATGAAGCACTCGGCGCTATGTATGTGATTGAAGGTTCCACGCTTGGCGGAAACGTTATTGCAAAGCAGCTTTCTAAAACAGCAGGCTTCGATGAGGTAACGTTCAATTTTTTCGGTTGCTATCAGGAAAATACAGGACCTATGTGGAAAAACTTTAAAGAAGTTCTGGATACGGAAGTGGCTGAAGAAAACTATAACGAAGTGCTTTCCGGGGCAAAAAAACTCTATACGTTTTTACTGAACGTCAATTAATTCATTTAATTCTAATTAAATTTCTGAAAAATTGCGCAATTTTTCAGAAATTGTTAAATTTGGGGAGTTTCAAATTTAAACTTAACTAACAAAAAAATAATTTAAAAAGTAACAATATGAAAGTAACTGTGGTAGGTGCAGGCGCTGTAGGAGCAAGCTGTGCAGAATACATCGCAATGAAGAACTTCTGTTCAGAAGTAGTTTTGGTAGACATTAAAGAAGGGTTTGCTGAAGGTAAGGCAATGGATTTGATGCAGACAGCATCTCTTAACGGATTTGATACAAAAATTACGGGTACAACAGGAGATTACAGCAAAACTGCAGGTTCTCATGTGGCAGTAATCACTTCAGGGATTCCAAGAAAACCTGGAATGACAAGAGAAGAATTGATCGGTATCAATGCTGGTATCGTGAAAGACGTTACTGAAAACTTAGTAAAACATTCTCCGGAAGTAATCATCATCGTGGTTTCTAACCCAATGGATACTATGGCTTACCTTGTACACAAAACTTCAGGTCTTCCTAAGCACAAGATCATCGGAATGGGTGGTGCATTAGACTCTGCAAGATTCAAATACAGATTAGCTGAAGCATTAGAAGCTCCGATTTCTGATGTTGACGGAATGGTAATCGCTGCCCACAGTGATACGGGTATGCTTCCATTATTGAGCAAAGCGACAAGAAATGGTGTTCCTGTAACTGAGTTCTTAAGCGATGAGCAACAAAAATATGTCATCGAAGAAACTAAAGTAGGAGGAGCTACGCTTACCAAATTATTAGGAACTTCAGCATGGTATGCTCCAGGTGCAGCGGTTTCTGTAATGGTTCAGACCATTGCATGTGACCAGAAGAAAATGATCCCTTGTTCTTTAATGCTTGAGGGTGAATATGGGCAAAACGATATCTGCTTAGGAGTTCCGGCTATCATTGGAGCTAACGGAGTGGAATCAATCGTAAACGTAACATTAACTGCTGAAGAGCAATTGAAATTCGCTGAAGCTGCTAATGCAGTAAGAGAAGTGAATGGAGATCTTAAATTCTAATATTTACCAGCTTTTAAGCAGGAATTAAAATAGATAAAATCCGGCTGTTTCAAGATTGAAACAGCCGGATTTGTTTTATGAGTATTTGAATGGTGGAAAGTTTCGGGGGGGGGGGGGGGGGGGCCCCCCCAAGGGAATTTAAAATATATTTATATATACCAGATTTTAACCTGCAATAAAAAACTATAAACCCCGGCTTTAACAATATTCAAACCCCCGTTTTTTTTTTTTGATTATTTTATGGGTGGACTGTTGGGGCGCGGCGGGAGGCCGCGCCGAAATCTTTCATTTAAAATTATAGATATATAACTTATTTCGTTGTATCCACGAAGTGGGTTACAGCCTTCACAAATTCTTTATTTTTTTCATAGTACAAAAGATGTCCGCCATCAATGGAAACTACTTTCTGATTGGGAAACTGAAAGGTTTTATAATGTTGGGTTCCGACTGCCTTATCTTTTTTTCCGGTGATGATTAATACAGGAACTTGGATGTCTTTTGTTATGGGTGCATAATCAGCATAATATTCAGGGAAAGCTTTGGGTTTTGAGATCACTGCCATTCCGAAGTCGATGATACGGGGATGGAGAGAATCTATTTTATCCATTTCTTTTATGGTTTCGATATCTTCGGTAAGGAATTTATACCCGATTCTTTTTTTTCTTAATGCACTGCTGATTTTAGAAAGCTCTGAAGAAAGGCTGTCTTTAGGGACAGATCTGTTTTTTGCCTGTAAAAGACTATTTCCATATTCAATCTGTTCTTTGACGGATTCGTCATTCAGAAAATGAAGTGTAACATTGGCCAGAATGATTCCTTTGGTATGCTGAGGATATTTTTTTGCATAATTGACAGCTATGATTCCGCCAAAAGAATGAGCCAGTAAAAATACCTTTTTCAATTTCAGATGCTGTCTCAGCTCTTCAATATCCTGAGTCATTTTATCAAGATGATAGTTACCCGATGTGCTGGATTCTCCGGAACCCCGTTGATCCATATAAATCATCCGTATATTTTTTTCAAGGTTGTTGCCTCTCATCAGTTCAAAAGATGGATATCCTTGCCCCGGACCGCCTGGAATATAAATACATGCTTCTCCTTTTCCGGAGACTTTATATTTGATCTTTACATGATCTGAGGTTTCAAAGTAACCTTCAGATGGTCTGTTCTGAGCGGAAACGACATTCAGAGAAGTGACAAAAAAGAATAAAAGCACAATTATTTTCATACCATTATAACAATTATAAGGGGTTATTTATTACTAAAATAGCCAATTATCTTCCTTTTGCCTTGTCTCCTCTTAAGGTCATAACAGTACTGGTCATAGCCGCGACAAGTTTTCCTTCAGTGTTGGTTATTTCACAGTGATATACAGTAATGGTTTTACCGGATTGTATTGGTCTTGCATGAGCCGTAAGCTTATCTTTCCATGTTGGGCGGAAAAAATTAATCTTAAGTTCTATACTGGTAAAACTTTCTCCTTCATTCATCAGGGTAGAGTGGGCTGTTCCGATGGCCGCATCTGCCAGTTCACAAAGCAGTCCTCCATGAATGGTTCCCTGCTGGTTTCCATGTATTTCATGATCTGCATTGATGGAGACTTTGGCTTCTCCAGAGGCAACATCAGTTATTTGAAATCCAAGTGTTTTTGAAATCGCTGTTGGATAGATCTGATAGGTTGTAAATTCGTCTACATTTTCACCGTTGACTACTTTGGTAAGGTAATCCAGAATAGGAATTTTTGTCATGGATACAGGATATTTTTACAGATAAATATACAGATCCTTGAATGACAAAATTGGGGGATAACGAAGTTATTTAATTTTTCTATCAAATGCTAAGCTTCTCATCATGCCATTTTTCAGAGTTCTGAAATTTTTTCAAACAATTTAGGGTAGCTGGTGACTAAACCTGTTCCATCTACCGAAATTTCTGCTTTAAAATCGGTTTCGATATTTTCATACAGGTATTTATTAGCTGCTGTGCGGGTGTATTGCTGTTGTACAGGTCTGATATGATGGTTTAAAACATCAATATAAACAACATCAATTTTATGAGAACTGTTCTCTGGAAGTTTTAAATTGTTGATTGGTAACGTATTGGTGAAAGGAGTCAGAGAAATGTCTATGAATTTGAAATTATTAAATTCAGAATGTACAACACCATTGATTTTCCATTGGTTCTGATTTCTTTTTCCTGAAAAAGTTCTTTTAACTGCATTGATCTCGGATTCAATCAGAAAATCCTGAACAGTCCAGTCTTTATCAATAAAAATTTTATAATTTAAAGCATATATTTTATCCTCGTGGCAGCCAATGATTTTTGATTCTACAGTATAACCTTTATCGTCTGATTGTAAATTAAAATATTCAAGGGATTGATAAAAGATGCCTTGCCAGATTAATGTCTTCATATCATATTGTTTGAGTGTTGTGGCTTTTTGGATGGATTTTAATGTCAGCGGGATACCCTTCGTTTCCGGATTCTGCTTAATGTCTCTCTTGCAACTCCCAGAAATGAAGCCAGCTGAGTGAGAGGTATACGCTGAATCATATGAGGATAGTGAGTTTCCAGATATTCGAGTCTTTCCTGTGCTGTATAAAGCTTGAACAAATTGGAAAATTCTTCCTGTCTGGAAGCAAACTGACGAATACAATGGCGTCCTAATGTTTCAATTTCAGGGACTTTGGCAGCAACTTCAAACAATCTTGTTTTATCAAAAATAATGGCATGAAGTTCTTCACAGGCAGTAATGTTAAATTCTGATTTTTGCCCGCTTCCAAAGCTGCTGATATTGGTAGCGATTTCATTCTCAAAGAAAAATCCGGTATTTTTAATATCTCCTTGTATTTCATAATAACTTTTGCAATATCCCTTATCAATATAAAACAGAGAGTTGCAGATCTCTCCTTCCTGTAGCATCAGCTCGTTTTTCCTGTAATTTCTTTCCGATAAAACAGGCAGAAGTAGTTTCCAGCTTTCATCTGAAAATGGTGTGAGTGATCTGATATAGTTCAGAAGATTTTGCATGATATCAGAGCGATCTTTTTGCAAAAATAATAAAATTGAAGAAGGCTGTTTGTACAATTAAGTTTAGAACGGATTATATAAGATTGATAAAAAATACCTTTATTTTGGTATAGGGTCAGCAATATAAAGATTCTTTTTATCGATTTTCAGAATATTGGTATCCTTCGTGTACCAATCCACAAATTTCTCATATTCTGCTTTATTATTAATGAGCCAGCTTTTAAAAGCTTCTTGATCTCCTATCTGAAACAGATAATAATTATAAGCATTAAATAGATTGTTGTCATCCATTATTTGTTGATAGTTTAATAAAACATTTGACGGATTGTTCTTGTGTTTCAAATATTCCTTCAACGCCTTTTTTCTGATGTCTGACAGGGTTTCTAAATTGATTTCTTTTTTATCGACAGTAGCGAGTGCAAAATATCCGCTGTAAAGAAGACAGAAAGGAAGAGGATCAGTAGGTTTACTGTCTTTTTTAATAGTAATAAAGGCCTGGCAAAAATCAACTGTTGTACTTTTATCTTTGAATTTTACTGCTTTTTTATACCCGTCATATAAAAGTTGACTCATTTCCTGGCTTCTGGAAGTGGTGCGTTCCAGATTTAAGAATATTTCACCATAAACGAGACCGTATAGCATATTATTAGAATTTAAAAATAATTTGGCTACTCTGTAATAGTTTGATGGATATGACGGTTGTGCCTTTATCCCTCTTTCGTAGTTTTCAATGGCCTGGGTTATTTTTTTTTGAAGTTCAAGGACAACTCCTTTCTCAAGATAGAGTTTTCCGGAAGACGGAAATTTTTTTAATCCTTCATCATAAGTTTTTATAGCTTGTTCCGGGTTATCAGCATAATCATAGGCATTGCCGAGAAGGGCATAATAGTAGTCATCTATATTTGGATAATCTTTGATTTTTTCTAACAGTAATATGGCACTTTTATAGTCTTCTTTTCGAATATAGGCAAGTGCTATTTCATATGGATAGGTATAATCTTGTGGATCTTTTTTTTCACATTCTCTAAGGATAGCGATTCCATCATCATATTTTTCTTCATCAATAAGTTTGACAGCATCATGAACTTCTAAACATTTGAATGTCTTTTTCTGCGCATACATGAATGAAAAGGCAGTGAGTGCAGCTATAAAATAAGTTTGTCGTAACATGAGCTTTTGATATTAGTCTTATTGCAAATATGCATTTTTTTTAATAAAAAAGAGCGGTAAAAACCGCCCTCAACAAAATTTTCTCTAACAAGTATCTTTATATATAAACACATCCGCATCCTGTTTCCCATTCCTGGCAAAGACGCATTGGTTCATTACATCCCGGATTACCGCCGCCACCGCCGGAAACTCTGTAGCAGGTACCATCGCTGCAATAGTAGGAGCCTATTGTGGGAGGACAGTTACCATCAATATCACATATTGCATATGGAGTGTCTCCTCCGCTGATCAGGACAAGCTGATTTCTCTTTAATTTTTTCAGATTTTTCATAGTAATCATTTTTAATTTGTTGATTACTAATGTATAAATTTTTTAACACACCAGCAAGTGTTTTAATTGAACAGGACTAAAGATTTTATGATAGCGATCTTTCTATTCCACATCTAAAGTCATGAAAAGAGCAATTTCCTCCACATTTTCATAGAGTCTGGTGTTCAGCCCGGTAATATTGAATCCCATTCTCCTGTAAAACTGAATGGCAGGGTAGTTGGTGTTCTGTGTCTCCAGCTCAATAACTCTGCAGTTTAACTTTCTTGCTTCTTTAATGGCGTTTTTAATCAGCATAACTCCGATTCCTTCCCGCCTGTGTTTTTCATCGATCAGAATATTTTCAATATAAAAGCTGTTGTTCCATGTTCTTTGCTCACAGATGATCCAGCCTGCCAGTTCTTCATTGATAAAAGCACCAAAAGAATTTCCCTGTTCAATGATGGTGTTCAGATCTGCAAGGTCTTCAGGAGTGGTATCCCAGGTTTTGGTATAAGGCAAGGACTTTTCTTTTAAAATAAACTCGAATGAACCTCCAAATTCAATAGAAGAGATTGAGTATATTTTGTCCGTTGTATAGCCGTTATGTCCCCAGTTCAAACCGGGGTTGGAAGCTAATTTTTGTAATTTTCTTATTTCCACATCAGAGATTTTAAGTTTATTGGATTTCAGTACAGATTTCCACAAGATAATTGTTGGGATCTTTGATGTAAGCCGTTTTTTGACCCCATGGCTTTACAGCAATATCCTCATAAAGAACAGCCCCGTTTCTTATTGCTTTTTCTACCAGAGCTTCTACATTGTCAGTAGTAAATCCCAGTTCTATTCCGAAGGGCTTGTCTTCTGTTTTTGCGGTTAAAAATCCTTTTTTGATATTGGAACCTGCAAGGCTGACAGACGCGAATGAAAGAGTAGTTTCACCGGTCAAAAGCTCTCCGTAGTCTTTTTCAGGGGTGATAAACTTTATTTCAGAGCCGAAAGTATTTTTGTAAAAATTCATGGACTGCTCTATATCTTCAACATACAGGATGACATATTTGAATTTGATCATATAAGTGAATTAAATGGTTTTAATTTTTATTTATAATATATTCTTCATCCACCATCAGTTCTGCATGAGGTCCTTGTAAAGGATATTCTTTGAAGCTTCCGAAATGACCGAAGTGAAGAGGGTATTTTTGAGTAAGCAAACGTACTTTACTTCCGAAAGAATTGATATCAACCTTTTGAAAAGTATCTTTTTTCTGTCTGCCATTGGTGAAAAAGAGCATCAGGTTACAATGATCTTTAAAATCATAATCATTATAGTAAAATACATGGAGATTTTCTTCTTTACATATCTGCGCTAAGTCATTAATAAGATCTTGCTTATACTGCAAAGGCAGATTACAGTCAATTCTGGCAGCATAATGTTCTGCATTATTTTTTTTGAAATCCGAACCTACCATCTGGATAAAACGGTGTTCTATGTTTCTGAATTTTTCTCTTTCAGGAGGATAGCTTTTACTGGATTGAACGGTAAAAGAAACTCCGGAATCTAATAATACAGCATTTTCCCGGATCAATAATTCTTCAATTTCTAATGCAAACTGAAAATGAAAATCAAAAAGCATATGGTCACCAATATTGATGATCAGTTGATTTCCATCGATATTCAGGTGCAAATACGTTTCTTTGAAACCAGCTTTCAGTTCTTCGAGTTTCAGGATAAGATCATCTGTATTTTCAACCCGGACTTTTGCTGCCAGTTCGGCTGGGTTATCAGCGTGTCCGCCATACCCGGGATAAAATTTGAAAAACTGAAAGTCATATAAATGATCCGGAAATTTGAAATACCAGTATACGCCTAAAATCATAGAAGATGGATTGATGAATTGTACAATAATCAAAATTAAATAAAATTTCACACTCCAAAACTTTCAAAACCCTTAAATTTGTGGTCAATAAAAAATTTTACTTGGATGCTTAGGAACATTTCAATTGCGGCAGCTACTTTATTGTCCGTAGTTACAATCAATGCGCAGAAGAACAGAAATACTCAACTTGAAAGACCCAAATTAGTCGTAGGTCTGGTGGTAGACCAGATGCGTTGGGACTATCTGTACCGTTTTTATGGTAAATACGGAAATGATGGTTTCAAAAGACTTTTGAATACAGGATACTCTTTAAATAATGTACATATTCCTTATGTACCTACCATTACGGCATTAGGACATACATGTATCTACACAGGCTCTGTACCTGCTATTCATGGGATTGCAGGAAACGACTGGACCGATAAGGAAACAGGAAAAGGAGTTTACTGTACTGCAGATGAGAGCGTTCAGCCGGTTGGAACTACCAATGCAAAAACCGGAAGCCACTCTCCGAAAAACCTTTGGTCTACTACGGTAACTGACGAATTGAGACTGGCTACCAACTTCCAGGGAAAAGTAGTGGGGGTTTCTTTGAAAGACCGTGCTTCCATTCTTCCTGCAGGTCATACTCCAAACGGAGCTTTCTGGTTTGATGACAGCACAGGAAATTTCATTACAAGCACCTGGTACATGAATGACCTTCCTCAATGGGTAAAATCATTCAACGCGCAGAATCTTCCTGAAAAATTAGTGGCAAATGGCTGGAATACTTTACTTCCAATCAATGAATATACGGAAAGCGCACCCGACAATTCGCCTTGGGAAGGTTTGTTGGGAAGTGCGAAAACGCCTACTTTTCCTTATAGCAACTTAGCAAAAGATTATCAGGCTAAAAAAGATAATATCCGTTATACACCTTTCGGAAATACGCTGACATTAAAGTTGGCAGAGGCTTCTGTAGAAGGTGAAAAACTGGGTGGTGATAACATCACAGACTTTTTAGCCATCAACCTTGCGTCTACGGATTATGCAGGGCATAAATTCGGACCGAATTCTATTGAGGTGGAAGATGTTTATATCAGATTAGATCAGGATCTGGCAGAATTTTTCAAATATCTTGATTCCAAAGTAGGAAAAGGAGAGTATACGGTTTTCCTTTCTGCTGACCACGGAGGAGCACATTCTGTAGGATTCCTTAAAGAGCATAAAATCCCAACAGGATTCTTCGGAGAAGATGCAGAAAAGAACCTGAACCAAAAACTGAAAGAGAAATTCGGGGCTGACAAGTTGATCAACGCCATCGATAACTACCAGATTTATTTTGACAGAAAAGTATTGGCGGACAGCAAGCTTGAGCTGGATGATGTAAGAAACTTTGCTGTAAAGGAAATTGAGAAAGATCCTACAGTTTTATATGCTGTTTCTGTAGATAAAGTTCAGGAATCCAGCATTCCGGAGCCAATTAAACAGAGAATTATCAACGGAATCAACAGACAGAGAAGCGGAGATATTCAGCTGATCTCTCATGATTCTATGCTTCCTCCATATTCAAAAACAGGAACTACACACAGTGTCTGGAATTCTTATGATTCACATATTCCATTGATCTTTATGGGATGGGGAGTGAAGCAGGGAGAAAGCAATAAGGAATATCACATGACGGATATTGCCCCTACGGTATCTTCTTTACTGAAAATCCAGTTCCCAAGCGGAAATGTAGGGAACCCGATTACTGAGGTTATCGGTAAATAAATGAACAAAATCTATTGATAAGAAAGCTGCTTCCTATGGGAAGCAGCTTTTTTTTCGGGAAAGATATATAATATAGATCGCCGGGATCTGTCTTTTTGGCAAATACATATAAAAAACTATCTTTGCAAAAATTTTGGTTTCCAGTATTTTGGAATGAAAAGGGAATCGGGTGTAACTCCCGGACTGTCCCCGCAACTGTAAATCGCATACAAGTTTCTGCAAAAAAGCCACTGTTTAATAACGGGAAGGGGCAGAATGCGAAAGTCAGGAGACCTGCCAGGATTATAATTAAAAACATATTGCTTTCGGAGGAAAAGTAAAAAGGTATGGATATAAAAAGATCTTTAGTACTGTTTTTTTCATCTTATGGTTGTTTTCTTTTTGGACAGGAGAAAACCATTGACACTATTTATGTCTTCGACAATCAGATGAACAGGGTGAAGCTTTTTCATCCCGTAAAAATAATTTCAGCAGAGGATGCTGAGAAAAACTCCAGCAATCTTTCAGAACTTCTGAGATTTCAGTCACAGGTTTTTATTAAGGAAAATGGCCGTGGGGCTGTTTCTTCACCTTCTTTCAGAGGAACTACCGCCCAGCAGACTGCATTTGTATGGAATGGAATTAATATCAATTCCAATTTTCTCGGACAGGGAGATATCAATAATATTGCATTGTTCGGATATGATCAGATCGGAATAAAAGCCGGCGGAGGAAGCGTGGTCTATGGAAGCGGAGCCATCGGGGGAAGCATTCACCTCAATAATACCCTTGATTTTAATAAAGGTTTCCATGGTTCTCTGTTTTCTGAGGTGGCTTCCTTTAATACTTATAATAATTTTGTAAAAGGTTCTTACAGCAATGATAAGTTCAGTTTTAAAGCTTCAGGAAATTACTCAGTAAGTGAAAATGATTATAAGGTAAGTGACCTTAACTACGTCAACAGAAACGGGAATTATTACAATACAACGTTCAATGTAGGCGCATCCTATAAAATTGCAAACGATCATAAAATTTCATGGCAGAGCCAGTTTTTTGATTCTTCACAGCATTATCCTGTCTATGAAGAAACAGGAACAAAAACTAAATATAAAACGCAAAGCGTAAGGAGCCTTCTTTCCTGGGACTGGAGCAAAACGAAGTTCAGCAACTCTTTTAAGGCTGCCTATACAGAAGAAAATTTTCAGTACTTCGGGTCGTTGACTCAGCCCAAATCCAGCAGTGGAACGGGGAAAAATTATATCTTTAAAAATGATTTCAATTATTTCCTGAATTCAAAATGGAATTTTAATCTGATCGGAGAGTTTCAGGTCAATAAAGGAGAAGGATATCAGAATGGAATAACCAGTGTCAGCAGAAATATAGGTTCTGTTTCAGGGCTATTACGGTATTTTGCAACCAAAGACCTGCGCTTTGAAGGTGGATTTAAAAAAGATTTTGTGGAAGATGTGAAATCACCATTAATGTATTCATTCTCCGGAAAATGGAACGCTGCAAAATGGTATAATGTGAGCATTAACGTTTCCAAAAACTTCAGATATCCGTCATTTAATGATATTTACTATGAGCCGGGGGGAAATAAAGACCTGAGACCGGAAACCTCAACTCAGGTGGATATGACTAATGAGTTCAAAGTGGGAGACTTCAGGCTTAGCCTTTCTCCTTATTATATGAATATTACAGACCTTATTGTATGGCTTCCAACTGCTAAAGGTTATTGGCAGGCTTTTAATGTCAATAAGGCAGAGTCTTACGGACTGGAATCTCAGCTATCTTTCAGCAAACAGCTGGGAAATCATAAAATCCATGCGAATGCAGGATATTATTATGCAAAATCTATTGATAAGGAAACCAACATGCAGAGACCTTACGTTCCTATGCACAGAGGAAACGTTAATGTGGATTATGAATATGGTTTCTTTAAATTTTTTACCCAGGCACTGCTGAACGGGGTTACCTACACCACAAGTGATGAAAAAAGATCAGAAGCTATAGATCCTTATTTTCTTTTAAACATGGGTGTTTCTGCAACCCTTGTGAAAAAGTATACTTTAGGGTTTAAAGTGAATAATCTGACAAATACTTATTATAAAACGGTTTCTTTTTATCCTTTACCCAAAAGAAACTATAGTGTGTATGCAGCAATAAATTTCTAATAATTAAAATTGAATAAATTATGAAAATAACTAAACTTTTAACTGTATTATTTGCAGTGGTACTATTGTTTAATATGTCTTCATGTACAAGTGATTCTGAAGAATTTGAAGTTTCCCCGATCACTTATCAGAACGGATACTTTATCTCTAATGAAGGTAATTATAACAGCCAGGGAGCTAAAGTAACTTTCGTGACGAGAGATTTAAGCCTTAAGCAGGATGATGTATATGGTTATAACAACAATAAAGAGATCCTGGGTGATGTTCTTCAGACGATTGGTCTTAACGGAAATAAAGCTTATCTTGTTTTGAATAACTCAAACAAAATTGTAGTAGTAGACCGTTATACATTTAAGAAATTGGGAGTAATCACACAACAGCTTGATAATCCGAGAGGAATTGCTTTCGCTAATGACTTTATCTATGTTGCTAACACTAATTTCAGTGCAAATACTCAAAGTATAACAAAGTATAAAGCTTCTGATTATTCATTTGTAAGCAAAATTAACATGACTGAAGTTTCTGATAAAACGGTAGAAGCAGGAGGAAATATTTTCGTACAAAATGCTTCATCAGGGTATGGAAACAAGATTACTTATATCAATACTTCCAACGACAGCAAAACTGAAATTACTGTTCCGAATGGTCAGATTGGAAACACTGTTTCTTACAAATCCAACGTTTACACAATTTCTTCCACAGCTACAGATTCTTATATCTATAAGATTTCAGGAACAGGAACTCTTACACCGGTAATTACACTGACAGGAATTCCAAGTGCTACCAACCTTCAGATTGATAATGATAAATTATACTTCAGCTCAGCCAATAAGGTGTACACAACAAGTTTAGCGACGCCAACAGTACCTTCCAGCCCATTATTAACAGCTGCAGATGGAGGTCCTTATTTTACATTGTATGGATTTAATGTTATTGACGGAAGAATTTTTGCTTCAGATGTAAAGCAGTTTACACAAGAAAGCGAAATGGTTGTATACTCAGCAGCTACAGGAAGTAAAATTGTTACTGTAAAAACAGGAGGTATCGGTGCAAACGGAACTTTTGTGAATCCATAATAATTTATTACTTCTAAAAATAATTTTTTATTTTTTCATCATTTGTTTTTTTTTCCGGCCGGTTTATTTGAAACCGGCCGGCTTTGTTTTCATACTAAGCAAAAAATTCCGGCGGGATGGAACATCCCGCCGGAATTTTTATATTTTATAACTTGGATTATATTGTCAATCCCAGTTTCTCAGCCTCGGCTATCACAAATTTCGTAGCTTCTTCCTTTTCATTGGGAATTTCACCCTCCAGAATAGCTTCTTTTACTTTCTCCTTTAAAATACCGATTTCACGGCCCGGCTTAAGATTGAACATTTCCATAATCTCTTCGCCGGTAATAGGTGGCTGGAAGTTTCTTACCTGATCCTTTTCTTCCACTTCTTTGATTTTTACCGCCACATATTCAAAGTTTTTTTTGAACTTCTCCTGTTTCCTGGAGTTTTTCGTGGTAATATCTGCCTTGCAAAGAGTGAAAAGATCTTCCAGGTTTTCTCCGGCATCAAATAAAAGTCTTCTTAAAGCAGAATCTGAGGCATCATCAGTGATCAGAGCAATGGGTCTTGACGAAAGCTTTACCATTTTCTGAACATATTTCATGTCACTTCCCAACGGAAGTTTCAATCTTTGAAAAAGTGTTTTAACCATTTTTGAGCCTAAAAACTCATGGCCATGGAAGGTCCATCCCGTTCCTTCCACAAATTTTTTGGTTGGAGCTTTTCCAATATCATGGAGAAGGGCAGCCCAACGCAGCCAAAGGTTATCTGTATTCACGGAAATATTGTCAACGACTTCTAATGTGTGGTAAAAGTTATCTTTATGTGTTTGTCCTTCCACTTCTTCCACACCCTTCAGTTCAATCAGTTCAGGAATAATCAGCTTTAAAAGGCCGGTTTGTTCCATTAATCTAAGACCAACAGAAGGTTTTTCGGAAAGCATGATCTTGTTGAATTCTACCATGATCCTCTCCATAGAAACAATCCTGA
The DNA here is from genome assembly GCF_041914225.1 of Chryseobacterium sp. Lineage (GTDB taxonomy): Bacteria > Bacteroidota > Bacteroidia > Flavobacteriales > Weeksellaceae > Chryseobacterium. The sequence goes on from NZ_JAYSDT010000014.1 coordinate 86,198, forward strand.
TTCTTTCCGCTTCCTGCTGGATAGCTTTCAGAGAGTTTTCCTCAATTTTAAAATGTAAAGTAGAAGCAAAACGTACCGCTCTCATCATCCTTAAAGGATCATCAGAATAAGTCTGGGCAGGTTCCAGCGGAGTCCGTAAAATTCCTTTTTCAAGATCATCAATTCCATTAAAAGGATCGATCAGTTCTCCGAAATTATTTTTGTTTAAAGAGATAGCCATCGCATTGATCGTAAAATCTCTTCTCTTCTGGTCATCTTCAAGGCTTCCGCCCTCCACTTCAGGCTTGCGGCTGTTTTCCGTATAGCTTTCCTTTCTGGCTCCTACAAATTCAAGCTCAAGCTCTTTATATTTAATCATGGCTGTTCCGTATGTCTTGAATACGGAAACCTTCAATTTCGGATCTATATCCTGAGCTACATTCTGGGCAAGCTCAATACCGCTTTGCTCCGTTACAAAATCTATATCCGTAGAAGCTTTTCTGTTCATCAGAAGGTCACGCACATAACCGCCCACAATGTATACGGACTGGTTATTCCTTTCTGCTGCTTCAGAAATGATTTTAAAAAGTTTTAAATTCTTATTTTGATTAAGATTGATTTTCATTGTTAATACCAGTGTCAATTTCTACCGATGTTACCCATTAATCATAATGAGCATACATTCTACTAATTTTTTCATCTTCATTAAAAAACATGACTTCCACAGCATGTTTATCCATAATCGACTTATAAAATAATGCTACCGAATCTACTCCCGCCGTGGAATGGATCAGGTCAAAATGAAGGTCCGGAAATTTATCCAGTGCCTTTCTCCAGTATTCACGGACCGCATCTTTTCCTTTTAAAGAACTTTCTTTACCGCCTGTGGCCATAGCAATCATAGGAGTGGTGATCTCAATGTCATCCGCGTAATGGGACAGAATATCCTCTAAATTGTGAGAATTCCAGACATTCACCCACGTTTGAGCAAATTTTTGATGATCCATAGCAAATAGTTTATGAGTTGAGTTTGCAAAGATAGAATTAAAAAAAGAAATCCTGCCAGGATGAACTGACAAGACTCTAAAAATAAACAGGTAATTACAGAATAATTACTCTCTCAGAACTTTTATCCTGTTATCATTCCATATTTTGATTACCGAAGAACCCGAATATTTTGAAACTTTTTCTCTGTCTTCCTCTACTGCATAATCTACAAGGTCTATCATTTCCTGGGAAATATCAGAAAATTTCAAAGGACTTTTTTCGCCACTGAAGTTGGCTGAAGTAGATACCAGAGGTCTGTTTAATTTTGTAATCAGTTTTTTGCAGAAATCATTTTTTACAAGACGGATTCCGATACTTCCGTCTTCAGCAAGAAGTTCTTTAGGTAAACCTCTTGGATTTTCATAAACGATGGTTACCGGCTTTTCGCTGAGATCCATAATTTCCCATGCCATTTCAGGAACATCTACCAGATCCTGAAGCCTTTTCTCAGACTCCACAAGGATGATCATGGATTTATTCTTTTCACGTTTTTTGATTTCAAAAATTTTATTGACTGCTTCTATATTGGTGGCATCACAACCAATCCCCCAGATGGTATCAGTAGGGTAAAGAATCGTTCCGCCGGATTTTAATATTTCGATAATATGTCCCATAATTGTAAGTGAATTCAAAGAGTGGATAAAGGTAGAAAATCTGTGAGTTTTGGGCAAAAAAACAGGGCGTGAATGTGATGATAAGTTTTGGCTAGACCAATAGAAGGTAATCAATAGAATTAAATGGCTTTACTCCATAATAAAGGAACAATCCTTTGCTTTGGCCAAAAACTCTTCAAATTTTAAAATTATATTTTCCAAATAAATTTCCATTAATTCTCAATAAAGTTATTTCACGATTTAATATAATTTCTGACCATATTTTTTCTTTTCTGAATAGAAACAGTTAGGTGTACATCTTGCCATTTATCATTTGTTATTTATGTTTTTTGTTTGATAAGAAGTTTTACACTCTTCTGTTTGTGCATTTGTTCAGGTGTTTTCATATAACACGACCAA
>NZ_JAYSDT010000015.1:0-85559 GCF_041914225.1 Chryseobacterium sp.
TAAAAGGAAAAGTAGTAGTTCTTGCTGACTATGGTGCATTCGTAGAAATCGCTCCAGGTGTTGAAGGATTAATCCACGTTTCTGAAATGTCTTGGTCTACTCACTTAAGATCTGCCGGAGATTTCGTAAAAGTAGGTGATGAAGTAGAAGCTGAAGTATTAACTTTAGATAGAGAAGAAAGAAAAATTTCTCTTGGTATCAAGCAATTGTCTAAAGATCCATGGGAAAACATCGAAGCTAAGTATCCTGTAGGATCTCAGCATGTAGGAACTGTAAGAAACTTCACTAACTTCGGTGTATTCGTAGAGTTAGAAGAAGGTATCGACGGATTAATCTACATCTCTGATCTTTCTTGGACTAAGAAAATCAAGCACCCATCTGAGTTCTGCGCAGTAGGTGATAAATTAGACGTTGTAGTTCTTGAATTAGATATTCAGGCTAGAAGATTATCTCTAGGTCACAAGCAATTGACTGAAAACCCATGGGATAAATTCGAAACTAAATATGCTGAAGGAACTATCCACGCTGGTAAAGCTGTAGAAGTTCACGATAAAGGAGCTTCTGTTCAATTCGAAGATGCTGAAGTAGAAGCATTCTGCCCTTCAAGATTATTAGAGAAAGAAGATGGATCTAAAATCAAAAAAGGTGAAGAAGCTCAATTCAAAGTAATCGAATTCAACAAAGAATTCAAGAGAGTAGTAGTATCTCACACAGGTATCTTCAGAGACGAAGAGAAGAAAAACGTAAAAGAAGCTTCTTCTAGAAACGTAACTTCTTCTTCTAACAACGAAGAAAGATCTACTCTTGGAGACATCGATGCATTAGCAGAGTTGAAAAGAAAAATGGAAGAAGGTAAATAATCTTTGAACCATTGATAAATATGGAGCCGCTCATTTGAGCGGCTTTTTTTATGAATATAAGGAAGAACAGTAGAATAGGCTATTATATACAATTTTACACCATTGTCTCTGACTACGTCGCATCTTTGATTTCTGACGAAGGAAGAATCTCTAAGAACTGGATTCTTCATTTCACTGCGTTATATTCAGAATGACAGAGTTATAATAATAAGATAGCAGGAGTAATGTAAAATTTATTAATATAATGATTTTATTTGATGAAAAATATTTAAATCAAAAGCATCTGAAAAAACTCAAAACAAAACCTAATAAATTTAATTATATTATACTGTTCTATTAATTGATAAATATGGAAAATAATTTTAATATTTCGTTTTATACCGTATTAAAATATATTTTAATTTTCGATAAAAAAAACATTAAACTTATGTGAATTATTTGTAGATTAGCGTCTTTAATAATGGATATGAAAAACAAAGCTTTACCTCTTTTATTTGCAGTATTTTCTGCATTTCCGACAATATTATTCGGACAGGATAATGAAAAACTGATTAAAGATTATATTTCTCAAAACAAAATAAGGGAATATAAAAAGTCTGACCTTAATAATTTCATTGTTGATAATGTAGATCCGTCAAAATCATTGAACGGAAATGTTGTGAAATTTTTACAGACCTATAATGGTTTACCCATATACAGCTCTGTAGGTACAGCATTGATTAAAGACAATAAAATTGTTTATTACACGGATAATTTTGTAAAAGATTATACTGCTTCTACATCAGGTACTGCTGCGATTAATAAAACTACAGCGCTTCAAAAGATTGCTGAAGAACTGAAGAATCCTGCTATTGCTGATTTTACCATTCTTGGATACCTTGAAAAGACTCAGAAAAGAGCTACTTCAGCCAACCAAAGGCTGGTTTATACAAATGATGAAAACGGTAACCTTCGTCTTGCGTACGAATATACCTTAATGGAGCCAAAGACTCCCAATTACTGGAACATTTTAGTAGATGCCAACAATGGAAACATCCTGTTAAAAAATAACCTGACATTATCATGTAATTTCCATCATGATGCTTATAGTTCAGATTCAGAATACAGCCATGCTGACCATTTTGAAAATACATTAACAGGACCTCAGAATAATATAGCAGAGAATAACATTCCATTGCTTTTACCGGATAATGCATCATACAATGTATTTCCATTGCCTATTGAAGCGCCTACCTTTGGTTCCAGATCCATCATTACCAACCCATGGATTCTGAGTGCTTCTCCTGAAGGATGGCATTCTGACGGAACTAATCATTATACCATTACGAGAGGAAATAACGTTTTTGCCTATGAAGATGCAGCAGGAACAGCTTTAACAGCTCCTGATTATCTTACAGGAACTCCGGCAGACGGCGGAGCAACAAGAAATTTTGATTTCCCTTTTAATATTAATGAAACGCCTCTAAACAACAGAAATGCTGCTATTACCAACTTATTTTATCTGAATAACAGAATTCACGATATTTTCTACAAATTCGGATTTACAGAATCTGCGAAAAATTTCCAGCAGAACAATTTTGGTAGCGGACCTGTAGGAGGAGATGATGATTCTGTATATGCAGAGGCGCAGGATGGAAGCGGACTAAATAACGCGAATTTCTCTTCACCACAGGACGGTTACAATGGAAAGATGCAGATGTACCTTTGGTCTCCGGTAGGAAGAGTATTTTATTATAATGCACCTACTGCTGCTGTTTCCCGTACACCGGGAGCCGGAACTGCACAGTTTGGGAATCCGTTACCTATGAACGGGATAACCGGAGATGTAGCACTTTCATCAGTATTGGATGGCTGTACAGCATTGCCGGCAAGTTCACTGACCGATAAAATAGGATTGGTTGAAAGAGGGACATGTGCTTTTGCAATTAAAGTGAAAAACCTTCAGGATGCCGGAGCTAAAGCAGCGGTTATATATAATAATGTAGCAAATGGCTCTACTATAGGAAATATGGCGGGTAATGATCCGACAATTACCATTCCTTCAGTATTGATAACTAATACAGAGGGAGAATACATTAAAACTCAGCTTGCGGCAAGTACAACGGTAAATGTTACCCTAAAAGGGAATATGACTCCGGATGGCAGCTTTGATAACGGAATCGTAACTCATGAATACGGTCACGGAATATCAAACAGAATGACAGGTGCAGGATATGCATGTCTGAATGCTAACATAAGTAAAGAACAAATGGGAGAAGGCTGGTCTGATTTCTTTGCTCTAATGTTAACCAATAAAGCTGGTGACAATGCTACGGTAGCAAGAGGTACAGGGACTTATGCACTGGGACAGGCAATAACAGGTGGCTGGTATCAGACCTGCAAAATATTCAACAAATCTTGCCGTTAACGGATTTACCTACGGAAACACCAACGGAATGGAATACAATAACGGATCAGCAATCGTTCCGGATGTACACTCTATTGGCTTTGTATGGGCAACAATGTTATGGGATCTTCACTGGAAATATGTTGAAAAATATGGTTATTCTTCAGATGTATTATCAACCACTCCAAATGGAAGTACAAAAGTTTTACAGCTGGTAACAGACGCTCTGAAATTACAGGGATGTAATCCAAGCTTTATTGATGGAAGAAATGCAATACTGGCTGCAGAGTTAGCTACTACCCAGGGACAGGATAAGTGTATGATCTGGGGAGTTTTTGCAAGAAGAGGTCTGGGAGTAAATGCATCTGCAGGAGTTAAAAATAATATCAATGATCAGGTTCAGGACTTCAATGTGCCGGAAGAATGTTTACTGGCTACCAATGAAGTGAATGCTGATAAGAATAAGAATATCTCTATCTATCCAAACCCTGCTAAAGACGAGTTTTATATTAACTTCCCAAGCAATACCCTTGGAAAAGTGAGTGTAGAGCTTTATGACATGTCTGGTAAGCTGGTTTCTTCAGAAGATAAGATTTCACCGGATGCCAAGAAAGCAATCTCTACAAGCAATCTTGTCAACGGAACTTATATGGTTAAAATAAAAGGACTTGGTTTCGAAGCAGCTTCGAAAGTAATGGTTAAAAAATAATTTACTTTTATAATTCATTTTAGAATCGCCACAAGCTTGCTTGTGGCGATTTTATTTATCTGTTACCACAGCACTTCAATATCATTTAATTTATATATCGTACCTTTGCAGGCTGTTAAAAAAATTATGAAGAAGAAAAATATACTAAAAGGTGTTTTATTTGTAGGGATTGGAGCTAGTATATACGGTATGTTGGCCACTTTTGTGAAAATGGCTTACCATGATGGTTTTACAACCTCAGAAGTAACTACTTCCCAGTTCGTATTAGGTTTGACGGGACTTCTGATCCTTAATTTTATTCAAACCCTAACCTCAAAACAGAAATTATCGGCGCCAAGTTCTAAAGAAGTCAGAATGCTGCTGCTTGCAGGAACTTCCCTGGGAGGAACGAGCTTGTTCTATTATATTGCAGTACAATACATCAATGTTTCCATTGCTATTGTATTGCTGATGCAGTCGGTTTGGTTCAGTGTGGTAGTTGAAAGTATCCTTACCCGGAAACTTCCTAATGCAAGAAAAGTAGTTTCTGTGATTATTGTATTGCTCGGAACCGTTCTGGCAACCAATCTTATTAATATGGAAATAGAGCTGGACTGGCATGGCATCTTCTGGGGATTGATGGCAGCTGCTTCATATACCTTAACGATGTTTACTTCCAATACGCTGGCTACCCATCTTCCGGTTTTCAGAAAGAGTATCATCATGCTGGCAGGAGGCTCTGTGGTGGTTTTTGCATTTTTATTCTTTGCCCAGATAGGGCCAATGTATTTTGATGGCTTAAAATCATTATACTTAAATTTTACAGATAATACAGAGCATATTCACCCGTTTAACTATTCAATTTTCCTGACATACGGTTTTGTTCTGGCTTTGTTTGGGACGATCATTCCACCGGTCTTGTTCAATATCGGTTTCCCGAATGCAGGATTAGGGTTGGGAAGTATCGTCTCATCTCTTGAGCTTCCGGTTTCTGTAACCATGGCTTTTGTTTTATTGGGAGAAAAAGTATTTTTCATCCAATGGGTAGGGATTGCCCTGATTCTTTTTGCTATTGTTTTGATGAATTTACCTTCAAAAAAAGAAAAAGAAGTTTCAATGGCAGAAGTGTCTTAAAAAATATTTAACTAAAAATAACAGTTGAAACCGTTCCCGTTGGAGCGGTTTTTTTTAATTTTAATCTTTAAAATAAAGCTTCATGAAATATTTCAGAAATATAATCGCCGTTTTCACAGTAACGATGTCCGGTTTTATGTTTTCACAGGTAAGACCTTTGGATGCAATGTTATCTGATTATCAATATCCCTATGAAGTACATTTTCTCAATTTCAAGTCTCAGGGAGAAGATTTGAAAATGGCTTATATGGATGTACAGCCACAAAAACCAAATGGAAAAGTAATCATGCTTCTTCATGGAAAAAATTTTAACGGAGCATATTGGGAAAGAACAGCGAAAGACCTTTCTGATAGAGGATTCAGGGTGATTATTCCTGATCAGATAGGATTTGGGAAATCTTCAAAGCCTCATGCTTACCAGTTTTCCTTTTCACAGCTGGCAGAAAATACAAAAGCAGTTCTGGATGAATTAAAAATTGATAAAACAATAGTGCTTGGACACTCAATGGGAGGAATGGTGGCGACCAGATTTACGTTACTGTATCCCGATAAAGTACAGAAACTGATTCTCGAAAATCCGATAGGACTTGAAGACTATAAAACTTTTGCAGCATGCCAGACCATTGATCAGGCCTACCAGTCTGAGCTTAAAAATACAGCGGAAACCTATAAAAATTATCAGCTGAAATTCTATTACGATAACAAATGGAAAGAAGAATACCAACCCTGGCTTGACTTAATTGCAGGGTGGACTCTTCACAAAGATTATCCTCAGGTGGCCTGGGATGCAGCGCTTACTTCGGATATGATCTACAACCAGCCGGTATGCTATGAATTTAAAAATATCAAAGTTCCTACATTGCTTATTATTGGTACGAGAGACAGAACTGCGATAGTAAAGGACAGGGCCCCTAAAGAACTTCAACCTAAAATGGGGCAGTACCAGGAACTGGGAAAGAAAACCCAGCGTGAAATTGCAGGCTCAAAGCTTGTGGAAATCGATAATGTAGGGCATCTTCCTCATATAGAAGTATATCCGAAATTTTTTGAAGCACTGTATAATTTTATACAATAGATTAATTTATTTGTTCTTAAAAAATAATAAAGTACAAACTCCAATTCCTGAAAACAAGACACACGAAATGCCCAGGTTTTGTATAAGCCCAATACTTATCAGTCCTGAACCTATCAGCACATAATAAATCAATCCTAATAAAGCTCCTGCAGTTCCTGTTTCATTTTTGTAATTAATGAGTGCGGTACTCAGAATATTTGGAATGGCAATGCTGAATGCCATCACAATAAGAAAGTAGGGGATTAAAAAACAGATTCCTGTATTGATAAGAATCCATACAAATATCGAAGCAATGAATGCTGAAAATGTACTCACTTTCACTAAATATTCAGGTTGCATATTTTTCAGTAGCAGAAACCGGTTGAGCTTTGCCCCGGCGAATGTGCCTCCCGCCAGAATGATACTGCTGTATCCGAAAGTATAAGGAGAATAATGATTTTCTTTAAATATAAACGGAGCCAGTGAATAATATGAAAACAGCAGGACATTAAAGCTCATGATCAGTAAACAGCACTTAATGATGCTCTGATCATGAAGCATCCGTTTCAGTAAATTGATCAAAGTCTTTAAGCTGATGGATTTCTTTGAATGATGAGTTTCAGAAATTTTCTGTCTGGAAAGTATAAAAAAAAGGATACCCAAAATACACAGTGTAATAAATACGCCATGATGTCCGCCGAAGGAAGCTAATATTGAACCGGTAACCATTCCTATTACCGGACTGACAGACAAACCGATCCCGATCCAGGAAAATATTTTGCTGATATTTTCTTTGTCAAAAGTATCCCTTAAAATAGTCTGGGTTACAATAGAACCCACAGCAATTCCGAATGCGGAAATGATTCTGGCGCCGAGGAGAGTGATAAAATCAGGAGCGAAAACAGCCGCCAGAGTGCCTGCTCCATAGGTGATAAGGCCATATTCCAAAGATTTTTTTCTTCCGAGCCTGTCACATTGAACGCCCCAAAATGCAACTCCCAAGGCAAATGTTACAAAATATAAGCTGATGGTCAGGGTTGCTGATTCTTCATTGATTCCAAAATGCTCTTGTACCATGGGCAAAACGGGACTGTAAATAGTTTCTGCAAACTGCGGAAGCATCACAAGTAAAGTCAGGAGCCAGATTGGGTTTGTCTTTCTCATTTTTTTTCTGCAAAGTTTCCAAAAAATCAATGTATATTTATAATGATATAAAAACAAAAAATATCAAAAATAGGACATGGCTGTACTGAAACAAAATGAAGACTTTGATGCAAACTCAATTCATGAACAAGTAGTCGGCATAGCTTCTGACATGGTAATGCATGATTCCGGATTTCATTTTCATACAACAAAAGCCCAGCTGTTGTATGCACCATCTGGCTGTATGACAGTGACTACTTCTGACAGGCAGTTAATTCTTCCTCCCTTCAGAATGCTTTGGATTCCGGCCCATGAAGTTCACCGGGTGAATTTCAGGAATATTGTAGCCTACAGATCAATCTATTTTGACGTAAGCTATTCCAGGAAATATATGAAATCTGATCTGAAGGTTCTGCATGTAAATCCTTTATTAAAGGAGATTATTGAAAGGATTTGTTTTTGGGAATGGTCGGCCCTAAGTAACGATCAGACTAATCTTTTAAAAGTATTCTGGGATGAAATGAGTAAAGCTCCGAAAGAAAAGCTGGAACTTAAAATGCCGCAGGATAAACGTTTTACAAAAATTGCTGAAGAATGGACATTACGGCAGTCTGTACCGCCAATGCTGAAAGACCTTGCAGGAAAAACCGGAGCCGTAGAAAAAACTATCAGCCGCATTTTTAAAAAAGAAACCGGGCTGTCTTACCAGGATTGGAGACAGCAATGGCGGCTTCAGAGATCGATTGAACTTTTGGCAGAAGGCAACTCAATAGGCGAGGTGTCACATATTCTAGACTTCTCATCAGACAGTGCTTTTATAGATTTTTTCAAAAAACATACAGGAACAACACCTTTGCAGTATCTTATGAAGAATGAGTAATTGATGTTTTGCAACTTTAATGTTCTGTATATTTCTTGTCTTATGAAAAGTCTGATTCAGAATAATTTACATAAAATTGTAGTACCTAATACAATAATTTTATGAAAACAATCAATATAAATAGCATTGAGAATTACACCCATGTAATGAATGTCAATACTACAGCAGATAAAGTATTTCATGCTCTGACCCACGAAATTCCTCTCTGGTGGACTGAAATGTTTGAAGGACCATCTTCACAGTTGGATAGCGTCTTTACCATAAGATTCGGAGATCAGATTCACAAAACAATGCGGATAAAAAAAATAACGGACAATGCAGAAATTGTCTGGTTGGTAGAAGATTCACTGATTGCACTTCCTGAACTAAAAAATCAGACAGAATGGATTGGGACAACAATTGTCTGGGAAATTGAGCAGAATAATAATATCACTCAGGTAAAGCTTACCCATATCGGTCTGAATCCGGATATTGAATGCTATGAAATCTGTTCCGGCGGGTGGCAGCAATTCCTTGGGAGTTTAAAAAAGTTTCTGGAAACAGGGAGCGGAACTCCATATAAAAAATAGGGAATGCTTCAACAAAAAAAGAGGCTGTTTATAAGTAAACAGCCTCTTTTTGCATTTATTGTTGTCTGAATTATTTCTTCTTGTAAGCAGCGTCTTTGATTCTTGCTTTCTTACCTCTAAGGTCTCTGAAGTAGTAAATTCTAGCTCTTCTAACTCTACCTCTTCTGTCAACTTCAATTTTCTGAAGTGCAGGCATGTTGATAGGGAATACTCTTTCTACACCTACATCACCACTCATTTTTCTGATAGTGAAAGTTTTTGTAGAACCAGTACCTCTCAATTGGATAACTGTTCCTTTGAAGAACTGAGTTCTTGTCTTTTGTCCTTCTTTAATTTCGTAATACACAGTAATTGTATCACCTGCTTTGAATTCAGGGAATTCTTTTTTCGCGATGTACTTGTCTTGTACGTACTTTAATAAATCCATTATTAATAAATAAAATGTTAAAGCTAAGCAACTTACACGTTTTTCGTCAGAGGTTGAATAACAGGTTGCAAATGTACAAAATAGTTTTCAAATATGCCAAATAATTTATGTGCTAAAAACTATAATTTTTTCTTCCTGATTTTGTTCAAAATTTAACGGTTTCTTTAAAATACCATCAGCAAGAGTTTATATATGAACTCTACTTTTGCCCGAAATGAAAATTTGAACAAAGATTTTTAAATGACTGATTTACAATTCGAAATTCTATATGTTATTTTAAAACGAAAACGATTATGAAACATTATTTCTTCTTTTTTTGTTTCGCGGTCCAGATGGCTTTCGGCCAGGTTTTGTTCCCTTATTTACAAAATCCCACTCCGAATTCTATGATCGTCAATTGGAAAACTTCTTCCAATAATGAAACAACAGTAATCTATGGAGATTCTCCATCCAATCTGAATGTGACGGTAACAGGAACTACCAATATCTTTTCAGATACGGGATACAACAACAACTACTATTATCACACGGCAAAGATTACCAATCTGCAGCCTAATACAAAGTATTATTATAAGATAAAAACAGGAACCAGTGAGTCTGCTGTTTATAATTTCAGAACACTTCCCCTGCCGGGACAGGCTGCAACGGCCAATGGGAAGATCCGTTTTCTTATCATGGGTGACAACCAGATCAAAGCAGAGCCAAGATATGATACCCTTACGCTGAATGCTTATAAAAAGTTAAAGGAAAAATTCGGAGCTGCTTCAGATCCTTCAGATAATATTGCCCTTACTTTTATGGTGGGAGACCAGGTGGATGTGGGAACACTGGATCACTATGAGAATGTTCACTTTAAAAAGAATATCAAACTATCTCCGTATCTGCCTATTCAGACAACGGTAGGAAACCATGAAACCTACGGTACTTTAGGAATGAATTCTTATTATGCCCACTTTTATATTGACGAAATCAAATATAAGAATATAAGTTCCGGCAATGAGAATTACTATGCCCAGCAGGCCGGGAATGTTTTATTTGTAAGTTTAAGTTCCGAGCATACAGGATCAGCACAGCAGACCTGGCTTCAGCAGATCTTGACGGCAGCTAATGATGATCCGACTGTAGACTGGATTATTTCTTTAAGTCACAGACCTTATCAGGCTGAGCAGTATGTAGGAGATATCTCAACATGGGTAAGAGAAAATGCAGTACCGCTTCTGGTAACTTCCAACAAATATCTGATGCACGTTGGAGCTCATCATCATTTATACCACAGAGGTCAGCTTAAAAATACCCCGAATTATCAGATTATTTCCGGGGGAACAGCCTGGGATCAGTACTGGGGAATGTCTAATGAACAAGATTTTGACGATGTTCAGAAAACCCTTACAGACTGGACGTACCAGATTGTAGAAGTAGATGTTCCAACCGGAAAGGTTGATGTTGAATGCTATTCTATCGGTGGAGTGTACAATAAGAAAAACAATGTGCTGGTAGATTCTTTCCACAGGTATAAAAATCAGCCTAAGCCGGCGAAACCATCTATTACAAACAATTTTTCAGGTCCGATTACTTTACCTTTAACATTGAATGGAAGTGCATTTTCTTCTTCCAACGGAGAACTATTGAATACAACTCAGTTCCTGATCAGTAAAGCTTCGAATTTTTCTGTAATTGAAAAAGAATTTTACCGTGATTTTGAAAACTGGTTCGGAAAAGACGGAAACGGAACTCCGGATAAAACCAAAAACCTGAATGATGGAGTAGACATTACTAAAGCAACTTTGGCAGCGAACTCTATTCCGAACGGAATTTATTACGTAAAAACACGTTACAGGGACAGAAATCTCGAGTGGAGCGACTGGAGTGATGTGAAGCAGTTCGAAATTACAGGGAGTGTGGTGTCAAACCCGACTTTTACTTTAAACAAAACAGAATATGCTCAGAATGAAGCCATCACAGCTACTTTCACGGGAGGCCCCGGAAATCAGCAGGACTGGGTAGGAATCTATAAGAAAGGACAAACTCCGGCAACAACCACTTCACAAGGATATATTTATACGAATGGACAGACAGCAGGAACCGTAACTTTCAATAATGGTCTTCCGAATAAAGGCCAGTATTTTGCAGGTTTTTTTGCCAACAACGGGTATACGGAAATCACTCCAAGAAAAAATTTCTATGTAGGACCGAAAGTACAGCTGCAGGCTACTGCCGATACTTATCCTGTAGGAGGAACAGTTACGATTAATTTTACAAACGGACCCAACTTACAGAAAGACTGGATCGGAATTTATAAAATGGGACAGACTCCGGGGACGACAGCGTCTATCAAATGGAGTTATGTAACAACAGCATCCGGAACTCTTAATTTTACAGGGCTTCCAAAAGGATATTATTATGCTCAGTATCTATTGGAAGATGGCTATAACGGAATCGGGGAGAAGGTGTTCTTTAAAGTAGGAGATATTGTTACAGATCTTTGGATCAACAAGCCTGTTTATACTTTAGGTGAAAATATTACCGCTTCATGGACAGATTCTCCGGGAATCATTAAAGACTGGTTAGGAATCTATCCTCAAAGTGTTCAGACTCCGGATGATAATTTTGTTTCTTATACTTATTTTGACGGAGTGACTCAGGGAACAAAAACCATCCAGGGAACAGCAGTGCCTGCAACTCCAGGAAATTACTACATGGTGATGTTTACCAATGATTCCTATACAGAAGTTTCAAACAGAGTACAGTTCCAGGTAACTTCACCTACTTTGGGAACTGAAGAAACAAGAAGTACAGAGAAAAATGTAGTCTTATATCCAAACCCAACCAAACCGGGACAGCCTACTTTTATTAAAAGTGACTACCCGATTGAGAAAATAGAATTGGTTTCAGCTTCAGGAGAACTGCTTTATGTATCAAAAAATATCAATAACCAGCGTTTCTCTCTAGTGAACGAAAATCTCCCTGCAGGTGTTTACTTTGTAAAAGTGCACGGAAGAAAACTATTTACTTTAAAGTTGATTATTCAGTAAAGGTAAGCTGCCATAATTACATTGAAGAGACTGTCAGAAATGATGGTCTCTTTTTTATTAATGCAAATAAATATAATTCCCCGTAATCATCTGTGAAAATCTGTGTCATCTGTGGTTAAAAAACAAACCACAAAAGTAACAAAAGATTTTAAACATTTAAGTTAATGAAGAGGACATTCTTGCCTTGTATAAGATCACATAAGTTTATAAAAATCTGCCTCATTTGTGGTTAAATAAAAAAGCGATTCCAAAAATTGAAACCGCCTTTGATATTATAGTTGTGATAATTAGTCAAACTGATAGTACAGATCATCCTCACTTAACAGCGTCTGGTTTTCAGCAGCGGCATTTTCATCCTGAGCATCGGCCAGCGTCTTCGTTTCCTGAATAAGTTTTCCATCCGTATTATAAAGTCTTAAAAGAACCCATTTTCCGTTACGTTCGAGTTCTTTGGCGCCATCTGATGTTTTCAGTCTGATTTTTCCGGATTGAATAACACCCGCTTTTACAGAAGACTTATTGGCAGGCTTCCCTTTTACATATTGTGTAATTTGTGCTGTGAAGGAATAATCTTCTCCCTCTTCACTGACAGGTTGTGAAAAAGTATACAAAACAGTGTTTTTTCTGTCATAAACAGTTGTTTCGTAACTTGTTTGCTTAGAATTCATCTTTTTCTCGTAATTCAGTGTATGATCTTCAAAAAAGTTTTTGATATTCGAAATAATACCGTTCTTATAAACAGTTTCATTAAAACCCTCATAAGCTGTACCGTTATAAGGAATATCATCCTTATACATTAACGTTGACTTCAATGTTCCATCAGGAGCATAATATTTAATTTCCTGGGTGATGTCATCTTTTAAGAACTTTTCATAGGATAGTTTCCCGTTTTCATCAAAAAACTTACTGGTTACAATTGAGCCTTTTTCATAAATATCTATTGATGAAATCTGTGAATAAGAAAGCTGATAATCTTCACCGTCCGTTGGGTTGTAAATATCACTTTCCTTATCATACTGATATACAAGATGTCCTATTTTTTTACCTGATTCATCATAAGTGGTTTTATAGCCATCTTTCTTATTCATTTTCTGCTCCTGTAAAACCTTTCCGCTTTTGCTATAGGATATGCTTTCCTTTACACTGCCATCCTTTCTGTATTTCTCTATTCTGGAAATTCTCATCGGGTTGGAATAATAATCAACCACCATATTTTCGCCCTGACCGGTGGTGCCGCTTCCCAGATATTTACCCTTTTCTCCGTAAAATTTCGTTTCAGTATTGTAGTCCTTACCGGTAATGATTTCACTTCTGATCCCTTTAATATCATCATCATAAACCGTTGTTTTGACAGGTATGGAGTTTTCATAATCAACCAGGATATTAAAATCAACCCCTTCTTCGGCATCTTTATAAGTAAACATCTTTCCTGAAAAGTTCCCGTCAGCTTTGTATACCACATCTTCTATCAGTCTGCCTGCTTCGTCATAAGACTGTGAAGCTCCAACCTGTTTACCGTTGGAATAAGTTACCATACTCATAACTTTTCCCTCAGGGGTGTACCATGTCACTTTGCCATCAAAAACTTCACTGCCGGGAGTAGGATCCGAAGCAAGACCTTCCATCTGAAGCTTTCCATCCTTATAGAAATCTTTGATAAGGGTTAGTTTTCCTTTTGAAGTTGTTTCACGGTAATATTCCATTTTATCCTGAGTGGTTTTTTCCCAGTCTTCATCGAAATAAGTTCTCTCCTGTGCGCATACATTGATGCTAAGTACCAGTGTAAGTAATGCTGAGGTAAATAATTTTTTCATGTTTTTATGTAAGCTTAATATTGTATATGATTAATGTAATGATTGATATAAGAAGATCTTTGTATAGATAGATCACAAGAAGTGAAAAGGCAATAGCTGCCTGCAATAAAATAATTTCTACATTAAAATTGTGTTTAAAAAAATGATATCTGAAAACAACAAATAAGCTGTATTTCTGAATTTAAAGCCCCAAAGATAAATCATATAGATGAAAAATCCCACAAAAAACGAACAGGTCTGTTCATTTTTATGGGTAAACATTTGATTTCTATGATTTTATATGGTGAAAAAACAGGGTGAAAATTCAAAGGCTTTTCTATTCATCAGATATACAGGAAAATTTATTAAATTTAGCCAACAGAAAAATCTAATATTTCATGATAGATAAAAGAGTAAAAAATGCAAAGGAGGCCATCGAAGGAATTAAAGATGGAATGACACTGATGCTTGGTGGATTCGGACTTTGTGGCATCCCTGAAAACTCAATCAATGCTTTGGTAGAAAGCGATGTGAAAGATCTCACCTGTATTTCAAACAATGCGGGAGTAGATGATTTCGGATTAGGATTACTGCTTCACAAAAGACAGATTAAGAAAATGATCTCTTCTTATGTAGGAGAAAATGCTGAATTTGAAAGACAGATGCTTTCCGGGGAACTGGATGTAGAACTTACTCCGCAGGGAACTTTGGCTGAAAAATGCAGAGCTGCTCAGGCGGGAATTCCTGCTTTTTATACTCCTGCAGGTTACGGGACTGAAGTAGCAGAAGGGAAAGAAGTAAAAGAATTCAAAGGAAAGCCTCATATCCTTGAGCATGCTTACGATGCAGACTTTTCTATCGTAAAAGCATGGAAAGGGGATCATGCCGGAAACCTTATCTTCAAAGGATCTGCGAGAAACTTCAACCATCCGATGGCAGGCGCTGCAAAGATTACTATTGCTGAAGTAGAAGAACTGGTAGAACCGGGACAATTAGATCCCAATGAAATTCATATCCCGGGAATTATGGTTCAGCGAATTTTCCAGGGAGAAAAATTTGAAAAAAGAATTGAGCAGAGAACAGTAAGACCTAAAGAATAAGCTTACATAATAAAATAAAAAGCGCTGAAAACAGTTTCAGCGCTTTTTTTATGCTTGAGGAGTAAGTGTTTTTCTTTCTCCGATCTGTTGCCTCCACATAGCGTAGTAGAGTCCTTTTTCGTCAATGAGATTGGCATGAGAACCCGTTTCTACAATCTGTCCGCGTTCAAGAACATAAATTTTATCAGCATGCATAATCGTACTTAAACGGTGGGCAATAAGAACAGTAATCTGTTCTTTCTCTTTTGAAATGTCTTTTATCGTAGTGGTGATTTCTTCTTCAGTGATACTGTCAAGCGCAGAAGTAGCTTCATCAAAGATCAAAAGGTGAGGTTTTCTCAGAAGAGCCCTTGCGATAGCAATTCTCTGCTTTTCACCGCCACTCAGCTTCAGACCGCCTTCGCCGATAACAGTTTCAATACCTTTTTCTGCTCTTTCCAGCAATGCCGTACAGCTTGATTTCTTTAAAGCAATTGCCAGCTCCTCATCAGTAGCCGAAGGATTAACAAAAAGAAGGTTTTCTTTAATCGTTCCGGCAAATAACTGAGTGTCCTGTGTAACAAAGCCAATCTGATTCCTCAGCTCATCAAAATCAAATTCCTTTCCGTTAATTCCATTATAAAAAATATTTCCTTCCTGAGGTCTGTACAGCCCAACCAGTAATTTGACGAGTGTACTTTTCCCGGAACCGCTTGGCCCTACAAAAGCAATGGTTTCTCCGTTTTTGACATCAAAAGAAATGTTATTCAAGGCTTTATACTGAGCAGACTGATGTTTGAAAGAAACATGCTTGAACTCCAGTTCTTCAATGGCACCGATCTGTTTCGGGTGAAGCGGTTTTTCTTCCACTTCCTTTTTCATCAAACGGTCAAAATTCTGAAGAGAAGCTTCTGCCTCACGGTAAGAAATAATGATATTTCCTATTTCCTGCATAGGCCCGAAAATAAAGAAGCCATAAAACATCAGAGACAGATACTGACCCGGCGTCACAATATTTTTAAAAATTAAATACAATAAGGTAAGGGTAATCATCTGCTGAAGGAAGTTCACCATTGTTCCCTGGATAAAACTCAAAGAACGGATGCTTTTTACTTTTCTCAGTTCAAGGCCAAGGATTTTATAGGTATTGTTATTTAAACGGATTACTTCCTGGCTGGTTAATCCCAAACTTTTAACAATCTCAATGTTTCTTAAGCTTTCTGTTGTACTTCCGGCCAGAGCTGTGGTTTCAGTAACAATATTTTTCTGGATGACCTTTATTCTTTTGCTCAGTAAATTCGTAACAATGGCAATAAAGAAAATCCCGCAGATATACACCGGCATAATAGACCAATGTAAACGGATTGCATATACGGACACGAAAATAATACTGACCAGAATTCCAAAGAAAATATTGATGAAATTCGTAATGAATTTTACCGTATCTTCTCTTACTTTCGTTAGAATAGAAAGAGTTTCTCCACTTCTCTGATCTTCAAACTCCTGATAAGGCAGCGCCATAGAATGTTTTAAACCATCTGTAAATATTTTTGCTCCGAATTTTTGTGTAATTACACTTACCACATAATCCTGAAAAGCTTTGGCAATTCTGCTCACCATAGCCGTCCCGATCAGAAGTCCCAGAAAATAAAAAGCACCATGATAGGCAGTGCTTCCATATAAATATTCATTCAGGTTTCTGGGAAGCAGTTTTTCTTTATCAAAAAAATTAGGATGGGTAACCAGCTGATCCAAGATATTCCCTGTAATAGCCGGGGCAAATAAAGAAAAAACCTGATTGACAGTAGCCAGAAACAAAGAAATGATAATCAGCCACTGGTAAGGTTTAAGATATCTAAAAAGTATTTTCATTCTGTTAAAATAATGAAGCAAAATTACAGATATTATTTTAACTAACAGTGTTAATTATTGAATACAACAAAGCCCTTTTGTATTCAAGTGAAAATAATTAAATTGCAGTCTAAGTTTTTATTATGCTTACAAAAGAACAAATTGCCAAAAGAATTTCAAAAGAACTGAAAGATCGTTATTATGTAAACCTGGGAATTGGGATTCCTACTTTGGTTGCCAACTATGTTCCGGAAGGTATTTCCGTAGAATTCCAGAGTGAGAACGGAGTTCTGGGGATGGGACCTTTCCCTTTCGAAGGAGAAGAAGATGCTGATATTATTAATGCCGGAAAGCAGACTATCACTATTTTAGAAGGAGGTTCTTTTTTTGATTCCGCATTCAGTTTCGGGATGATCCGTGGTCAGAAAGTAGACCTTACCATCCTTGGAGCTATGGAAGTTTCAGAAAACGGAGATATTGCCAACTGGAAAATTCCGGGAAAAATGGTGAAAGGAATGGGAGGAGCCATGGATCTTGTAGCTTCTGCTGAAAATATTATTGTTGCTATGATGCACGTAAATAAAGCAGGAGAAAGTAAAATCCTTAAAAAATGTACACTTCCTTTAACAGGAGTAAACTGTGTAAAAAAAGTGGTTACTGAGTTAGCTGTTCTGGATGTAACTCCGGCAGGATTCAAACTGGTGGAAAGGGCACCGGGTGTCTCAGTAGAAGATATTATCAAAGCAACAGAAGCAGACCTGATCATTGAAGGAGAAATTCCGGAAATGCAGTTCTAATCTGATAACAATAAAAAAGTTTCGGCCTCACAAAGTGAGGCCGAAACTTTTTATAAACGACATAGGAACTCGTAGCGTCAAAAAAATAAGTCCTGTGAACGTTAAGAAAATTCTCCTGTCCGAAGCGCGAGACAAACTTGGAACCGATTAAGAAATAATGATTTCGCGCAAGTTTAGAATTTTTAGAGAACAGGATTTATTTTTAGCGGAGAGGTCCAGGTCTTGAACTTTTGTTTCTTTTGTTTCAAGACAAAAGAAATTAAAAAAAGCTATTTCATCATGAAACAGCTTTTATATTTAAAATGGTAACGGTTAGTTTGTCATCTAATTTCTAACGTCTCATTTATTTCCTATCCTGAGCCCCAAAAACCTTCTGCAGAATACTTGTCGTTCTCATAGCAGGCGTATTTCTGATCCCGCTTTCCTTATCTGCCACCATTTTGAACACTCCGTTAATGGTTTCCGTTGTAACATACTCGTTAAGGTCTGTTGTTACAGACTGCCCTGTAAATGTATTGTATTTTGAAATCAGGTTTTTCAAAAGCGTATCAGCTCCTACTTTTCCTAACGAAGCTTTTACTTTAGGCTGAAAAGCATTGAAAAGCTGAGTTTGTGTTTTTCCCTGAAGATAATTTGTTGCTGCATTATTACTGCCTAACAGAATATTTTTTGCGTCTGTAATCGTCATGGAAGTAATAGCATTGGTGAAAATAGGAGCGGCTTCTGTTACGGCATCTTCAGCAGCTCTGTTCAATAGCTTAACACCTTCATCTGCAAGACTGCCCATACCGATGGAACGTAAGGTTGTATCAATCTTTCTTAACTTTTCAGGCATTAAAATTTTTACCGCTTCATTCTTGAAAAAACCATCAGTTACCGCCAGTTTTTTAACTCCATCAGTTACCCCAATGCTTAAGGCTTCTTTCAATCCCGACGAAATCTGAGCAGAAGTAAGGTTTCCGATATTGGCCGATGAGTTACCGGAGGTGGTAGTGGTAGTCTTGGTGGAAGTTGCCGTACCATTATTTTTTACCGGAACATTAAGGTCTACACCTGTTTTATTTTTAACAGTAGATTTTATAATATCTAAAATTTGTGCCTGTGCTGACATTGAGAATAATAATCCGGCTGCCACAAAAATGCTTTTTTTCATCATATTTTTTACAAATTTAAACCTTTTAATTTTTTTAAGTCGTCAAAATTGATCAAAAAGCAAACCACAATGCACAGAATATAATAGAACAATTTCTATACAAGTCACTTAGTAACTTTATTATATACTTCATACGAAACCGGACAATTAAGATATCTGAATTTTGTTTTTAAAAAGACTCCGGGAGTTTTGAAAAATAATTATCTTAGCTAAAACCTTAACCATCTCCAATGATACGGAATTTTTTAGTATTTTTTATATTGCTTTCAAACGTGATTTTTGCCCAAAATAAATTGAATTTAATCCCTTATCCTCAAAAACTTGAGCTTCTTCAGGGGGAATTTCTAATCCCGGAAACGCTTGTATTAAGCAGTAATCTGCCAAAAGAAGAGACGGAATATTTTAAAAAACGTTTAAGCCCTCAGTTTAAATTTCAGAATATCCAGAAGGGGAATGGGATTCATCTGGTCAATTCTTTAATTTCAGCAACTTCAGGCAATGCTGAACAGAAAAAAGAATATTATTCCATAGAAATTTCTCCGAGGCAGATTCATATAAAATCTTACACCAGACAAGGGTATTTTCTTGCGCTGCAAACCCTGATTCAGATTTTCGAACAATATAAGGAGACTAAGAAAATTTCTGCTTTAAAAATTGAAGACCAGCCAAAGTTTGCATGGAGAGGAATGCACCTGGATGTCTGCCGTCATTTTTTCACAGTAGATGAGGTGAAGCAGTATATCGACTATCTGGCGATGTATAAACTGAATACTTTCCACTGGCATTTAACGGATGACCAGGGATGGAGAATTGAAATCAAAAAATATCCGAAGCTTACACAGATTGGCTCAAAACGTAAGGAGTCTATGATCGGGGCTTACGTTGACAATACATTTGACGGTACACCGTACGGACCTTATTTTTATACTCAGAAACAGATAAAAGAGGTGTGAAATATGCTCAGGACAGGCATATTACTGTTGTTCCGGAAATAGAAATGCCGGGACATGCCTTGGCGGCGCTGTCTGCATATCCAGAACTGGCATGTACGAAAGGACCTTTTGAAGTGGCTACAAAATGGGGCGTTTTTGATGATGTTTTCTGCCCGAAAGATGAAACATTTACTTTCCTGGAAAACGTTCTGGATGAAGTGATAAAGCTTTTCCCATCTCAATATATTCACATCGGTGGTGATGAGTGCCCGAAAACACGATGGAAAGAATGTGCACACTGCCAGGAATTGATCAAAAAAAATAATTTAAAAGATGAACATGGCTTACAGAGCTACTTTATTCATCGTATTGAAAAATATGTGAACAGCAAAGGCCGGAAAATCATTGGTTGGGACGAAATCTTAGAAGGAGGGCTGGCACCGAATGCTGCGGTAATGAGCTGGACTGGTGTAAACGGAGGTATTGAAGCGGCAAAATCAAAACACTTTGCTGTAATGACTCCGGGGGCATACTGTTATTTTGATCATTATCAGGGAGATCCTCAATCGGAGCCTAATGCTTTTGGCGGTTTTACTCCTTTAGACAAAGTATACTCTTACAATCCTGTCCCTTCAGAGCTAAACGCAGAGCAGGCCAAATACATCATGGGAGTTCAGGCTAACCTTTGGACAGAATATATTTTGGATTTTAAACAGGTACAGTACATGATTTTTCCAAGATTAATGGCGCTTTCTGAAGTGGGATGGGGAACATCTGATCCTGAAAACTATAAAGAATTTGAAAACAGGGTGATCAGCCATTTCAAAATGCTAGATGAAATGAAGGTGAACTATGCGAGAAGCATTTATAATATCACCGGAAAAGTAATTCCTTCCAATAACGGAATTGCTTACGAACTGTCAACCTCACAAAACGTAAACGGCATCAGATATACTTTGGATGGAACTGTTCCTGCGATGAATTCTAAAACGTATCAGAAGGCAGTTCAGATCCCTAATTCTTTAACGATAAAATCAGCTTATTTTGAGGATGGTCAGTTAAAGAGTGCGGTTTCTACACAGGAATTTATTGTTTCAAAAACTACAGGAAAGAATATAACTTTAGAACAACAGCCGAGTGAAAACTATTCTTTCGGTGGTGCTTTTACTTTAGTAGATGGTATTATCGGAAATATAAAGCAATTGGGTAAGACCTGGCTTGGTTTCCAGGGAAAAGACGTAGTGGCAACCATAGATTTTGGTCAGAAAACAGCTTTTTCGGAAGTCTATTTCAATACCCTTGAGAATAAAGGCAGCTGGATTCACCTTGCGAAGTCTGCAAAGATTTTTGTTTCTGATGATAACAGGAATTTTAAACTGATCAAAGAAATCGGGACATCAGAAATTCAGGAGGCCCATGGCAAAATCAAAATAAATGTAGGAACACAAAGCGCACAATACCTGAAAGTAAATATTGAAAATGCTGGAATTATCCCGGCAGGAAATCCGGGAGCAGATTCAAAAGCATGGTTGTTTGTTGATGAAATTGGTGTAAATTAGAATAAAAAATGCAGGACGACACCATACTTTCTTCCGAATTTTCATCATCTCCGGAACTGGTAGAAAAGCTCTATCAATATGGTACAACAAAAAATTACCATGAAGGAGATATTATTTTAGATGAAAATGCCTCCATCCGCTCTATTCCTATTGTGATGAAAGGAATGCTTAAAGTCATCAGAACAGAAGAAGACGGACGTGAGATTTTACTGTACTACATCAAAGCGGGAGAGAGCTGTATTATGTCTTTCCTGGGCGGAATGCACAATGAAAAAAGTATTGTAAGAGCTGAGATCGAAGAAGATGCCGAAATTCTTTTTCTGCCTGTAGACAAAGTATCTTTATTCATTAAAGAACATCCTGAATGGCTGGATTATATTTTCAGGCTCTACCATAAAAGATTTGAAGAGCTTCTGGATATCATCAATGCCATTGCCTTTAAAAAAGTAGACGAAAGACTTCTGAATCTTTTGCAGAAAAAATCAGCGCTTATCCGTTCCGAAACTATCAATACCACCCATGAGCAGCTGGCCAATGAGCTGGGTACCGCAAGGGTAGTGGTATCCAGACTTCTCAAGCAGCTGGAAGAAGACGGGAAACTAGAATTGGGCAGAAACAAAATCACTCTTCTCAAAACCCTGAATTCATAACATTCACTTCACTTCAATCAAAGGAACTTATATTCCCCTCCTGTGGAGGGGTGGCAAAAATTCATAGAATTTTTGACGGGGTGGTCAAAATATTCTCACAATAACCTTTAGTGCCCTTTGTGAACATATTAGCGTCCATTCGTGTTAAATCTTTCCTTATGTAACAAAAGTAACTGTAGCCCACCTCCCGATTTTCCATTTTTGCATCAGAATTAATTGAATAGTGAAATGGAAATTATAGGATATACAGCAGCCGTTTTTATAGGCATTTCTCTCGGTTTAATAGGAGGTGGGGGAAGTATTCTCACCGTTCCTGTACTTGTTTATCTTTTTGGTATCGATGCCTTTATGGCAACAGAATATTCCCTTTTTGTAGTAGGGATAAGCAGCCTTGTGGGTTCGGTGTCATACTTTAAAAAAGGATTGATCAATTTTAAGATCGCACTGGTCTTTGGAATTCCCTCGATAGTTTCTATTTTTCTGACCAGAATGTACTTTCTACCCTTGATTCCTGAGGAAGTATTCAGAATACAGCACTTTACCATTACCAGAAATATTTTTTTACTGCTGATTTTTGCAGGGTTAATGATTCTGGCTTCTTATAAAATGATAAGAAAAAATACTTCAGATCATAAAAAAGATAAGAATAATGCTTTGCTGGCAGCAGGACAGGGCTCAATAGTAGGTGTTTTAACCGGATTGGTGGGAGCGGGAGGAGGATTTATGATCATTCCTGCGCTGGTCAATCTGTTGAAAATCCCTATGAAAATTGCGATAGGAACTTCTTTGGTCATTATCTCCCTGAATTCATTAATTGGATTCTTTTCTTCTGTAAATCATATGAAAATAGATTGGAAGCTATTGATTTCTGTTACAGTCATTGCCGTTGCGGGAATAATCATAGGTTTTCAGTTATCAAAAAAGATTGACGGTAAAAAACTGAAACCGGCATTCGGATGGTTTATCCTGATAATGGGTATTTATATTATTACGAAAGAAATTTTTCTTTAATACTCTTATGTAACAAAAGTAGCTGTGGAGGAAAAAAGAAAGCAGGAGATTTGCACCAGATAACAAAATCAAAAAATAAATACAATGAAAATAGAACAGATTTATACAGGTTGCCTGGCACAGGGAGCTTATTACATCACCTCAGCCGGAGAAGCTGCTATTATTGACCCTTTAAGAGAAACTCAGCCTTATATCAGCAGACTGAAAGAAGATGAAGCAGAATTGAAATATATTTTTGAAACCCATTTTCATGCAGATTTCGTCAGCGGACATCTTGATTTAAGCCATAAAACAGGTGCCCCGATTGTCTATGGACCAACGGCCAATCCTGATTTTGAGGCCATCATTGCAGAGGATGGACAGATATTTAAAATTGGAGACATCAAAATTAAGGTGCTTCATACACCGGGACATACCCTTGAAAGCTCATGCTATCTGCT
Organism: Chryseobacterium sp.; assembly: GCF_041914225.1. Lineage (GTDB taxonomy): Bacteria > Bacteroidota > Bacteroidia > Flavobacteriales > Weeksellaceae > Chryseobacterium. The sequence goes on from NZ_JAYSDT010000015.1 coordinate 23,439, forward strand.
GATTGATGAAAATGGCATTGAAAAAGTACTTTTCAGTGGTGATACTTTGTTCCTCGGGGATGTTGGACGTCCGGATCTGGCACAGAAAGGAGCAAATATGACGCAGGAAGAACTGGCCGGGCTTTTATATGATAGTCTTTATCATAAGATTTTACCTTTACATGATGAGATTATTGTCTATCCGACGCATGGAGCAGGTTCTGCCTGTGGTAAAAACATGCAGAAAGAAACGGCAGATACATTGGGAAATCAAAAAAGAACCAATTATGCTTTAAATCAGAAAGACCGGGAGAGCTTTATTAAAGAAGTCACAGACGGGCTTTTACCTCCGCCGGCTTATTTCGGAATGAATGTCATGATGAACAAAAAAGGATACAGCAGTTTTGATAAAGTTCTTCAAGGCTTGCACGCTCTTGTACCGGAACAATTTGAGGAAATTGCTGAAGCTTCAGGAGCTTTGATTTTAGACGTAAGAACCAACCGGGATTTTGCCAAAGGTTTTATCCCACAGTCTGTCAATATAGGCCTGGATGGTGATTTTGCCCCCTGGGTAGGAGCTCTAATTGCAGATGTCAACCAGCCTATTTTGCTGGTAACTGAAAAAGGAACTGAAGAAGAAGCGGTAACGCGGTTAAGCAGAGTTGGGTTCGACAATATCCTGGGGTTTTTGGAAGGAAGCTTTGAAGCATGGGAAAAAAGCGGAAAAGAAACTGACTTTGTCAACCGTATTTCTGCAGAACAGTTTGAAACCGAAATCAAAGAGAAAGAAGCAAAAATTATTGATATAAGAAAAGAAAGTGAATACCATGCAGAACATATTCATGAAGCTTACAGCAAACCTTTGGCATATATCAATGAATGGATTAGTGAGATAGAGCCGGCAGAACATTTCTACATGCATTGCGGAAGTGGTTACAGAAGTACAATGGCAGCAAGCATTCTTCAGGCAAGGGGATACAGAAACTTTACTGAAGTTGAAGGGGGCTTTAAAGCCATTGCTTCTACAGGTATTTCTAAAAGTGATTTTGTGTGTCAGACTAAAATTTTAAATAAATTAGATTAAAAAAGAAGAAATGTTAGAAATGATAAAAGAACCGTGGCCGTGGTATATTGCCGGTCCGTTAATTGGCCTTACTGTACCTGCTTTATTGATTATGGGCAATAAATCCTTTGGAATAAGCTCTTCATTAAGGCATATCTGCGCAGCCTGCCTCCCGGCCAATGTAAATTTTTTCAAATATAACTGGAAAAAAGAAGCCTGGAATCTGTTTTTTGTACTGGGAATCTTCTTCGGAGGGATGATTGCTGCCCATTTTTTGATTAATCCCAATGAAATAACGGTAAATCCTGAACTGAAAGCAGAATTGACCGGATACGGAATTACAGATTACAGCAATATGGTTCCTGAACAGCTTATGAATTTTGAAAGCTTATTGACCTGGCGGGGCTTTATCATCATGGTCGTTGGTGGATTTTTGGTAGGTTTCGGAACAAGATATGCTGGAGGCTGCACCAGCGGACATGCCATTATGGGGCTCTCCAACCTGCAGTGGCCGTCTTTGGTGGCGACAATGTGTTTTATGATGGGAGGATTTTTAATGGCTAACCTTATTCTGCCTGTAATTCTTTCTTTATAAGTCTAATTTAAAAGAACAATTTATATCATGATAAAAGAAAAAGAACAGAACATAGATCAGCAGGATACCGTTTGTGTAAACGAAAGCATTCTTACCCGTCCATGGTATCACAACCTGAAATACCTTACGGCAGGAATTATTTTTGGAATCATTTTCGTGAAAGCAGAAGTGATCAGCTGGTTCAGGATACAGGAAATGTTCCGCCTGCAGTCTTTCCATATGTACGGAATCATCGGAAGTGCCGTATTGGTAGGAATGACTTCAGTATGGCTGATCAAAAAGTTCAATATAAGAACAATATATGGTGAACCCATCAGAATTGCACCTAAGAAATTTAATAAAGGTCAGATTTATGGCGGGCTGATCTTTGGGTTTGGCTGGGCTATTACCGGAGCCTGCCCCGGACCTCTGTTCGCGCAGATCGGAACGGGAGCTTTAGCAGTATCCGTTACTTTACTGAGTGCCATTGCCGGAACATGGGTATATGGATACTTCAGGGATAAATTACCGCATTAATAATTTAATAATAAAGCTGTTAAACTTTATCAACCACAAAAGGTTTCAATTTAAAACACCTGAGTTCTCTTAAGTAAGTTTAGAATGATACTGAAGAAAAGTTCGCAAGACGAAAATCAAAGATTTTCACAAAACTTAGGTGTACTTATTATGCATAAGGCCTGGTTCTGAAAAACTTAAATATTTAAAACTTTGTGCCTTTTGTGGTTAAAATAGTGAATATAAAAGTTTAAACATCCTCAATCATAAAAAAGACTGCTGAAAATAACCGGCAGTCTTTTTAAGTATAAAATTATGAATAAATGAAGTTCTCAGCCCCTAGCGCCATATAAAGGTTAATGCGCTCTATTCTGTACTGAAGTTCCAGATTGATAAGGTTCATTTCATTTTTCAGGAGATCCCTTTGTTTGCGGATCAGTACAAAACTGTTGTTTGTTCCTACTTTTATCTGTTTCTCAGTCAGGCTGATATTGTTTTTCAGTTCATTGACAGCACTGGTAGTGTAAGTGATCTGCTTTTCTACAGAACGGAGATTGGCCAAAGAAGATTCCACTTCATTCAGAGCATTCAGAACTGCTTTTGAATATTCTTCAACAATCTGTTTTTGCTGGGAGGTTTTTATCTCCACATTCTTTTTTAACTTTCCATTGTTGAATAATGGGGAAACTAATCCGCCACCCACTTTCAATAACGGACTTGAAAACAGAGAATTGATAGACTCCACATTACTTCCGGCAGTTCCAAGAGAGGAACTGATGCTCAATGAAGGAAGTCTTGCCGCTTTTGCCTGCTGTACTTCGTAAAAAGCCTTTTCAATCTGAAAATGATTAGCCTGTATATCTGATCTGTTCTCCAGAAGCTGAAGAGGAAAGGATTCAGGAACAGGAGAATTTACTGCATTGAAATAATTCTGTGTTGCCAGTTTTCCTTCAGGATATTTTCCCGTGAGCAGTTCCAATGATCTTCTGGATTGTACATTCGCATTTTTCACTTTTTCAAGATAGCCCTGCAGAGCAATAATTTCTGCAGAGATGTTGGAAATATCCAAAGCATTTGCCGTTCCGACCTTCTTTTGAATAACATATAGTTTTTCCAGATCTTTAGACTTCTGAATATAACGCTCAATCCTGTCTTCCTGAATATTTCCCGCAATATTCAGGAAATACGCTTTAGCAATCATCCCTGCGATAGATTGATGAAGCAAGGTATTCTGATGTTTTGCAGAAAAATAATTGCTGGTAGCTGCCATTTGTGAAGATTTATTTTTACCCCAGAGGTCAATTTCCCAATTGGCTTTCAATGCCAGGCGACGGATCTGGGTATCACTCACCAGATTATTGGAAGTATTGGCCACAGCACTTACACTCGGATAAAGATCACTTCCGGCAATTTCCATGGATAATTCAATCTGGTTCAGTTTTTCCTTTGCAATAATAAGATCTGCATTATAAAGCATTCCTTCATTAATCAGGTTTTCCAGCTGAGGCGTTTTAAGATCATTGATCCAGTCATAAGAAACAGATCTGAAGTTAGCTTGCCTGTCAAAGATCCACTCATCAGGAATTTCTACATGAGAAGCAATTTCACTTGTTTCCTTGAGCTGGGTTATATTTTCCTTAGTTGGTTCTTTATAACCAATACATGAGCTTAAACTTACGGAAAGAATACCTGGTAAAATTAATTTCTTGTACATGTTAATGAAGTTTAGGAATCAGATAGTTGATTTTACTGCTTACACGAACCATTACTTTTCGGATAAGATGAAGCGGTTTGATATGGTCAGAATAAATTACGGCTGTTCCTCTTGCTCCCACGGTAAGCTGTTTCTGATTATCTTCCAGTACAAACTTGGCAATAAGTTTTCCGTCAGTTTCCGGCAACTGTCTTGCTGTATCAGGAAGTCCTGCTGTAGAACCGTTTCCTCCGAGCATTCCTCCGGCGTTATTCATAATTCCCTGGCTGGTAGCATCAATTACATATTCAAGTCGGGCTTTCACTACTTTTCCCGGTTCTGTTTTAAGAGCCAGTTCCACTTCATTACCGTTTTTTACGGTTTCCAGTTCGTTCTGTGCAAAAAATCCAATCACAGACTGCTGTTTCTGGATCAGGACAAAAGCAGATTTAAAAGGTGCCATGATTGCTCCTTCATTAAGCTGAACATTAGGAATTACGCCATCGGTAGGAGCCAGAACAACCGTTTGGGAAAGATTCCATTTGGCCTGATCCAGCTTGGCCTGAATTTCAGAAACTGATGAATTTTCTCCACCATAAGAAGCATTGGACTTAGTTTCTAAAGACTGTTGCTGGGCCTGTGCAGCACTTATTCTGGACTGCAGATCCTGTACATTGGTGAGTGCCTGCTCAAGATCAAACTTATTGGCAGCTCCGGCTTCCACCAGTTCTTTGTACTGAGCCGCTCTTTTATTGGCAAGATCCAGCTGAGACTGTAATCCTGCAATATTTTTTCTTGAAGCTGAAATATCCGTATTATAAGAGCTTACAGTGGCTTTCATATTACTTAGTTTGGCTTCCAGAGATTTAATTTCTTGTACATAAGGTTCTCTGTCCAGTACAAATAAAGTATCTCCTTTTTTCACTTCCTGATTGGTTGTTACATATACTTTTTTCACCTTCCCTAAAACCTGCGTGGTAATATCCACACTTCGGTTTCCTACCTTTACGTCAGAGGTGATAGGACAGTAATAATTTAAACTCAATATTAAAGCAACAGATCCAAAAATTGGTAAAGAATACACTATGACCTGTGTGGTAAATGTCCAGGGGATCAGTTTTAATTTTTTAATAAGCAGCCAGCATATTCCGGCATATATTGCGACTAATAATTCCAGCATATTTGTTAATTTTCGAGGGTTTTAAATTCTTCTTCCGTGATTTCTGTGTCTTTTTCAGGAGCATTCTGGTTACCATAATCATAGTTGGCCCAGATTAAAGCAACCGGCCATAAAAGGCCTCCAAAAACAAGGGAAAGGAGGCACATACTTTTTATGGCGTTCAGCTGAGGATGCTTCTTTTTTTCTGCTACTTTTTCCGGATAAATATGAACTTTCCAGAAAAGATAGATTCTGCGATGGGTAAAACCAATAAGATTAACCACGATGCAGCATTAGCTATATTGTCTTCCATATTGCCTGTTGATGCCTGAACAAAATTGCATGAAAGTAACAGGCAAAGAAGTAAGAATGTTCTTTGCATAAAATAATTGTATAAGGTAATAATGAAATGTAAACAGGTGGTAATCCGGCTGTCAGTATTTATATGCCAGATTACTGTGAATCTTAAGAAAGATTAAAGGTAATTTCAATAATAAGATGTTTTTTCAGATCGTATTTTTCTCATTTGCTTTTAATTGTTTGTGTAACAGTATTTTCAGTAAGCAAAAATAGAATGAATAAAGTGAGAAAAAGTATTCCTAAGTTATTTTTTTCTTTCGTTCCTTTTTTTATGAATACGGGCTGTCATCCTCGAAAGTGAGTTCGGAGTAATGCCCAGAAAATTAGCAATATACTTCCTGTTGGCATTTTGTGAGGTAAAGGGACGTGTCTCCAGAAACTCTTCATACCTGGAATGAGGAGAGGTGGAACAAAACTGTTCCGTACGGACTTTTAATGTGCTGATAATCTGTTTTAAAGACTTTAAATATACATTGTAAATTCCTCTGTACTGAAATGCCATTTCCTCAAATTCATTCTTATTGAACAGGAAAATCTGACTTTCCAGTACAGCCTCTATGGTATATTTTCTTTCGCTACTACTAGAGTAGGAATCCGGGCTTTCCATAATGGCAGCTTCCTTTTCCGAAGGTAAAAAAAGAGTACTTTCAACCCCGCTTTCATCATCAAAGAAAAATCTTAATAATCCGTTGGAAAGGATAAATAAATGATTGAAATGTTTGCCGGGTTCTGCCAGCTTTTCCCTTCTTCTAAGAAGTTTCGGAGTGCTGATATTGACAAGAATGGCAATTTCCTCATCAGAGAGTTCCTGAAAGAAAGTGATATTCCTGAAAATTTTAAACGAGTCCATTACAGCAGTAAAGATAAATAAAATAATACTAGGAGTTGTCATGAGGATTTCATAAAACTTTTTTTTAGATTTGTGGGTATTATACAATTTGAGATACCATGAACAATAACCGAAGAAGTTTTATTAAAAAACTGGGAATTGCAACAGCTGCATTTGCCGTAAATCCACTGGATCTGATGGCTGCTGAACTACCTGAACTACCTGAACAAGCTGTAACAGCTGTCAACAAACCGATTGTTCTTTCTACCTGGAATTTCGGACTGAAAGCCAATGAAGAAGCATGGACAATCCTTGGAAAAGGAGGAAAAGCGCTGGATGCGGTTGAAAAAGGAGTTCGTATTGTAGAATTGGACCCTAAAGAAAGAAGTGTGGGATATGGCGGCCGGCCGGACAGAGATGGAAGAGTAACACTGGATGCCTGTATCATGGACGAAAACTATAATATTGGCTCTGTTGCATGTCTTGAGCATATCAAAAATCCTATTTCAGTGGCCAGAGCGGTAATGGAAAAAACACCCCATGTGATGCTGGTAGGTGATGGTGCATTACAGTTTGCTCTTTCGCAAGGATTTAAAAAAGAAAATCTTCTCACTCCGGAATCTGAAAAAGAGTGGAAAGAATGGCTAAAAACCAGCCAATACAAACCTATCGCCAATATAGAAAACCACGATACTATCGGAATGATCGCTTTGGATGCCCAGGGAAACCTTTCAGGAGCCTGCACAACCAGCGGAATGGCTTTCAAAATGCATGGAAGGGTAGGAGACTCCCCGATTATCGGTGCAGGTTTGTTTGTAGATAATGAAGTAGGAGCCGCTACAGCAACCGGTCATGGGGAAGAAGTGATAAGAACTGTAGGAACGCATCTTGTGGTTGAACTGATGAGACAGGGCAGGAATCCACAGGAAGCTTGTAAGGAAGCCGTAGACAGAATTGTAAAAATCAATCAGCGAAGAAACAAAAATCTGAAAGACATTCAGGTAGGTTTTATCGCGATCAATAAACAAGGTGAATATGGATCTTACTGTATTCAGGATGGATTCAACTTTGCGGTATATGACCAGAAAGGAAACCGCCTTGAAAAACCTGAATTTGCTTTGAAATAATTAAAACTTCAATAGGAATGGGCTTTAGCCCATTTTAAAAATCAATAAAACATCTATTGGCTTTAGCCAAAACTTAAAATAAAATATGAAAAGAACCATTATCGCTTCCTTATTTCTCATTATCGCATGCAAAGAAGAAAAGAAGGATATTAAAACAGAGGCCAAACCGCAGCAGATAGAAGAGAAAGTGGTTCTGAATAATGAAACCAATGAGGCGGAAGATGCTAAGAAATGGCTGGAAAGAAGTATTGCAGATTACTTTAAAGCTAATGTCGGAAGTGAAGAAAAGAATATGCAGAAGATCACAACCAAAGAGTATTTTGAGTATAAAACGGATGCGATGAATGTTGACCTGGATGTAGACGGAGGCCTTACTGAAAAAGAATTTCAGGATAAATGGAAAACCAGATTTGATATAAGTAAAGCAGGTGTTGGAGCGGGCTTCCTGATTGCAGCACAGGACTGGGATAAAATTGAAGTTGGAAGCTGTGATTTAGAACTCTCCTCAAAAGATGAATATCTCTTCAATGTAGTGCTGACAGACAAAAAATTTAAAGCAGAATATCCGTCAGTAATAAAAGTAGTAAAAGAAAACGGTTCCTTTCTGATTGCAGATGTATGGCAGGGAGAACCGAAATAAAATTAAACTATACAGTAATGTCAAAAATAGAAATAGCTTGTTTTAATCCTGAATCAGCAGTCATTGCTTTTGAAAACGGGGCAGACAGAATAGAATTATGTGATGGTCTCAGTGAAGGAGGAACCACTCCCGACTTTGAAACGATGAAGCAGCTTCGTGAAAAAATTAATATCCCGATTTTTGTGATGATCCGTCCGAGAGGAGGAAATTTTACGTATTCAGATTCAGAATTTGAACAGATGAAAAATGATTTGATACACCTGAAATCCTTGCGTGCAGATGGTTTTGTATTTGGTATCCTGGATGAAAATGATGAGGTCAATATGGAACAGAATAAAGTTTTGGTAGAGTTGGCTTCACCGCTTCCATGTACTTTTCACCGTGCTTTTGATCGTGCCGCAGGTTTGGAAGAGTCTTTAGAGAAAGTAATTCAATGTGGTTTTAAAACCATCCTTACTTCCGGTCAGAAACCCAATGTATCTGAAGGAAAAGAGAACCTGAAGAAACTGGTTGAATTATCCAAAGGAAGAATAGAAATACTCGTAGGAGGAGGTCTGCGTTCATCCAATATTGCAGAAATAAGAGCGGTGACCAATGCCGGTTACTTCCATTCTTCAGCCATTACTGATGGCGGGGCATTTGCCAGCCCGGATGAGGTGATTGCATTGAAGAATAAATAATACGCACTCTGGTTGTCATTCCAGGCGTAGCGTGAATCTAGACTGTTAAAATAGAGATTCCTTCGTTCCTCGGAATGACAAAATCACCGGTATGATAACGATTCAAAACAAACTTATTAATGAATAAAACTATCCTTTTTGCTTTCTTTTTCATGCAGAATATTCTTCATGCACAGTTTTCACAAAGAAGCTTGTCTTCAGGGAACTGGCAGTTCAAAAACTCAAAAGAACAAAGCTGGCTTCCTGCGAAAGTTCCGGGAACAGTTTATCTGGATTTGATGAATAACAAGATGATTCCGGATCCGTATAAAGATGAAAATGAAAAGAAAGTACAGTGGATAGAAAATGAAAACTGGGATTATCAGACAGCATTTACAGTTTCTTCCAGAGAGCTGATGAATGGCAATATCGATCTGGTCTTCAACGGGCTGGATACATTTTCTGAAATTTACCTTAACGGTAAGTTGCTGAAGAGAACAGATAATATGTTCAGGAAATGGAATATCCCGGTGAAACAATATCTGAAAGCAGGTAACAATACATTGCAGATCAGGTTTATCTCTGCGGTAAATACCGGAAAAGAACTCGCAAAGCAAGTTCCTTTTACCATGCCGGAATCACCAAGAAGCTTTGTAAGAAAAGCACAATATCAGTTCGGGTGGGACTGGGGTCCAAGGTTGGTTACTGCAGGAATCTGGAAAGACGTTCAACTGGAATTCTGGAATAATGCTAAAATTATTTCGGTTAAGGATATCCAGAGCAGAACTGCTGAAGCCTCTCAAAATTTACACTTTGACGTAGAAATTTATGCGCAGAACGCCGGTGATTATACGCTGGATCTCAATTCTATCCATAAAAAAATTACTTTAAAAAAAGGTATCAACACAATCATGGTTCCTTATGATACTGAAGGGATGAAGCTCTGGCAGCCAAATGGACGTGGTGAAGCTAATCTCTATGATTTCGAAGTGAAGCTTTCTAAAGATCAGAAAAATATAGATGTTAAAAATATCAGGATAGGCTTAAGAACCGTGGAATTGGTTCAGGAAAAAGATGAAAAAGGAAAGTCATTTTACTTTAAAGTGAATGGGCAACCATTGTATATCAAAGGAACCAACTGGATTCCGGGCGATAGTTTTTCACCAAGAATGACCAGAGAAAAATATCAGAAACTGATCAAAGACACCAAAGACGCCAATATGAATATGATCCGTATCTGGGGTGGCGGTATTTATGAAGACGATGAATTTTATAAAGCCTGCGATGAAAACGGTATCCTCGTCTGGCAGGATTTTATGTTTGCAGGAAGTTTTTATCCGGCAGATGAAGCATTTTTAAGCAACGTAAAAGAAGAAGTTAAAGATCAGGTCACCAGACTTCAGAATCATCCATCCATTGCTTTGTGGTGCGGGAATAATGAAATTGATGAAGCTATTGTCAACTGGGGATACCAGAAGCAGTTCAAATATTCAAAAAATGACTCTCTTCAGGTTTGGAAAGACTATAAAAAATTGTTTCACGATGTCATTCCCAAGGCATTGGCAGAAAACCTGAAGTCAGATAAAAATATCTACTGGCCGAGCTCTCCGTCTATCGGCTGGGGGCATAAAGAAAGTCTCACAGAAAGAGATTCCCATTACTGGGGCGCATGGTGGGGGGAGCAGCCGTTTGAGATTTACAACGAAAAGGTTGGTCGCTTCATGTCTGAATACGGTTTTCAGGGAATGCCTACTCTTGAAACGACAAAATCAATGTTTTCCGGAATTCCTGATTTAAACCTTCAGAATCCAGCCATCAAAGCGCATGAAAAACATGCCAGAGGCTGGGATATCATTAATGAATATATGAAGCGTGATTATAAGGTTCCGACTGATTTTGTTCAGTATAATTATGTTTCACAGCTATTGCAGGCAAGAGGAATGCAGATTGCCATTGAAGCTCACCGCCGTGCAAAACCCTATAATATGGGAACATTGTATTGGCAGCTCAACGATTGCTGGCCGGTAGTCTCATGGTCTTCCATTGATTATTTAGGAAACTGGAAAGCTTTCCATTATCAGGCGAAAAGAAGCTTTGAACCTGTTTTGATCTCAATAGCGGAAACAGATAAAAGTTATGATGTTTATCTGATCAGTGATTTGCTCAAAGAATTAAAAGCAGATATCATGCTTGAACTCATAGATTTCAAAGGGAAAACACTTTGGAAAGCTAACCAGTCAGATGCCATCAGTGCTGATATTAGCAAGAAAATCCGAAGCATCAGCAAATCAGAGCTGGCTCAGTTTGATTTGTCCCGAGCTGTTTTAAAGATCAGCTCTGAAAAAGATACAAAATTTGAAAAGCTGTTCTTTTTTAATAAGCCAAAAGATCTGAAACTTTTACAACCTGAGATTAAGATCAGAAAAATATCACCCACTGAAATTGAAATCTCTACAGATGTTTTAGCCAAAGATGTTTACCTGATCGGAGATACTCATTTCAGTGATAATTTTTTTGATCTGATGCCTGGAACTTCCAAAAGAATAATCCTTTCAAAACCTTTGGAAAAAGTTGAGGTGATGAGCCTGTGGGATGTGATGAAAGGTTAAAATACAGTAAAAGGTCTCCAAACCTTAGAGGTTTTTTAAAGCCTATAAGGTTTAAAAATGAAAGAAAGTCATTAGAATTTAACTCAAAAAAATATAAATTTTACCTTTCCAACTGAAAAATCAGCCGTAAATTTGTTCCATATTTTATTACAGTTATGGTAAATTTTGTTCTGATTGCGGTATGCATTATTGCAGGAATGATATTCAAAGCAACAAAATCTATCCACCCCGATGCTCATAAGGGTATCAATACCTGGATTCTTTATCTTGCTCTTCCGGCAGTTTCATTTAAATATCTGCCCAAAGTAAAATGGACAACAGAAATGCTGTTCCCGATTGCAGCCACATTTTTAATTGCTGTGTTCTGCTTTTTCTTTATGATGTTTTACAGCAGGAGCAGAGGCTATTCAAGGCGTTCCAGGAGTACTTTAGAGCTGGCAAGCGGTTATAGCAATACTTCATTCATAGGATTTCCGCTGATCAGTGCTTTTTATGGAGAAGGACTTCTGAGTATCGCAATTATCTGTGACCAGACCATGTTCTTTGCCCTTTCTACGCTGGGAATTATTGCGGCAGTAAAAGGAGGAAGTAAATCCGGTAAAGTAAGTGCCCTGTTTATTTTAAAAAGACTGATCACATTTCCACCTTTAATAGGTTGTATTTCTGCCTTGGTTTTGTCGCAGTTTATTGACTTTACTGTTGCAGAGCCATTCTTTGATAAGCTGGCAGCAACGGTAAGTCCTTTAGCATTGTTTTCAGTCGGGTTGCAGCTGAAATTTAACGGTTGGAAAAAACTGATTCCGCAGATGTCCATGTCTATGCTTTACAAGCTTATTCTGGCACCCGCAATTGTCTTGGGAATGGCTTTATTATTGGGAATAAAAGGAAATGTAGCAAAAATTACGGTATTTGAAGCAGCAATGCCAACACTGGTAACCTCAAGTATCATTGCAGAGCAGTTCAGGCTGAATACAAAACTGACCAATCTGATCATCGGGTTCAGTATTATTGTAGGCTTTTTTACCTCTGCATTTTGGTATCAGATCACGGAACTGCTTTTTTAGTCATTCATGAATCCCTTCTTCGATCCTTTCTGGATTTGTGTTGTCCTTTTATCCACACGCTTAGTCATTCCGTAGGAATCCTGCCTGTCATAGCATGTTTTTGATTAATGTAATTCTAGACATTAAAAAAATATCTGAATGGTTTAGATTCCTGCGGAATGGACAAAAATAAGGAGAAAACAAAGAATAGAATGCAGTTTCAGGTTCTTGGTTAAAGATGATGAAAGAATTTCCACAAAGTTGCAGTTCTCTGAAGAAAAATCTAATTTTACATTTTAAATATTTCCCTTGCAGTACGCTCAGATAGTTTTACCATTGAATTTAAAAGGATCTTTTACCTATAAAGTTCCTGAAGAAATGATGCCTGAAATCCAGCCCGGAATGCGTGTCTTGGTGCCGTTTGGAGGGAAGAAAATCTATACGGGAATTGTATTTGAACTTCATGATAATACACCGGAAAATTTTGTTGTGAAGGAAATCATCAGCATGCTGGATGATAAACCTATTCTTCCTCAGGAGCAGATTGATTTCTGGAACTGGCTTTCAGAATACTACCTGTGCAATCTTGGAGAAATTTACAGGTTTTCATTTCCTTCTTCTTTAAAACTCGAAAGTGAAACCTATTTAAAATTAAAACCAGGTGCAATTGTTGATTTTGAAAATCTTGATGTCAACGAAATGTACCTGATTCAGGCACTCGAGGTGCGTCAGCTGATCAACCTGACGGATATTGAAGCTTTTATCCCGAAAAAAGATATCATCAGAACCATCAATTCGCTTATCGATCTTCAGTATATTGAAATTGATGAGAAGATTGCTGAAAAATATAAAGCTAAAGAAGTAGCGTATGTAAGGATTAATGATGAGATGCTGGCCAATCAGAACCTCACGGAAATTCTTTTAAAGCTGAACAGGGCTCAGAAGCAGAAAGATCTTTTCCTTCTTATTCTGGAAAAACAGACCGAAAATCCGGATACGCCTATAAAAAAATCTGAACTGTTTGAAGATGGCTATTTCGGTAGCTCGCACTTCAAGCCTCTGGCAGATAAAGGTCTTGTAGAGGAATATTATATGCAGAAAGACAGGATCGAAAGCTATGAAGGAGAAATTGAAGAGCTTGAGGAACTTTCAGAACAGCAGAAAACAGCCAAATCCGAGATCGATGAAGCTTTTGAGGAAGGAAAGAATGTGCTGCTTCACGGTGTTACTTCATCAGGCAAAACCCATATTTATTTAGAGAAAATTGATGAATGTATAAAAGAAGGAAAAAATGTTCTGTTTTTACTTTCGGAAATTTCCCTGACCAAACAGATTACCCAGCGGTTAGAAAAGAAATATGGCAGGCAATTAGGTTTTTATCATCAGAAACTTACTGATTTTGAAAGGGTGGAAGTATGGAGAAGAATCAGACAGAACGATATCCGTATTCTGATCGGAACCCGTAATGCTCTGTTTTTACCTTACCAGAACCTGGGACTTATTGTGGTAGATGAAGAACATGATGCTGCTTACAGGCCAAGGGAAGTATCTCCTTATTTTAATGCTAAGGATGCGTCGTTGGTTTTGGGCAGGCTTTATCAGGCGGGAGTCATCCTGGGATCTGCCACACCTTCCGTTGAAAGCTACTACAGCGCCAGAAAAGATAAAATGAAATACGTTTTTCTGAATGAAAGATTCGGGAACGTTAATTTACCTGAATATGAGCTGATCAATTTTAAAGAAGCTCAGGAATCTAAAAAAGTTTCAGGTAATTTCTCTCTGAAGCTTATTGAGGATATCAAGAAAACAGTGGATGAAAAAAATCAGGCCATTGTCCTTCACAACCGTCGCGGCTATTCCAATGTGATTGAATGTGAGAGCTGCGGCTATGTGAATTACTGTTCCAATTGCGATGTGGTAATGACGTATCATAAAGCAGCCAATGAGATGAAGTGTCATTACTGCGGCCAAAGAGCATCAAAACCTAAAACCTGTCCAAAATGTAATTCCGAAAAGCTGAATGAAAGAGGAGTAGGTGTAGAGCAGATTCACGAAGAAGTTTCCAAACTGTTTCCTGAAAATGAAGTTGACAGAATGGATGTGGATTCTATGCGTAAAAAATTTGCTTACGAAAAACTGTATGAGAAGATTGAAGACGGAGAAACAGATATCATTGTAGGAACACAGATGATTTCCAAAGGACTGGATTTTGACCATATAGAACTGGTTGCAATTCCTAAAGCGGATTCCTTATTATATGTACAGGATTTCAGGGCTGAAGAAAGAGCATATCAGCTGATCACGCAGGTTTCAGGAAGGGCCGGAAGGGTTTCCGGAAAAGGAAAAATTCTTATTCAGACTTTTAATCCTGATCATTCCGTATTTCAGCTGATTAAGATGAACAATCCGGCTAAAATCTATAAATATATCCTTACCGAGCGACAAAAATTTCATTATCCGCCTTTTACCAAGCTGATTATGATTGAGCTGAAACACAGGAGAGAGGATAAAGCGGACCGTGCTTCTCAATTTCTGGGTTCTATTCTCAGAAAATACCTTCCGGAAGATTGTGTTTTAGGCCCTGAAAGAGCTCAGATTGCAAAGCTGAACAATTTGTACCAGTTCCAGATTATGCTTAAGCTTCCCCGTGGGAAGAACTATGAAAAATTCAAGAACATGGTTTTAATAAGTTTGAAAGAATTTGATGAAATCACTGCATATCAAAGCATTAAAAAAGATGTTTTTGTGGATTTTTAACAATTTTTAACAAACTTTACACTCTTTTATAACAGGGCTGTGGTCTGTTGTATGACAATAATTTCTACTTTTGGACGTTGATTAAGTGTTTGGTTCTTTTATTGAATGATTTAACCTGTCATTTTTTATAGAGTCAAAGCTATAGAACAAAAAGAAGATAGATGGTAAATTTCAGAAAATATATTTCAAGTGCAGCGGTGTTGGCTTCTGGTTTTTTCCTGGCTCAATCTACCGTTTCTACCGTTCTTTATTCTCAGAATTATGACAATCAGAAAAGCAGCTTAAACCTACCTTCACCCGTTAGCACGGTGGTGGAGAAAACTGTTTTGTCAGCAAAAGAACTGGTAGACATTAATGTGAACACAATGATGGCGGATCCTGTGCTGAAAAATGCAACCTGGGGATTCGTAGTGTATGACCCGAAAACGAAGAAAGTAATCTCTTCGTACAATGAAAATACTCCTTTAGTACCTGCTTCTACCACAAAACTATTGACAACGGAAACTGCTCTGAATATGCTGGGCGAAAACTACCGTTGGATGACTCAGCTGGAATATTCAGGAACCATAGATGAAAATGGAGTTTTAAACGGAAATCTTTATGTCATAGGAAGCGGTGACCCTTCTTTGGGAACAAACAAAGCAGGAGCAGCATCTTATAGAGATATCATTTCAGATTTCATAAGCGGCGTTTCAAGAGAGGGAATCAAAAAGGTAAATGGTGATATTATCATTCAGACAGCGCTTTTCAAAGGCAATATTTCAATGCTTCCGGAAAATGTTGTATGGTTGGAAAACAATAATTACTATCTGCCTGTGGGAAGTACCCGCGATATCAATCCTGCTAACGAAAAACTGATTGTGAAAAAAACAGGTTTCTCTACGGATAAGAAATTCTTTTATGTTTCTCCTTACGCCCATCAGATGGTATATGCTGAAAAATATGAAGGAAACGGTGCTTTAACAACCAAACTTCCTGATGCGCCGGCTTATCTTGCCAACTCTTTCAGAACAACACTGGTAAAAAGCGGCATTCCTGTTACCGGAAAAGTAACTCCGAAAATGACAGATGCAGCACCGGAAAACAGAAAAATGCTTTCTGCCTATAAATCCCCAACGTTAAGCGATATTATTTATTATACCAATCAGCACAGTGACAACTCATTAGCAGAAGCCCTGCTGAGAACGGTGGGATATCAGAAAATGGGAGATCAGACTTCAGAATCAGGAAGAATTGTAGTGACCAATCACCTGAGAGAAGCCGGTTTTGATATGAACGGTTTAAATTATATCGATGGAAGCGGCCTTTCAAGAAGCAATAATGTTACTCCTATTTCCCAGGTGAAATTCCTTACCTCTCTGATGGATCAGAAATACTACAGATCTTATCTGACTTCTTTACCTGTAGGGGGACAATCCGGAACTTTAAAAAGAATGTTCAATGGAGGAGGGAACGGACAGGTTTTTGCCAAAACAGGAACTCTGAATAAAGTAAAAACGCTGGCAGGATATCTGAAAACAAATTCAGGAAAAACACTGGTTTTCTCTTTAATGGTGAATAACTATTCCGGATCGGTAGATATGGTAAAGAAAAGAATGGAGAAGATTCTTGAACCTGCATTAGATCTTTAGGAATTTTTTATTTTATATATTATAACAGCCTTTTAATCATTGATTAAAAGGTTTTTTTTATATTTGATTAAATTTTTCAAAACATGACAAAATTGTACCTTTTGGTGTTGGGATTTTTATTTTCTCAGCAGTTTTATGGCCAGAATCAAAGGCAAAACACTGATATGAAAGGATTAATCGAAAAAGAGAAAAAATCCTTCACTCAAAAGATGAATATCGGGAATATCAATCCCAATACCCTGAATTACGACTTACAATACCAGAGAATGGATGTCAGCCTGGATCCTGCGGTGTATAATATTTCCGGTTCGGTCACTTCACATTTCAAACCTACACAAAGTATGGGAAGCATTTATTTTGATCTTTCCAATTCATTAACGGTTTCACAGGTGAAATATCACGGGATCAATATTACAAGCTTTCAGCAGCTTCCTTCAAAAGAATTGAAAATTGATTTTCCGGCCTCTATCCCTGCCAATACACTGGACTCTCTTACCATTTATTATGCAGGAGCACCATCTACAAGTAATGATGCTTTCAAAACGGCTCTTCAGAGTGGAACTCCGGTGCTTTCTACTTTAAATGAGCCTTATGGTGCACAGGATTGGTTTCCTACCAAGCAGAGTTTAAATGATAAAATTGAAAGGTTTGATTTTAAAATTACAACTCCATCGAACTACAGTGTAGCAGCGAATGGAAAACTGATGTCTGAAACTTTTCCCACAGGAAATACGAAACTTACTTTCTGGAGAACGATGTATCCTACGCCAGCGTATCTGATCGCTCTTTCGATCACTAATTTTGTAAAGCTTACTGATACCATCGGAAATCCTCCTTTTCCTTTTGTGAATTATATTTATCCGTCCACCAACTCAAATGCAACCAGTATAGCTAATATTAACTGGACAAAACAGGTGATGGATACCTTTGAAACCTATTTTGGTTCTTATCCTTTCCGGAATGAAAAATACGGACACATGGAATTTATGTATGGAGGAGGAATGGAACATCAGACCATGTCTTCTATGGGCGGATGGAGCAAACAGCTTATTGCGCATGAGCTTACTCACCAGTGGTTTGGTGATAAGGTAACCTGCGGTGCCTGGAATGATATCTGGCTGAATGAAGGTTTTGCCACATTCGGAGAACATGTTGCCAATGAAAAACTCCTGATGAACAATACAGATTTTCTGAATTATTTACAAGGTCAGTCCAATTATATTACAGCAAGCACAACCGGAAGCGTATATGTACCGGATAGCGGACTTTCCAGCATCAACAGAATATTTGACAGCAGGCTTTCTTATGCCAAAGGAGGATATGTGCTGAGAATGCTGAAATGGATTTTAGGAGATACTGTGTTTTACCAGGCACTGAAGGATTATCATGCGAGACCGAATCTTGCATACAGCTATGCACGTACAGCTGATTTCAATGCCTCCTTACTGCAGTCAACAGGGACAGATTTTACAGAGTTTTTTAATGATTGGGTGTATGGAGAAGGATATCCTACCTATACCATAAAATGGATACAGAGCGGCAATCAGGCTTTATTTAAAGTTTCACAGACACAGAGCAGCTCTACGGTAAGCTTTTTCGAAATGCCTTTGCCGATTAAAGTGACAGGAACATCCGGGCAGACAGCTTATCTGGTTCTTAACAATACCTCCAATAATCAATATTTCCTTCAATCGGTAACCTTCCCGATAGCGAGTGTACAGTTTAATTACGAGTATCAGATAATTGAGAAAAACTCTACGGTTACCCAGGATAATACTTTAAGCGTTTCTTCTGTTGAGAAAGAATACTTTGGCTTATATCCGAATCCTGCGAAAAATGAAATTAATCTGAAAGGCATCAACAGAACTGTGGACTTTACGATTCACGCAATTGACGGAAAACTGGTTGGAAAAGGAACGTATCAGCCGGGTAAAGCGATCGGAATTTCGGAATTGATTCCGGGAGCCTATTTTATTACGATTGATGAAAAGAATATCAAATTTATTAAGCACTAAAATGAAGGTTGAGGAGTATGAAGGATTACTTTCTGAAAACTTTTAAAATATAACACAGAAGAAGCTTTCAAATTTGAAAGCTTCTTTGTTTTCTTGCCGCTCTGGCTCCTCTTTGCCTCGCCAGTCTGACTTTGTAGGAGAACCATTTTTCTTTGAATATTTTACGCATAAGGTTATCAAAATGTCTGGTGATCACAAGGTTTTTAAAACCGCGCCATTTTTCAAGAGGACTCGAAGGCAGTGCTCTTACCGATATAGAATATCCTTCCGTATCATACTGAATATAATGCCACCATCCGGAAGGAATATACAGCGTGTCTCCAGGATGAATGACTGCTTCGTACCCATTTAAATAGAGTAGGGCAGGGTATTTTCTGTAATCCGGGTTTTTAATCTGAACCAGACTGTGAAAATTGTATGGCAGCTTATACATAAAATCAGATTGCTCCCAGGGGAAGAGCCAGATTCTTTTGATTCCCCGGAATTGGGTGATAAAAACATGGGACATATCAATGTCAATATGGTTTCTGGTTACGGAACCCTCACCGCCGAAAAACATAAATGGCAGCCATTTCAGTATTTTGCCGTTCGTTACATCATTGTAGATAATATCATTTTTAAGTTCGGGCTTTATTTTCAGTAAATTAAATAAGAAGAGCCTGTGTTCAGTAGGAGTTGATTGAATTAGATTCAGATATTCTGAGAATGTAGTCTGGGCAATAGGATCACTTGCGACTCTGTCCAGGGAATCAAGCTCACTGCCGTATATATTGACCATCTGATCTCCGGCAATCTCTTTGAAATATTCATAATTCCACTTTTTGAAAGCCGGGCTTTCAGGGTGTATGAAATCTTCAGTAATAATTGGAATTCTCGGCTTCATATGGTTATTAATAAAGCTATCTGAGCTGATTGTCTTTATTTTTTGTACCGGCTTTAATCTCATATATTCAAAATTTAAGCAAATATAAATATTATCCTACTAAATTAGTAGACTAATAGTGTTAAAACTTAAACCTGAACTGATTTTTTAGAATTAAGCTTATAAAAGGTTTTATTTTACTGCCTTTTTAGTAAATTAGCACATCTAAAAAATTACTAAAAATGATCTCTGAAAAATACCTTCAACATTTACAGAATGAACTTCAGAATATTGAGAATGACGGACTTTACAAAAGAGAAAGAATCATCACTTCTCAACAGAGTGCAGAAATAGAGGCTAACGGAAAAAAGCTTTTAAACTTCTGTGCTAACAATTATCTGGGTTTATCCAATCATCCGGAAGTGATGAAAGCTTCTCAGGATATGATTCAGTCTCATGGATACGGAATGTCTTCTGTACGTTTCATCTGCGGAACACAGGATATTCACAAGGAGCTTGAGAAAAAAATCGCAGATTTCCTTGGTCTTGAAGATACTATTCTTTATGCAGCTGCATTTGATGCCAACGGAGGTGTTTTTGAACCTTTATTTACAGAAGAAGATGCTATTATTTCAGATGAACTGAACCATGCATCAATCATTGATGGTGTCCGTCTTTGTAAAGCGGCAAGATACAGATACAAAAACAATAATATGGAGGATCTGGAAGCTCAGCTGATTGCTGCTTCTGAAAAGAACCACCGTTTTAAAATCATCGTAACAGACGGAGTATTCTCAATGGATGGTATTGTTGCAGACTTAAAAGGAGTTTGTGATCTTGCAGACAAATATGATGCTTTGGTGATGGTGGATGATTCTCACGCAACCGGTTTCATCGGAAAGACTGGCCGCGGTACCCACGAAGCAAATGAGGTAATGGGTAGAGTAGATATCATTACTTCTACATTAGGAAAAGCATTAGGAGGTGCTTTAGGTGGATTTACTTCCGGTAAAAAAGAAATCATTGATATGCTGAGACAGCGCTCAAGACCTTATTTATTCTCAAACTCTTTGGCTCCTGGAATCGTAGGAGCTGCATTGAGAGTATTGGATATGATTTCTGATGACACTTCTCTTCGTGATAAAGTAATGGAAAATGCAGAATACTTCAGAACGGAAATGAAAGCAAAAGGCTTTGATATCCCTGAAGGCGATGCTGCTATTGTTCCGGTAATGCTTTACGATGCACCACTTTCTCAGAAAATGGCCGAAAAGCTTATGGATGAAGGAATTTACGTGATCGGATTCTTCTATCCTGTAGTACCGAAAGGAAAAGCAAGAATCAGAGTACAGCTATCCGCTGCTCATACCAAAGAACATTTGGATAAAGCGATTGCAGCATTTGAAAAAGTAGGAAAAGAATTAGGAGTGATCTCTTAATCGCTGAATTGGATGCAATAATGAAAATATAAGGTTCGGCTCGGGCAGCAAAGCTGCCCCGAGCCGAACTATTTTTTATATAAATCCGTTTTGATTGGATTTTCCTGATCAAAAGAAATTTATTTTTAACAATTATATAATAAGCTTATCTTTGCTGTTAATTTTTTCTGAATGCTTTATACAATAATCAAAGCGCTGCACATTATTTTTATGGTAAGCTATTTTGCGGGAGTTTTTTATCTCGTGAGGATTTTCGTTTATTATAAAGATACCGATGAATTTCCTGAAGAAAAAAAGAAAATTCTGAGAGAGCAGTATACTTTTATGGCCAGGAGGCTGTGGAATATTATCACCGTTCCTGCAGGAGTAATTATGGCAGTTTGCGGGCTGGTGATGATCTTTTTAAATCCGGGACTGATGAAAATGGGGTGGTTCCATTTGAAACTGACCTTCCTTATCGGACTTGCCATCTACCATTACTGGTGCTGGAAAAAAGTTCTTCATTTAAAGGAACTGCATGGAGATACACTACCCATTGCCAATATCAAACTGAGACAGGCCAATGAGATTGCAACCTTCATTCTGTTTCTGGTGGTGTTTACGGTTATTCTAAAATCAATGGTGATTGAATACTGGTGGCAATTAATTACAGGATTTTTCGTTCTTGTACTGCTGATCATGATGACGGTAAAACTGGTTAACAAAAACAAAAAAAACAAATAATTGTGGAGCAGGACGTATGTCTGAAAACATTCATCCTTTTTATATCTTACAAAAAACTATGATTGCAATTTTAAAGAAAGAACTTTGGAGTTACTTTGGAAACTGGAGTGCATGGGTGATCATTGCCGCTTTCAGCCTGATAGCAACCCTTTTCCTGTTCTTTTTCGACAACGATTCTAATATTTTTGAGATCGGAATGGCCTCACTGCAGAGCTATTTCGTATTGGTACCATGGCTGTTGATGTTTATCATTCCGGCCCTTTCCATGAAGACTTTTGCGGAAGAGCAGCAGACCGGAACATTAAACTGGCTTTTCTCACAGCCGTTAAAAGTTTCAGAACTGGTTACAGGAAAATTCCTTTCCGTATGGATTGTCGGGATTCTGTGCCTTATTCCTTCACTGATTTACCTTTATACGGTATATGTTTTGGGAGTTCCTGCAGGAAATATCGATCTCGGAATGACCTTCGGAAGCTACCTTGGGTTAATCATGTTAATTGCAGCCTTTTCAGCAGTGGGAATTTTAGCCTCTTCATTATCACAGAACCAGATTATGGCTTACCTGCTGGGTGTTTTTATGTGCTTCATCATGTATTTTGGAATTGAGCAGCTGGCAAGCTATAAACTATTGGGTGGAGCTGATTTTATCCTTCAGAATATTGGCTTTTATCAGCATTTCTTAGGCTTCACAAGAGGGCTTATTGATGCTAAAGATGTAGCTTATTTTATTCTTGTCATTGGAGCTTCATTAGTATTGTCTAATCATTTTATTAACAAAAAGAAGTAGAATCATGAAGAAGTTCAATGCTAAATCTCCCCTGGGAATTTTCTTAATTGCAATTATTCCTTTGGTTATTATCCTGACGTATTCAGGAATCAGATTAGACTTAACAAAAGAAAAAAGATATACACTTTCCGATAACACCATCAAAGTACTGGAGTCCGTTAAAAAGCCTCTTACAGTAGAAGTGTATCTGGAAGGAGATTTTCCTGCAAGTTTCAAACAGTTGCAAAGCGAAACGAAGTTCATGCTGGAAGAGTTCAGAAAGATTAATCCGAAGATTGATTTTAAATTTATCGATCCTATTAAAACCAAAATGTCCCAGGATACCCTGATGGCAATGGGAATGCAGCCGTCAATTCTTCCGGATGTAAAAGACGGGAAAATATCACAGATCACCCTTTTCCCTTACGCTGTGATCAAACACGGTAATGACGGTGTTTCTATTCCTTTAGTGGTACAGCAGGCAGGAATTGATGCTGATGAGCAGCTGACAAGATCTATTGAAGGCCTGGAGTATAACCTTGTTTCCAATATTAAAAATATTGCAGCAGCCAAAAGAAAGAAAATCGGGATTTTGGTCAACCATGATGAGTTGAATCCGGATGAATTTCAGGGGTTTGTGCAGCTGGCGATGGAAAACTATGATGCAGGACCTATTATTCCTAAAAATCAGACTGAGCTTTCACTGGAAGATGTTCCTTTATTGAAACAGATGAGTGCCCTGGTAATTGCAAAACCAAGAAAAGCTTTTACGGATAATGAAAAAGTAATTCTTGACCAGTACATCATGAATGGCGGGAAAACACTTTGGATGATTGATGCAGTAAACGCTGAGATGGATACCTTAACAAGATCCAAAAAAGTAATGCCTTTCCCGATCGATATCAATATGACTGACTTCTTTTTCAATTACGGGGTGAGAATCAATCCGGCTTTGGTAAAAGACGTTAAAAAATTTGCACTATTAAGACTCGTTACAGGAGAAGTAAGCGGAAATCCTCAGTACACAAGCCTGCCATGGCCTTATTATCCTCTTGGGATTGCTGAAAACAATAATCCGGTTACTAAAAATATTAATCCTGTAAAATTTGAATTCCCGACTTCCATTGATACATTGGGAGGCAGAAAAAATATCAAAACAAAAGTTCTTTTTGAATCCAGTGAAAGAACATTGTTGAAACAGGTTCCAAACTATGTGGATCTGAAAGAAATTGCAAGCGTAGACAGTCTTGGACAAATGGAAAAACCAAGTACTCCGAAGATCTTCGCTGTAGCATTGGAAGGGAAATTCAATTCTGCGTACGCATCAAGAATTGAAAGAAAGTCTTACCCGGGATTCAAAACATCAAGTCCGGAAAATAAAATGATTGTAATTGCAGACGGAGATGTAGGAAGAAACAAAGTGATCAAAGGAAAACCGCTTCCATTGGGAGTAGATCTGTTGACGAACGAACAATTCGGAAACGAACAGTTCCTGAGAAATGCTTTGGATTATCTGTTGGATGACAGCAACCTGATGGAGCTGAGAAACAGAAACATTGAAGAAAGGCTTCTCGACAGGCAAAGAATTACTGAAGAGAAATCCACATGGCAGTGGCTGAGTTTACTGCTTCCGCTGGCTATTATCGGGCTTCTCGGAGGATTATTCTTCTGGTTAAGAAAGAAAAAGTTTGGATAAGAATAAATAAAAATTCCGGAAGATTTTTCTTCCGGAATTTTTGTTTTAAAAACTAGTATTGAGTATTTGTTTAGACTTATAAAAAATGTTGAATATTAAAAACCATTAAGAAGGATTTAAGAAATAAAGTATAGTTAAGATGAATCATTCTGATTTTTAAGCTTAAAGCGAAGCTTATCTTAATACTCTCAATAACTTAATACAATCTTAATGTTTCAATAATAAAAGTTTAAACAAATTTTGGGTTATAATACTCTTAATTAATAATTTACCCTTCCAATACCGGAATAAGATGCTCCCAGTTCAGCTGTTTTGCATAATCCAGAGCTGTTTTTCCTTTTTTAGACCGGATATTTTTATCAGCTCCTGCTTCCAAAGCAACCTGCACAGTGGTTAAATTTCCTGCAATCGTTTCTTTGTGAAGAAGTGTAAGCCCGTATTCATCGGCTTGTGTAAGCTCATCCGGATATTGCTGTAAGAACTTTGCAAATTCCTCCTTCATGTTTTTACTCATGGGATGCTCAATCAGATTTTCCGGATTTTCTTTCTGATTATTGACCAAAAGTATATCATTGAAATCTCCGAAATTAAGCTGCCATGCATTATCATGTTCTTTTCTTTCCGCATCGGACATATCAGCACGCATTTTCTGAATGGTAAATCCTCCGTAAGCTTTTGGAAGCGGAGTTGAAGAAGATGAAAACAGCCTGGAAAGCCCTTTAGGCTTCTGTACACCCGGAGTGATGGCAAAAAGCCAGTCAGTGATGTTCTCTAAAGGAATTTCAACATAATCACCAACCTGTACGTTTTTAAGGCTGTTAGGCTCATTGATAAGATATCCTCTTACATGATCCCCGTCAAAAAATATTTCATTGATCCACATATGTTCTACCAGGCTTTCTCCGGTTTCTTCATCCTGCTCTTCAAAAGCAGTTTTAACACATGATACGGTAAGCCCCGGAATAATTCTTCTGTATTCCCAGGATTGTTCGCGCCAGAAATACTTAAAAGTTTCCTGTGCTTTTTTGTAAGCTTCAATCATTTGCGGATCATTTCCGTCTGCAAAAAAAATAGGATTGTCTTCCATTTAATAATTTTATATGAGATAGGTGTAAAAAAGATTATTGTTGATATGCCTCTTTGGGAAGTAAGGCGGCTGTTTTAGCTGATGTCAGTGGATATTTGTGCCTGAAGATCCTGGAAAGTGTCATAATCATAATGAACCCAGTTTTCTTCATCATCGGGATCAGGGGTTTTATCTACAGCCAGCTCAAGTTTCCCGTCTTCCTGATAGCTGCATTCTATCGCTGCATATTTTTCACCGTTTTTGTCGTTGGTGTACCAGCATTTTATCGTTCTTTCGAGTTGTGGTTCGTGGGTTTCATTATCGATGACCTGTGAACAGATGAAGTTTTCGGGGTCGTCTTTTTTGAAAACAGTTTTAGAAATTAAGGGGAGGTCGTCTACAGATAAGGAATATAATTTATTGGTAGAAATAATAAAGCTGTCAGTGGTTTCTTTTTTTTCAATATCAAAAAAGTCAGATTTTTCTTTAAGATAATCCACTACCTGCGCTTCGTCTTCTTCGTCACTTAAAAAATAATTGATGTTGTAAACACTGTCTTCATTAATGAATTCAATTTCTTTCAGGAAATCGGTGCCTTCTTCGTAATAATACAGATGATATTCGCTTAGCTTCACAACTTTACTTTTGGAAATGACCTCTCCAAAAATGTTTTTGTACACTTTTCTCATTTTTAATCATGTTATTTTGTTTCATCTATTAGTTTAAGTGGTGTAGCAAAGATAAGTTTTCTTTTTTTATCTTAATTCGAAGCATAAAATAGTATTTATTTCGTAAGTATTCTATATATCCTTTATAAAATCCTCATATTCATAGTAAAACCGTTCAAAACCATCCATTTTGTCTACAAAGAATTCAAAAATTTCCTGCCACGTATTTTTATTAAAAATGGAAACGCCATGCTTTTCAACCCATATCCTGCTGATCACTTTACCGTTTTCAAGGGTAAAATATTCTTCCTTCTGAAAGTCTCCAACGAAATCTTTTAAAATATCTTCCAGAGACCAGATTTTCTCGTAATAAGCATTTCTGAAAATTTCATCTTTCATTTCGATATCCAGAGAAACTTCTGCTTTTTTATTGTCGGCTGAAAATTTAAATGACATGTCCTTGATTTTGGTATCATAAAGAATCCATTTTCTGGGAAATGACTTTCCGAAAGCTGTCCAAAATTCCTTTTTTAATTGCTGTGCCTCTTGTTTACTGAACATATGGCAAACATAATGATTTAATGGCAGAAAGGCAAAAATGTGGTATATAAAACCGTAAAATTACGGTTGAAAAAAATTATCTTTTACGCATTTACAGTTTCACTTTTCTCCCTTTTTCAAATATTAAACAATTTTCTTATTTTTGCTGTAATGCTTTCAAAAAAATCTCAATATGCGTTTAAGGCGCTTTCATATCTTGTAGAAAAAAGAAATGAAGGCCCGATTCTTATTTCTGAAATTGCGGAACATAAAAAGATTCCTTTAAAGTTTTTGGAAAATATCCTTCTTGAACTGAAAAAAGCGGATATCCTTGACAGTAAAAAAGGAAAGGGTGGAGGATACTTCTTCAAAGAAAATCCTGAAAATGTGAAACTGGCAAAAATTATTCGTCTGGTAAACGGGCCTATTGCCATGCTTCCCTGTGTAAGTCTTAATTTCTATGAAAAATGTGAAGACTGCAATGAAGATCACTGCGGACTTCATGATGTTCTGATAGAGGTTCGTGATGCATCCCTGAATATTCTGGAAAGTAAAACTTTAATGGATCTGGTTGACTAACCTGATCCTTTTTTTTGAATTAATAGTCTACTTGTTTTGTAGGATAAATATTTTATCAGATATTTGCGCTACTTCAAATGAACAAACTATGACTTCAAAAGAAGAAGAAAACCAATCACAAAACATCGCCCTTTCTGGTATTGCAGTCCATTTGGCTGCTGCATATGCTGTATCTGAAAAAAAAATCCACTCCGAAAGAACGGATAGCAGACAATCGCTGAATGTCTTTATTGTCAATGATAATGATCATAAAATAGTAATGGACAAAAACGGTTTATAATATGGTGATTTCAAGAAAAATTCAGGTAAGGCTTAATGTTCTTTTTGTGACAGCTGCTGTTATTTCCATCATTGTTTTTTCAATGTATGAACTGGGATATCTGGAAGAGCTGCAGGCTATCCTGGCAAAAGATAATTATATTTTTTACTGGATGCTTCTGGTAGGGGTTTTTGCAGAGATTGTTGCCGGATCAATGGGAATGGGATATGGGGTCATCTGTACCACAACACTGATGCTTCTGAATATTCCACCGCATATTGTAAGCGCAAGTATTCACTCGGCAGAAAGTTTTACCACCGCTGCAGGAAGCGTCAGCCACATCAAATTGAAAAATGTAAGTAAAAGCCTGGTGAAAAAACTGGCTGTTCCGGCTGTAATTGGTGCAATTATCGGTACGGTATGTCTTACTTATCTCGGAGAATATTACGCGAAGATCACCAAAACACTGATTGCTTTTTATACTTTATATCTCGGTTTTCAGATTTTATCAAATGCATTTAAAGAAAAACAAAGTAAAGCCCTGAAAAGAAAAACCAATCTGATCAGACTGGGCGTGATAGGCGGCTTTATAGATTCCTTTGCAGGAGGAGGCTGGGGACCTTTGGTAACCGGAACACTGATCAAAAATGCATTTACCCCAAGATTTGCTGTAGGAAGTTCTACCGTAGCCAAATTTATCCTGACCATTACCGCAGCCGTTACCTTTTTCTTTACCCTGGGGATCCAGCACTGGAATATTATTCTGGGGCTTTTGATCGGAGGGATTGTTACCGCTCCTTTCTCAGCAATGCTTACGGCTAAGCTTCCTGTAAAGAAAATGTTTGTGATAATCGGAACTTTGGTCATTGTGATGAGTTCCATAACTATTTATAAATCAGTTTTTAATTAAAAAATTATGTTCGGTGTGGAAAAATAAAAGGGGCAAAAAGATATTTGATTTTGAAAATACTTTACTTTTACATCACTAAATATTAGAACATGAATTTACATATCATTGCACTTTTTAAGTTTAATGAAAACTATCTGATGGATGCCGTAGAGCTGTTTCAGAAGCTTGTGAAAGAAACAAGAAAAGAAGAAGGCTGTCTGCAGTATGACCTGATTGAAGATAAAGATAATAAAGGAACTTTTTTCCTGATTGAGCTTTGGGAAAGTGTTGAGCACCACAACAGGCATAATGGCCAGGACCATTTGTTGGATTTCCGTAAAGATGCTTCCAAAATCATGGAGAGTTCTGCAGAAGTTTATAAAGGATTTAAAATATATTAATTGAACATTTAAAGATTTAAGAATTTAAAACTTTAAAATCTTAAAAATTTTCTCAACTTCAATAAAGAATAAAAGGCGGCTTCAATACTCTGAAACCGCCTTTTTATTAGAAAAAATAGAAAGTATTAAAAATGAAAAGTTTATTTTACGATAAGCTTTTTCGTCTCCGAGTGGCCTCCGTAACTAATTTTTACAAGGTAATTTCCTGATGGAAGGGTAGAAAGGTTCAGTTCCTGCTTATAGAAACCTGCCTGATTGGTAAGCTCTGCAGAATATACCTTTTTGCCGGTAAGATCATAAACCTCTGCATTCCCTTTGTTACCTGCTTTTTCTTTAACATCAAAAAGAACCGTTACTTTTTTATCAGCTGTTGCAGGGTTAGGATACAGACCGAAAGATGCTTTTTTCCCAACCTCGGTAATCCCTAATGTTTCAGTAATCTTCTTGTATTTGAAATACATGTTTCCTGTACTTGCTCCGCCGTTTGTGGTGAAGTACATTCTGTAGTAGTCATTTCCTTTTTTGACGTAGTATACAACATCATTTTTTACCGTTCCGATACCCTTCCAGGAATGTCCCACCGTTGTAATAGTTGATGAGAAATTCGCATTGGCCGGGATGGTATAACCTGCCGTTTCCTGAGTTTCCGGCTGTACCATCGCAACCTTGATATTAGGGCTTTGAATGGCCCCGGAAAGCGGATACATCTGTACACCCATATAGAACGTGTAATATTTGGTGAATACAAAATCCCATGCAGTTCTGGAGGGTTCCAGGTTCGGAACCTTTTCCCCGGTATCGAAGGAGAAATAATTGAAATAAGAATCATCTGTACCATTGGCAATGGTTCTTGTTTCAGTAGTTCCCCATGATGTACCGTTCCACTTTGAATATCTGAAGGTATATCCGGCAAACGCATCTTCAATGGCGAATTTAATATAGGTTCCTGAAGCATATTTTAAAACAAAAATTGCTTTCCCCTGAATATGGTGGTTGACGGGATTGTAAACTCCCCAGCCTGTTGAAGGAATATTAGGATTTGGAGATGTCACAGGTCCCTGTTCAAAAGCACCCTGGCTCCAGTCAGTTGTCTGATCCGGATTGTACAAAGGAGCTCCCCATGAAGATTCATTGCTGATGCTGATATTGTCCCAGTCGGCTAAATTGGTTGATGCGGTGAATACTTGGATATCTTTTGCATCATTCACTCTCGATCCGAAAGCATAGTTTGAGTTTCTGTAAAAAGCAATATCCCACGTATTGGCTGGCTGGGAAACCATATTGCCATCTGCAAGGTTCACAAATACGCGGTTCTGATATCCGCTTCCCATGGTCATATTTACCTGTGAGTATCCCAATGCGTCAGTCTGCGCTAAAACAGTCTGATGAACAGACATTGCCAGTACCGAAGCCAAAAATAGTTTTGTTTTCATAATTTATTTCTTAAATCCTTATTTGGAATGGTTCCACAAAAGTATATAATTATTTTTAATCAGTCTAAATAAAAAAATGACTTTTGTCGTGTTTCTGTTATTGTGATCATGATTAACAATGAAATCATATATAAAAAAGCCGGCAGAAATCATTCCTGCCGGCTTTCAAAAGGTAAATAATAGGCTGATTAACCTTATTTTTTAATGAATTTTGATTGAATAAGTTTTCCTTCTGCTGTTTCAATATTCATATAATAAACACCTGTCTGGAGGGTATTGATTTCAAATCTTCTTCCGTTTAACTTTCCCTCCGCTACTTTCGTGCCTGCAGCAGAATAGATCTGAATGTTCTTAGGATCTTTCTTCACGATAAATTCTAAAGCGCTTTGATCAGCATTTAAAGCAAATCTGAAATTCTCTGTTGTTTTATTGTTGTCGGATACACCTAATGAAGCTGCTGTATTATAAATTACATTATCAACCTGAATGGCTACATGGGTAGCAGTAGGTGTGAACTTAAATACGATGTAAGATCCTGTGGATGCCGGAATATTAACACTGATATTCTGTACAGTACCGATTGTCGCTACATTAATAGGATTCCCGACAGGAACAAATGTTGACATATCTGCAGGGTTGGAGGCTATTCCAATCTGAATACTTCCGGGACCGGGAGATGGAGATACCAGAGTGGTATCAAAAGTCAATGTCTTGTTTCCGGTAGGCGTTTCAATCTGTGGTGAAATCAGGTAAGAAGAACCGGTAGCATTGTTTCCTGCGTACGACTGAATAAATCTGTTGGAATCACCTGCTACAATCATTCTTGGAGGTACAGGAGGGAACTCACCGGTTATGGGTGCAACAATAGCAGACCATCCAAACTGAGGGAAAGTGGTATTCCCGACAGTAAAATTATTGAAATTTTCATTGATGCTGGATACCTGGGCATTAACAGTTAAAGCTGTAAACATCAGAGTTCCGAAAAGTAATTTTAATTTCATGAGATTATTTTTATTTAGAATTATTCCATAAAAATATATATTTATTTTTAATGAGTCTAAATAAAGTTTTATATTTGTCGAAAATTTGTACCCTTATGAAGAAGAAAGTGCTTTCCGTTCTGACGTTATCCATAGCCTTATGGATGAATGCACAAGAAAAGGATTCTCTTTATCAAAAGAAAATTGAAGAAGTGGTTATTACAGGACAGTACATGCAGCAGTCCATTAACAAATCGATATATAAGGTTGATGTCATAGACGCAGAACAGATTAAAAATATGGCAGCCACGAACGTTGCCGAGGTTTTGAATCAAAGTCTTAACATACAGATCACTCCCGATACCCGTTCAGGAAATTCCACTGCCAATATCATGGGACTTAACGGAGATTATGTAAAAATCCTTATAGACAATATTCCGGTAGTAGGGGATACAGGACTGGGCAGTAATATTGACCTTACCAAAATTACCTTAAGCAATATAGAAAGAATTGAAATTGTAAAAGGAAGCATGGGTGTTGAGTATGGAAATGGTGCTGTTGCCGGGGTTATCAACATTATTACGAAAAAGACGGGTACAAAAAAAATAAGTGTAAGAGGTTCATTGCAGGAAGAAACGGTAAGAGACAATTATGACCTTAAGAAAAAAGGTAACGGCAGACATATTCAGAACCTGAATGTAGATTATAATATCAGTAATGAATGGTTTGCCAGCATCAATTTCAACCATAACCAGTTTATGGGATATGAAGGAGAAAGCAAAGGCTACAAATATTTCGGACAGGACAATCAGAGAGGCTATGAATGGAACCCGAAAGACCAATACGATGCATCAGCATTACTCAGATACACGAAAAACAAAACAACATTCTTCTACAAGCTGTCTTATCTTAATGAGAAATTCAATTTCTACAATCCGGAGGTCAGCAGAAATCCTCTGAATGACGGAGCAGGCGGAGTTTCCTATGAAAGCAGAGACAGAAGATACAATACAGACCGCTGGATTCATCAGTTTAATATTCAAACCAACCTGGGACATATCCGATATATGGGAGATTTCTCTTATCAGAACCAGGACAGAAAATATTATGATTACAATTATGATATCCCGAACAGACAAATAAAGAGCCGTCAGGAGGAAAAATCTTATTACAAAACAGATGTAATCTACTCAAGAGGGATGTTCAGCAATTTCCTGAACAGCAAAGTTTTTGATTTTCAGTTAGGATATGAGCTGGATTACACCAACGGTTATGCTGCCCTGATCGCAGGAGACTTTCTGGGTGAAGCAGTAAAAAGAAAAATATTTACCTATTCCAATTTCCTTTCTGCAGAATGGAATGTTTCAGACAAATTTTCATTGAGACCGGGAGTAAGGCTTTCTTTGAGCGAAAATTTTAACAATCAGTACAACTACTCTTTATCAGCAAGATATAAAACTTCTGAAAATTCAAATCTAAGAGCGGTTATAGGATCGGCCAACCGTTTTCCGAAATATGATGAGCTGTATACCTATTTTGTTAATCTTAACCATGACGTTCAGGGAAATCCGGATTTAAATCCTGAAAAAGGATTCTCTGCAGGACTTTTCTGGAACCAGAACTTTTCTGCAGGCAATGGCTGGAAAATCGCTTATGGAGTTGATGCATTATACCTTGATGTACGGGACAGGATTGAAATGGTGATGGTAAAAGAGCCTTCCACCTACAAATACATGAATCTTGATACCTATAAAAATTTGTTATTCTCTGCCAACGTAGATTTCAGAAAAGATCAGTTTGCCCTGTCTTTGAGGGGATCAGTAAACGGAACATCCGTATCGATGAATGATTTAAAATCTTCTTCTCCTACAGATTTCCAGTATCTGGTTCAGGTAGGAGCTTCAGCAACCTACAAACTGAAAAGTACAGATACCAATTTTGCCCTTTATTACAAGTTCACAGGTCCGGACAGAATGTATGTTTCAGATGGAGCAAGCGGGTTCCGGCTTGGAAAAGTAGACAGCTTCCACATGATGGATTTCATCGTGAGCCAGCCTTTCTGGAATAAGCATTTTGAAATTTCCGCCGGAGTGAAAAATATATTTGATGTAACGAGATTGAACTCAACCGCAGTGGCAGGTTCTGCCCATACGGCGGCGAGTGGTTATATTAATTTATACTATGGCAGAAGCTATTTTGCCCGACTAATGTTTCAATTTTAATAATAAGTTACTGTTATGAAGTATTTAAAAATATTGTCTGTTCTTTCCGTTATGGCTGTCACACAATCCTGTCTCTCTGCAGATGAAGATCCGGTTCCGGTTCCTCCAATGACGGGGTCGGAAGTAAGCGTGAACATCGGAGGTCCTACAGAACCCAATCAGGTGTGGATCGACTTAAGTGACTACACCAGTCCGGCCGTTAACCGCAGAACAGATTGGGACCTTGGTTTTTATACTGGAGATGAATTCCGTGTGATCATGAACGGATCTCTGGCTATGACGGTGATCAAAATTCCCAACGTTTCAGACATCAGTAAAGTAAAAGAAGCAGATATATCAAGCCTGAAAGACATTGCTCAGGTAGGAACCTTTGATGCTGCCAATATGCAATATGTCGATAATCCTGATGGAAATTTTCTGACACAGACTTCAGGAATTGATGCCATCAAAGAAAATGATGCCGATAATCCGGTATATCTGATCAATCTGGGGAGAGAAATTCCTTCCGCAGCCAATATCGGAGCAGGTTCAGTCTCATTGTCCGGAGATCCGAGAGGATGGAAGAAAATTCAGATTCTGAGAGCCCAGAATGGATACAAAATCCGTTATGCTGACGTGAATGCAGCAGAAGCAGATATCAAAGAATATATCATTACTAAAGATACAGAATACAGCTTCTCATTCTTCAATTTGAAAACAGGAGCTCCGGTAAAAATTCAGCCTAAGAAAAAAAACTGGGACCTTGCGTTCACAACGTTTACCAATGAAGTGTTCATGGGACCTGCAACCAGTGCAGGAAGCTATTTTTATGCTGATTTTGTGACGACTAATACCCTGAATGGTGTGGGAGCTTATCAGGTAAGTATTACAGGAAATCTTGATGCGGCTTACAGCGCATTTAAATTAAAAGATGTTGAACATGCAAAATTTGTGTTCAATGACCAGCGGGCCATTGGTGACAAGTGGAGAACCACTACGGGAACAGCAACAAATCCGGTTCCGTTTGTATATTCAGACCGTTTCTTTGTATTGAAAGATGCTGAAGGTTTCTATTTCAAGCTGAGATTCAACACCATGAAAAATACAAAAGGCGAAAGAGGATACACCAATTTTGAATTTGAACCTTTATAAATAATCAAATAATAGTATATCATGAAAAAATTCATCCTTGCAGCTTCTGTTCTTGTCGCAGTATATTCCTGCAAAAAGGTAGAAGCAGGAGCAAAAGAAAATACTACAGAAGCTACTTCTGAAGCACCAAAAACCAATAATAAAATAGTAACATTAAATGGTGGGATTACTGAAATCGTAGCTGCTTTGGGACACGAAAAAGAAATCGTAGCAACCGATGTTACCAGTACGTATCCAGCCTCATTAAAAGCTACTGCAAAAGATTTAGGGCACATGAGATCAATGACGATTGAACCGATCATGGCTGTAAATCCTACTTTGATCCTGGCTTCTGATAAAGATATCAACCCGGAACTCATGGGAAAAATCAAATCTTCAGGAATTCAGACTGAGGTTTTCAAACAGGAATATACCGTAGCAGGAACCAAAAAACTGATCGAACAGGTTGCAAAAGCGATCGGAAATACAGATTATCAGAAATTAAATGACAAGATTGATGCTGATCTGAAACAGGTACAGCCCATTGCTAAAAAACCAAAAGTACTGTTCATCTATGCCAGAGGTAATATGCTGATGGTAAGCGGTAAAAATACACCAATGGCTTCACTGATCACTCTTGCAGGCGGAGAAAATGCCGTAACTGATTTTGAAGATTTCAAACCATTGACACCTGAGGCAGTTGTAAAAGCCAACCCTGATGTATTATTCTTCTTCGAAACAGGATTACAGGGCGCAGGAGGAAATGAAGGAGCCCTTAAAATGCCGGGAGTATCACAAACCAATGCCGGTAAAAATAAGAAGATCATCGCAATGGACGGAGGTTTAGTATCAGGTTTCGGACCGAGACTGGGAGAAGCAGCAGTAGCATTAAATAAACTTTTAATTGAAAACACAAAGTAAACTATACTTTTATCTTATCATAAGTGCAGTACTGCTTATTATGATAGCAGTACTGTCACTTAATACCGGAGTTTATGATTTCGGAGGGAATTCCCCGTTCATGATCCTGTGGCAATTTATAAAAGGAGATCCCGGTTTATCGCTGAGTGATCAATATGTGATCTGGGACGTAAGAGCAGCCAGAATCGTTATGGCTATTTTAATTGGAGGAATGCTTTCCGTTTCGGGTACGAGCCTTCAGGGACTTTTTAAAAATCCGTTAGCAACCGGAGATTTGATTGGTCTTACATCAGGAGCAACACTGCTGGCGGCCATTGCGATTGTTTTGGGAGGGCATTTCAAAGAATATTTTCCTGAAGCTGTACAGTTTTCGCTGGTGGGAATCTCAGCTTTCGCAGGATCTTTTTTATCCATGATGCTGGTATACAAAATTTCAACAAGCGGAGGAAAGACAAATGTAGTGATGATGCTGCTTACCGGAGTGGCGATAACCGCAATCGGTTTCTCCATTACCGGATTCCTGATCTATATTTTAAAAGATGAACAGCTCAGGGATTTAACCTTCTGGAATCTGGGAAGCCTGGCTGCTGCCACATGGACAAAGAATATTATTCTGGCTGTGGTCATGATTATAGCTTACATCATTTTATTACCCAAAGGAAAAGCTCTGAATGCCATGATGCTGGGAGAAAAAGATGCACAGCACCTTGGTATCAACGTGGAGAAGCTGAAAAAACAGATCATTATCACAGTGGCTTTAATGGTGGGGACATGCGTAGCATTTTCAGGAACTATTGGTTTTGTAGGATTAATTGTACCTTATATCTTAAGGCTTTTATTCAAATCCGATAATACCTTTATCCTGCCTTTATCAGCGATGTGTGGAAGTATCTTGCTGCTGACGGCAGATACATTCAGCAGAAGTATTGTAGCTCCGTCCGAACTTCCGATCGGAATTCTGACTGCATTGATGGGAGGACCTATCTTTATTGCTATTTTGGTTAAATTTAAAAAATCACTATAATGATCAAGGCACACCAGATTAATTATAAACATAAAGAGTTCCGTATCCTGGATGGGGTAGATGTCTCCCTGGAATATGGCGAATTTTTAGCCATTGTAGGTCCGAACGGAGCAGGAAAGTCAAGCCTTCTGAGTGTTTTGGCAGATGAAGTGAAATCCGGAAAGCAGAAAGTATTATTTAAAAATAAGCCTATTCAAGAATGGAACGTGAAGGAGCTTTCAAAGCATAAGGCAAAATTTTCACAGCACAACAGCAATGATATTCCGCTTGATGTAAAAGATGTCGTTATGATGGGCAGGTATCCTTATTTTGAAGCTCAGCCTGGAAAAGAGGATCTTGAAGCAATGAATAATATGCTGTATGAAACCGACATTTTCCATTTAAAAGACAGAGATTATAATTCTTTGTCAGGAGGTGAAAAACAACGGGTACATCTTTCAAGAGTAATGGCGCAGTTACAGAACGACATTACCCATAAGCTGGTTTTTCTGGATGAACCTCTGAATAACCTCGATATAAAGCATCAGTATAAAGCGTTGGAAATCATCAGAAAGTTTACAAAACAAGCCAACAGTGCCATTGTTGTTTTGCATGATCTGAACCTTGCAGCTCAATTTGCTGACAAGATTTTATTAATGAAATCAGGAAAAGTTTCCGCATATGGAACCCCACAGGAAGTTTTTACGGCAGAAAATATCAGTAAAGCCTACAACTTTCCGTGTACCATCTGCGGCCATCCTATTACAAATAACCCAATGATCATTTTTGGATAACCATGGAAAAAGAAGAACTCAGAATCCTCGCACAGAATCTTGCCAATCCCCGGGGAGAAAAAGGTATCGAGATTGGTGAAATGATGAATGCTACCAACATCAGTATGACGTTAGAAAGTATCAGAGCACTTTCGATAGATGACGGCCAGCAAATCCTTGAAATAGGACACGGAAATGCCGGACACCTTGAAAGTATAATGAATCTTGCCAAAAACCTCAGGTACACAGGAATTGATATTTCTGAAACTATGCACAATGAAGCCAAAAGGCTCAATAAAGAATTTGAAAGGCAGGCAGAATTTGTGTTGTACGAAGGAAAAAAGCTTCCTTTTCAGGATGGTACTTTCGATAAAATATTTACAGTCAATACCGTGTATTTCTGGGAAAACCCAGTGGATTTTTTAAATGAGATCTACAGGGTTTTAAAAGATGACGGAACATTTGTTCTAACATTCGGGCAAAGAGAGTTCATGGAAAAGCTGCCATTTACGGAATTTGATTTCACCTTGTACAGCAATAGCGAAATGGAAGAACTGATCTCCAAAAGCCATTTCAAAAGAATGAAAACTTCTGAAAAAGAAGAAGAAATAAAAAGTAAAACAGGAAACGAAACCATACGAAGAATGTATACAATTTTAACCATAAAAAAGTAAAGTAATGAGCACATTAGTTAATGATTTAAAGGAAAAATGGGAAGCTCTGAAAGCAGAAAATCCACATATCAGAATAAGAAATGCAGCCACACAGCTGGGAGTAAGTGAAGCTGAATTATTAGTGACAGGCATAGGAGAAGGTGTAACGGTGCTGAACCCGGATTTCCAGGGAATTCTTACAGAAGCCGGACAACTTGGAAAAGTAATGGCGCTTACCCGTAATGATGAGTGTGTTCATGAAAGAAAAGGGACATATCTGAACGGAGATTTCAGCAGTCCGCATGCACAGCTTTTTGTGGGAGAAGACATCGATCTCAGAATTTTCCTTAACCACTGGAAGTTTGCTTTTGCAGTAGTGGAAGGAGATAAGAAAAGCCTTCAGTTTTTTGGAAAAGACGGATTGGCCCTTCATAAAATCTATCTTACAAAAAACAGTAACGAAGAAATTTTCGATGCTTTGGTTGAAAAGTTCAAAGCTGAAGATCAGAACCAGGCTTTTGTATTTGAAGCAGTAGCTCCAAAGCAGGCTGAAAAAGCAGATTCGGAAATTGATGTGGAAGGCTTTAAAAAGGCATGGACAGAACTGAAAGACACTCATGATTTCTTCATGATGACCAGAAAATACGGAGTAAGCAGAACGCAGGCCTTAAGACTGGCTCCGGAAGGATTTGCTAAGAAAATCGATAATGCCAAAGTGGTGAATATCCTTGAAGACGCTTCAGAAAAGAACGTTCCGATCATGGTTTTCGTTGGAAACAGAGGAATTATTCAGATCCATACAGGGAATGTAAACAAAACGCTTTGGCACCAGCAGTGGTTTAACGTAATGGATCCGGATTTCAACCTGCACCTTGATGTAACGAAAATTGCAGAAGCATGGATCGTTAAAAAACCAACTGAAGATGGTGAAGTAACCGCTATCGAAGTATTCAACAAAGAAGGAGATTTTATCGTCCAGTTCTTTGGAAAGAGAAAACCCGGAATTCCTGAGCTGCAGGAATGGAAAGATCTTGTGGCAGCTTTAGAAAAGTAATAATTAGATGATTTGAATGAGACCGTTTTGTTTGTAAGATTCAAAGCGGTCTTTTTTATGACAGACCATCTGAAGGTGCCGGAATATTGTGTAATTTGTGATTAAATTATAAAAACAAAATGAAAAATATTTTCATAGCGATACTGATTGTCGGTTTCTGTTCTTTGAAGGGGCAGGACTTTAAGGCATATCAGTTTTATGATAAAAAAGGGAAGGAAGTAAAGACAGAAAAGCTGGTAAAAGAGCTGGCACAATATGATGTGGTCTTTTTTGGTGAAAATCATAACAGTTCTATTAACCACTGGCTTCAGCTTAAAATTACGGAAGCTTTGTTTGCAAAAAAGAACGACCAGCTTATTTTAGGGGCTGAAATGTTTGAAAGAGATAACCAAGCACAGCTGAACCAATATCTGAACGGGAAATTTGACGCCAAAACCTTCAAAGATTCTGCCCGTTTATGGAATAACTATGCAACAGACTACAAACCTTTGGTGGATTTTGCCAAAGATAAAAAGCTGAAGTTTATTGCCACCAATATCCCAAGAAAATATGCCTCTCAGACCGCCAAAGAAGGCCTTGAATCTTTAAATACATTAAGCGAAAAAGAGAAATCCTACATTGCGCAGCTGCCTATAAAAGTTACTTTGGATACTCCGGGATATCCGGAAATGAAAAAGATGATGGGTGACCATGCGGAAGGAACAAAAGTGATGAATTTTATCTCAGCCCAGGCTGTAAAAGACGCCACAATGGCTGAATCTATCCTGAAAAATTATCAGGCCGGAAAGACTTTCATTCATTACAACGGAAACTATCACAGCAAAGAATTTGGAGGTATTTACTGGTATATCAAACAGAAAAATCCTAATCTGAAAATGGCCGTCATCTCCGTTTTTGAATCAGATGATCCCGAACTGAAAGTGCCAGCTAAAGATTATATCCCGACAGATTTCAATCTGATTATTCCCGCAGATATGACCAAGACTTTTTAGACTTTTAATTATTAGGAAAAAATATTCAATAGGGGTCGGGCTTTAGCCCGGCTTTTTAATTAAAAGAGGCAACGGCTTTAGCCAAAACTTAAAATTCATTGCTAAATAAATTATTTTTACAACACAATATTTACCTTTGTAACATTTAAAAACATGAAGAAACTACCCATCCTGCTGATCTTTTTTATTGGATTTCTCAACGCTCAGAAACTTACTTCCCATGAACTTTCCATAATTAATCAGGGAGATGTGAATACGGCCTTACCGATTTATCAGACCACAGATTCCAATCAGCATAAAACATTGCTGAGCATTTCTTCAGAAGCAGATCCTCTTGATCCGAACACCGCAGTTCTGGTAAAAAGGATGAAAGAATCTCTTCTGTCAACAGACGGCGGAGTAGGAATTGCAGCTCCACAAGTAGGCATCAACAGAAAGATCATCTGGGTACAGCGTTTCGATAAAGAAGGAACTCCGCTGGAATACTTTATCAATCCGGTGATTGTCTGGCGTTCCGATCTGCAGAATCTTGGTCCCGAAGGCGATCTTTCTATTCCCGACTTCAGAGACCAGTTTTACAGAAGTAAAGTCATCCAACTGGAATATGTCGATCTGAAAGGGCAGAAATATTCAGAAATTGTAGAAGGTTTTACAGCCGTTATTTTCCAGCATGAAATCGACCATCTTTTCGGCATCCTGATCTCTGATAAAAAAGAAAAAGAGAAGAATGATTCCTATAAAAAAGTAGATGCCTATCAGAAAAGCGATGTAAATAAAGATAGAAGGTAATGATGAATGATGAATGACATTCTTAAACACTATATACATAAAAAATATCCTCAATTATCTGTGCTCATCTGCGGTTAAATAAAAAATAAAAAGGAGCTGTTTCCATGGAAACAGCTCCTTTCGTTATAACTATGCTTAAAAAAATTGGATTAATCGTTGTTGGTCACAGAAAGCTTCACCTCCATATTATTTCTTGTCGCATTGGAATAAGGACAGATCTGGTGTGCTTTTTCTGTCAAAGCCTGCGCTTCTTCAAGAGAAACACCAGGAATATTGACATCAAGTTCAGCTGCCAATCCAAAACCGCCATTATCAAGCTGTCCTATGCTTACCTGTGCTGTTACCGTTGTTTCCCCGGTTTTTACTTTAGAAAGACTGATCACTCTGTTCAGAGCACTGTCGAAACATGCAGAATATCCTGCTGCAAAAAGCATTTCCGGGTTAGCAAAATCATCATTGGCTCCTCCTAAAGCTTTCGGCATTCTTACATCAAGATCCAATACTTCGTTTTCACTCTTTATATGTCCGTTTCTGCCTCCTTTTGCAGTGACCTGGGTTGTATATAATGTTTTCATTTATTTTCTATTTTATTTAATATTTTTAGTACCGTGTCTTTAAGGTGTAGCAGCTCTTCCGGTTGTATTCCCAGTTTTTCCTGAATTTTCCCCGGAATTTCACAAGCTTTCTGCTGAAGCTGCCTGCCCGCTTCGTCTAAAAATACTTCAACTACTCTTTCATCCTCTTTTTTTCTTTTTCGGGTAATAAATCCTTTAGACTCAAGCCTTTTAAGAAGAGGCGTCAGAGTACCGCTGTCCAGAAACAGCTTATCACCAATGTGGCTTACTGTAAGTCCGTCTCCATCCCATAATATCATCATGACAAGATACTGTGGGTAAGTAATGCCCAGTTCATCAAGAAAAGGACGGTAAAGTCCCGTAATCTCTTTGGCGATCACGTACAGTGGAAAGCAGATCTGGTTTTCCAGTTTGGGTGTTTTCGGATTTTCCATAATTTTTTGAGTACGAAAGATTCGATGAAGGTATTATTTTTTTATGATAAATTCATCCATTGGAATTCTGACTTTTTTCATAGTAGAAAGCCAGTCATTGGCTTCATCACGGTATCCAAGATATAAAAGACTTACACTTTTTAATCCCATTTCTCTTAATCCCAGTACTTCATCCACAACATCATTGCTGAATCCTTCTGCCGGCGTACTGTCGATTTTAAGTTCTGCAGCCTGGGCAAGGGCAATCCCTAATGCAATATAAGTCTGGCGGGCAGTGTGTGCAAAATGCTCTTCAGGAGTCTGTGCACCATATATTTCTTTGATCTTATCAGTATAGCTTCCGAAACGGCCTCTTGGAAGATCTCTTACGTCAGTATGATAATCGTAAACTTTGTCAATTTTTTCATTGGAATAGCTGTCCCATGCGGCAAACACCAAAACGTGAGAAGAATCTCTCATTACTTCTGGGTTTAAAGCTCCGGCTACCATTTTTTCTTTCAGTTCCTGGTTTTCAACTACAATAACGCGGAAAGGCTGTAATCCCGATGAAGTAGGAGCCAGTCTTGCAGCTTCTAAAATAGTGTTAAGGTCTTCCTGTGAAACTTTTTTGGTTGGATCATAAGCTTTTACAGCATGTCTCCAGTTCAGATCTTCTATTAATGACATTTTTCTTTTTGTTTTAAATTAAACTACTTGTTGATTTTTAAAATTTCAGCTTTTATGTTCAGCTGAATTAACAGAACAAATATATAATCAATTTAATTGTGTACAATTTAATTTTGAATGATTTTATTGATAGCAATTATTGATGAACTTTAAAATGGCAAAAAAGCAAAATCGCAATCGCATTATTTGCCTTTTAACCTTTTAACCATTTAGCCGTTTTACTCCTTCGCCTTTTCGCCGTTTTGTCTTTTCTCAATTCCACACGATTCGGATTTTATAAAACAACCACTATTCCAATCTTTGCCGTAGGATTTTAAATTAAAAAAAATGCAGAGATTTAAAAACAAAACCGCATTAATTACAGGCGGAACGAACGGAATGGGGCTGGCTACTGCTCAGAAATTCATTGAAGAAGGAGGAACAGTTATTATTACAGGAAGAAGTGAAGAAACTGTAAATACTGCTTTGGACAAGCTTGAAAAAAATGCTTTCGGAATCGTATCCAATGCCGGAAATATGAAAGACCTTATGAATCTTCAGCAGGAGGTTAGAAAATATACAGAGCAGATTGATCTGGTGTTTGCTAATGCGGGATACGGAAAATTTGCTCCTGTGGAATATGTGGATGAAAATCAGTTTGATGAACTTTTCAATGTTTTGGTAAAAGGCGCTTTTTTCACCGTACAGCAGATGTTGCCATTGATGAAAAGCGGGAGCTCCGTTATTTTTAATACTTCAGTGGCAACGGATATTGCTATGCCTAATTTCTCGGTATATTCTGCTGCAAAATCTGCGGTGCAGTCATTCATCAAAACGTTAGCTGTAGAACTTACAGAAAGGGGAATCCGTGTGAATGGAGTAAGCCCCGGACATATTAAAACCAATATTTTTAACAATACCGGTTTAACCGGAGAGCAAATTGAAAGCGCTATTGAAGATATAATTTCTACAATACCTTTTAAAAGGCAGGGAGAGCCTTCAGAAATAGCTAATGTAGTATTGTTTCTGGCTTCGGAGGAGGCATCATATATTCATGGGGCAGAAATAAAAGTTGATGCAGGTATTTCCGTAATCAGATAATACGATTATTGAATCTCTTTAATTTCTCTGATGATATTGGTTTTGTTTTCAATACCTATATTATATGCCTTACTTTTCTTAAAGCTTTGGGTTGCTTTTTCCATAAGAGTTTTATAATCCGGTGATTTTTTGGAAAGATAAAATACCTGAGCACTGATGCCAATGGCAACACGCACTACTTCATCAGGTTTATCCGGATCTTCGGTGATATCTGAAATAGTGGCATTATTATACCAGGTTAAATTCTGTGAACCTGAATTACCGGAACAGGATGCAATCATAATAAAAAGTAATAATAGGTATGACCAGGCTTTCATAATGAAAAGTATTAAGTAAAAAAAGCTCCTGCAATGTATCAAAATAATTGCAGGAGTTCTTTATAAATTAATTAAAATCCACAGCTTGCTACACTTGGTGCTGGGGAAGGAGAACATCCTGAAAGGGATGAGAATATATTCAATACACAATTGGTATTCACATAGTTGTTATCATACAGTAATGAACCTGACGGGCTTCTGTAGTAAACATTTCCTGCTGTATTGGCATAGGAAGATACAGACGCAGATCCACAGCTTGTGTTAGTGCATGCAGCTCTCCATGCAGAATCTGTTACAGGACCGCTGGAGAATAATGAAGGATCTATGATTCTTTTTTCAACAATTCCGGAAGCATTTTTGAAACTTACCAATATCGCCACGTGGTATACCCAGGATACACAGCATGTTCCTGTAGAAGCCCTCAGATTACCATATACGAACTGCTTTTCACAGTCGTAGCCGGCATTCAATAGGATTTGCCTCATTTTGTGAGCTCTTGCGTAACATCCGTCAACAGGATATCTGAAGGTGATACAAGGAGAAGATGCAGTAGATGTTCCGCAAGCCTGGTTTTTGATCTGGGTAAATAAACTGTTCAGCGTTGCCAGATCAGGAATAACACTGACTGCTTTATTGCTTTCACCTCTCTCTTCTTTATTAAATACAGATTTGAAGTAACGGATGCATCATCTGTTGCTTTTTCTACTTTTGCAATTTTATTAGTGTTGGCTTTAAGGAAAACATGAACAGGAGTTTCATTCTCAACAGCCTGTCTGATCATGGAAATATAGCCTGTATTTTCCTTACTGTCCGCAATTTCATACGGCTGGGCAGTAACCATAAATGAGATTTTAAATTTTCCATCTTCTTTTTCAATCCCTACCGGAACAGTCTTGCCGAAATCTTTCATAGCGACTTCGTTAGATTCTTTAGCGACAAGATTCGGGTCCTGGTTGGCATTTGAATCTGAGCAGGCATTGAATGACAGAATCGTCACGAATGCCATCATGGATAACAGAAATTTTTTCATAGTTTTTATATTTTGGTGGTTAGTTTTCAGCGAACTTTTTAATTGTAATAGTTCACTTATTTGTGATATTAAAAGTAATAAAAATTAAAATATATGCAAGAATTTTTTTGAAAAAAATACATTATGCTGTTCTGTTTTGATGTTATAATATTGAAAACAGCT
The DNA here is from genome assembly GCF_041914225.1 of Chryseobacterium sp. GTDB lineage: Bacteria > Bacteroidota > Bacteroidia > Flavobacteriales > Weeksellaceae > Chryseobacterium. Next base: position 68,175 of record NZ_JAYSDT010000015.1, read on the forward strand.
GGAAAACCTAAGATTTTTAATATTGAATTCTAAAAAAAAAGAATATTTTAAAATAGAATTTCGAGATCTGGATTCCTACGGAATGGACAGGTGGATGGATAGTTTATCCCTAAAGTATGGGGTTTTTATTTACATATTTTATGCGGTTTGTCCATTCCGTAGGAATCTAAGCTATGTAATACGGATTAGTCTAAAAACAGTCTCAATAATAGTAGAATTTTGAAAAGCAAGAAGAATTTTAAATAGATTTCGAGGTATGGATTCCTACGGAATGACAAGGTGGATGGATAGTTTATCCCTAAAGTACGGGTGTTTTTATTTACATATTTTACGCGGTTTGTCCATTCCGTAGGATCTAAGTATGTAATACGGTTAAATAAAAAACCAGTCTCAATTATTGAAACTGGTTTTCATATATCTTAATGAAAATTATTCTCATTATTTATAAAGCAATTTTGCCTGGAAAACGTCTGCAAAATGTTTTCTGATCTTTGCCTTTAGTTCCTCCATTTCTGCGGGAGTCAGTTCTCTTTCAAGTTCTCTTTTTAAAGAAGTCACCTGCTTGTCTTTGATACCGCATGGGATGATGTATTCAAAATAGCGCATGTCAGTATTCACATTCAGTGCGAAGCCATGAAGGGTTACCCATCGGGAAGCTTTCACGCCCATAGCACACATTTTTCTGGCATAAGGTTTTCCTACGTCCAGCCATACTCCTGTTTCTCCCGGAGAGCGTTCGCCCTGAATGCCATATTCCGCAATGGTTCTGATGATTACTTCCTCCAGGTTTCTCATATATAAATGAATGTCTGTAAAAAAGTTTTCAAGATCCAGAATAGGATAGCCAACAACCTGTCCGTAGCCATGATAGGTAATATCCCCGCCACGGTTTACTTTCACAAAAGTAGCATCAATTTCTTTCAGTTTATCAATACCGGCAAGCATATTTTCTTCATGTCCGCTTTTTCCTAAGGTATACACATGAGGATGTTCTACGAAAAGAAGGTGATTGGGCGTAGTGGTATGTTGTTCGGCAGGAAGATCTCTGTTTTTTATTTTGGTATCAATGATGTTTTTCATCAGTTGCTCCTGGTAATCCCAGGCCGGCTGATATTCTTTGATTCCTAAATCTTCAAATTCTACTACTTTATTCTGATTTGTATTCATTGCAATTTTTGATATACAAATTTAGTGAATTTTACGCTTTTATAGAATGGATAAAATCTATGGCATTCTTCTTCCAGTCTTTATCATGCAGAAGGATATTGACAAAGGCAGTTCCGATAATACCGCCATCTGCTTTTTCTGTCACATTTTCAAAATCTTCTTTCGATTTAATTCCGAACCCGATCATTACCGGATTTTTAAGTGGAAGGGCAGCGAGTCTGGAAAGATAATCTTCATTTTTTACAACTGCATTTTCATTTCCGGTGGTGGAAGAAGAGCTTACTGCATACAGAAATCCTGAACTTAATGAATCCAGATAGATCATTCTTTCATCGGATGTTTCCGGGGTTACAAGAAAGGTAAAATTAAGATGGTATTGTTTTAAAATCTGCTGGTAATTTTTCTCAAATTCAATAGGAGGAAGGTCAGGGAGGATCAGTCCTGCAACACCGCTTTCTGCACACGCCGCACAGAATTTCTCAAATCCGAAACTCAATACCGGATTGATGTAGCCCATCAGAATAACAGGAATTCTGATTTCGTCTTTGATGGCTTTTAATTGTGACAACAGTTTTTCAATGGTCATTCCGTTTTGTAAAGCCTGTTCGTGAGCTTTCTGGATGACAGGGCCGTCTGCTACAGGATCAGAATAAGGCATTCCGATTTCAATCATATCTGCTCCGGAATCCTGAATCAGTTGTATAATATCAGCGGTATCTTCCAGTTGGGGAATTCCTGCTGTGAAGTATATATTCAGTTTTTTCATTTCTTTCTTTTTTGTATTAATGTATTTATGATCAGGTTTTATCTCTTAAAGCCATTTTACATGAATACTTTTTACATTTTACAAATTCTTCAGATACGTTTCCATATCCTTATCCCCACGGCCGCTCAGACAAATAACAACGACATCATTTTCATTAAATTTCTTTTTGTCCAGAACAGCCAGAGCGTGAGAACTTTCCAATGCCGGAATAATTCCTTCCAGTCTGGTCAGTTCAAAAGCACATTTTAGGGCTTCATCATCATTAATGCTAAAGAATTCAGCTCTTTTTTCTTGAAATAAATTCGCATGAAAAGGTCCTATTCCAGGATAATCGAGTCCTGCGGAAATTGAATGCGGCTCAATAACCTGACCGTCTTCCGTCTGCATCACAAGACTTTTGCTTCCGTGAAGAACACCAAGCGTTCCTAAAAAAGTAGTAGCAGCAGACTTTCCTGAATCTACACCCAGACCACCGGCTTCAGCAGCAATAATTTTTACTTCCTTTTCTTCTACAAAATGATAAAAAGTCCCGGCAGCATTACTCCCACCGCCTACACAGGCAATCACATAATCAGGATTTTCTCTTCCGGTTTTTTCTTTAAGCTGCTCTCTGATTTCCTTTGAAATGATACTCTGGAATCTTGCCACAAGATCCGGAAACGGGTGAGGGCCAACCACACTTCCGATCACATAATGAGTTGTTACAGGATTGTTGATCCAGTCTCTCAGGGCTTCGTTCACTGCATCTTTTAAGGTTTTTGAACCTGAAGTGGCTGCTACAACTTCTGCACCCAGCATTTTCATTCTCGCCACATTCGGGGCCTGTCTCTGGATATCAATTTCTCCCATATAAACGATGCATTGTAAACCCAGTAGAGCACAGGCTGTAGCGGTGGCAACACCATGCTGCCCGGCTCCTGTTTCAGCAATGATCCTTGTTTTTCCGAGACGTTTTGCCAGAAGAACCTGTCCCAGGGCATTATTGATTTTATGGGCTCCGGTATGGTTGAGGTCTTCCCGTTTCAGATAGACCTGGGTATTGTATTTCTGGCTTAAGTTTTTAGCAAAATATAGTGGTGTAGCGCGTCCTACATAGTTTTTCAGCAAATCCTGATATTCAGCCTGAAAATCTTCAGATTCTATGATTTGAAGATAATTCTTTTGTAATTCTTCTACATTGGGATAGAGCATTTCGGGGATGAAGGCTCCTCCGAATTCTCCATAGTATCCGTGTTTATCGGGGTTTTTATAATTCATTTTTTATTCTTTAGTCATTAAGTAAGCATTGTTTTGAGAACTAAGCTGTTTGAGCAGCTCTTTTCTTTCCTGCGTTGTATGAAAAATCAAAATATCATCATCTTCGGAATTCACCCATTCCGAGCCGATACTTTCTTTGATCATTTTGGCTTTGTCATGAAGTATTTCAATATCACATTTTTCATAAAAAGGACGAAGATCCGAATGGCAGAAACCAATCGCCTCCAGATTTCTTTGTGCAGCATTTTCTTTGAAATGACGAACCAACACTGCTCCATATCCTTTCTTTTTATGAGCGGAAACAAGTCCTACCACCTCCGCAAAGGAATATTCATTGTCTGCTATTTTTAAGGTAAAATCAAAATTCACCCGCATAACCGCCAGTATATTTTCATCCGCATCCAGTAGGAAATGAAATTCCGAATCTTTAAAAAAAGTAATAAAATAGGCAGATTTCATGGCGTTCCATGCAGAAATATCCCATAGCTGCAAAATATGCTCTATTTCCTTTTCCTTTAAAGCCTGAGTTTCTTTTATCTGATATTTCATGGGTTTAAACTATTAATAAATGTAAGATGGTAATCATATTGTTGTTTGGTGATCAGTTTTTTATAATATAACAATTCAATTTTGTGCAGTAAATCTATTAAGGTTGCTTTATCTATTTTTGACTGATACATCGTGATGGCAATTTCGAGATTATCAATCAGATAGTAAGAGTCAGAATCGTCATAAAGTAAAAATATTTTAGCATAAATTAATCCTAAGTCATACTTTACCACTGACCTGACATGGGTTTCTAAAAATTTATCTGAAATAATAACCAGATAATAGCTGTTCCACAGGCTGATTCTTTCAAAAAAGTACTGGATGTCTCCTTCCTCAAAATCTTTAATAATACAGATGAAATCAGACAATAATCCGCCTGCTTCCCAATGTTCCGTGTTACTGTCGTTCTCCGCAACAAAATGATACAGGGTCTGAATTTTTTCATTCCCGAATTTAGGCGGAAATAATGTTTTGTAAAATGTCTTTTTTAGCAAATGTATGTTCATCATTGTGTTTTTTTAAGTTATTTATTCTGCTGGTACAGGCTTTTAAATTCTCTTATCCTGTCAATATTTTTATAGCCGGGCTCTATTTCAAATTTTGAATTGATATCCAATGCAAACGGCTGCTGTTTCAACATTTCAATATTCCCGATGTTGTCTTCTGAAATACCACCGCTTAAAAAGTAGGGCAGAGGAATCTCAAGTTCATTCAGTACATTCCAGTCAAATTGTTTTCCTGTTCCGCCAAAAGCTTTGCTGTCTGTATCAAAAAGATAATAGGTGACAGGTTGCAGATTGCAGGTTGTCTGTTGAAAGTTAAAAGTCTGCGTTATTTTAATTTTGTTTTCAGCTGCATTACTTCCGATCCTTATTACTTTAATAATACCGACTGCCGGATTGAGTTTTTGTCTTAGTTCAACAATAAAATCATCACTTTCATCGCCATGAAGCTGAATAAAATTTAATCCTGCTTTTTGTACCATCTGTAAAATGATATCCATTTTTTCATTGACAAAAACACCTGTTTTTCCGTGATGATCAATAGCGGAGATCTCTTCCTGACTCAGATGATTCAAAACATATCTCGGTGATTTTTCATAGAAGATAAAACCGAGGAAATCTACATTCATAGAAATCAATTCCTGAATCTGATCCGGCTTTGTGAGTCCGCAGACTTTGAGAAAAGGCGGCTGATTTAAGGTCGGAGGTTGCAGGTTCATTATTAATTATTATTTAAAATTTGAGAAGCAAATTCTTCAAATGTTTTGGCCGGATTTGTATTTTTCATGAAATATTCACCTATGAGGAAGCTGTCAAATCCTTTTTCCTTTAAAAATCTAAAATCTTCCAGACTGTAAATACCGCTTTCTGCAACCGACAAAACGCCTTTCGGAAGCTGGTTTTTCAGTTGAACAGAATGCTGCAGATCTACTTTGAAATCTTTAAGGTTTCTGTTGTTGATGCCTACCAGATCAACTTCTGAATTAAAATGCTTCAGTTCATCTTCAGTATGTATTTCCAGCAAAACCTCCATTTTCAGTTCGTGGGCTAAGTCTGTAAATTCCTGAGCCTGAGCTGGTGAAAGGCAGGATGCGATCAGTAGTACGACATCAGCACCAATGCTTTTAGCTTCATAAAACTGGTACTCATCAATCATGAAATCTTTACGCAGAATCGGTATGTTGATGTCATTTCTTATACTGAGAACATCATTTAAATTTCCTCCGAAAAAATCATGATCAGTGAGGATAGAAATTCCACTGGCTCCAAATTTTTCGTAAGCAGAAACAACTTCTAAAGGCTCAACATTATTGTTGATGATTCCTTTTGATGGCGACTGTCTCTTAAACTCAGCGATAATTCCACTTTTATTTTTGATGGATTCTTTCAGTGAAATTGTTTTTCTCCTGAAAAGGGCACTGTCTTTTAGGTGATCAGGATGCATTTTTGATTGAGCTGATGCAACTTCTTCCTTTTTTCGTTCAATAATTTTATCCAGTATAGTCATTTTGTGTGTTAAAATCTAATCAATAATTGTTTTATTTGAATCTTTTTAAACTTTTTTTTTGAAACATTAAGATTGTAGTAAGGTGTTAAGACTATTAAGATGAGCTTTGCTTTAACTTAAAATCAGAATGATTAATCTTAACTATTCTTCATCGCTTAAAAGCTCTTAACGGTTTAAAAAATAATATAACTAATTAATTAAAAGGTTAAAACTATTCAATGCTTTTCCGCTCAGCAGGCTTTCCCGGGCTAGCAGCAGACAGTCATCATAGGTCCCGAATTTATGGGTATTGTAAAGAGCAACTGAAGCATTGGCCAGAATTACTGAGTTCTGTTGTTCCGTACCGTTTCCTTCCAGGATATTCATAAATATTTTTGCGGTTTCCTGAATGGAGTTTCCTGCTTTAATATCTTCCAACGTTACAGGATTAAAGCCTAAGTCTTCAGCAGAATAGATTTCCTCACCGTTTTTGGTAATGATCTTGCTGTCCCCGGTAAGGCTTATCTCATCATATCCGTCCAGACCATGAACCAGAATAAATTCACGTTCTTCCTTTTGAAGGAGATACTGGTAAATCCTGGCAATTTCAAGATTATATACTCCGATCATTGAATATTTAGGTTTTGCAGGATTCACTAACGGACCCAACAGATTAAAAAATGTTCTTAATCCCAGAGATTTTCTCAACAAGCCCACGGATTGTAGTGCAGGATGGAAGTATGGAGCATGCAAAAAGCAGATGTTGGCTCTTTCAAGATCCTCATTCAATTGTTCCGAGTTGTTTTTAAACTGATAGCCTAATTCTTCCAGTACATTGGATGAACCTGTAGTGGTAGAAGCTCCGTAATTTCCATGTTTTGTTACCTTTTGGCCGGCTCCGGCTACCACAAAGCTGGCCAGTGTAGAGATGTTGATCGTATCTTTTCCATCACCTCCTGTACCTACAATATCAATGGCATCACTGGGATCGATGTCTACAGGAACTGCCATCTGTAATAAAGCTTCTCTGAAGCCTTCCAGTTCTTTCAGGGTAATATTTCTCATCAGGAAAACACTGATGAAGGCCGTAACCTCTGCAGAGTTGAATTTATTCTGTGCAATCTCAATCATCGTAGCCTTGGCTTCTGATTTTGAAAGCGTATTATGATTAAACAGGTATTGCAGTATTTCTTTCATTTGAGGTGCTTTTATAGTTGCTGAAGGATTTTCTAAAGTTTTCATGACAGTAGGAAATTTTTAATGATCACTTCACCTTCGGGCGTTAAAATGCTTTCAGGGTGAAACTGTACACCATGTACATCATATGCTTTGTGCTGTAAAGCCATGATCATTCCATCTTTATCTACAGCGGTGATTTCCAGCTCTTCCGGGAAACCTTCCGGATTTACTGCCCAGCTGTGGTATCTTCCCACTTCCAGACCAGAATGCAAATCTTTGAAAAGTTTGGTATTTTCTTTCACCAGCTCAGTCGTGGTAGCCACTCCGTGAAAGATTTCAGACAGATTGATCAGGCTTCCCCCGAAAGCTTCCGCGATAGCCTGCTGGCCTAAACATACACCAAAGATGCTTTTTGTAGGAGCATATTCTTTGATAAGGTCTAATAAAATACCTGCTTCCTCGGGAATTCCGGGGCCGGGAGAAAGGATGATTTTGTCATATTTTCCGACTTCTTCCAGAGTGATTTCGTCATTTCTTACCACATCCACTTTTTGATTCAGAATTCTTTCGATGATCTGGACCAGATTGTATGTAAAGCTGTCATAGTTATCGAAAACGAGGATTTTAAGCGACGGCTGTTGAGAGTTTATAGTGTTGTTCATTGCTTTTTTTGTTAGATAGTTGCTGGTTGCTTTTTGCTGGGTGATAGCTTGTGGGTTTATTTTTCAACTATTTTTTCTGCTTTTTCCACAGCTTTTTTAAGGGCGTTCAGTTTATTGTTGACTTCCTGCAGCTCATTTTCCGGGACAGATTTTGCCACCAGTCCGGCACCTGCCTGGTAAAATAATGTATTGTTTTTACTTAGGAAAGTTCTGATCATAATGGCCTGATTACAGGTTCCGTTCAGTCCGATGATTCCTATACAGCCGCCATAATATCCCCGGGAATCTTTTTCGTATTGGTTGATCAGCTGAAGTGCTTTATGCTTCGGTGCACCGCTTAATGTTCCCTGAGGAAAAGTGGCAGACACCATTTCAAGAGGATTAATGTCGTCAGAAACATCTGCAGTCACTTCACTTACCATGTGAATAACGTGGGAAAATAGCTGGATTTCTTTAAGTTTGGTCACCGTCACATTTTTCCCAAGCTTTCCAAGATCATTTCTTGCAAGATCCACCAGCATGGTATGTTCTGCATTTTCTTTAGGATCAGCCTTTAAAACTTCAATCGCTTCAAGGTCAGCTTCAAAATTTCCCGTTCTTTTTGATGTCCCGGCAATCGGATGGATGATGGCTTTATTGTTTTTGATGATTAACTGGCTTTCAGGGCTGGAACCAAATAATTTATAATTTCCGTAATCAAAATAGAAAAGGTAAGGGGAAGGGTTAATATTTCTCAAAGCACGGTACACATTGAATTCATCTCCTTTGAATTTCTGTTCAAATCTTCTGCTCAGAACCAATTGAAAAACATCTCCGCGCATGCAGTGTTTCTGGGCTGTTTTTACCAGTTCAATATATTCTTCATCTGTAATATTGGATGTTTCCTCACTTGTTTTCTCGAAAGGATAAACAGGAGTATTCTGATTTTTAATAAGGTTTTCCAAAAGGTGAAGCTCAGATTTTACTCCATCAATAAAATTTTCGATAAGATACATTTCATCATTGAAATGATTGATAGCAATCACATATTGGTATAATCTGTATCTCAGGACAGGAATTTCAACTTCTTTGCTTTGTGCTTTAAGGTTTATATTTTCAAAAAACTGTACGGCTTCAAAGCTTGTATACCCAAAAAGGCTCTGAGCGGTCTGCTCTATTGCGTCATTGGTAGGTTCACATTTGAAAATATTGCGGAAATCTTCAAAAATATCTGTGATATTTCGCTCCATAATAAACTGCTTTACAGGAGCAGAGGCAGGAAGTTTAATTTCGTATTCGTTGAGGTTTTTTACTTCAATTCCGGCAATGGCATTCACTGCAATAAAGGAAAAGTTATTATCAATACTTTTTGAATCTGAACTTTCCAGAAGAATCGTATCACGGAATTTATCCCTGATCTTGAGGTAAATATTCATGGGAGTGTGAAGGTCTCCCAGTGTTTTTTTCGAAACAGTTTTTATTTTGATTGTGTCTGTAAACATCTTTTTGTTTTTATTGGTAAGATTTATGAATAAAAAAAGGCTTTAACGGTATCCGTCAAAGCCTATATATTGTTTTTTGATTATTTCTGCTGTAATTAACAACATGACAATACCTTCAGACCCGACGAAGAGTTTGAAAGCCACCACCAAATATTGTTATTCATTTTTAACATGGGACAAATGTAGAAATTTTTTTCATACCAAGACTAAAAAATTTCTGAAAATAAAAAAACTTAACATTGAAAACTCTTATTTAAGCTGTTTAAGCTCCTGTTTCAATTCTTCAAGTTTTTCTTTGTAAGTTGCATCATCATAGTCTTTTACATAGTTTTCTAATGCATCAATATATTCTTTAATGAATTCCTTATTCGTTCTGTCTGCTTCATATTTGATTTTTGCAGAATTAACAGGAGCCAGTTTTTCATTTTGTAATAAAATTTTTCCTTCCCTGGATTGGTCATAAAGGATGACAATGTTTTTCTCATATCCCGGAATGTATTTTACAGGAATATCCTTATCACCAGGTATTCTGATCGAATTTCTGATAGGATAGATCGCTGCAGTAGTAGTGGAGAAGAAAGTAGTGGTGTATTTTCCATCCTGTTTCTTTACAATAGCTTCATAATCGTGGATATACATGTCATTCAGGGTAGAATTGGTTTCTACATCAGAAGTAATGATCGCAGTGCTTTCAACACCGTATTTATTCAAAAACCATGCGTTTAAGAACTGTCCTCCGAATCCGTTTAATATCGCCAGAGGAATGATAGGAATTAAAAGCCATGCTTTTTTAGTCAGGTATGAAAGTCCTCCAAAGAATACCAGCAGCAGGATCACAGTATAAAAGCCATGATGACTGATGAAAAACAGAATTTTTGAAATTAAAACCATGCATTAAATATAATAATTATTTAAACGCCGGGATCGCAAAGATATAATTAATATAAATAATTAAAGAGAGCCCAATGGCTTTTCAATCAGCAAAATACGCTGTCATTGCTGAACGAAGTGCCGTTGCGGACAAAAAATAGAGTTTATGATAATTACTTTGCGAACCTGGCGTTTAAAACATTTATTGTAGCGGTTCAGACAACGGAATGTCTGGTGTTCCACTGTAGAAAACAATCAGGGTTGCTCCCTGTTCTCCGGTTTTGCCCCTGTGGCCGGTATTAACCATTTCAGGAAGTACCTGACCTTTTCTTACCCATTGTGTTTTACCGTCTTCTTTTCTTTCAATCTGAATTTCGCCTTTTTCTACATATGCTGCATTAATGACCGGATGTTTGTGCCAGTTCAGTGCCGAATTGGGAGGTACAGCAATTTTAAGAACTGAGATTTCCGGCTGTGTCGAAGGATAGGCAGGATACGTAGTTCCATCCCAGGATTTGGTTGTTTTCAAAAGCGTTACCGATTCAATTTTATCAGAATATTCTGATTGTGGCTCGTTTGAGGAGTTATCACATGACAGAAGGAGGGAAGAAAATACAACAAAGAGCGTTGTACCTGATACATTTTTTTTAATCATACATTTTCAATTAATAAGTTGAGTTTTGGTTCGGATCATCCGAAATACAAAAATAGCAACTTATTTAAAACTCTCTAATGTTTGAATTATTTTTTTGTCATTTGGTTAAGATTCTGACGTAAAAATATTTCCTAAAGAAAACATTTGTCATAAGTTTAAAAGTTTATTTTTTATATTTTTGCTTCCAAATTAGAAAAAAATGAAAAAAGTATTAGCAATCGCATTTATCGGAGGTTTATTATTGACAGGCTGCAAAAAAAAGCCGGATCACTCTTTACAGGATAGCAACACAATGCTTGAGGAACCGGAAGCAACTACAGTTGTAGATTCTACTGCTAAAACTGCCGCTCCAGCTGCTGCAACTCCGGCTGCACCTGCACCTGAAGCTGCTAAAACAGATTCTACTGCGAAGAAATAATGAAAAAAATACTTTTGGCAGGAGTGATGGGTCTTATGATCCTTTCCTGTTCTAAAAAAGAAAATACAGCAGAAGTGGCAGCTTCTTCTGAAACGGCTACCGTTTCAGAACCTGCAAAATCCAATCTTTCCGGTGATCAGATCATCGAAACATTGGATTGCTCAGGATGCCACGCTGTGAATGAAAGAATGGTAGGACCTTCTTATCAGGAAATTGCAGGAAAGTATTCTGAAAAGGATACGGAATTGCTGGCTTCCAAAATTATAGAAGGCGGAAGTGGAGTATGGGGAAGTGTGCCTATGGCTGCCCATCCACAGGTATCTAAAGAAGATGCAAAAAAAATGGTGGAATATATCCTGAGTCAGAAGAAATAAAATATGTCTGCCGAAAAATCCAGTCTGCACACAAGAAACCTGCATCGTAATCCCTATGATTTTGATCAGCTTATTTCTTGTGTGCCGGAACTGAAACACTATGTTTTTGTGAATCCTTACCAAACGGTAACCATTAATTTCAGCATTCCACAGGCAGTGAAACTGCTCAACAAAGCCTTACTCTTACATTTTTATCATATTAAAGGCTGGGATATTCCTGATACCAACCTTTGTCCGCCCATTCCGGGAAGAGCAGATTATGTACATTATATTGCCGATCTTTTAGCGGAACAGCTTGATAAAATCCCTACAGAAAATTCTGTAAAAGGTCTGGATATAGGGACAGGTGCCAATCTTGTCTATCCTTTAATCAGCCACAGATCTTATGGCTGGACCATGCTGGGGACGGATATTAATCAGGATTCTTTGAAAAATGCTCAGCATATTTTGGATCAGAATCCGGATCTGGCTTCCGTTATTCAGCTGAAAAGTCAACCTGATGCAGACCATATCTTTGTCAATATCATTAATCCGGAAGACAGATTTACCTTTACAATGTGCAATCCTCCTTTTCATGATTCTGAAGAATCTGCCATGAAAGGAAATATCAGGAAAACAAAAAACCTTAGTAAATCAAAGAAGACAAAATCACTTCTTAACTTCGGCGGTCAACAGTCCGAACTATGGTGTGAAGGTGGTGAACTTGCTTTTATTATAAAAATGATCAATGAAAGTACATTGTTTTCATCGCAGGTTCTTTGTTTCACATGTCTGGTTTCTAAAAAGGATAATCTCAATAAACTGACAAATCTTTTAAAGAAAGTAAAAGCTGCAGAAGTGAAAACCATCGATATGGCCCAGGGACAAAAAGTAAGCAGAATACTTGCCTGGACATTTATTCCTCAAAAGGACAGGAGAGCTTGGTTTGTTTAAAGTTCAATGTTCAAGGTTTAAAGTTTAAAGTCATTAGCACAAATTCAAATCTTGCATCTCACACCCCATATCCCGGAACACGTACTCACACCCTGCATCTCTGCCACTTTTTAAAATTTCTTAAAAAAGCCATTGACGGTCAAGTCAAAAATGCCTAAATTTGTACGCTTTTAGAAAAATAAGAAATGCAATTATCAGAACAAGAAATCATTAGAAGAGAAAAGCTGAACAAGCTTACTGAAATGGGGATTAATGCGTTCCCTGCGGATGAGTATACAATTACAGATACTACAGAATCTATAAAACAGGATTTTTCTGAAAGTAAACAGGTAAAGATCGCTGGTAGATTGATGTCCCGCAGAATTCAGGGGAAAGCTTCTTTCGCAGAATTGCAGGATTCTAAAGGAAAAATTCAGGTTTATTTCAACAGGGACGAGATCTGTCCGGGTGAAGATAAAGAACTATATAATGAAGTATACAAGCATCTTTTGGATATCGGTGATATTATTGGTATCGAAGGAAAATTGTTTACCACTCAGGTAGGAGAGAAGACGGTTTTAGTGAAAAACTTTACGCTTCTTACAAAGGCTTTACGTCCTCTTCCTCAGGCTAAAACTGACGAAAACGGAGTTGTACACGATGGCTTTACAGATCCTGAATTAAGATACAGACAACGTTATGTAGATTTAACGGTAAATCCACAGGTAAAAGAAATTTTCGTGAAGAGAACAAAACTGTTCAATGCGATGAGAACTTTCTTTAACGATGCAGGCTATTTCGAGGTGGAAACACCAATCCTGCAGTCGATTCCAGGTGGAGCAGCAGCAAAACCGTTTATCACACACCATAATGCGCTGGATATTCCATTATACTTAAGAATTGCCAACGAATTATATCTGAAAAGACTGATCGTAGGTGGTTTTGACGGAGTATATGAGTTCTCTAAAAACTTCAGAAATGAAGGGATGGACAGAACCCATAACCCGGAATTTACTGCTATGGAAATCTATGTGGCTTACAAAGATTACAACTGGATGATGGATTTCACTGAGAAATTACTGGAATTCTGTGCGATCCAGGTAAACGGAACTACAAAAGCTACTTTTGGGGAGCATGAAGTGGATTTCAAAGCGCCATACCCAAGAGTTTCTATGACAGAAGCGATCCTGAAATTTACAGGTTTCGATATTACAGGAAAAACTGAGCAGGAATTGTATGATTTTGCGAAGTCTATCGGTATTGAAGTAAATGAGACGATGGGTAAAGGAAAACTGATTGATGAGATCTTCGGTGAGAAATGTGAAGGAAACTTCATTCAGCCGACTTTCATTACAGATTATCCGATTGAAATGTCTCCATTAACAAAGAAACACAGAAGCAAGGAAGGTTTAACAGAACGTTTTGAATTAATGGTGTGCGGTAAAGAAATCGCAAACGCTTATTCAGAGCTTAATGATCCTATTGACCAGAGAGAGCGTTTTGAAGCACAGATGGCTTTATCTGAAAGAGGTGATGATGAAGCAATGTTTATCGATCAGGACTTCCTGAGAGCATTGGAATACGGTATGCCGCCAACTTCAGGATTAGGAATCGGAATGGACAGATTGATCATGTTCTTAACCAATAATGCATCGATTCAGGAAGTATTATTCTTCCCTCAGATGAGACCGGAAAAAGCCGCTCCACAGATTGAATTGGGAGAGGACGAAAAAGTAATCCTTGAAATCCTTAATTCGCAGGAAGAACCGATGGCTTTGGCTCAAGTAAAAGAAAGAAGCCAGTTATCCGGTAAAAAATGGGATAAAGCTTCCAAAACTTTGACAAAAAACAATATTGTGAAAGTAGAGAAGATTGACGAAAATCTTTTGCTGAAACTGGCTTAAGATTTCTCGGAAAATATAAATAAAAAAGGTACAGTGCTATGCTGTACCTTTTTCTTTTTTCCATTTCCGGATCTGTGCCCTGAAGCTTTTAAACGGAGCTATGGTATTGATATGAACCCATTTCCAGACCGGCCACTGAGCAGGAGTCGTTGCCCATTTTCTCCGTCCGGGAGTGAATAATGTTTCATCGTCAAGATTTTCTATCCATGTAATGATTTCATTAACTTTATTTTGCAGCAGTTCTCTTTGCTCTTGTAAACTATAAGAACTATATTGATCATAGAAGGATTGGTATAAACCTCCCAGATTATTCCATTTATAGTTAGGAGCAGGAGTTTTTACTTCAATTCCTTTTCTTTCATCAGATTCCCATTGTAGAAGCAGATGAGTCCAGCCCAATTGATAGGAGATATTTTGTGATGGCGTTTTGCCGACACCCGGCTGCAGAAGATTCTTTTCCTCTTCCTTTATATCGTTAAATTCCTGGTCGTAGAGCTGGTATCTTTTCTTCAGCTCTTCAATAAACTCCTCTTTGTTCCTGTATCTCTGCATAACTTACTTATTTTCTCAGTTTACTGAAAGAAGCCATAAGATAAAATAAAAACGGAAGAATAAACAATGAACCGAGCATCAGAGCCCATCCCAATGCTGCAATCGTTTTTTCAGGGGCCATATGCTCCAGTAATGAAAGATGCTGCCCATTACCTAATAAAATAATATCAGGATTATGCTGATACGTTGCCGCAACTAAAATCATCACCATCTGAAATCCAGCCAATGCTCGTACCGGAAGCAGTTTTTGACGGTTCATTGCTCTTAGGACGAGTAATAGCGCTATCGTTGCAAAAGCAATTGCCATAATCCCCAAAGGCTTTGAAAACACCCACATCAAAAGAGGAATATCTGAAATATAAGCAGTAGCAAATACTAATATTCCTGTAACCACAACAAAGATCATCGTCTGTTTGGATTTTCTTATCATTAATAAAAGATCAGCCTTATCACGTGTTTCTCTTAATGAAAATATAGAAGCAAGGTAAGCACAAAGTGCTACAGTAAATAAGCCTACAGAAACCCCAAACCAGTTCAGCCAGCTGAAAACATACAGATCGAGAAAACCTGCTGCATCAGGATTGATAGAATGTGAAACTGTTGCAGCAGCTATTAACCCTAAAAAGAAAGGCGTTAAAAGGCTTGCGTAGTAGAAAATATGAGTGTATAAAACCTGCCAATTGTCTTTCACAGCATCATAATGTCTGAATGTAAAAGCAGTTCCTCTAGCGATAATTCCCAAAAGCATCAGAACCAAAGGAATATGAAGGTAGGTAGACATCGTGGTATAAATTTCCGGAAATCCTACAAAAAGAATCACAATGGCAATGATCAGCCACATATGATTGGCTTCCCATACAGGAGCTATGGATTCATACATGATTTCCTGCGTTTTATGGCGGGCTTTTTTATTCGTGAAGAGTTCCACAATTCCTGCCCCGAAATCAGCACCTCCCAGAATAATATAAAGACAGATGGAAAGCCAGAGAAAACCTATTACAATGTAAATCATGATTTTTTGTTTTTATCGTTAAACTGAGCATCGGTAGGGTCGTAAAGTTTCGGTACCATCTGAATCTGTCTTTTTAAAAGGAAAATAAGAATCAGTGATAGGGATACGAAAATTGCGGTGAAGAAATAGAATGAATATTGTATTCCAGGCATCGGGGTTACGGCATCTACAGTTCTCATAATGCCGTAGATAATCCATGGCTGTCTTCCCACTTCAGTTACGGTCCATCCGGCTTCCAGTGCAATATATCCAAAAGGTGTTGCGATGAGGAAGGTTTTTAACAGCCAGTTTTTATTCAGCCATTCTTTTCTGAAGAAGAAGGCATATAAATAGACAGCTCCGATAACAATCATGACCACACCAAAGAAGATCATGATTTGAAAAGCATAATGAACAACCGTAACCGGAGGCCACTCATCTCTCGGGAAATCTTTAAGACCTTTTACTTCGGAATTGAAATCATTGCTTACCAGAAAGCTTAAAACCTTTGGAATCTTCACTGCATATTTCACTTCTTCATTTTTCTCATCAGGAATTCCTCCAATTACAAATGAAGCTCCTTTTTCAGTTTCAAAATGAGCTTCCATCGCAGCCAGTTTAATAGGTTGTCTTTCCGCAACGGATTTTGCCGCAACGTCACCACTTAACGGTGCTCCAAATGCTCCAATCAAAGCAAATCCCACTGCAATTCTAAACGCTTTGGTATGAAACTCAATATTCCTTTTTCGCATGATCATAAAAGCATGTACTCCTGCAACTGCAAATCCTGTCGCACAAAATGCAGCAACCGTCATATGAAGTGCCTGAGGAAACCATGCATCATTGAACATTGCTTTTATAGGATCTATATTAAGGTACTGTCCGTTAATATAATCAAAACCGGCCGGTGAATTCATCCATGAGTTGGCTGCCACCACAAGAATTCCGGAAGCAAGTCCGCTTAGTCCCACAAGAAACCCGCAGAACCAATGAAACCATTTATTAAACCTTTCCCAGCCATACAGAAAGAACCCAATGGCAATTGCTTCAATAAAAAAGGCTGTTCCTTCCAGAGAAAAAGGCATTCCGAAAATAGGACCGGCATGTTTCATAAAACCGGGCCACAAAAGTCCCAGCTCAAAGGAAAGCATTGTTCCGGAAACCGCTCCGGTGGCAAAAAGGATAGCCACTCCTTTGCTCCATGCTTTTGTTAATCCTTTATATACTTCATTGTTGGTTTTAAGGTATTTCCAATGGGCGAAAGCCATCAGAAAAGGCATCACCATACCCACACAGGAGAATATGATATGAAAGCCCAGGGAAAGTGCCATCTGAGCACGTGCTGCTATAAAATCATCCATAATATCAACTTTTCAGTAAATAAATTTACGCATAAATTATTGATGATGAATATGATTTACAACAGTTGATATTTCACCAATACATTTTAATTTTGATTCTTTTATTGACTTCTTATTCCTTATGTCCGGGCTAAGAAAACTCTACATTTTTTTGACACTTTTTAACTTTCATACCTCGAAAAAAATCACGATATTTGTAAGTCTTTGCATAGAGCAGGATTTTTAATATTTAATATGAGTCAAAAACAATATACAGCTAGTAGTATTCAGGCATTGGAAGGAATGGAGCACGTTCGTA
>NZ_JAYSDT010000016.1:0-85004 GCF_041914225.1 Chryseobacterium sp.
ATTTTAAACTTTTTGTCTAAATTATAGTCGTACTAGTTACGGGGGAGCTTACACGGAGAATAACACTTAAATCAAATATTATATCCTTTTGGGATTATAATTATTAGAATTCCAAGAAATTGAAATAAATAAAAGTTTGTATAACTGTTGTGAGATAAAACAGAAAGCAGGGACTTTGCGATATTAAAGAAGGAGTCGAAGTCCTATTTACCCAGAGTAAAGGAATGTAAATTGTAAATCCAAATACACTAAGTGTTTGGATTTTTTCTTTGGAAGGATTCTACATAAAAAATGTTGTATACCACAGTCAAAAGATGTAGTTTTACTGCAATTAAAAACTTATACAAAAAAATATAAGAATAAAAAACAATTAGAATTTAATTTAAAATAACAATATACCGCATTTAGCGAACTGATTTCTGTATCCGAAAAGTCGAAAATTTCATGTACAACAGGAAGAGTTTAGCAAAATGCTCAGGTTTAAGGCTTGGGCATTGCTTTACTTTGTTGTACAGGGCTTCGACTCCCTCGGATACGAGTATTGACAATGTTTCAAGCCTGTTTTTTTGTCTTTATGTTTTCAGAATGTGGTTAAAAACCAAAACATTATGAAAACAATTATTACCAAACTATTTCTCCTATTAACTTTATCTGTACTATTATACTCCTGTTCTTCGGGGAATCACTACCATGATGGTACATATCAAACAGAAATGATGTTTATGAGAATCAATTATCAAATTGATGGAAACGAAATCATAGTTGATAATTCACTAACTGGAATTTCCAAGTTAACATGTAGACAGTACCCTGACAGGATTGAATACACAGAAGATAATGGTACTACCAGAGTGTTAACCGCTTTAGAGAATGGAGATTTAAAATTTTCTGATATGGTAATTCTCCACAAAATAAGTGAACCAAAAGATTCTACTACAGATACTAACTTTGAAAACAAACAGGAAGAACACCCAACTGTAAAAAAATCCACTATCCACAAAAAAGAATCTCAGGGTAATAACCGTAACAATATTGATTTTAAAAGAGAAGCTGAAAAACAATATAAAAATCATAGGAATGAAATTCTAAAGGGAGGAGTTGTTATTGACAGCGAAGATACTTTTACAAATGATTTGAATAGTGACGGACAGAACGAAATCATCAAATACTACACACTTGCCAATAAAGAGGGTGGCTGTATGTATGTCGGCAGAGGAATTTTAGTTTATGAAAATACAAAAATTGGTGTGCTTGAAAGTATTTACGAACCAAGCTATGCCTTTGAATTTACAGGTATTGTAAATGGGAAAATTACTGTCTCCAAACTTGATTTTAGCGAAAATGATATGTGCTATCCGACAATTCCGACAAAAGGAAATTTGAACTTTAAAAATCATCAATTATATTTCGAATAAAGATAACTATACAATTGAGATAATGTAAGAGAATAATTCGATTTATAAATTTGATTATATCTGTAAATAATTATTAAAAATAAATTATAACACGTCAAGTTCTGTCGCTTTTACAGTATATCTTTGAAAACAACTAAAAAATAAAAATATTATGACTACATTAGCGAAATTTTTTAACACTAAGTTTAATTTTAAAAACAGTAAAGGATGAAAAAACTCTACTTGAGTGCATGTATTATATGCACATCCCTCACAATGTCCGCCCAGCAGGTTCTCTGGCAACGGGACATCAAATCCAGTTCGCAGGATTTTTTAAGCCAGATAACTACAACTATTGACGGCCAGTACCTGATTACAGGAAGCTCTATACAGCCCCCAAGAGCTGGAAGTCAGCAAAACAACGGCTACGATTTTCACTTGATAAAATTGAATCAGCAGGGAAACCAAATCTGGGAAAAGTACTTCTCTGGAAACAATCACGATTATTTATCTTCAACGGTTACCACCCAGGATGGAGGTTTTCTGATTTCAGGTACTTCGTATTCAGGTAAAGGTCTGGATAAAAAAGACGATTCTAAAGGCGGATCAGACATTTGGCTCATTAGAATTAATGAATTTGGAGACGAGCTATGGCAGAAAACCATAGGAACTTCAGCAGATGAAGAAGCAAGAGCCGTAATTCAAACAACTGACCAGGGATTTTTTGTAGCTGGCAATATTCAGACCCTTCGACAAGCTCAGGATTCTAAAGGCTACGGTTCAAAAGATGTACTTGTCATAAGATTAGACAAAGACGGAAAAGAATTATCCCAATTTATTTTTGGATCGAAAGGATTAGACGAAATTGAGAAGATGATTCCAACACGAGATGGAGGAGCATTACTCGGAATATACTCCAGAAGCGGTATTGGTGGAACAAAGAAAACAGAAAACTACGGTGAAGGAGACTACTGGATCGTAAAACTCTCAAAAGACGGAAAAATCGACTGGGAGAAGAACTTTGGTGGAAAAGGCGATGATCATATAAGAACACTGGCTTTAACAGCAACAGGCTACATTATCGGTGGAGAATCCAGATCAGAAAGATCAGGAAATAAAACGGTAGGTATTCAGGAGGGTACTGATTTATGGGTTATTGCTTTAGATCAAAACGGAAATGAAGAGTGGCAAAAATCCTACAGCTTTGGAAATAGGGATATTCTGATGGGAATGAGCGTGATTCAGTCCTTAGATGATAAGGTATCTAAAGGCGTTTTATTAGGTGGCTACACGCAGTCTGAAGACAGGATAAAAGCCGATGACGAGACGTTTTGGCTACTGTATATTGACCAGCTAGGGAATGAATCATGGAGAAAATATATTACTGGAGAATCCCGAAAAAAAGAAGAAAGGTTATCTGACCTGAAGCTCAACCGTGACGGATCAATCGTAATTGCAGGAACGAGCGCAGAAGAGCTTGGAAAAGAAAACTGGAAGATTGTAAAGCTGGGAGATAAGCAGGTAGGTGATCTGATTGAAAAGTATGATATCAAGATCTATCCGAATCCTGTTTCAGATTATGCCTACATAGAGATCGGCTATGAATTCAAAGAAGCTGATATTTTACTGTATGATATGTCAGGAAGACAGCTTCAAAACCTTACTACTAAAAACAGAGTTACCAAGCTGAATACCCAGGCACTCATTCAGGGAGCTTATCTGGTGACCATTAAAACTGATACTAATAAAACGGCTAGTGCCAAATTAATTAAGAAATAAACACGATGAAAAAAACTTTAATATTGGCAGGGATTATTCTTTCTGTTTTAATGTATAGCCAGAGTAATACTCCACAAGATTATACTACCAATACGAATGATGCTGGTAAGCACATTCCTAAGATATCTCCAACCAGCCCTGAATCATTTAAATTCAGCCAATATGGAAATGTTCCTATAGGAATGTTTACAGGTGCTCCCAATATTAATATACCAATTACAGAACTATCAGTCGATGGAACAAGTGTTCCTATTTCTCTAAATTATGCTTCCAACGGTATTAATGTGGATGAGATGAATGGCTCAGTTGGATTAGGCTGGACATTTATTTCAGGTGGAGTAATCACCAGAACCATACGGGATAGACCCGATGAAGAAAGTAGTTTTAATAGCGGAGATGTCCCACTAACTGAAAACTTTGCCTCGCAACTCAATGCGTATCTGGCATTTTGTGAAAATGATGATTTTGATTCTGAGCCTGATCTGTATACTGCCAACTTTGCTGGTTATAATGTGAAATTTGTGATCAATAAAGCAGGTAATATTATTATGATTGATCAGAAAGATTACCAAATTAAAAGAAATGATAATGGAAACTTATTTTCAATTATCCTGGATAATGGAGTACGATATAATTTCAATGCCGTAGAATATATACAAAACAGGACACTTAATACTGGAATACATCAGCCTCCACAACAATATATACAATCATGGTATTTGAGCTCTATTGTTACTCCTAATGGACAGACCCTGACTCTGGAATATCAGGATGTGAATTATACGACCATTCTTTCACAGTCTCAAACAATGACCTATACCAAACAACCACAGTATAAATATGGAGATGTATTATATGGTGGTAGTTTGGGACTGCCTTATTGCCCTCTTAAAACGTATACAATACCACCTGATTTAGGGCTTATTGCTGATTCAGAACAGTATGTAGTGGGTAAACAGCTCAAGAAAATATTTGATACCAACAATAACTCCATTGTTTTCTCTTATGCAGTTCAAAATGGTGATTATTCAAGGCTCACCAATATAAAAAAGTATCATAATAATACAGTCATTGATGATATTAGTTTTAATTATTTGACAACGAATTCTTCAAGAGTATTCTTAACCGAAATACAAAATAATAAAACGAATTCATCACATAAATTCACCTACAATAATCCTCAAAGCTTTCCTTCAAGATTGAGCTTCTCCAGAGATATGTGGGGATATTATAATGGAGCAAGTAATACTAGTCTTGTACCAAAATTGTTTGCAAGTACCGATGTATTAGCACCTCAATATGATGGAGCTGACCAGAGTGTAAATCCCTCTTATGGTCAATATGGACTATTAAAAACGATTACTTATCCAACAGGAGGAAACACATTATTCAATTACGAGAATCACGTCAGAAAAGAAAATGTTTTAATTTATGCGCCTGAAGTTTTTCTGGGAGCTTCGACAGTAAATAATTCAAATACTTATGATTCAACGCAAGAAATAACTATTACCCCAGCGAAAGCAGGTTATGTTCGTATTGGGCTATCCAATTACCTTAATCCATATGGCGATTGTAAAGACAATCCTGATTTGGAAACGGATAAGCAAAAAGGCGAGGTATGGGTAAAAAATCAGGCAGGAAATTATATGCCTTTATATGAAAAAATACCCAATATAGGATTTTCACCTCTGGGAAACACAGCGGAATCTTCATTGAGTACCAGCCAAACTGCTTATGTGTATGTTGAGAAAAATCAGACTGTTAAAATTACCGTAAAAGCTTGGTTTGTTTGTTGTCAGGCACATATTCAAGTATATTATTATGATCAGGAAGATAAAGAAGTTTTACAAGATGTGCTAAAGGGAGGATATAGAGTGAGCTCAACCGTTGATACCCCTGTTGACGGACTTCCTGTGACCAGAAAATATAAATATATCAAGGATAACGGCGAGCATTCTATCAACATTACTAGGGACCCTGTATTTATTGAAGACAGGTCGATAGGTTCTGTATGTTTAGGCTCTTTAAATTCACAGCCTACAATGTCCACCTATACGGCCATTACTTCATCCAATATAGGCAGGTTATTTTCCTTTAATCCTAATATTTTCTATGACACTGTGGAAGAACAAATAGAAGGGAAAGGAAAAACCATCCATCACTTCAGTTCCGAAACCGATTACTGGGGTAATCCTATTAAAGGAGGTTCTATTATCTCTGCTCCCTGGACGAACTCAGGCTGGAAGAATGGGAAAGAGCTATTAACCGTTTATAAAGACAATGGAGGGACTACCTTAAAAACTGTTGAAAATCTGTATGTTGAAGATCCCACCAGAACATCTTATCTGGGAGGCATCAGCCGACGCAAAATTTATGAACCTCTTGCCAATAATGGCATCTGGGATGCTGATTATCCACATATGGATGTTGTATATTATAAAAATATCAGTCGGTTTACTTATTTGCAATCTCAGAAAACAACAGATTACTTTAATGGTACACCTGTTGAAACTAAGACAGAGTATTTTTATGGTAGCCCTTCTCATCGTCAATTAAAGAAACAGAAAAACATTATGCCTGATGGAGTAATTAATGAGACTGAGTATAACTATGCTTATGAAAAAGGCAACCAAAAACTTATCAATGCTAATATGATAGGAATTCCTTTGGAAACAACTGTGGTGAAAAAGATCAATGTAAATGATAATACAGGAAAAATTATTTCTAAAACAGAAACTAAGTATGATAATCCATTGAACTTACTTCCAAGCTCTGTTGTATCTACAGACTTACAAAACATTGTATCCACCGAAGTTACTTACGATAAATATGACAGTAAAGGAAACTTACAGCAGTACACTACAAAAGATGGTACTTCTACTGTAATCATTTGGGGCTACAACCAGACTCAACCGATTGCAAAGATAGAAGGAGCTAAATTAACAGATATTTCACAGTCGCTGATTGATTCCATTGTTACAGCTTCCAATACAGATGCTTCTGCTGTGGCTAATAATGATGAGTCTGCATTTTTATCAGTGTTGAATACCTTTAAAAACGCTCTGCCAAACTATCAGATTACTACTTATACCTATGATCCTTTAATTGGAGTAAGAAGCATTACCCCACCGTCAGGAATCAGAGAAAACTACATTTATGATTCTGCAGGAAGGCTTCAGAAAGTAGTTGATGTAAATGGTCAGACAGTGAAGGAAATGAAGTATAACTATAAAAACTAAACACAATGAAAAAAATAATAATCCCCATAAGTGCCTTGCTTATAACAGGTACTCTGCAAGCGCAGCTTACTACGCTTCCTAATACGGAAAACTACATCCAGAGTAAAACCTATCTGGATTATAATGGCACTACCGCTACAAAGTCCATGGAAACTGTCCAGTATTTTGACGGGCTCGGAAGACCAAAACAAATTGTCAATGTAAAGGCATCACCACTGGGAAAAGATGTGGTCACTCCTATAGAATATGATCCTTTTGGAAGACAGGTAAAAGACTATCTTCCTGTTCCCCAGGGAGGTACTTTAAACGGAGCTATTACCCCTAACCCTTTAAGTAATCTCTCCAGTAGTCCTTATGGTAATGAAAAGATTTACTCTGAAAAAGAGCTGGAAAACTCTCCTTTGGACAGGATTCTGGAACAGAAACAGGTAGGTAATGACTGGAATGGAAAATCTGTTAAGTTCAGCTATGGCACCAACGGATTGAATGAAGTCTATCAGTATATTACTACCACAAGCTGGGTAGATGGAGCTACAAAAAGTGTACTAACCTTATCACCTGCCACTGTGTATGCCCCTAACCAATTGTATAAAAACTCTGTCAAAGATGAGGATGAGAATGAAACCATAGAATTTAAAAATGGTAAAGGGCAGGTTCTACTGGTAAGGAAAATAAAAAGTGCTTCGGAACATATTGATACCTATTATGTCTATAATGAATATGATCAGCTGGCTTTTGTTATTCCTCCTATGGCTGTTCATAAACCAATTACCGATGAGCTTCTCAATACATTATGTTATCAATACCGTTATGACGGAAAGGGCAGACCAGTTGAAAAGAAAGTTCCAGGTAAAGGCTGGGAATTCATGTTGTATGATAAAGCAGACAGGCTTGTAGGAACTCAGGATGCAGAATTAAGAGCAAAAGGACAATGGCTGTATACCAAATACGATCAGTTCGGCAGGGTTGCTATTACAGGAATATGCAATGGTGGAGAGCGTAATGCAGAACAAGATATTGTTAATGGATATGCTTCCAACAGTGTGAATAGAATAGATACTCCCTTTTTTGAAAGACAGGGAATGCATGTGTATTATAACAATCCCGACACTACCTACCCTAATGCAAGTAAATGGGTTACCTTATTGTCTTTAAACTATTACGACTCTTATCCTGCTTATAGTTTTAATCCTGCTTTTCCTTCCGCTATTCAGGGAGAACCTGTATTGACTGAAATTCCTACAGCTGACGGAAGGAGCACCAAAGGACTGCCTGTGATGAGTTTTGTAAAAAACATTGAAGATGACAGCTGGACAAAAAACTATACATATTACGATACAAAAGGAAGAGCTATTGGAAGCCACTCTATCAATTATGTGGGAGGATATACCCATACAGAATCCAAGCTGGATTTTGCAGGGGTTACCAAACAAACTATTACCCGACATAAGAGATTAGATACCGATACGGAAAAAGTGATTACAGAAACATTTGAGTATGATCACCAGAACAGGTTACTTTCTCATAAACATCAGGTTGATAGCAATCCAACAGAAATTCTTACGCAAAATACATATAACGAAATTTCTCAGGTTATCAATAAAAAAGTGGGAGGAACAGATATTGCTAGTCCACTGCAATCCATAGATTACAAGTACAATATTCGTGGATGGCTTACCAAAATCAATGATCCTTCTGATCTGAACGGAAAACTCTTTGGATATGAAATCAGGTATACTAACCCTCAATACACCAATTTAGCTTCAGGAAGGTATAATGGAAATATTGCAGAGATAGACTGGAAAAACGCTTCAGAAGGTGCTTTGAAAAGATATTCTTATACTTATGATCCTCTTAACAGGCTCAAAGATGCGATCTATACAGAACCTGGTGCTACCAATCCGTATAATAACAACTTCAATGAGCACCTGACTTATGATCTGAATGGAAATATCATGACCCTGAAAAGAAATGCTTATCCTGTATCGGGAACTACAGCCACCCAGGTAGATGATCTTGAATACAAGTACACAGGAAACCGTCTGAATCAGGTAATAGAACATTCTACTAACAGTTCAGGATATGAAGGAGGAAACAACATTATTGCTTATGATCTTAATGGCAATATGACTGATATGAAAGATAAAGGGATTCAGTCCATTGCTTACAATCACCTTAGTCTGCCTAATGCTATTTCGATCCAGAGTTTTGATTATATGGACAGACCTATCAATACAGGAATATCACACCTGTACCGAGCTGATGGGGTAAAGCTTCGTAAAACAGTTTCACAGCAGTTTTATATGGGACTTCCTACCAGCCGTATGACAGATTATCTGGATGGCTTTCAATATTCATATGATGACAACGGAGGTACATGCCTGACCTGTAAAACAGAGACGGCATTTGAAGTACAGGCTTATTCCAAAAAGCCACCACTGTTTCCTCCTGCACCTGAGTGGAAATTAGAATTTGTACCTACAGCAGAAGGATTTTACAGTTTCGCAGAAAACCGCTATATTTACAACTATAAGGATCATTTAGGAAATACAAGGATCACCTTTGCTAAAAGTAATGCTGGAGTGCTGGAATCTATAGATACCAATAATTATTATCCATTTGGATTAAACCATATAGGAGGGTCTTCTAGTTCAAACTTTGGAGGGTATTACAACTATAAATTTGGAGGGAAAGAGCTTCAGGAAACTGGATGGAGTGATTTTGGAGCAAGAATGTATATGAGTGACCTTGGAAGATGGGGAGTAATAGATCCATTAGCAGAGAAAGCATATGATTGGTCTCCTTTTAGGTATGGATATAATAATCCTATTTCCTTCACAGATCCTACAGGAATGTTAGAAGATTGGTACAAAGATGAAGATGGCAGCTATGTCTATGATGCAGAACTCAATGAAAGTAATGCTTCCTCCAAGCTTAATTCAAAACAAGAATACTTAGGTAAATCTGTTGATGTTACTTTAATGAATAATGGTTCTTCTGTTGGAAATATGACTTTAGGAAGTGATGGAGGAGTTACTTTTTCTGGAAACTGGTTTGATTCTGGAATACTCAAATCTGTATCATTAGGTACTTCAATAGGAAACGTTAGCGTATATGATATTGGACTAGCTGGAGGGGGAAAAGTATACGGAGCAGATACTTCTAGTTATAAGAATGGTGCAACCAATTTAAATGGCTCGAAAAGTTTTGAATTTAATGCTAGACTCGCTGCTGAAGCAAGCCCTAAAACGATAATGCAGTTTCTGAATAAAAAAATTGAAAATCTGGATACAACAAAAGCACGGTTTGAGCAATCACAGGACGATGGAAGTTATGGAGATCCAATACAAGGGCGGTCTTGGGGTAGTATTATAAATTCTGGTGTCAGAAACTATGAGGTAAGTAAAATAGAGCCTTATTTGAATGATTTGCAAAAAAAGAAGAGCGCAGGCTATAATGATAGTATTATCAACAGTGAAATAATACATGGTAAACCAATTATGTATACCCCAACCAATATCAAAAAGTAAAATTATTTAAAATGGCATATTTAAAATCTTTAATTATTTTCATTTTGTTGCTTATATACTCGTTTTGCTATGAAAAAATACTACTACATTTTATTAATAATGGTACATTTAATAATTTGAGTAATGAGTATTTTAATTTGGCAGATACCATTTTCTATATACCTATATTAATATTTTTTATTTTTTTTTACAAAAACCAACCGATTAATAAAAGAGAAATAAACTATAAACGCTTTATAAACATACTTTTACTGGTTGTTTTATTTAAAATAATAGAAAATCCCATTACGAATATTAAGTTTATTTTAGAAAATGAGAATAGCTTATTAACAGCAGGCAATAGTCAAAAGTATGGAGCTCTTTATTTTGTACTTTCTTTTATTAATGTTGTATTGTTAACCTCATTAGTTGAAGAACTTATTTTTAGAAAAGTTATTATTTCCTTTTTTGACAAGAAAAATATTTTATATGGTTGCATCTTTTCAAGCATTTTATTCGCTACATATCATTTCAATATAAGTAATATCTATTCTGTAAAACCCCTTATCTCACTTTTGTTAGGATTTTTATTGTCATTAATCTATACAAAGTTAGGGTTGTTTTATAGCATTGTCTTTCATTCGCTTTATAATCTTTTATGGCTAGTGTTGAACAACAATAATTTAATCTATTTTAAGATTTTAAATTGGTTGAATTTTAGTTATGAATATTGGGTTATTATATTTTGTAGCCTTATTTTGTTTTTTTACTTTCTGAGAAGATTAGACATTGGTAAAATTACTTATTTGAATAAGTAATTAATAAAGGAACGATTGAGTGCTTTCATTTAAATTCTAATAGTTCGTTTACACTAGATGCATATGAGATCAATAACGAAAGTCAGTAACAACATTAGTGAGGACAACCATTACGAGTATAGGTGTTTAATGACTTGTAGAGTCTAAAATATGTTGGTTTTCTTTATTCATTATTATCTATAAGAATAGTAAACAATAACTTTATAAAAACAGAGCAATCTGATCTTTTGATCGCTCTGTTTTTTATCAGTTTTGGAAGAAACAGCACAGGAGCTCTTGAAATTACAGATGCCAATGACTATTACCCATTTGGTATAAATCACCTGAAAACTGGTAATGCTTATTTTGGAGCTGGAAAATACCAAAACTATAAGTATAATGGCAAGGAGTTACAGGAAACTGGATGGAGTGATTTTGGAGCAAGAATGTATATGAGTGACCTTGGAAGATGGGGAGTTATAGATCCACTGGCGGAAAAGATGACAAGATATAGTCCTTATAATTATGCATTTGATAATCCAATGAGATTTATTGATCCTGATGGAAGGCAAGCAACTGATTGGTATAGGGATAAACAAGGAAATTAGGTTTATGATGCAAGCTTAACATCGACAAATGCTAACTTAAGACTTCAAGAAGGAGAACAATATGTAGGTGCATCAGCTAATATTACTATAATGAATTCCGAAACAAAATCTTCTGTCGGTGAAATTCATTTAGAAGCAGGTGGCAATGTTACAGTTAGCGGAGAATGGGCTGAAGGAGGAAATGTAAGTTATGAAACAATTGGGAAGGAATCTGGATTTGGACTTGTTGTAGATGTAAAATTAGCTGATGGAGCTAAAATATATGGTGTAGATAAAACTTCTCAAAATAATTATAATCAATATAATTATCCTGAGATGGAGCAATTTTCTTTTAATGCTAAAGAATTTGCTCAACAGGATTTCAAAGCACCTGAAAAAGAACCTACTACAGTAGGAAGTGTTACAAATAAGGTCGCTCAAGCTATTTCAGGAACTGGTGCGGAGAAATACTGTTCAGAGTGTCCTCCATCGACTGCTGGTCCAGGACCTGTAGGAACTGTACCAGGACCATCAAACAAATCAGCATACGATGGTTTGCATTATTATTAGTGGATTTAGCTAATGCCTACAACAGGAGTTTTCCCGATAATGACGGAAGTTTTGCTTTGAAATGTGCAGAAAGAGCAATCCAAATATATCCTTATTTACCTAACGCTTTGCTATTACAGGCTGAAACCCATACAAAGCAGTTTCAAAAAATGATGAAAGAGCAAAACACAAAAGATATTCAGGCTACATTAAGTAATCCAAAAGCTAAAGAATTATTTGATTTGATGAATAAAGAATACACTCATATTCATAAAATAGGTTACCGCAGTATGCCCGAGGAAATGTATTTGGATTGGTTATTATCTCTGAAAACAGAACGGTCAAAATATGAGGATACGAGATTGCAGAAATAACAATTATTAGATTAAAAATATTATTATGTTGACTAATTTTTTTAGAATAAACTTACCTTTATGGAATCGCAAAAAACGACAATGATGAGTGGATGGCTTTCAATAGAGAGTATATGCCCCTCGGCTTCAATGATGTAAGTCTTAAAGAACATGTTGGGAAAAGTTACCATGATAAACCTATTTATACACAGTATGTTGGACTTACTGAGAAATTACTATTGGAGCTATCTTTTAATGGAGAGGTAGGAGTTAGGAGAGATTCTAATGGGAAAATTGAGAAAGTCTTCCTATATAATGATGGTACAAACCCTTCGAGTGGATATGATTCAAAAAAATGAAGAAGAAAAAATGTGGAATGATTATTTTCAGAAATTAAAGAAAATCTCCAAACTAAGAAGAAAAATTTAGTCTGTCGATTAAAATATTACTTCCAGAAAGTTATGCTCTATTGATAAGATTTTTAGATACAGACTAAACCGAAAACAATACATTAATTTTCATTAGATCTTAAAAAATGGCGAATAGAACTGCAATAGATACAATAAGAGGTTACCTGTATCAATTTGATTTAACAATATTAGAACTCTTACAATTGAGCAACGATAATAGTGTCATAACGATTGAGGGTATCGAGGATATTGATATTACAGATGCAAATGAAGAAATTGCAATACAATGTAAATACCACTCAAAAACAGAGTATAATCATTCAGTAATAGCAAAGCCTATACGGTTGATGTTAACTCATTTTAAAGGTGTTTTAAATGGCACACAAAATCGAATAAAATATTTGTATTTTGGTCATTTTCAGCAAGGGCACGAAAAACTTATTCAGCCAATTACTTTAGACTTTTTGAAATCGAATTTGCTCACATATAAAAAGGAAAACATTGAGTATAAACATTATGAAGACTTACAATTAAATGATGTCCATTTACAAGACTTTTTAAGTTTGCTTGAAATTAATATTAATGCTAAATCTCATGAACAACAGTTAAATGAGATTTATAAAATATTGAAAAGTCAAATTCAATGTGATGATTTTGAAGCTGAGCATTTCTATTATAACAATGCTTTAAAAGTAGTTAGCACATTAGCAAAGGAGGATAATGTTTTAAAACGAAAGATTTCAAAAAAGGAATTTATTTCAAAAATAAATTCTAAGGAGATATTTTTCCATAAATGGTTTATTCAAATCAGAGGGAAAAAACAGTTTCTTTCAGAATTAAAAAATAAATATTTTGTACAGTATAATCCATCTCCTTTTGAAAGATTTTTTTTATTAGAAGTTGATCCAAATAGTTATAATAGAAGTGAGCTTAAAGATATTATCTTTTTAATTTCAAAAAAATGGGGTAATGTGAGGTCAAAAAAGGATCCCAATACTTTTAGCCCATATTTGTATATTAATGGTATTTTAGAAGAAGAGTTATTATGTATTAAAAATGAGTTATATAATGAGAATTTGAAATCTATTGATGGGTTTAATTTTGCGGGTTCTTCCTTTAATCAAAAAAGTATCATTGAAAAAGCCACATATCATAATCAAATTAAATTAAAAATCATAAACAAAATTGGTTATATTGATCTAATTATTAATGAATTAACTAATAAAACTAAAGAAATTTATCAATTTTATCTAAGTAAGCCCTACTTTGATTATGATAATGATTCAGTAAAACATATAAAAATACAGGTAGAAGCAATTAACGATTTAAAAAATATAATATAATGTCAGATAAAATTAATGCAGAAGTCATTGCAGTATTTCCTAATAAAGTCAAAATAAAAGTTGATAAACTTGAAGATTTTAAGATTGCTGATGAATCTTTAAAGGTTGGATCATACCTTAAAATTTATGGGAATGACAATGCTATTTTAATGGCAATCATCGAAAACTTCTCAATAGATGTTTCTGACAAAAACGGAGAAGCAGAAAGAACTCATATAATAGAAGCAAGTCCATTAGGAATTATTAAAAATGAGAAATTTACAAGAGGAGGAGATGATTTAACAATACCTCCAAAAGAAGTAAAACCTGCTACAGAGGAGGAAATAAAAAAGATCTACATTGAATCAGTTGAAGAAAGAGAACAATTTACATTTTGCTCTTTATCATCTAATCCAACAGTTCGGATTCCAGTAAATGGAAATAAGTTTTTCAATAAACATATTGCTATTATTGGTTCAACAGGTTCGGGAAAATCCCATACACTGTCGACCATTATCCAAACAGCTATAAATACAAAAGATGAATCATTTAATCTAAATAACTCTCATATTATAGTTTTTGACATTCATTCCGAATATAAATCTGCATTTCCTAGTGCTAATTTCATTGATATTTCTAATTTGCTATTACCATATTGGTTATTAAATAGCGAAGAACTTGAAGAAATTTTATTAGACACAGGAGAACGTGATAATTATAATCAGTCTGCTATATTTAGAAAATTAGTTACTCAAAATAAAATAAAACACAATCCTTCAAAATCAAAAATTTTTTATGACTCGCCTTTATTTTTTGATATAACCGAAATTAAAAATGGGCTATGTAACTTAAAAAGTGAAACTAAAAATTCCAAAAACTCTAATCGATATATGATTATTGATGGGTCATATACATGTACTGACAGTAGCACAACAGCGGATACAGGAATTTTATTAAATGAAGAAGAACGTATCAATAAATACTTTGAGGAAGAATATCAATTTCATCCGACTAAAAATCAAAATATTACAAAAGGAGATTATGCAGAAGGAACATTGGATAAGTTTTTTGTAAGGTTTCAGGAAAAGATTAATCAGGATAGATTATCGTTTCTATTCGGTGAAAATTCAAAGAATATTTCCTTTGAAGATACAATAAAAAATTTATTGGGCTATAGTGATAAAAACAATTCGAATGTAACAGTGATTGATTTAAGTGGCGTTCCATTTGAAGTTTTAAGCATAACAGTATCTTTAATATCAAGAATTATTTTTGAATACGGTTATATATATAAGCGATTGAGAAATATTGAAGATCCAAATGAAAAGATAAATAATGACACTCCCATTTTATTAGTTTATGAGGAAGCTCACAAATATGTTCCTAATAGCGATTTAGTGAAATATAGATCTTCGAAGAAATCTATTGAACGTATTGCAAAAGAAGGAAGGAAATATGGGGTAACTTTACTTTTAGCAAGTCAAAGACCGTCCGAAATATCGGAAACTATATTTTCACAATGTAATAATTTCATTGCTATGCGCTTAACAAATCCTGTAGATCAAGGATATGTTAAGAAATTATTACCTGATACCTTAGGAACGTTAATAGAGAAAATGCCATCCTTAAAACAGGGAGAAGCATTGTTAATTGGGGAATCTGTTATTTTACCTTCGATAGTACAAATTGATAGATGTATGAATGAGCCATCTTCTAATGATATACCTTATTGGGAATTATGGAAAGAAAAATGGAAGGATATAGATATTGACAAAATAAAGGAAGAGTGGTACAAATAATTGGATAAAACAAGATCAATTATTTAATAAATTATAATCTGATATATTATGAGTAATAATCTTAATCAACTGTCTGAAAAAATTGATAAGGTGCTAGAGAATCAAGAATTGATTTTAGAAAAGCTGAATCAAAATCCTATATATTACAATCCTAACTCTAAATTGAATAGCTCCAAAACAAAACCAAAACGTACAAAATCTGAAATGAAAGAAGAAATAAGAGAGTATGTTCAATTAAAGATGCATTATGGACCGATGCTACAGCGGAAGTTTAATTTAGCAACTGAACCTCATATTAATAGAATAAAAGAGTATTTAAGAACCAATGATGCAAAAGCTTTTGATGGGCTTAAAAGAAAAAATAGTTTTTGAGATGTTTCCTAATTAAAAAGTTTGAATAAAAATCAACTTTATTCAAATGATGCTAAATCCCATCTACATCTGTACTACTCCATACAATTACAAAAATTTTGTAAATCATTGATACATACTACACACAACTCCATGTAGTTCTACACAAATACACGGAGGTTGTTTCTGGAGAAACCACTTTAAAACCTCTGATTAGTCAGAGGTTTTTTTGTTTTTAATAGATTGAAATGTTCTATTGAAAAAGCACAGCCATTTCTGACTGCGCTTGTATATTATTAAGGTATTATTTTATCGGATATTAATTTTAATCTGGTGCTCCTACACTATCAAACCCTTCAGCATAATTTATGATTTCTTTTAAATTTGGCAGATTATAGTAATTGTTTTTCTGCATTTCTTCTTTCAACTTAGGCCATTTAACCTTACTTCTTGAATCATCTTCAAAATATGTTCCTAAAATATTCCATCTAGGATCCCAGCCGTCCTGATGCCTATGATTTTTTTTAAACAAGAAATCATAGGTATTAGCCAGATAAGCTATCATTTTAATTTTTTCTTTTTCTGAATAATTATTGAATTCATCGGTTTCTAATAATTTTGAAGAGAACTCCATTAAACCAAAAAGATCGTGAGGGTTTGAACTTTTTTGATAAACAGCAGTCAGACTTTGCAATATCCCCTCCCGTACCTCTAATTCTTTATTACAATCTTTAGCAAAGACAAGCTCTCCTATTTTGTACATATCCTTAGATTGAATATATTCATTGATGAGCATTTCATTAAATTTAGCCTCTTTATCATAGCCAAAATTTTTAACCAATAATTTTATAAAGTTTTTATCATGGGTAACCAGCCAAATGATATATGTTTTATTATTATTGAACAAATACATATTTCTGGCAATGATTCTTTGAACATTTAATTTTCTTTGTTCTTTTAGATTTGCAACATCTTTCCAATGTGGAATTTCAACATCTGTCTGTGAGCTTGATTTTCTACTAATTTTGCCAGACTCAACATTATTCAATGTGGGATATTCTTTTTGATAATCAAGGATTTCAGGCAGATAATAAAAGTCAGTAAAAAGCTTTCTTTGCTTGTCAATATACCCTCCTTCATAATCAACACTATTATTGCTGTAAGTAACAAAGCTTCTGTCACATTTATCAAAATAGTTTACATATAAAAATGGATTACCTGAATTGAGATCTATTATTCTTCCAAAAATGGTTTTAATTTTGTCACTAAATTCGTTGTCAGATAATTCCCTAAAGCCATTAGACAAAAGTATTTTTTTTGCAGTTTCTGCTGATGCTTCAAGCTCTTCCATATCAAACGGTATTTTAGCTAACTCAGCTCCTGCTTCATCAATTGATTTACTTGAACCTTCTTGCAACTGTTTCTTTAGAACTTTTTGTATTACAGTATCATCATTCATACTTATTGTTTTTTGACTATTTTCTGAACTTTGTTTCTTTTCCTGGCAGCTTAAGCTGCTCATTATTAATAAGGAATATATTGCTAGTCTAATTTTACTTTTTATAATCATAGAAATTATATTTTATTATCTGGAACTTTCTTTAGAGTTTTCGGCATTTACATCATACTTTGGAAGTTCTTTATCTTTTTCAGATATTGTATATTTTTTAGGTTTGGTAATAGCAATAATAGATTTACTTTTTTTATCAACAGAACCTAGTATTATTTTCTGATATCCCGCTGTCTTTTCACCATTGCCTTGATTCCCTCCCAAATATACATATCTTGTTCCATCTAAATTTTCACCGGCAATTAATGCTACATGTGAAAAATCAAAAACTATTAAAGCTCCAACAAAAGCCTCACAATCTTCTCCATTTTCCCACGTACTTCCCTTCCAGCCAAAGGCAGCTGCACTTTTGGGTGTATTAATTCTTTTATAATCCTGAGTTTGATCAAAACACCAGGCTAAAAATGCACCACACCAGGGATTTGTATAATCATACCCTAACCCAGCGGCTGAAGAAACGTCAAAGTATTCTGTAATTTTTTCTTTTAAAGGACTATCCATTTCCCTTAATCCTTTATATTTTTCATATTCTTTCCAGGCAGCCTGAAACCATGGAGCATTTCCTGTCAAATTTAAACCTGTATCTTTACCGCATTCTCCCACTCTAAATACAGCTTTCATCGAATCACCTGCTTTTACTTCCCAGTTATCCAATTTACCTCCACGATACCAAATTTTACGCTGCATTCTTGAAGGTGTAAGTTTATTTAGTATATCAACAATAGCATCTACAACTACATCATCTGCTGATTTGCCTGTATCATCAGCTTTCAAATACATTGAATCTTTATACCAATCTGCCATTCCGGTTATTGCAGCTTCCTTAGGTGTATAATCCCTATCTACTCCGTCAACTATTGTAACACCAGAATCACTGGCTTTCTCATCTATTTTCTTCTGAATTGCTTTATAATTACCTTTTCCTGTTATCTGTAATAATCCTCTACCTCTGAAGTTCCATGTATCATCAACAGACTCATTACCGAGACGTCCCTCGTATGCTATTTCAGCAATTTTCTTTTCATTAGATTGATATCCATTTTTTGAGCTTCTACCATACTCATAAGCTGCATCATTTGGTGGGCTTTGCTTGCCTAATTCAGGATTTGCTCTGAAGTTTTTAAAATGTTTTGGTAAATCTTCAGCTGCATAATCCAAGCTCTCTCCATGAAGACCTCCTTTTAAATTTGTACCGGCCTCCTGTAATGATTGTGCAAAAAAATGTGCTTTTCTTGCACAAGTATCCAGCTTAAAAATATTTCTGTACTTATTTAAAGTTAAAGCTAATTCCTGTAGATCTTCATTTTTAGCATTTTTATAAACTTTTTTCAGAATATCAACTGTAATTTCAGCTTTACATCGTGGACAACCATTTTCTCCCTCTCTTTTCACCTCCGCCATTTCCACAACTACCGGCATTACATCATTATCAATAGCTTCAGGAGTTTCTTTCTGAGACACTTTAAGGCAGCCACTTTCGTAAAAAATATACTGCTTCCTCAACTCCAGCATCTCTTCTTTTGTAAAAGGAGTTCCATCTTTTTTATAAGCCTTGATTCCTAGTTTTTCCATATCCTCTGTCCGGACAAGATCTGCAGGAAGTGTACTGTTGATCGTAAACTGGCTTTTTTCTATTTTCCAGACTTTCTTTTTGGGATCAGCAGGATCCTGAACCTGGCGTGAGACCTGTGCTATGTAGTAGTCAAAGTTTTTGGGCGGATTTTTCCATTCTTCTTTTACAGTGAAGGAAACTTCCAGCAAACCATCTTTTCCTGTTTTTTCTTCGTTATAACTTTGTTTGCTTTCATGGGTATAAGTAATATGGTCTTTCTCATTTAGTCCTTCTTTGGAAATTTCTTTCAGAACATCAATTTTCAGGACTTCTTCGGTCATATTGACGGTATGTACCCAAAGTTTATGGGTTTTACCATAGAAAGTCTGCATCCGCTGAATATCTTTTCCATCTTCCGTAGAAAACATAATGGAGACAATTTTCTGTTCGGAAGTGAGCACCAGCTCTTCATTGGAATCTAAAACTTCCAGATAAGTAGTAGTGTTGTCTACCACCACAGGTTTAGTTCCCTGAATGGTAATATTTCCCGGAAGGACAATATCCGCAGATGAACTTGTCTGAAGCTCTACTGTAAATACCAGACGGTAAGACGGATTGGGATTTTCAGTTGTTTTAGGAATGGCAGCCACCATTTTTTTCTTGTAATCCTCATTAGTCGTAATAAGGAAAGATGCTTTACCCTCACTGTTAAGCGTGACGGTTTTTTCCTCCAGCATGTATTTATCTTTCTCTTTATAGAAATCATCACCTTCTCCTTTAACCCAGATTTTAACCTTTAAAGCCTGATTCTGAAGTCCGTCAATTTCAAGGAATCCATAAGTCTCTTCACCAAAGCCGGTTTCGGTACGTTTCACACCGGTTCCATAAGCCCAAAGCGCTCTTTTGACAGTCGGTTCTGAAACTTTTACTTTGGCTTCAATTTTTTTACTGTCTGTATAATCTCCGGTTAAATATGCTGAAATAGTATATTCTCCAAGGTCGTTAAATGTTATGGTTCCGTCTCCGTTATTGATAACTTTATCGGGAACTTCTATTTTTATAGCCTCATTACCTACAAGCGTAGCAATTCTTGCCGTTGCGGTATATTTTATTTTTGTTCCTTTCGGAATATTGGCAGCCGGAAGGGTGAATTTATCAATGACATTTTGAATCACTTCAAAATTGAAACAGTCTGATCCGGAAAACCCGGGCTGTTTTCCAGCACCAACCGGATTGGCATAAGCCTCCAGTACATATTTTCCAAAATACTGATCACTGGCCAGTTTTGCATCATTATATAAAAGTTCAGCGACTTTTTTATTGATTATGCCAGTGTTGAAGGAGAGTGAACCTTCAAATAATGCCACTCTCCCAATACCCTCTTTTTTAAGATACCAATATACTGAAGTTCCCGAAGGCATATAAGCAACATTAAACTTCGAAGCCTGCACTTTGATTGTATCATTGAATCTTACCAGTCCGGGCTCTCCTTTTACTCCCATTACGCCAAGACTGTTTTCAATTTTAACTTCTACAGACTCCGGTTTGGGATCTGTAGGATCTGTAAATGCTTCTACAGTATATTTACCTGCATTTTTAAAAGTAAGAATAACACGGTCTCCAACACCTGTCACAGAAACAAGATGCGAAGAAGATGCTCCGGAAGAACTGTTATACAAGACTGCGGTTCCTTGTTTTACCGTCCATTGAACAGTATTTACAGGCATAAAGAATCCTTTGTTCAGTATTTTTGTCTGATCTGTTGTAATGTTGAGTTTTCGTTCAATTGATAGTGGTAGAGGAATATTAATCAATGTTGAAGCTCCCGGACTAACAATTTTTTTAACGAAATCCTGTATGATTTCTATATTGATTGAGCATTTGGCGTCACCAGCCTTCTTACCATAAGCTTCCAGTCTGTACTTCCCTTCTGTGAGACCATCAAATATTTTACTCATAGATTGGTTGAAATTGCTGCCCAGCCCGATAAATGTTTTTATTTTATCTTTTGTTCCTTCTCCTTTGAACAGTGCCCAGATAATCTTCTTTTCATCTCCTTTAAACTGAGCTTTCAATTCCAGGTTATCATTATGATCAAAAGGGTTTGTAATAGGAAACAAAGGACCATTCATTCCTTTGATATAGTAATAATTTCCGGTAGGTTTGTCTGCCGGTACAGGTTTTACCATCGAAATGGAAGATACAGCAATACTTGTCTCCGCAGCGGAAGATGTTGGCCATTGCGGCGTAGCATTAGCTACAGAAAATTCGTCAGCTTCTTTTACTTCAATTTGTGAAACATTATTGGCCTGTCCGGTGGTTGCAAAGGCAATAGTTCCCGGAACACCATACCCAGGACAATTTCCTGTAGAGGCATCCAACAGTATTTTCATACTCTTGTTGAATTCTACATTTTCGTAATAGTCTTTATACTTGATATTGCATTTGCCTTTACATGGGTAAGTTTTCCCATCTGAGCCTTTACAGTTTCCAAATCCGTTTCCCCCTCCGAAGCTGTCGGCTTTATCATCAAGGTAAGTGGCTACAGGCTTGTTTTGCGCAAAATATTTGTTTTTGCCCAGCTTCTTTTTCTGGCTTTTCACTTCCATCGGAACGGCTGTCCCACTGGAGTTATTGGTTACAGAACTGCTGCAGTATGCAGTGGCTCCTTCTATAATGATGTATCCTTTATCCGCCATGTCATTTGTTCATAAAGTTTAAGTCATTGTGATCGTTTCCCGGTATACTGTTTTTTCTCCATCTGACAATATAAAGTCAGCTTTCTTTTTGGAATACTGTTTCTTGCTGGAGTTGTATTCCATTTCTATATATAATTTCACCTGATATTGTCCTGTCAGATAAGGGTATTTCTTAGCTAATTCTTCTTTTATATGATCCTGAACATTAGCCTCAGAAGTAAAAAAAGCATCAAAGCCATATTCTCTCTGTTCTGCATGAATAATTCCTGCACATTCTACATCACCGATTCCTTTAATATTCCATATGATGGATTCATTATTTTTCCCTCCGTTATCTACATAGTAGGGTGCAAATAACAGCAGATTCCAGAAAGGTTCTTTCAACTTGTTTTTATAAAAGGCAGCTTCATCTTCAAACGCAGCCAGATACTGATTTCTGAAAACATCAGCATTCTGATATTTTTCCTGAAGACCAGCTGTTTTCAATTTCCAGTTCTCTATATTTTTCTGATGATCTGCAGCCCCAAGAAAATCTCCTCTTTCATCTACTTTTATTTCTAAAGGATAAGAGCTTTGTTCCAGAATATGCAAAATTTCCATGAATTTATTTTCAGAGGGAAAAGAAGAATCATCAACCTTTTGTATCAGCCAGTTTTTTGTATGGTCTTCATTTATTTTTTCCTCCAGCATGATTTTACAGGATGAATAAAAACCTTTTGCTTCTCCAAAATGTATTTCAAGGGCATTCTCTACCTGGTAATTATGAATACCTGATATATATTTCTGAAAAGGTTTTACTCTCGTTTCTACCATACTTTTACCCGCTATTTAAAAGTCATTCCATTCACGATACAGCTCATTTATTTTATGAATCATTAGACTTATTATCCATCCTGAGACCCCGCCAATCAGCAGATATACCAATGTTTTCATACTAAAAACCGAGTGAAAAATAAATCCGGTTAAATGATCCTCTAATAAAGCTGAATCTGCTTTATCAATCACTGAATCCCATGTTGAGAATAATATTCCTATAAATCCTCCTGCAGTTATTATTCTTTTCTTCATATTTCCGGAATAAAAATTTATTAATTGTATTACTACTGATCCAAAGCTTTATTTCTTTTCAGCTATTTGTTTATGGTATTATCGACAGGATATTTTTATTCATCCAATACGCTCTTATTCTTTTCTGATCTGCTCATTATGAAAACGAGAACACTTATCAATGAATTAATTATTAAAAAAATCAAAATAATTTTTCCAAAAAGCATAGCAATTTCCCCGTTGCTCAAGCAATCTGAATTGTTATCTGTACTTGATGTAAAACATCCTAAAAACAAAGCTGATAAACAAACTCCAACAACCCCAAAAATCAAAAAAAGCAAACTCAAGATTGAACAAATATTTATTATTTGAATCGTTGCTTTATGTTTTATTTTCTGATCATTAAATTCAACCATTAATAATCTGAATTGTTTATTTTTAAAATTTACTCCCAAAGTATGTCGTCTTTTTTAAATGTTGTACTTTTTTTCAAATTCGGTCTTTTAATAACCTGAATAAATAATTCGGAATTATACTCTTTTCTATAACTGTTAATTTTATTTACAGTCTGATACCATTCTTTATCAGACATAGAATCGTCATAATCATCATCTTCATGAGCTTTCTTCGCTAAAGCAACAGTAGATTTAACATCCACGCTTTCTACAAATCCAAAACAGCCTAAAGATCCTCCCAGCCAATCGATTCCAACTTTCACACCTCCGGGTTGAGCCATATATACTGTCCCTCCTCTTAAATAATGCCCTCCTATATGAATCATTACATCTTTTGCAAAATTAATGTCATCGCGATCATCATGAATCGGAGTTTTACCATCTAATTCTGTATTCCTTTCCAATGGCTCCGCCGGCAGGCTAACCGTTTTATTTTTTGAAAGCTTAAATGCCGGAAATTGAATCCAGCCTTTTATCTGATTAGGATAAACATAATCCATTGCATTATATATATTATCATTTGCATCTTTCGGCTCAAATGCTCTATTCAGAAAATAATATGTATCCTTATCAATCTCTCCTATTTTTTGCCATCCATCTCTGGTCACAGCAAATGAAAATAATTTTTTTTGTTCATTAGCATTCATCAAAAACAGTTCTGCACTATAGACATTTACTATACATGCCGGATTAATATTGCCTATACCTT
The DNA here is from genome assembly GCF_041914225.1 of Chryseobacterium sp. Classification (GTDB taxonomy): domain Bacteria; phylum Bacteroidota; class Bacteroidia; order Flavobacteriales; family Weeksellaceae; genus Chryseobacterium. Next base: position 24,122 of record NZ_JAYSDT010000016.1, read on the forward strand.
TATTTGCTATATTAAAGATTCGCAGAATTGAATATCCAATGGTCTTATCGGTAATTATCAATCTTAAATGCTGTAAAAATACTTCTGCATTCACTTTTTCAGAATCTTTAAAAAAGGCATATACTCTCAACTTAGCGATATTCCTATCCTTCGGTACTGCATAAGAAATCTTTTCTTCGCCGGTTACCTGTGGTGCATTGGCTATATTGGTATCATCATACTGTATAGCCCATTTAAGGCTTTTCAATTCTGATTTTGTCGGCGTTCTGTTGTATTGAATGGCTTTAAAAAAATAGCTTTTCCCTTTTTCTATAATTTTAATCTCTTTTGTGCATGCAAAATCTTCATAGCATTTTACCGCTTTTACCTGTAGTGGTTTTGTCTGTTCTTTCGCCTGGTATTCATCAAATTTCTTCCCTCCTTTTTTTCCATAAAAGGTATTTTCCTGAGGGGATTTAAAATCCAGAGTTCCTTTGGAAGCTTCTTTCATGATATGTTCTGCTTCCTTATAGGATTTTCCAAAAACATTCCTAACAATATTTCCGCCTTCGCCTGCCATATTACTGCATTTTTACCTGTTTACCACTATTGATAAGCACTTCTTTGGCACTCTCTACATTAATCGCATCTTTTGTACTGATGTAAGAGCCGGATTCCATATTTTCCGTAATATTTTTGGCTGTAGATTTTCTTCCCGCTTCTGCCGTTTCGATGATATTGCTTTCCGTTAGATTGTAATCGTCATTAGCTGTTTCTGTGATATCTTCTCCCGCCATAATATTGACATTTCTCTGAGCAGAAGCAATGATATTTTTACCTGCATTGATCTGTACATTTTCTCCGGCAGTAAAGGTGATATTTTTGGGAGCATTGACAACAATATTTCCTTTTCCATCCATTAGATAGGTATTTCCACTAGGATCTTCAATGAAAATACTTCCTTCCTGATCGTTAAAGATCACCTTATTTCCACTTCTTGTCTGAATAGATTTAAGATGGTTGTTGATACTTCCTCCCAATGCCACCTGTCCATGGAACATCCCTCCCATGGCAAACGGAAAATCAGGATGATGATATTCAAACCCAACCATCACCTGGTCCCCCACTTCAGGTACCGCTACAAAACCTCTGTTCTGTGTAATAACATCTGTCCCTCCTGCATCGGGGCTCATCATTCTGATAAAATGAGTGGTATCAGGATGTTGCTGCCAGTCAAACCTTACCTGTATTCTCCCCTGATTAAGAGGATCAGTATTGGAAATAACGGTAGCAACCTGTGGCTCGGCTTTAGGCTGTATAAAATCCGGTTTGGGCATAAAACCTGTTCCGTCAGCAATAGCTTCAAAGCTTCCGCTGTAGTACCCTCTTGCATTGACTTCATGCAAGACTTCTGTAACAGTGAGTTTTGTAAAGTAAGACGTCTGGCTGGTGTCTGGCTTACGCATTTCCATATCGGCAAGACATCCCGGGTACAAAAATGGGACAGTTGTATTTCCTGAAACCGTAAATACTTCTACGGCAGCACTTCCTGCAGCACTTTTCTGAGAATCACTTACATCCACAAACATATTGGCATTGATAGGTGCCGGAGAAAGTGAACGGGTTTTAAAGATCGTACTGCTCAGTTCATAAGCCTTGGACGGAATTTCCCCTAAGTGTCTGATATTGTTTTCAGAACCCATCATTTTTGTATGGCTGCTGCTGTTATATCCGAAAAACTCGGGATGGGTATGTACAGCATTCAGCTCTACCTGAACATCTGTTACATTGCTTCCATATACAAGCCTGATCGGTTTTTCAGAAGGTGGAAGTTTTCCGAAATGAAGCACTTCACCATCGTAATAAAACTGTTCTCCGTATGCTTCTGCTGTTCTTGCAAGATAATTGTAATGGGTTTCGTTATATTGTGAGCTGTAATTGATATAGCTTTTATTCTGTGTATCTACTCTGAAATCAAATTTCTCCGATCCCAGTGCTTCTTTAAGTATTTTGTTGGCAATAATTCCTGTATTAACAGCCTGATGTCCTCCAAAACTCTGAGTATGGGGAGCAGCATCCATAAGAATGGTTGGGCTTTGACCTCTCAATACAATATTTCCCAGACTCATTTTTTCCTGGCTGAAAGCGGCTTTAGTAATAACTCCTACAAAAGTTCTTTCCGGGCTTTCACTTTCATAATCTTTGTATTTGAAAACAATGGTGATCCTTTTCCCAAGAAACTGGCGTGCCTGTTCCAATGTATGGTTCTGGGCTTCTCCAAGAGAATCGTGGGCCAGGATGAGTTCAAAATTGTGATGCCGCCTTGCACTTTGCTGCAGACGGAAATGTTTGAAGTGTTTGATAATTTTCCCTTCAATCACAATATCCAGCTTCACCACACGGTTGATTCCGGGAATATGATTCTCAGAAATCTTATCGGAATTCGAGATATTTTTATTCATAGTGATTAGGTGTTTTTTCAGAACTTTATTTAAATAACCAAGAGTTCTATAAGGTTAAAAAAGGCAGAACAGCATTCCCTGAAATGGGTGTACTATTCTGCCTGATATTTAAATTCTGAATATTTTAAGAAGGCCACGCTCCGAAATAAGAAGAATTTCCAAGATCTATCTGTTCTGCACTTACCACAAAACTGATATACATACTGTTGTCATCTACCGCATCAAAGTCTACTTCGTGCTGGATAACATAACCGTTGTTCCACTTTAATGTTGTTAAAGTTCCCTCTTCATGAGATTTGTTGAAAGTGATTTCTCCTACGGTAGGTTTGTATTTACCGTTCAGTAAGCTTTCCAGGATGTCTGATTTTTCAGTAGCTTCTACCGTGATTTTGATAAGCGCATTGGAAGGATCTGATGCTACACGCCCTGATAGGTCTGTAGATCTTGATACGCTATAGTTAAGTTTTAACAGCTTTTGTCCTTCACCGTTGTTGAATTTTAAAATTCCTCTTGAATTTCTTTCTGCCATGATAGTAAATTTTAATGGTTAATATATTGTGATTGTTCGTTTTATATATCACCAAATATAGACGCATTTACAAAAAGCCAGTTATATTTATTATTAAATTTCAAAAACTGTAGTAATAGTACGACTAACAATTGTTAGGTTTATTAGATATTATAAATCAGGTGTTTGCTAATTTTCTTCATTAAAAATCGACTTATTCTATTCCCTGTTTAAAATACAGCGGGAAATTATTCCCATCTGAAAAAGTAAAGTATAAGAAAAAACGAAAAAAATAAGAATCTATCAAAACACTGATGAACAGCACATTGAAATCAAAAACAAGCTGTATCAGGATATTTCTTCAAAAAAATAAACAAAATATTTGCGCGGTATCATAAAATGTTATACTTTTGCATCACTTTAAAACAACGAAGTAATAAACAAAAATATAAAATGGTTTCTTAGCTCAGTTGGTAGAGCAATGGATTGAAAATCCATGTGTCCCTGGTTCGATTCCTGGAGAAACCACTTCAAAACCTCTAATTTATTTTAGAGTTTTTTTTGTGTATATACTTTTCAACTGAATATTGATTAAAAGTAATAATTAATCCAAAAAGTTAATATTTAAAGTTAAATTACTTCAATCAGCTGTTCAGCCAGCCAAGGCACTCAGCAATCTGGGGTTTACTGATAAAAACGTCTGTACTTACTTCAGGTTCAGGAGAAAGTTTCAATTCTACTTTCTGGCTTGAATGCTTGATAATTTCCGTAACTGCATTTTTATTAACAATAAATTTCCGGTTAATTTTAAAGAAAATTTCCGGATTCAGCTTCTGAATAATATCTTTAATGGTATCATCATAAATATAAGTCTGATGGTCTTTTGTAGTCAGGAAAAGATATTTCCCGGAGGCAAAAAAAATAAGCTGTGTTATGTTCGTCTATTGACTTAAGCTTGTTCCCTTCTCTCACCATAAAACGTTTCATCAATCCACCTTCTGTCTGGCGTAATGAGGACATAGATTTAAGGACCGGTTCAGGATCAAAATTATTTCTTATAGAGATAAATTTTTGTAAGCTTTATGCAGGTCTTCTTCTTCAAAAGGCTTGAGAAGGTAATCAATCGTAAAATGCCTGAAAACCCTCATGGCATATTCATCAAATGCGGTAATGAAAATAACCGGGGTAAAAAGTTCCACCTGTTCGAAAATTTCAAGGCTCATTCCGTCACCAAGATGAATGTCCATAAAGATAAGATCTGCTGAATCTTTCTCAAAAAAATCAATTGCCTGCTTTTTGGAACGAAGAATAACAGTCTCTGTAACAGGGACTATGCTCTGTGTATCCAAAAGGTTTTTCAGATAATTCACAGCCAGCAGTTCATCTTCTATAATGGCAATTTTCATAACGGTGCAAAAGTACAAAAAAACCGCTGAAACAATTAAGTTCAAGCGGTTTCCTCTGTATTGAATTTGATATGAAGTTCTATAGATTAGGATTATTCTTCTTCGCGCTCATTGGATATTCAATGGTATATCGCGGATCATTCTGCTGAAGAATATACTCTTTGCCACTGATGATGTGGCTTATTTTTTTCTGATTGGCTCTTCTTAAATCAAACCATCTATGCCCTTCAAGAGCAAATTCTCTGAATCTCTCATCCAGGATAAAGTTCATAAATGCTGTAGAATCCATTGAGTTCACCGCATTCTGTACTGAAGTAAATCCTTCCGGAGTATATCTGTTTTTTAATACTTTAAGAAGTGTTTCTTTTGCCTCATTAAGTTTATTCAATTTTAATAATGCTTCAGATTTTATAAAGTACTGCTCTGCTGTTCTGAAAGACACCTTAAATTCTAGGCTTCCTCCTTTAATTACCTTGTATTTATTACCATTTTTCTCAAAGTATATGCCAAACCTTTTATCTGCAGCATTATTATATGAAGAAATCAGCCCCGGAGATGCAAAAGATAAATTCTTTATAGAGTTGTCCCATGTATTGTCCAAAGCCATAATTGATTCCGGGGAAGCATAATGGTTGGGTGGAGTATTTACGATATTTAAGTTCACTAACTCTCCTTTTACCGCCAGCACCTGATTGGCGTAATTTAATGCTTTGTTCCAGTCTCCTTCGTAAAGAGCTGTTCTGGCTTCAAAAGCCAACATTGCTGTTTTTGAGAATCTGTAATTGACTCCTAACGGCTGTTTCTGCTCTACCATCAGATCTTCTGCTTTTTTCATATCTGCATGAACCTGATTGTACACTTCCTGTACTGACGATGGTTTCAATACCGCCTCAAGATCAATTTCAAGATTGATCGGAACCCCTCTGTCTGTAGAAGCTGTAGCACTGTTGTATGGTTTTCCGTATAAATTCACCATATCAAAATACAGGTAAGCACGAAGGGCATAAGCTTCTGCTAAAATCTGATTCTTCTCCGGAGAATCCTGCATGGTTTTGCTTCCTTCATTGATAATCTGGTTCAGGTAGAAGTTTACAGAATAAAACCTCAGCCATGGAAATTCCGTAGATGTAGGATCATTATTCGAATCCTTCCACATTGCCATTTCACGATAAGAAACAAAATCTACTCCATTGTCATCAATATTTACCTCATCGGTACGAAGTGCTACCAGAGACTTGTGAACGGGGTATTTTGAATAGGCTGATGTAAGTACCTGTCGATAATCTTCGGCAGTAACAGGAATTACTTTTCCTTCTGGCTGAATATCCAGAAACCTGTCACATCCGATATTGATAAAGCTGATTGCTGCAAGAGCTATAATTGCTGTAATTTTTCTCATTTTTCTCAAGTTTTAAAAAGAAACATTAAATCCTACGGTTACCGACTTGGTGATAGGCTGTGCATAAATATTACCGTACGTTTCCGGATCAAAATATCCTTTGTATCCGTTACTGAATACAAACAGGTTACGTCCTTCAACACTCAGTCTCAGGCTGGAAATTCCCATAGGATTTGTAAATCCTTTAGGCAGTGTATATCCTAAACGGATACTGCTGATTCTGATATAACTGATCTCTTTTGCCCACACATCCAATAAACTGTATGCATTGGAACTGTTTCCGGCAAACCATTTATTCGCCATCCATCCGTACGGATTAGCATCCATATCAGGGCTTGTAATTCCCGGAAGTGCGCCTCCTGCCTCGTAAATATCCCTTGTATAATTTCTTCCTCTATCCAGATCCATACCTCTGTAAGAAGGTGATCTCATTACGGTCTGCTTCAGGTTGAATGTCGCAGAAATTGTAAGATCAAAGTTATTTACTTTAAAGGTGTTGATAATCCCTCCGGTAAATTTCGGATCTCTGTCTCCCACATAGGTAAACAGGCTTCTCAACTCAGCATTTGAAAGTTTCGTATCTACGAGCTGCCCCGGAAGGAAATCTGCATACACATCATATAATTTAAAGAACTCAGCAGCTGAAATCTTTTGGTCTCCTTTCCAGAATAGCGGATTTCCGTACTGATCCATTCCTGCGGTTTTTAAAGCAAAAACAGCATTTACCGGAAGCCCCTCTCTTGAAGGAAGGAAAGCGTTGTCACGAGGCTGCTCGCTTAAAACCCTGCTTTTATTGTGAGCAAAGTTGATGGTAGTAGTCCATTTGAAGTTATCATGGTTGATGTTTCTGGTTGATAATGCCAGTTCAAAACCTTTGTTGGTCAAGCTTCCCCAGTTCATCATGGTATATTCGAACCCTGTTTCCAGAGGGGTTTCTTTCATGCTGATCATATCTGTCCCTTTTCTGCTGTAAACATCGGCAGTAAGACTAATACGGTTATTGAACAATCCTAAATCAAAACCAACGTTGGTATTGGTTGTTTTTTCCCATCTCAGTTTATCATTCGGTGGGCTTATTACAGTAATAATACCTTCTTTTACACCTGGAAGAATTGTTGCATCATTATATTCTCCGATAAAAAACGGTGATGTGTTTCTGTCTATATTTCCCTGAAGACCATAAGATGCTCTCAGCCTAAGGTTAGATATGGCAGAGATATTTTTCATGAAATCTTCCTTCGTTACCAGCCATGATCCTGAAACCGCCCAGATCGGAAGATATTTATACTTTTTATTCACACCAAAAAGATTGGTTCCGTCATATCTTACACTTCCGAAGAATGTATACTTCTGATCATAAGTATAGGATGCCGTAGCAAACATTGAAGCATAAGCATTCTCTATTGGTGGGTTTTCACGATAAGTTTCATATTTTTTATCTGATGCAAAATCTGAATTCGGGAAAACAATTGGTGTACCTCTTCTGGTCTTCGGATCATATCCGAAGGCTCTGGTGATCGTTGTATTATCTTCTGTTTTACGGATTTCTGTACCGGCCATCAAGTCAATTTCATGTTTTGAACTGATCTTTGTGCTGTACGCAGCCTGCAATTTCCAGTTGTACTGGAAGAAATCATTATCCCAATTTTGCTTTACAGCACCTGCAGGTAGAAAATAATTATACTTACCATCTTTGTAGTAACGGGTCCCTTGTCTCATTTTCCTTGTGGAATAGGTATTTTCTGCTGCAAATTTCTCTGTTTTGTTGGCGTCATACTGGATTCCTAACTGAGAGGTAAATCTTAAACTTTTTGAAGCTTTATATTCTAAATCTAAAATGGCTTTCAAAGAATTATTTTTAAGCGTATAGCTTGTATTTTCTCTCTCTTCCAGAAAGTTAAAAGGCACATACAAGTCCTCAAAACCGTCTATATCCTAATCATAATTGTAGCTTCCGTCTGCATTGAAAGGCTTCATGTAAGGATTGGCATTTCTTGAATAGTTAACCGGGTTTATTGAAGCATCAGCATCCGTTACAAAAGATGTACGTTCACTTTGTGTTCCGAAAATAGAGATTCCTGCATTTAACTTATCGCTTAATTTGTAATTGTTTTTTAAAGTCAGGTTATACCGTTTAAAACCTGTACCGATAGTTGTTCCTTCTTCATCATAATATCCCAGGGAGAAATAGTAATCTGCACGGTCACTTCCTCCGGAAACACTTAATCCGTATTGTTTGTTGATGGCATTTCTGTACAACAGTTTACCCCAGTCTGTATTGTTGTTTCTTAAACCGTTAATCTGCTGGCGTGTGAATGAATTCAACGCGTCAAAACCACCGTTCCTGAATACATCAAGCTGGTTGTTCTGAGTCAGAATTCTCATCACTTCTCCTTTATCTGCACGGTAAGTAAGGTCTGCACGTTTGGCAAGCATCAGTTCCAGGTCTACTTTTTCAGAGGCATTTAAAAGATTCAGTTTATCAAAATCAGGGCGTGCTGTAACGAAGGTATCTGCAGAGAAATTCAGTTTTAAACTTCCTTTTTTTCCTTTTTTGGTTGTGATGGAAATTACCCCATTTGCAGCTCTTGCTCCGTAAATTGCCGTTGCAGCCGCATCTTTAAGGATAGTAATATCTTCAATATCGTTAGGGTTCAAACCTGCGATAGAGAAATTCTGAAGCTGGTCAATATTATCTTTATCGGTAAAGTTAGGAACATCATTTCCTTCCAACGGAAGACCGTCAATTACCCATAGCGGATCCTGAGGACCGGAAAGAGAAGCTGTTCCCCTGATTCTGATCTTTGCAGGGCTACCAGGAGCACCGGTTTCGGGAGTTACTGCCACACCAGCAATCTGCCCTGCCAGCATCTGGTCTACACTGGCAACACCAGCCTGGCTGATGTTGTCCATTTTCACAGTAGAAACCGCTGAAGTCTGCTTACGCTTTTCAATTTTCTGGTAACCGGTGATGATTACTTCCTGGATTTTATTTTTATCTGAAACTTCAGAAGTCAGTCTGATGGTATAATTAGTCTGTCCTTCATTAAGCTGAATGACTCTGGATTCATAGCCTGGAAAACTTACCAGTACGGATTTTGTATCGGCAGGGATTTCCAGTATGAATTTTCCGTCCTTATCAGTTACGGTACCCACTGATACACTTTCGATAATTCCTTCCAGTTCTGTTTTTGTAGAGACCGACTGTGTCTCGATTTTTATAGATGCACCGCTGATAGTCTGGGAAGTATTTCCGTCTTCTATTTTTCCGGTGATGGTTTTCTTTTGCTGGGCCATTGCTATATTAGCAGCCAAAAGAGGTAAAAGTATTAGAGTTTTTTTCATTGCCGTTTATTTGTTTAAAGCCTCTTGTATACGAATGATTAAATCTGTGTAATGTGCTCTCGAAGCATCATCACCTCTGTACCTTGTTCTGTTCAATAACTCCAGAACCTTCTGAAGTTCCGCTCTCTTATACGTAGTAACCTCAGATACTCTTTTCATGGATGAATAATTGATATTTCTCAAACCATGATCATCTTCATGAAAATTACAGATGGTCGGGATATTCAGGGTATCATCTGTTTTCAATCCTTTCACTGCCGTTTTCTCAAATAATTTGTTCACTGAAACAATCAAAGCATCCACATAATTTTTCTGCGTCATTTTTTCAAGCATCGTAAGGCTTCCTTTTTTACTGAAGATGGCTGTTCTTACCTGATCAAATAAATTCTCAACCGTATAGATCTCTTCTTTTGAGCCGGACATCTGATGTTTCAACTCATTTTCAAGCAGCCTCAATAACCGGTCATCCATAAATAAAGAATAGATATTCGCATACTGCATTCCTCTTGCAAGGGTATACGGCGTCTGCTCGAATGGTCCCATTGGTGAATCTTTTACCGGATACGTTTTTTCTGTAATCGGGTTAAAGAATAACCATTCCGGAAGGTTGATCGCATTTTTAACAAGGTAATCAACCGCTCTTCTCTGAATTTCTGCAGGAACCGCTTCGTAAGCTTTCTTTTTGTTTCCAAAAACAGTATTGTTCAGATAAATCCCCCCTACATTGGCCATCACATGACCTGTGTACAGATCCCACTGCCCGATAACTCCCAGATACAGTTTTCCCGCATCCGTATAATCTTTACCATCTTCATAGGTCCATTGTAAAAGATTATTGATAACCACTTTCAGGTTTTTCATCCCGTATTCGCTGGCTTTCATGGCATCATCTCCCAAATCTTCAGATTGTGAGCGAGGATCAATAGTTTCAAGATAGCTCTGCTGCTCACCATAGAAATACATAGGATCATCTTGATGTTTTTCAATTAAGTTTTTCAGGGCTTTTTTCTCTGTGAATTCATCCGGATACCAACGGTAGCCCCACTCTATAGCATATTTATCGTAAAGGCCAATTTTCGGAGTGATGGCTGTAACCCCGTCTTCCGGCTGTGCCACATAATTGTAACGGGCATAATCCATAATGGAAGGTGCCGTACCACCCATTTTGTCTGTAAACTCTTTGGAACGAAGCGACTCTACAGGGAATGCAAAGGATGCTCCCATATTGTGCTTCAATCCGAAAGAGTGCCCCACCTCATGCGATGAAACAAAACGGATAGCTTCCCCCATATGTTCATCACTGAATTTATTTCCTCTTGCTTTAGGATCAATAGGTCCGGTCTGAATTCTCATCCAGTCATGAAGGGAAGTCATCACATTGTGCCACCAGATAATATCTGCTTCGATAATTTCCCCACTTCTCGGGTCTACTACTGATGGTCCCATTGCATTTGACTTTGGCGAAGCGGCGTAAGTAATTACAGAATATCTTACATCATCAATATCAAAATCTTCATCTTTTTCATCCGGCATTTTCGCAATCACTGCATTTTTGAATCCTGCCTGCTCAAACGCAGCCTGCCAGTCATGTACTCCGGCGATTATCTTTTCACGCCATTGTTTTGGTGTTGCCGGGTCGATATAATAAACAATCGGTTTCTTAGGTTCTACCAGCTCACCTCTTAAGTATTTTTCTTTATCCTCATCTTTACGTTCAAGATTCCATTTGGTAATGAAGAATTTTTCATCCATTTTCTGCTGATTGTCATTAAACGACCAGTGCTTTTCAGAGAAAAACCCTACTCTTGAATCCGCTACTCTTGGTTTCATCGGTATTTTAGAAAGAAGAACCAGATTGGTTGTAACACCCAATGTTACCGGAAGATCTACGCCACCTTCATTGACAGAAGTTAACAATTGAGACTTCACCACAAGATTCTTAGGAAAGGTCTTCACTCCTTCTATATAGGAAAGGCTTGACTTCACAGATCCTCCCAACCCTACATTAGCCAACACATCATTGAAGCTCTTCTGATTTCCGTCAAAAACTTTGTTCACTTTAATGACTACAGCCGTAGAGTCATTATTTTGTGCTTCAATATCAAAGACTTCAATAACAGATTCTGAAAAGTTGTCTTTCACAGATTTTGTAATCGCATCATTTTTTGGGGATGACACTTTAGGCACAATAGTTTTCACCCATACTTTTTTAGCTACAGGATCGCGGTGAAAGGAGATGACCTTATTTTCATAATTCATCCCTTTGTTCAAACCAGCCTCATTCACCTGCATGGGTACCTGGGAAAGTTTGTTGACCACCAAAAACTGGCGCCCCATTAAGCTGTCCGGAATTTCAAAATAAATATCCGTTTTTACCTGAATGGTATTAAAAAGCCCCTTTTTATAGGTTCCTTTTTTGATCAGGTCTTCAATTTTCTTGGTTTTCTTTGAGGAAGAGGTCTCTGTCTTATCCGTTTTTTCTTTGTTGACCTTTACCGTATCCTTATCTTTTTTCTGTGCTACTGCCATTGGTGAGGCCATAGCAAGACCGAGATACAGTGCGAGCCTGTAATTCTTCATTAAAATAGTCCGATTCATTCCAAATAGTAAATATCTTAGTTTCAGCCGCAAAGCTATAGGTATCATGAATCATATAAATAATATTAGGGAGTGAGTGGTGATTTTTCGGGAGTGAATGGATTTTTATTTTCACTTCAATAAAGGCAAAAAACATATGAAATATTCACCATCTACAGAAATATGAAGAAGATTATTCTTAAAATACCCGTAAATATGATTCAAATAATCAATTCCAAACTTCTCACTCTGTACCGGATCTGTTTTAGGCTGCCAGGTGTTCTTTACCGTAATCCCGTCTTCATCGACAATAATGATAATTTCCAAGGGCTGGTCTATGGTTGCTATATTATGTTTGGTTGCATTTTCTGTGGCGATCTGAAGGGATAAATACGGAATTCTTTTTTCCATACTTTCAGGAGCATTAATAATCAGTTCAAACCTCATCTCTTCATCAAACCTGCTTTTCAGAAGCTCCATATACTGCTGTATAAATTTGATTTCCTGCGAAACCGGAACAATATTTTCTTTAGGAGGCACTATCAGATACCGGTAAATCCTGGAAAGATTCATGGTAAATTTCTGTGCATTCTCTTTATTGATCCCGATCAGCATATAAAGGGAATTCAGTGAATTGAAAAGAAAATGTGGATTGATATTATTTTTGAGCTGCTGAAGTTGATTGATCACTTCTGCTTTGTGCATCTTTTCGTTCTCAATAAGAAGCAAGTTTTTCTCCGACTGTATTTTTTCTTTTTCCTGATAAGCCAGACCGGTTGCCCTCTGAAATAAAATAAAAACAGTTACAATAAGGAATAATGCTGCCAGAAAAATATAAACGGTATAGGCTTTTATCTTACTGAGGTTCTCATCGATAATAAAATTTACATGATTCACAACTGTGTATCCGTCAAAATTATCAGTCTTCAATGGTTTTATGAATCTTGTGACCTCTACACCAAGATATTCTGAAACAGCTGTTCCTTTGGTATACCCTGTTTCAGTTTTGCTGGCCAATGTATCATTAGGCTTGATATCTGTAAAGCCAAAAATATTATTCCCGATATATTTCTTCTCCGGATGGGTAATACAGATTCCTTCTTTGGTAAAAACGTAGGCATATGTATTGGAACTTTTGTCAACATTGATAAAATATTGATGAAGATCGTCAAGACTTACGGTAGAACCATAATATAATCTGCTTTTATCGGGCAGCACCAAAGAATCATAGCTCACCCAGTACATACTGTCTTTTTGAGTAGTTAAAAGATCTTTGAAGTGCCCTGAACCATTATTTTTGAGAACAATAGATTGCTCCTTATCCTTTGTACTCTTGAAAATACCGGATAAAGGATTATTACTCTCTGTTTTTCCGGAAGCTGCATCTTCATAATAATACCAGCTGTAAGGGAGCAGGTTTCTTTTTTTGTTCAGGTCATTTAAAACCGAAGAATACTCTTTATAGTTCTTCAACCCGTCTTTTTTGATCAATGCACGAAGGAGGTACTGATAATCTTCAATATTTCTGAATTCATGTTCTATAGATTCGTATTTTCTGAAGAATGTTTTCTTGGCAAAATCATCAGTATTTTTACGGCTGTCTTCTGTGATTAAAAGACTCAGAACAGCAAATACTGCCACTGCAATGAAGCAGGCAGACAAAGCGGTAATATAAATGGATTTTTTGGATAAGGCGTGCTTAAAATTAATAATCAAATTCTATAAATTACGGATTCCTCTACATATAAATTATCCGTTTGCAAAGATATGACAAAGATTTTAGGACCGTAAAGTGAATTATTTACAGATTTAAAATATCCGTTAGTCATCTGTTTTTCGCTAGCTCTACAATAATCAATACAATAGAAAACTGCTGTAAGTATGATGACGTTTATTTCATACATTTTATTTGAACAGTCTGCTCATTAGAAAATTATTGTATTCATCTTTTACGGAAGAATTAAAGAGATCGAATACATGCAACGCTCCTGGAATCACCCATAGTTCTGTTTTCACTCCTGCTTTGTATAAAAGCCGGGCATATTCTATATCCTCATCTCTCAAAGGATCCAGCTCACAGGCTACAATAGTGGTTTTTGGTAACATGAAAAAATTGTTGTAACAGGTCAGGTCTGAATATTGAATGCTTTTATCTTTATTTTCTTCTCCAAGAAAGTGCAGCCAGGCTGTCTTCGCATAATTCTTATTCCACAGAGGAATATCGGTAAACTCTTCCATTGAAGGAGTATTCAGTCTGTTGTGAATAACAGGATATAGCAAGAACTGATGTTTTATATTTTGAATATGGCGGTCTGCTGCCATTTGGGTTACGGCCGCTGCCAAATGTCCTCCCGCACTTGCTCCAAATATGGTAATATAATCAGGGTTGATTCCCAATTGTGTTTTACCATGTTTTATAATCCATTGTAAAGCATCGAAGCCATCTGAAACAGGAGTCGGAAAACGATACTGGGGCGCCAGCCTGTAATCAACAGATATAATGGTTGCACTGAGTTTATCTGTTATTTCAAACATCTGGTCATCCACCTGCTCAGGCAATCCAAAAACATATCCTCCTCCGTGAAAATAAAGAAGAACTCTATCCGGGCTGAAATCTTCAGCCTGATAAATATGAAGCCTGATTTCATAGCCATCTTCTGAACTGGGAATAAAAATATCTTTCACAACAATATGATCCGGTTTCTTAAAGGGATGGGCTTTCACAAATTCTTTCCTTTCCTGTTGAATGATTTCCGGATTATTCAAAAACAAATTTTCATCAATTTCTAATGAATAAGGAACATTTTCAATACTATATTTTAAATCACTGTTAATTCTATCGAAATTCATATTAATTTAAATATTTTGTTCTACACAAGGCGATAAAACCACTTTCCGACAGGACAATTCCTGTTTTTATTTGTAAATTTAACTGGTCTATAGTCTGTTTTCAAGTGAACAAATGATTGTCCGGAACAAACAAAAATGTAAGTATGAGTATCAAAGAGTCATCTACCAATAACGAAAATAAAAAAACGCTGGAATACAGCTGTTCTGAAATATATGCCGTCAATCTGATCAGTGGCCGCTGGATACTTTCCATCTGTTACCACCTTAAACATTGGAAATTAAGATTTTATGAGCTGAAAAATAAGATCCACAATATCTCGGAAAGAATGCTCACCCTGCAGTTAAAAAAAATGGAGCAGGAAGAGCTCATCATCAAGAAAGTATATGCAGAAGTGCCTGTAAAAGTAGAATATGAACTTACTGAAATAGGCAAAAAATTAATTCCCGTTTTAGATCAGCTGGAACTATGGGGAAATGAGCACAAAAAGATTAAAAAGAAAAAATAATTCCACAACGTGTTATATTATAAGAAAAAATTAAAGGATATTTCTTTTACTTTATCAGAAAGCGTGAAGAACCAGAAGTATCTGTAAGTCTTAAAATTAGTTAATATCATGGCTTGACCCGCAGATTCGGCCCGCTATATCTTGAAAATTAATTATCTTCGCCTACAAATCTTATTTGAAAATGAAGAAGATCATCTCCGGGATATCTATTTTTTGCGCCATTATTGTCTCTGCTCAGGAATCTATCCAGTTTCAGGAACTGCCGTTCAAAGATATCATTGCAAAAGCCAAGAAAGAAAAGAAACTGGTTTTTATAGACGCCTATGCTTCCTGGTGCGGACCCTGCAAGATGATGGAAAAAAATGTTTTCACCCAGAAAACGGTCAGCGACTATTACAATACCAACTTCATTAATGCAAGATTTGACATGGAAAAAGGAGAAGGCAGGGATATTGCTTCTAAATTCGGAGTACGGTCCTATCCTACTTATCTGTTCCTGAACGGTGAAGGTGAACTTGTTTCCAGAAATACGGGATATATGGAAGAGAGCCTGTTTGTAGCAATGGCTCAGGATATCAATTCACCAGGAAATAAAAAAGGATCTCTTAAAGACCGCTTTGCTGGTGGTGAAAAAGACCCTGAATTTCTTATCAATATCATGAAGCTTAATGCCAACTCGGATTATGAATTCGCTAAAAAAGCTTCGGAAAGATATTTCCAGAATAAAAAGGAAACAGAAGAACTCACAAAGGATGAGATTGGTTTTCTTCTTTATTTCGTAAAGTCATCAGAAGATACCAATTATCCTGTTTTCGCATCCAGGAAAGCCGAGATTATTAAATTCCTTCCGGAAGAAACTTACAATGAATTCGATGCCCAGCTAAAATTGGGAAAAATAGTAGAGCAGTCTATTGATGATAAAAATAAGAAAATCAATGATGACTATTTCATGAAAGCTGCCGAACCATTGGTTGGAAAAGAAGCTGCCACTAAGAAGCTTAATCAAACAAAGCTGAGCTATTATGAGCAAAACAGCAATTTCCCTGAGTACGAAAAAGCAGCTTTAGATTATTATAAAAACTCAGATACTTTTGACCCGAATGAACTTCTGAGAGCAGCCTGGATATTTGCAGATCATGTTAAAACACCATCTTCATTGAAAAAAGCAACTGAATGGGCAGAAAAATCTGTTATGAGGGGAGAAACTTCCGAAAACACTTATATTCTTGCCAAACTCTATTACCTTACCGGAAATAAAGAAACAGCAAAAAACTATGCTGAGATGTCTAAAAATATGGCCGTTCAGGGGAATAAGGATTCTCAGCTGGCAGACGAATTATTAAAGCAAATAAAATAAACATTACATACCGGATGAAATATAAATTATTAGCAGCAGGCATTTTAGCTTTCCTGTCAGTAAGTACATTAAGTGCCCAGGAACAGGAACAAGGAGGACAGGATAAAAGTTTATACATAAAAGGAAATGCTTTATTTGCTCCGATTGGTATTTTAAACCTTGGACTGGAAAAGCAGATCAGCCCTAAATATACCCTGCAGGGAGATGTTTTCATTTCACCATGGAAATCTTTTGCGGGACATGAATTACAGATCTACTCTCTTTCTGTGGAAGGAAGATATTATTTTAAAGAGGCTTTTAAAAACTGGTATTTAGGAGTAAATATTGGTGCCGCAGCTTATAATCTCCAAAAATGGAGTTATTGGAATGATAAAAGTTTTGAGAACTGGAATGGAGAAATCCTTATCAATTCTAATCTGTACCAAAAAGGCTTCTCAGTCATGCTGGGGGTAACAGCAGGGTATCAGTTTCAGTTATCCGAACGATGGAATCTTGATGTTTATGGTACTGTTGGAACATCACAGGGGTTTTACAAAGGATATGACCGTACCACTGGAAGGCGCTATGATTCGGCAAAAGAATTTAACAAAAGTGGTGAAATCATTCCGTACAGAGGAGGGGTAATGATCTCTTATAAATTAAAATAAGACAATGAAGCTATTCGGAAAAAATCATATGATTATCTTAGTGATCACTTTTGTGATCCTTTTTTTAATGAATTATATCGGGAATGATCTGCCTGATAAATTAGAAAGGGCATTAATGACTGCTTTTGCTGGTTTTGTCGGCTTGACTATCGGACTCTTTATATTAAATAAGGGCAGAAATGATAAAAATCCGCCCCAGAATTTTGATTAATTAATCTTCATATACCACATATCTGGTTCTGATCTTTTCGAAATTTTCCAGATCTTTTTTCCATGAAGCTTTAATTTCCGGAATTGATTTTCCTGCGATAATCTGTTTTCTCAATTCATCAGTTCCGGATAAGGTATCAAACCATAGGTTTTTCAGAAAGAAATCCTGCTGAGGATTTTTGTAATTCTTATATGCTTTGATTACCCATTCAAGATTCAATTCTCTTAAATCTTTAGGATAATTAGACAGGTTTTCACCATAACACAGCTTCCCGTTCAGGAATGGATCTTTAGCACCATAGCTTGGTTTGGGTGTAAACTGATAAGGAAGATTCTCCGTCCATGGAGAACCATAAATCTGAAACGGAAGATCTGTTCCCCTTCCTACAGAAACCTGTGTTCCTTCAAAAAAACAAAGGCTTGGATATAAATTGATGGCTTTATCATTGGGTAAATTAGGTGAAGGTTTATCAAGCATTGAATAACGCTGTTTTTTATGATAATTTTTCATCGGGATAAGCGTATATTTAGCCTGAACACCATTTTTCAGCCACTTTTCACCGTTGACCATTTTCCCATACTCTCCTATGGTAAGTCCGTATACTACAGGAACTTCATGCAGCCCAACAAAACTTGACCATTTTTTTCTTAATACCGGTCCGTCAGTATATCCGTCATGGGGATTAGGACGATCCAGCACCATGATCTCAACATTATTTTCTGCACCGGCTTCCATCAGGTATGACAAGGTGGAAATATAAGTATAGAACCTCACTCCTACATCCTGGATATCAAAAACGACGATATCAATTCCGGCAAGCTGTTCCGGTTTTGGTTTTTTATTATTGCCATACAGAGAAACAATAGGAATTCCTGTTTTTACATCTACTCCGTTTTTCACTTTTGCCCCGGCATCAGCATCACCTCTGAACCCGTGTTCAGGAGCAAAAATAGACTTTATTTTAATTCCTTTTTTTACCAGAAAATCCACCAGATGAGTTCTGTCATTCATTAAACCGGTCTGATTGGTAACTATCCCTATTGTTTTGTTTTTCAGCAGGGGCAAATAAATTTCAGGCTGATCCGCACCGGTTTTAAAATCCGGTTGAACTTGAGACTGAGAATAATATTGGTTGAATACTCCTAAAAAAATTAGGCAAATAAGAAGTAAATTTTTAATTTTGAAATAGCGTTTTCCAAAGATAACAAAAATAACCTTTCAAGGGTTATCATCTTCATTGGCAGGCTTTCCGTAGCGTTAGGAATCATTGTTTCCTTAATTACCGTGGCCACCGGTTTTGGTTCCAAAAAAGCTATCAAAGAGAGACTGGCAGATTTCAGCGGACATATTACGGTAAGATCTACCCGGTCAAACTCTTCCTACAATACTTCTGTTCTCGATAATCAGGGACTGAACATTGCAAAAATAAAAGAACTGCCAGATGTAGAAAGTATCCAGAAGTATGTAACAGTAACCGGAATTATGCGTAATGAGCACAATTTTGCCGGGATCATATTTAAAGGGATCGGAAAAGATTTTGACAGTTTACGGTTTAAAAAATTCCTTATTGCCGGAACTACTCCAAAAGTGACAGAGAAAGGGTTCAACAATGATGTTGCGATTTCACAGAAAGTAGCCAATGATCTTCACCTTAAAGTAAATGACAGTATTGTTACCGTATTTTTAAAAGCCGATCAAAAACCACTTTACCGTAAATTAAGAGTGATTGGAATTTACAGAACTGATATCAAGCTCATTGACGAACAATTTGTTATTGGCGGTATCAATCACGCAAGAAAAATTCAGGATATGAAACCTGATGAAATCGGCGGTATAGATATCTTCCTGAAGAATGTCAATGATATCGACAAGGATTTTCCTGACATTGAGAAGCTGATCGGTTACAAAAATTATGCTGAAAAAGCGACTGAGAAATTCCCGCAGATTACAGACTGGATCAGTATTTTTGATACCAACATTGCTTTAATCATCATCATTATGCTGATTGTAGTGGTTATCAATATCATCATGGTTCTTCTGATCCTTATTATCGAAAGAACAAATTCTATTGGTCTTCTGAAAACATTAGGCGCAAGCAATTCACAGATAAGAGCAACTTTCATCAATTATACCCTGATTATTATGATTCCCGGGCTTTTGTATGGAAATGCTATCGGATTGGGACTGATTTTAATCCAGAAATTCTTTGGAATCATTAAGCTTAACCCGGAAAATTATTATGTAAGCACCGTTCCGGTAGACCTTAATCCAATTGCAATTATTTCTATTTCAGTCGGAATTCTTATTATCTCAGGACTGGCTTTGATTATCCCGAGCTACCTGATCAGTAAGATTTCTCCGGTGAAGGCGATTAAGTACAATTAACATTATAATTGATAATTGATAATTGATAATTGATAATTGAAAGTTATTGATTGTCTTTCAGGTGATTTCAGCATTATCCACAACTTATCCACATGTTATCCACAGCGCAGATAATTTTAAAAGCCTTATCTTTGCGCCGCATATAAAACATTATGAAATACGCAAACAATATCCTTGAAACGATAGGTAATACGCCGCTGGTAAAGCTTAACAAAGTATTAGGTGAAGATTTCCCGGCACTAGTATTGGCGAAAGTAGAGACCTTCAATCCCGGAAACTCCGTAAAGGACAGAATGGCTCTTAAAATGATAGAAGATGCTGAAAAAGACGGCAGATTAAAACCTGGAGGAACCATTATTGAAGGGACTTCAGGAAATACAGGAATGGGACTGGCTCTGGCAGCGATCATCAAAGGCTACAAATGTATTTTTGTAACCAATTCAAAACAGTCAAAAGAAAAATGTGATATTCTTCGTGCCGTAGGTGCCGAAGTAATCGTTTGTCCTACCGATGTAAAACCTACTGATCCTCGTTCCTATTATTCAGTTTCAAAAAGACTGGCTAAAGAAACGGAAAACGGATGGTATGTCAACCAGTATGATAACTTATCCAACAGAGCAGCTCATTATGAATCTACAGCACCGGAAATCTGGGAACAGACTGAAGGAAAGCTGACTCATTTTGTAGTAGGAGCCGGAACAGGAGGTACTATTACAGGATGCGGAACTTTCTTCAAAGAAAAGAATCCGGAGATTAAAGTAATCGGGGTTGACACTTACGGTTCTATTCTTAAAGAATTCCATGAAACGGGTGAACTGCATTACGATCATGCCTACACTTATATTACAGAAGGAATTGGGGAAGATATCATTCCTGAAAACTATGATATGTCTGTGATTGATCACTTTGAAAAAGTAACGGATAAAGACGGCGCTATCTATGCAAGAAAACTTGCTAAAGAAGAAGGTATTTTCTGTGGATATTCTGCCGGAAGTGCTATTGCTTCACTGGTTCAGATGAAAGATCAGTTCACTAAAGATGATGTAATTGTAGTTTTACTTCATGACCATGGTTCAAGATATGTAGGAAAAATCTACAATGATGAGTGGATGAAGGAAATGGGCTGGCTGGAAGAAAATAAATAAGCAAAATTGCTAAAAGGCTAAAAGCTAATTTATAAATAAAAACGGAGCAAAATAATTTTGCTCCGTTTTTATTTTATGGGTTCACATTTACTTTCTCGTTCAATGTATTTTTGAGAAGGCTGTATTCTCTTTCGCTCATTGCTTTTCTGGGAAACATATAACTGTATTTTCCTTCAAGGGAAATAAATTCATGAGTGCTGTCAAAATACTCAAAATCTTTCCATTCACTTGTTTCTTTTTCTCCATCAATATTTACTGTAAAAAAGTTATTATCAAACCGGATTTCATACACCTGGCATTTTTCCAGACCATTTAAATAGTGATTCACCTGTTTCTTCCACCTTGAAACTTTATTAACACTTACCGATAGAAAAACAGCACAAAGCAATAATATAAAGCTTAAAAAGTATAAAATACCCGCACTTTCTTTAGTCAGATGATCTTTTAAAAGAAATACAATAAATACGATCACAGCTGC
Source organism: Chryseobacterium sp. (assembly GCF_041914225.1). Taxonomy (GTDB): domain Bacteria; phylum Bacteroidota; class Bacteroidia; order Flavobacteriales; family Weeksellaceae; genus Chryseobacterium. The sequence continues at coordinate 45,377 of NZ_JAYSDT010000016.1, forward strand.
TGCAATAGTGGTAATGGTTTTCCCTTTCGTTGTCGGTGAAAAAAGCAAGCTTCCCTGATTACTGTTAAAATAAATAGCTTCAAAAATCTTTCTGTCCGGTTTTAGGGTAATGACCTTTTCATTCATAATGGTAGGATTTGCTTTAAAAAGCTACAAAACTACACTAAATATCTTCATATTGATCACTTATTGCAGAAAGTTTATTCATCAGTTCCCTGTTTCTGCGGTTCAGAGCATCCAGTTTTTTCAGCATATTATGAATCACTTCAAGACCCGGAAGATTTATTTCAAGATCATAATGCCAGTTGGCAAATTTTTCCAGATCAGGAAGGTCTTCATACATCAGGTAATGAATATTATTTTCAATCTGAATGTTCAGCAGACCATAATCTACAAGTTCATCAAAAAAAGTGACTTCTATATTATATATTTTTACGAGTTCTTCCCGTGATATTCTTTCACTCATAGCTTATGAATTTTTTAGTTGTTCAAAAAGTTCTTTCTGCTTTTCAGTAAGGTTTGTTGGCAGTTTCACTTCATAAGTGACAAAAAGATCTCCGTGTTCGCCTTCTTTTTTATAGATAGGAAAACCTTTTCCTTTCAATCTTACGGTAATTCCGTTTTGGGTTTCCGGTTTTACTTTGAGATTTACACTTCCTGTAAGGGTATGCACTTTTACATCTCCACCTAAAACAGCGGTGTATAAATCAATCACAACTTTTGTTTTCAGATCATCTCCGATTCTTTCAAAATCCGGATCTGCTGGGATATTGAAGGTGATATACAGATCTCCGTTAGGACCTCCGTTTACGCCTGGATTCCCATGTCCTTTCAGTTTGATCTGCTGTCCGTCATACACTCCGGCCGGAATGGTGATTCTGACTTTTTTGCCATTGATATCAAAAGTCTGCTGATGGGTGGTTGCAGCATCTCTTAAGCTTAAATTCAGTTCAGCCTGTATATCCTGTCCTTTAAATTTTCCGGAGGCTCTTCCTCTTGAACTTCTGCCAAATCCTCCACCTGCTCCACCAAACATACTCTGGAAGAAATCTGAAAAATCTTCTCCTTCACCAAAATCCGCACCGGAGAACCCTCCGTTATAGTTTTGCTGCTGATACTGTCTTTGCTGTTGCTGCTGGGCTTTTTCGTATTCTTCGCCATGTTTCCAGTGTTCTCCGTACTTATCATATTTAGCACGGTTTTCGGGATTACTGAGGACTTCATTGGCTTCGTTCAGCTCTTTGAATTTCTTTTCTGCTTCTTTGTCACCGGGGTTTAAATCAGGATGATGCTTTCTGGCCAGTTTCCGGTAGGCCTTTTTGATATCATCCTGTGTTGCGTTTTTATCTACGCCTAAAATTTTATAATAATCTATATAAGCCATAGAAATGAGGTTTACTCAAATTTATGAAATTTAGGTTTGAAAATTGTATAACAGAATGTTAAAAATAAACCTATCTTTGATAAAATGCTCTACATGAAAGATGTATTGAAAAACTACTCCGGAATCATATTTTTACTTTTAGGAATCATTGTTGGAAGCATCATTGGAATTGTTGCTCCCGGCTTTGTGGAATACATAAAACCTTTAGGGGATATTTTTCTTAATCTTCTTTTTGTAAGTGTAGTTCCTTTGGTCTTTTTTGCGGTATCCAATTCTATTGCTTCTCTGGAACAGCAGTCTAAATTCGGAAAGATCATCCTTGTGATGGCGCTTACTTTCTTATTTTTTATTCTCACAGCAGCTATTTTCACAATTTGCGCGGTTTATCTTTTCCCGGTTTCAGGGGTCTCCGGAAGTTCTGAGATTATTTCTGAAGCTGCTAATGAAGATACATGGGGCAACAGAATTGTAAGTTTCTTTACAGTAGGGGAATTCACAGAGCTTTTTTCCAGAAGAAATATGCTGGCCCTTCTGGTATTTTCTTTTCTGACAGGATTTGCAGCAAGAAAGACAGGAAAAGACGGGTTACCGTTCAGGGTTTTTATTGCATCGGGATATGAAGTAATGAAAGAACTCCTTTTATTGATTATGAAGCTGGCTCCCATTGGACTAGGAGCTTACTTTGCCTATCAGGTAGCAACTTTGGGACCTCAGCTTTTTGGATTTTATGGCAAACCTTTGGGGCTATATTATATTGCAGGGATAATTTATTTCCTTGTTTTCTTTTCTATTTATGCGTTTATGGCAAATGGACAAAAAGGAGTGAAAAGTTTCTGGACGAATGCGATCTACCCAACTTTAACAGCAATAAGCACCTGCAGCAGTTTTGCAACAATGCCTGCCAATTTACAGGCCGCATCAAAAATAGGGATCCCTAATTCTATTGCCAATCTGGTAATTCCCATCGGAACCACCCTGCATAAAAACGGCTCTTCCATGTCTTCTATCATTAAGATCTATGTGGCTTTCCTGATTATCGGAAGAGATTTCTTTGACCCTGCCAATCTGCTTTTAGCTTTGGGAATAACCGTTTTTGTAAGTATTGTAGCAGGAGGAATTCCTAATGGTGGATACATCGGGGAAATGCTGATGATTTCTGTGTATAAGCTGCCTCAGGAAGCCATTCCTGCTGTGATGATCATTGGAACTCTCGTAGATCCTTTAGCAACAGTACTGAATGCTGTGGGAGACATTGTGGCGGCTATGTTTGTCAGCAGATTTGTAAAAGTCTGATTGCATTTAACTATATTCTATTAACCCATGAACTCATTTTTCAAAAGCATCGGCTTATATAACAGTCTCACTGTTGATCTCAATATCAACAGCACTGAATTCATACAGAGATTAATGAAAGTCACTTATAAAACCAATACTACTTTCATATCACTGGAAAAAGATGCTACAATTCCCACACGGTTTGAATATCGCGGAATGATTGATGGCAACAGCTTTACAATCAAAAGAAGAGCAAGACTATTTGACATAAACAGGAGTAATCCTGTATTTCATGGAACTATTTCTGATAAGAACGGTAAATCATCCGTGGTGATAGAATTTTTCCCATCAGGATTTCAGATTTTTAACTGGATCGTTATCCTGTGTTTCTGCTTTGGACTGTTCTTTTCCAATATAAAAGGAGACAAGCAGGACCATATGTTTACAATAGTCGCTTTGATAATAGGAATTAGTCAATATTTCATTTTAAAAAGAGGAATTTCAAGAGGCAAATATGAATTTGAAAGAGAGCTTATCTATATTGCTCAAAAGCCTTAAATCTTTATCTTATTCACTACGCTTTACAGGCTCCAGGCTTTCATATTCTTCAGGTGTAAAAAGCCTGTAATGAACCTTAAACGTTTTTCCTAAGGGAGTTTCCAGAGAGAATCCCCCAGGTCCAAAACCATCTGTCACATCCAGGGTAAAATGTGAATATTTCCAGTATTCAAAAAGATCACGGTCTATCCAGAACTCATGTCCATTGACAGTTCCAATCATTGCATCGTTCATTCTGGGAAAAAATCCTCCTTTTTCGAAACATTGCGGCTGGGTACCTTCACAGCATCCTCCCGCCTGATAAAACATCAGAAGACCGTATTGATTTTCAAGTGTACGAATTACTTCAAGCGCCTTCTCGGTTGCTGAAAGTCTTGATATTTTTGTTTCCATTGTTTATTTGAATTTAGTGCAAACTTTATACAACCACAAAGGTCACAAAGTTTTCATTTTAAAATACTTTAGTCTACTTAAGTAAATTTAGAATGATTCCGGAGAAAAGTTCACATAAGATGAAAATCAAAGATTTTCACAAAACTTAGGTATACTTATTATGCATAAGCTGACTTTAAAAACTTAAGTGTTTAAACTTTTATTTCTTTTATGGTAAAAAATCCCGGTAAAATATTTACCGGGACCCACAACACATCATCATTTAATTTGAGCCGGCAATATCCAGAACGATTCTGCCATCTATCTGTCCTTTTTTCATTTTATCGAATACATCATTGATATCTTCCAGTTTTGCAGGAGTAACGGTAGCTTTTACCAATCCTTCATTAGCAAAATCCAAGGCTTCCTGTAAGTCTTTCCTGGTTCCTACAATAGAACCTCTCACTGTGATCCTTTTTAAGACCGTTTCAAAAATCGGAAGTTCAAAAGAGCCGGGAGGCAGACCATTCAGAGCAATGGTTCCTTTTCTTCTCAGCACATCTATTCCCTGTTTGAAAGCAATAGGTGAAACCGCTGTAATCAATGCGCCGTGCATTCCGCCAACTTCTTTATGCAGATATTCTCCGGGATCTGTGTTTTTTGCATTGACTACAAGGTCTGCACCTAATTTTTTTGCCAGTTCCAGCTTATCATCTGCTACATCAATGGCAGCAACATGCATTCCCATTGCCTTTGCATACTGAACCGCCACGTGCCCCAGTCCACCGATTCCTGAAATGGCTACCCATTCGCCGGGTTTCGTTTCTGTTTCTTTTAATCCTTTATAAACTGTTACCCCGGCGCATAAAATAGGAGCAATTTCCAGAAAGTTGACATCCGGCTTGAGATGTCCCACGTATCTTGAATCTGCAATGACGTATTCTGCAAATCCGCCATCTACACTGTATCCTCCGTTTTTCTGCGCTTCACAAAGGGTTTCCCATCCTGTAATACAATAATCACAGCATCCGCATGCACTGTACAGCCACGGAACTCCTACCGCATCTCCTTCTTTTACAAAAGCTTCGGGTCCGCATGCTACTACAATACCTACTCCTTCATGTCCGGGGATAAGGGGCATCTTCGGTTTTGCAGGCCAGTCGCCATCTACAGCATGTAAGTCTGTATGGCAGACACCACAGGCAATTACTTTAACCAGTACTTCGTATCTGCCGGGTTCTCTTACGGGTACTTCTTCTATTTTCAGGGGTTGACCGTAGCCTTGCACTACCGCCGCTTTCATTGTTTTTGGGATCATATTCTACTTTTTGGATTAAGTTTATTTTTTCTAGTATTAGATTTTATCTCTATAGCTGGACGGTTTCAGTGAGTTTCTTATGGGAGTCAATATCATATCAAAGACTGGTGTTCACTGCGTGAGGGATAGTAAGGGCGGCGAGGAACGAGCCGGTGCGGAATGAAACGGAGCACCGAAACGAAGTGCAGCCCTGCATAGCCCGACCGTTTTGCCCTGGGAAAGCCAGGGCAATCGGGCACGTCCTAAATAATATTAAAAGAAACCTAGCTTATTCTTGTTATAAGAAATCAGCATGTTTTTGGTTTGACGGTAATGGTCAAGCATCATTTTATGATTTTCTCTTCCGATTCCTGACTGTTTATAGCCTCCGAAAGGTGCTCCTGCAGGGTAAGAATGATACTGGTTCACCCATACTCTTCCTGCTTCAATCTGACGCGGAATATTGTACAGTTGATGGGCATCTCTGGTCCACACTCCGGCTCCAAGTCCATAGATGGTATCATTGGCAATTTTCACTGCTTCTTCCTCATCTTTGAAAGTGGTAAATGCCAGTACCGGACCGAAAATTTCTTCCTGGAAAATTCTCATTCTGTTGTTTCCTTTGAAAATGGTAGGCTGAATGTAGTATCCGTCTTCCAGGTCTTCTCCGAGGTGATTAACATCTCCACCCACCAGCACTTCTGCTCCTTCTTCTTTTCCCAGTTGGATATAGGAAAGGATTTTATCTTTCTGAATCTGTGAAGCCTGTGCACCCATCATCACGGTTTTGTCTAGTGGATTTCCTACTTTGATTGCTTTTACCCTTTCAATCACTCTTTCAATAAAGGCATCTGCAATACCTTCCTGAACCAGTAACCTTGAAGGGCACGTACAGATTTCCCCCTGATTAAGCGCAAAAAGAACAGCTCCTTCTATAGCTTTGTCTAAAAATTCATCATCTGCATCCATTACTGAATTGAAGAAAACATTAGGTGATTTCCCACCCAATTCCAGGGTTACAGGAATGATGTTTTCTGTTGCGTACTGCATTACCAGGCGTCCTGTAGCTGTAGATCCGGTAAATGCTGCTTTGGCTACTTTCGGATTGGTAACCAGGGCCCTTCCAAGTTCTGCTCCAAATCCGTTGACAATATTAACAACTCCTGCCGGTAAAAGATCTCCGATGAGTTCCATTAAAACCATAATGGAAACAGGGGTACTTTCTGCCGGTTTTAAAACCACGCAGTTTCCAGCTGCCAATGCCGGAGCCAGTTTCCATACAGCCATCAGTATCGGAAAATTCCATGGGATGATCTGTGCGATCACTCCAAGAGGTTCGTGAACAATCAAAGATACAGTATCTTTGTCCAGCTCGTTATGGGATCCTTCTTCGGCGCGGATCACAGAAGCGAAATACCTGAAATGGTCTATTGCCAAAGGTAAGTCTGCCGCCAGTGTTTCTCTTACAGCTTTACCGTTATCAATGGTTTCTACTGTTGCAAGGTATTCCAGGTTCTGTTCCATCCTGTCTGCAATTTTGTTCAGGATGATACTTCTTTCTGTAGATGAAGTATTCTTCCATGTCTGAAATGCTTTTGAAGCAGCATCTACTGCCAATTCCAAATCTTCTCTGGAAGAGTGAGCCACCTGGGTAAAATTTTTCCCGTCCACCGGAGAGACTACATCAAAGTACTGTCCTTTAACGGGTGGTGTAAACTTTCCATCGATATAGTTATCATATCTGCTTTTAAACTGAGGACGCTGTAATAGAGTCGTTGATCTTGGTTCTGTAATAGTGCTCATATTAGTTTGTTTTTATTTTTTCGTTAATGCCAAATTACACTGAGAAGCCTGAAAGAGTATAGCACAATCGTATAAAAAAAGTGTAAAATAGTGCAGAGGGTTCAATTTTAGTATTTTATTAACAGCAACGTACTGTCAAATTTTCTATATTTGAGTTACCTCCTTTAGAAAAAAATTTAGAAATGAATAACAATAGTAAGATTTTATTAAATACTCCTGAATTACGTAAGGAAAACCAACTATTGAGTCTTGTTGAAAACCAGACGAAGTTCAATCTAAATAATTGTGAATTCAATATTTATGAGACCCATAAAGCTGCTTTTGACGTAAAACTGCACTTTGAAAATATTGCATTTACAGCAATGCTGAGAGGTAAAAAATATATGAAACTGGATAACAAGACCAGTTATTTTGATTATTATCCGGGAGAAAGCATTCTGGTAGCACCGGGGGAAACCATGGTCATTGATTTTCCGGAGGCTGATGAGACTCCTACACAATGTATTTCTTTAAGCCTAAATCCCGATTTTATTGAAGATTCTCTCAACTATCTGAATTATCATCTTCCCAAAGTGGATGAAGCCTCACAATGGAATATTCAGTTGGATGAGTATTTTCTGTTTAATAATAAAGCCCTTGCTTCCGCTACCAACAATATTATGAGAATTGCAATGGATGATAACTCTCAAAAGGATATTATGGCCGATTTTGCACTGAAGGAGCTCCTGATCAGACTGATGCAGACCCAGGCAAGAAGCATGGTAGAAAAAAATATTGTTAAGAATAAATCCAGAATAGGTTTTGTAGTGGATTATATTAAAAGGAATCTGCACCAGAAATTATCGATCGACAGTATTGCCAAGCTGGCTTATGTAAGCAAATCCAATTTCTTTAAAATGTTCAAAGACGAGTTGGGAACTTCTCCGAATGATTTTATTTTACAGGAAAGAATCAATAGGGCAAAAGAGTTGTTAGCCAGCCAGACCAGCATCAAGGAAACCGCATTTCAGACCGGATTTTCAGATACGAATTATTTCACAAGGGTATTTAAGCAGCTGGAGGGAGTAACCCCGAAAAGTTATCAGGACAGAATGGTGGTGAGATAGTTCAGTATGATATAAAAAAGAGCCCCATTTCTGGGACTCTTCTTAAAAAATATATTAAAATTAAATCTTAATAATTGGCATTCTGCTTAACATTCGGGTTAGCTGAAATTTCCTTGATTGGAATAGGTAATGTATATCTGTAATCACCATTTGGAAGGTTTTTAACCGGTATAATATCATCCGTAGCATTTCTATCCATTGATACGTTTGCCAATACTGCAAGTCTTTTCAGATCAATGAAACGATGCCCTTCAAGTGCTAATTCAACTCTACGTTCTTTCAAAATATCAGCATAAGCTTCCTGTGCATTTGAATAAGTAGGTGTTGTAGCTGCTCCCAGGTAATTTCTAGCTTCTCTTACTTTCTGAATTTTATCATGAGCTGCTGCTAAGTTTCCTGCTGCCACTTCAGCTTCTGCAATAATGAAGTACACCTCAGATAATCTGAAAACTTTAACATCATTTCGAGTAGATGTGCTTAGTTTACCTGGATATTTATCAATAACCAATCCATCAGTTCTGGTGTTTCCAGCTGTTGCAGAAGCATAATCTGGATTTGGTTTTGATGAAGGATCTACGTAAGCATATTTTCTGATATCTCCTGGAGTATTTTTAAATATGTTATATAAATTTCTTCCCCAGAACCACATTGGCGCTCCTGTAAGGTTAGACTGATTTGTATTCCATTTTCCTCCAATAGCAGCTCCTGCTCCCAGAGGAAGTCTGTTAAGAGAGAAAATAACCTCTCCGTTCTCAGTATCAGCCCACATCCTTCTAAATGGATTGAAAGAGCCTCCTGCAATACCGTTTCCATTGGTCTCATCAATTCCTCCATAGAATGCAATATTCCATTTAGAAGTTGGATCTTCAGTGAAAGGTCCTGATTGGAATACAGAACCATCAGCTTCAGTAACAGGAACTGCAGCATTGGTACCTGTCATTGGCATTGCTGTTGTAAGAGAAAGACCAGATCCTGCAATTACCAATTCGGCATTTTGCTTCGCCAGTGCCATTTCACCTCTGTACAGGTTAAAACGGGCAGCAACTGCGTTTACAAAATTCTTATCAACCTTATATCTTCTTGGAGTCGTAGAGTTTTCTAAGATTCCTCTTGCATAGTCTAAATCAGCATTAATGAAATCATATACCTCTTGATTTTTAGCTCTTGGCAATTGCGCTTCTGTAGAAGGAACATCCTTCAAAAGAATAACTCCTAAAGCATTAGCATCCTTCATATCACTAGAGAAATACGCCTCTAGCTGAACATAACAATATGCTCTTATAGCTCTAGCCTGTGCAAGAATAGCATTATATGTTTTTTTCTCATCAGCAGAAGTAGGTGTAATTTTCTTTGCTCCCTCAAGAAGTCTGTTTATTCTGTTGATTACTTTATAGTTATTCATCCAGATTCCATCACTAGCAACTGTACCTACTGTACCTCCTGTAATTATGGGGCTAGACGGATCAAGGAAATGTCTGTGCAGCGTATACTCCTGCCCTCCACTACCAGATCCTGGCTTTACTTCGTCTGTAAATACTGCTGTGAAGTAGATTTCATCAATTGGGTCTAATTGAGCGTAAACAGATCCGTTTAAAACTTCATTAAGATTAGCAACACTCGTATACAGATCTTGCTCCTGTAATTCTCCTGCCTGCTTTATATCAAGTGCATCCTGACAACTGTTCAGTGTAAATGCTGCAGATGACAGGGTTGCTACAACTAATATTGTATTTATAATTCTTTTCATAATTCTTCTCTATTAAAAATCAACATTTAAACCTACAGATACGGTTTTTGGGTTAGGGTAAACATTCAATGAATATGAAGTAATTGGCTCAGGATCAAACCCTTTCCAATCTGTCCAAGTATACAAGTTTTCTGCCTGAACAAATATTTTGATTCCTTTTACCGGCAGTTTACCTAACTGACTTTTGCTAAAGTTATATCCTACGGAAATATTCTTAAGTCTGATAAAGTCTGATCTGTGTAAAAATCTGTCTGAAGAGCCTAAGCTTAAGTTACTTGCTTTCAATGCAGGTATATCAGTATCTCTGTTGTCAGGAGTCCAGGCATTTAATAAGTCAGCTGAAAGGTTTCTCGTAGCTGCTGCACTTGGATCCATAATCCATGATTGTAAGTTATCATAGATCCATCCTCCTTGTTGGAAAGAGAACAAAGTATCAAGGAACCAACCTTTGTGTTGTAAATTGAATCCAAAACCTCCTGTAAACTTAGCATATCTTGATTTTCCAGTCAATACTCTGTCTGCAGACGTTGGAGCTTCAGTGATGTTTCCGTTTTTATCAAGGAACTGTAAGTTTCCGTTATCACGATTTACACCAACATATGAATATAGCTGATACTGACCAGCAGGACCACCAATAGCATTCACTACATCTCCTGCAAGGTTTTCGCTGTTCATAGAAACAATTTTGTTGGAGTTGTATGCACCGTTAACAAATACAGAGAATCTGGTATTTTCATTTCTGATCACATTATATCTGATCATCCCTTCAATACCTTTGTTATCAAGAACTCCGTCATTACCTCTGATTGAGTAGTAACCGGTAACTGACGATTTTTGAAGATCATTAAACATTCTCGATGTTCTTTTCTGGTAATAATCAACGCTACCTTCAATCAATCCTTTATAGTTGAAATCTAACCCGATATTACTTTGTTTTACCTGTTCCCATTCTAGATAAGGGTTTGATAAGTTCACAAAGTTATATCCTAGTAAATTCTGATATCCTGAGAAACCGTTGTAAAGGTCAAGGAAGTTATTTGGAAGAAGTGCTAATGGGTTTTGATTATCACTAGCAATTCCTAAGTTCTGGTTACCTGTAGTACCGATTGAAGCTCTCAACTTAAGCAATCTGAATCCCGAATCAGCCATAAATTCTTCTTTGTCGATATTCCACCTTGCTGCTACTGACCAGAAAGTCTCCCATCTGTTGGTAGGAAGAAAACGGTAAGAACCATCTCTTCTTACAACTCCACTTACTCCATATTTATCTTTATAATCGTAATCTGCTGTTGCAAAATATGCTAATGTACCAGCTGTTACTTTTGTAGCATTGTTAGAAGGTCTATAGATGTTTGGTGTATCCGGGTTAAATGGAATATAACCAGTTCCTGCACCAAATTCCCATTGTAACGGGTTCAATCCGTTTTGCCTTTGAGTAGTTGAGCTCACATGAGCTTTGATATAATCTAAGTAGGCGCCAACACTAATTGTATGATCTCCAAACGACTTATTGAATGTAATATTCGTAATACTGTTGAAAGTCAGATCTCTTGTTGTAGAGAAATCTTCAAATCCCCCATATGTAGCTCCATCTCCTTTTGCCACACTAATAGCAAGGTATCCCAGCGGTGATCTTGCAAAATTTCTTTCGTATTGCTTATACTCAATACCTGTTCTGTTTCCAACACTTAAATAATCTGTAATTTTATAGTTTACGTTAGCATTGGCAGAGATACTTAATTCGGTAAATCTGTTTCTGATCCCTCCATTGATGTTATCCTGAAGAATCCAGTGTCTGTTATTAGTAGCATCTCCTTTAATAGCATTATACAGTTCCTGTCCGTTTGCATACGGAGAAGGTGTTGCATATGGTAGTGAAAGAACACTTCCGAATAAAGGATTCTGAAGTGTATTATTGGAAATACCTGTATTCGTTTCATCATCCAGCTGGTTTCTTCTGGAATATCCTAATCCCATGATAGCCCCGAAAGTTAACTTTCCGTCTTTAGACTTACCATTAAGATTATTTCTCATCGTAAATCTTTTGAAGTCTGTAGATCTTACAGTTCCTTCACTATCAAGATATCCTAGAGATAAGAAATTATTAATATTTTCCCCACCTCCTGTAATGGAAAGGTTATGCTGCTGAGAAATACCGATACGGGTAAATTGCTTACTCCAGTCTGTATTGGTACCCCAGTTGTCAATTTCTTGTTGCGTTAAATTTTTTCCTTTACCGGTCTGCAAATTCTTTTGAAGTTGTAAAAGTTGTCTACCATCTGACATGTTATAGTCAGAAGTAGGTAATTTACTGAACGAAGTTAATGCATCATAAGAAACTTTTAGTCCAGAGTTGAATTTTCCCCCTTTAGTAGTAATTACAACAACTCCATTAGCAGCTCTGTTACCATAGATCGCAGTTGCCTGGGCATCTTTCAGAATACTGAAGGTATCAATATCATAAGAGTTCAGGTTTCTGAACTGAGAACCGGAAGTAATTACTCCATCCACAACGTATAGAGGATCTGTAGAACCATTAAGGGAGCTAGCACCTCTAATCAAAATATTGAATTTTCCGGAACCTGGAGATCCAGATGCCGAATTTACTACAATCCCGGGAGCGGTACCCTGAATCGAGTTTAGTACCGAGATATTAGGTCTGTTTTCTAAGGTTTCAGAACCAACAGTTACTGAAGATGTAGTAGTTTTAGCTTTAGTAGCAGTTTTACTATACCCTAAAACAACAACTTCCTCAAGTTTTGTCTCTTTGTCCTTACTGTTCTTAGAGTCCTTTTCCTGAGCTAGTACAGTCTGTCCTGTAAAAAACAGAACTCCGACTGTCAAAACGCTTAATTTCACATTCATATTAACAGATTTTAATATATTCAAGCGACAAATATGTCGATAAATATCTATAACATCAATTCATTGAATGCTGAAAACAGGCTTCCAGAGCGGAGAGATTCACATTCATACTCAAAAAATGATGGGAAATCATTTTAATTGTATTTAAAAAATTAACAAAAAATAAGTCAATTTATGTATTAACAGAATTTTAATAAATTTTAAAATTAAAATCAAATTTCACCCATTTGAAACAAATAATTAAAAAAATTAATACTAAAACTAATTTTAGTGAAAAATATAAATAAAAACAATTCTTAATTTTAGTGAAAACAGAGAAAAAATCAGCCTTTTTTCTTAAATTTTATATAAAAAATACACCTCTGCAATCAGCAAATCGCTGTTTCATGACTGTATGTTCAGGATTTTAATTAAAAAACTGTTAATATACTATATCTGGGATCCGATTAAAGGCTGTGAAATTTCCATCAATATTTACTGTATTTTTTTAGCCTTTTTACAATTAAGATTAAAAATAATTTAACTGTAACAATCATGAAATATTTCTACATATCTATAATAGTAAAAAGTAAAGCATCCCAAAATATGAGATGCTTTAAATAGTAAATTTCAGTAATTTTAATTCTGATAACTATAATATCTTGCTCCGGTTAAAACAGGATTTTCTGCTTCTACAGAGACAAGCCCGAATCCTTTGTAATCTTTGTTTACAGACTCCTCCAATTGCTTTCTGTGGAGTTTTTCATAAGTTTCAAAATCAACAGCTGTTCTTTGTTTCAAACTTTCGAATAAATCCCATTTTTCTACTACCTTTTTCCAGTTTTCAGAAACCTTACCTGCAAAAACCTTTGATTTCGAACCACTTCCATACCCTACAAAACCTATTTCTTTCCCTGAAAGTTCATCATTTTCATTAAAAGCTGTCTGCAGCGCAGACAGAAGTGCCATAAATATAGATGCCGTGTACATATTCCCTATTTCGGAAGAAGCTCTCTGGGTCTTTTCTATCTTATCATTAATTAATTTCAGATAGTTTTCGGATTTGGCAACCGCTTTCTGTTCATCTGCCGTTTCATAGGAAAGATTGTTCTCAAGGCTGTAAATTTCAGTAAAGACCCTTTTCCCGTGGAAGGCATATGGAAGATGGAAAATAATATATTCCCAGTTTTCATAAGGCTTTTCCTTTCCTGTTATCTCCTTATAATGATTGTAAGCTTCTCTTATTCTATCCTGATAGCATTGGTTGGAATATTGTCCGTCAAAAACAGGTTCATCGGTAAAAATTTCAATTTTTTCGGGATAAGTTTCCGGAGCTCCGTTCAGGTCCTCCTTTTTATACAACCTTCTGGGCTTGAAAAAGTCAAAGACACTTTCTGAAGCCACACCCCAGTTGTTTTCAATTTCAAGAAGATCCGGTTTTGACGAAACCAAAAGAGCTACCGCTCCACCTCCCTGCGTATATTCACCGGAAGAAGCCAGTTCATATTTTGCGTAGTCACTGGCGATTACGACTGCTTTTTTATCAGGGTTTACTCTTACAAAATCCAGAGCATTATGCAATGCATCTACTCCCCCTACACAGGCAAAAGTCATATCAAGAACATCACAGTTTCTGAAACATCTGGATCCAAATTCTTCTTCCAGAACTTTTTCTACCATCTGTACAGCGTAGGAAGCCGTAGGTTTTGCAGCATCCAAAGCACTTTCTGTCCCCAGATACACTCTTGCTATTTCTTTCGGATTGATATGATAATCTTGTATAAGCTTCAGTAATGCTTCTGCTGCAAAGGTTGCAGCATCCTCATGGACATCAGAAAGTCCCATTTTATGAAGACCTAAGCCTTTCTCCAATTTTGCCGGTTCTATTCCTCTTTTTTCTGCTAAATCCTTAATCTCCAAATATAAACCAGGCACATAATAGCCCGCTGCCTCAATTCCAAAACTCATAATTGTCTAAATTTTGAACGAATTTATGAAAGATAACGCAAAAAACAGCAGGAAAAAGTTCTGATTTTTATAACATCGTTAAAAATCAATACATTTTAAATGATAATCTGCCAATTTAATGTTCTGCAATAAAAAAAAGCCGGTAAATCTACCGGCTCCTTTCTTTTATTTATAGTTTTCAATAGCTTTATTGAGAACATCTATCTGCTTGTTGATGCTTGCAGCGTTCTGCGGATTCTGTTTCAGCAGCTCCATTTTTTTGCTTAAGCCATCTTTCAGCATCTGAACCATCATCATTTTAGCCTGTGGATTATCTGCCATCTGATTTTTGGCATATCCTGCTATTTTCGTGATGCTTTCCGTAGCTTTCAGATTATCGGAAGTCATGATCCAGTTGAAACCGTCTTCTGCCGCTTTTCCTAATTCCGGGTTCTGAAATTTGATAAACGGATAAAAAGTAGCAAGAGGCGCAATATTTTCTATCTGGGAAGTAATTCTGTTCTTTACAATAACAGGAAGCAATTGTGCCTGCAATTCATCTGAAGCTCCTTTCATATCAATTTTATCAGCAAGACTGTTTGCCTTTGACGGATCAATGGTAAGAATGGAACTCATTGAGCTTCCTCTCACTGCATTGGAAACTGCACTTACTCCTTTTTCAAATAACGGAAGGTATTTTTTGTCTTTTGTCTTTCCTAAAGCTGTAATAGCGGCAGCCTGGGTTAAAGTTTTCGGATCATTGGAAGCCAGTTTTTCAACTTCAGCACCCAGTGCTTTCATTTGTTCTGGGTTGGTAAGGTCTATTAAGCTCAAAGCTTTTATTCTTACTCTGAAGAAAGGATCTTTCAGTGCAGCAGCCAATAATTTTGTTGCTGCAGGGCTTTTTCCAACCTGATCTTTAATTCCGGTTAAAGCAAGGTATCTGCTTTTGAACTCCTTAGAATTGGTAAACTGCATCAGATTCTGTTCCGGAGTTTTAGTATCGGTAATATCAGCCAGTAAAACCCCATCTGCATTGATGTTAACAAGATCAGGTGTTTTAGAAACATCAAAACTGAATGTATTTTTCGCTTCTGCATTTACCCAGACATTGTATCTTTTAGATTTTCCATTGTCGTAAACATCAATAGCTAAAGGGAATTCAAATGGTTTTTCCTGAGTTTGATTAATGGTTACAGCAACCTGTTTTTTTACCGGCTCAAATGTGGATGAGTAATTAATCTTCGGGTTTCCGCTTCCAAAATACCATTGGTTAAAGAACCAGTTTAAGTCTTTACCCGATACTTTTTCAAAAGATAATCTTAATTGATGCGCTTCTGCATTCTGATATTCGTTGGTTTTCAGGTAATCATTCATTCCGGCAAAGAAGGCATCATCTCCAAGATAGTTTCTCAGCATGTTTAAAATCCCTCCTCCTTTCTGATAGGTTACCAAATCAAAAACATCTTCACGGGATTCATAATTGAATCGCACCAGGTTTTTGTTAAAATCAGTTGGGTTATGAAGATAATTATTCACATCGGTCATCAGGTGATAATCTGCCTGGTCTTTTCCGTACTTGTATTCATTCCAAAGATATTCGGAATAATTGGCAAAGGACTCGTTCACTGTAAGATTACTCCAGCTTTCTGCGGTAACCAGGTCTCCAAACCAATGGTGGAACAATTCGTGAGCGATGGTATCTTCCCATGTATTCTCATCGATAAGCTGTCCCGGCTTTTGAAGAATATCGCTTCCGTGAAGTGTTGCAGTCGTATTTTCCATCGCTCCACTTACATAATCTCTTCCGGAAATCTGAGCATATTTTGCCCACGGATAATCATAGTTCAGTTTTTTGGAGAAAAAGTCGATCATTTCCGGAGTATTTCCGTAGATCTGCTTAGCATACGGCTCATATTCTTTTTCAATATAATAATCAACCGGAATATTTTTCCATTTATCTTTTACAACGGCATATTCTCCTACTCCCATAAAGAAAAGATAGGTAGAATGTCTTTTATCCATCACCCAGTGATCAGTTCTAAGTCCGTTAGATTCTTTTTTGGACTCTTTCATAATACCATTGGAAAGGGTAACGTATTTATCAGGAACCGTCATGTAAATTTCCTGTGTGGTTTTTTGATTAGGCTTATCTATAGTTGGAAACCATGCAGAAGAAGATTCCGTTTCTCCCTGTGTCCATATCTGGGTCGGCATATCCGGGTCTGTTCCCTGAGCATTGATGAAATACAAACCTTTTGCATCATTGATCGCCATACTTCCCTGTTGTTTTACCTCGTTCGGCCGGGCTGTGTATTTGATATAAACTGTATAATCCTGATTTCTCTGGTATGTTTTATCCAGAGTAATTTTCAGAATATCGTCTTTGTATTCGTATTTTAAAGGAGATTTTTTGCCGTTATTATCAAGAGACACTTCATGAATCAGCATTCCTTTTGCATCAAGAGTAAGTTCGTTGGTTGCATAGAAGTAAGGCGAGGCGGTAAGCCATTCTTCTCCGTTCATCTGTTCTTTCTGGTAATCGAAATTTACTTTTAGTTTGGTATGCTTCAGTTCTGTTACTTTGGTATGGGTAGCTCTGTATACTTTTTCCCTTCCTGAAGTTTCAGTTTGTGCTGATACATTTGCGGAAAATAAAATTCCAAGTATAGCAATTGATAAAATGGCCTTTCTCATCGGTCTACTTTATTTTTTAGAATTATTTTTTAATGATTATATCGAAAATATCATTGACTAAAGTTTCATAATCTCCCTTTTTAAGCTGTTCTTTTGTTTTAGCAAAGGCTTTTTTGAGCTCGCTTTCAGGGTTTTCGTCATCCACTATTTCTGTTGAAGCAACTCCTTTCAACTGCTGTACAGCATTTTTCAGTGCTGCAATATCTGCATTTTCTTCTATATTGATTTTTAAATACTTCATGATTTATTTTTAAGCATTTTAATTGGTGATCTCCTATCGGCCAACGGATCTATTTTCACAAGAACCTAATGGACCGGAATGTTTCTTTCAAATTTAAGAAACTATTGCCAAAAGAAGGTATGCCGAAGTATTTATATTCTGATTTCCCAGCTTATGGGCACAGATAATGCCTCTATTAATGTTAAAATAACAGAAGTAATAAAAAATTAAAGTGATATAAGAGTGTTAAATGGCTACAGGAGCTTTGATCCCTGGATGTGGATCATAATTTTCTAAGGTAAAATCTTCGAAATCGAAATCAAAAATGTTTTTAACATCAGGATTCAGTTTCATGGTCGGAAGAGCTCTTGGTTCTCTGGCAAGCTGTCTGTTTACCTGCTCAAAGTGATTATTATAGATATGGACATCTCCAAAGCTGTGAACATAATCCCCCACTTCCAGGTCACAAACCTGTGCTACCATCATCAGCAGTAATGCATAGCTTGCGATATTGAACGGTACTCCAAGGAAAACATCAGCACTTCTCTGATAAAGCTGTAAGGATAATTTACCGTCTGCTACGTAAAACTGGAACAAGGCATGACAAGGTGCCAAAGCCATATTTGGGATTTCCGCAACATTCCATGCTGATACAATCAGTCTTCTGGAATCCGGATTCTTTTTGATCTGGTCGATTACTTCTGTGATCTGGTCTACTACTTTTCCGTCAGCTCCGCTCCAGCTTCTCCATTGTGCCCCATAAACCGGCCCTAAATCTCCGTTTTCATCTGCCCACTCATCCCAGATGCTTACTCCGTTATCTTTAAGATATTTGATATTGGTATCTCCTTTCAGAAACCAGAGCAGTTCATAAATAATAGATTTTAAATGCACTTTTTTGGTGGTTACCAAAGGAAATCCTTTTGACAAATCATATCTCAGCTGATATCCGAAAACACTTCTTGTTCCGGTGCCTGTTCTATCGGTTTTATCAGTTCCGTTGTCTAAAATATGCTGTAAAAGGTCCAGATAGTTTTGCATTTTGATAAGGAATTTATGGACCAAATTTAGTAAAAAAAAAGCATCCGGCCTATGGATACTTTTTATAAGAGATATATGTTTTTCCCGATAAATGAATGTATAGTCTACACTCTCAGTCTTTTAAGACAACGGAAGGATTACACACAGAGACACTAATTTTTTCACTGTTTCCGTTAATGGATTTCAGCTGTCCGTTTCTGTTTTTATCTGTAAAACTATCAGTATAATAATCAAGACTCACGGGACCGAATTTTATAAGCTTTTTATATTTACTCTGATCAATCACATCTTTTGCTCCATAGTCTATAGCAATGTCTCCTATCGTTTTCAGCTTACCCGTTTTGCTGTTGTCCATTATATCATTGGGCCAATAATATGGCAAGATTTCCTATTTTCTTTACCTTACCTGCTTTTTCTTCAGTAAAGGCCGAATCTTCCCAATAGTCTACAGAAATATTTCCTAAACTTTTCAACTTACCAGCTTTTTCCTTCGTGAAAGCAGAATCTTCCCAATAGTCTACGGAAATATTACCAAAACTTTTCAGCTTACCGGCTTTTCCTTCGTGAAAGCAGAATCTTCCCAGTAATCTATTTTAACGTTTCCAATGCTTTTAAGTTTTCCATATTTCACTTTATCAAAAACCTGATCATCATAGTATTCCAGCTCACCATTAAGGTCTGGAACATTGAAATCAGCAATTGATCCATCTGCATTAAGTGTAAATACAAAACCGTCTACAATAAATTTAACTGTTTCCAGATCATATGTTTTTGACGAAACGGTAGCACGAACCTGTGCATTGACCACCAGACCTACCCATAAAAAGGCAAGGAGAAGTAAATTTTTACATTTCATATTATTAAAGATTGATTTACCAGATATGCTCAATATCCTGACTGATATTGTTGATGGTAAATGTCTCTCCCATTTTCTTGCCAAACATTGCCTTTACCAAGGGAGATTCTGCAGAAACCGTCATAATCTTCTGTTTTTCATATATAATTTCTCCCATGGAAACAGCTACATAAAATAATCCTTTGTTGGTTTTCACCAATGCTCCGTTCTGTACTTTTTCTGAGGGGTCTGAAGTTATTTTCTGCAATACAGCCTGCTGGTTCAGGACTTCGTTAAGCTGTCTCTGCAGATTATTAATTTCCTGCTGAAGCATTTCCCTGCCGGTTTCATATTTGTCTCCCATGGAACTTTTCGTATCATTATTGGAAGCCCGTGTTTCCGCAATAAGTTTTTCGAAATACTGGATTTTGTCAGCGGCTTTCGCTTTAATAATATTGATTATTTCCTGTTTGTTCATTGTAATGGTGGATTTTTATTGTAGGGCAGATAAACCACCCCGTCAAAATCACAGATTTTGACACCCCTCCAGAGGAGGGGAATTAGGTATTGCTTAGTGACTATTCATTAAGATAAAGCCAAAGATCTAAATATTACTTTTCAAATACGGCATAATCAGAAACTTTGAAAGTAAAATCTTTTCCATTACTGAAATCCCTTCTGGTTTTATCAAAAACATTTCTGAATATTCCTGACAGGTGCTCATCTTCAATGGAAAAATTAACAGGTTCTTTTGACATATTCAGGACTACCAGTACTTCATCTTTCCCGTTTTTTCTTACATAAGCCAGAATCTTGTCATTGGCGGTCGTATTGAGAAGATAGGTGGTCACATTGGAATCTCCTCCTCTCAATGCAGGATTTGATGTTTTTAAATCCAATAATGTTTTATAGAAATCGGCAACCTGATAGGTATTTGTCCATTTGATGGCATCTTTTTCAAAGAATTCCAGTCTTTTCATATTCGGAAGTTCCTGGCCTGAGTATAATAACGGAACGCCATTCCATGTTGCAGAGAATACTGCCATAGGCTTTGTGATTACTCCATACTTTTCATATTCGGTACCATTCCATGAGTTTTCATCATGATTGGTGGTAAACCATGCTCTCATTGACGTGTCTCCGATATTGGAATATTGTCTCAACAGATCCTTCAGCTCCTGAAGGGGCTCATTGTTTTTATAGTAATCTGCAGATTTGTGCATCCATTTCCAGGAATAGCTGGCATCAAATACTTTTCCGTACTCAGGAGTCTCCAGTTCATCAAACTCTCCCAGCCAGAAAAGCGGCTTTACTTTTTCCACTTCGGGGCGTGCCTGTTCCCAGAAATCTACTTCTACCCATGAGGCAAGATCACATCGGAAGCCATCAATATTGGTTTCCCTTACCCAGAATTTCATGGCATCAATCATTGCCTGGCGCATTTCCTGATTTTTGTAGTCAAGTTCGATAATGTCATCCATTCCGGAGGCAATATGAAATTTACCGTCCGGATCTTTCAGGTAAAACTCAGGGTGTGTTTTTGTCCAGACATGGTCCCATCCTGTATGGTTGGCAACCCAGTCAAGAATCACTTTGAATCCCAATCTGTGGGCTTCATTCACCATATCTTTAAAATCCTGCAGGGTTCCGAATTCCGGATTGACAGAAGTATAATCTGCCGCCGCGTAAGGACTTCCCAGGCTTCCTTTTTTATTCTGCTGGGCAATTGGAGTAACCGGCATAAACCAAAGTGTTTTTACCCCCATTGATTTCAGGCGGGGCATTTCTTTTGCAAAGGCTTTGAAAGTTCCTTCCTGAGTATATTGTCTTATGTTTACTTCGTAGATATTTGTGTTATGTTTCCAATCTTTTGGCAGTTCTGTCATCCTTCTGGTATTTTTTTGAGTGGTACAGGAAACAATTCCCAGACCAATTACAGCTAACAAAATTAATTTTTTCATTAAACTATTTTTAACAAAAGTAAGGATTGTTTTTGGGGTAAAAGGGTAAAAAAGGCAAAATCATTAAGAGCAGAAGGGCTGTTCACTTTACCAGCCATAAAAAAAGCCCCGGGTCAAAACCCGGGGCCTATATTGTGCTGATTATCTTTCGTCATCATTGTCATCCTCATCATCAAAGACATCGTCATTGTAGTCTTCTTCTTCCTCGTCATCGAAACTGTCGTCTTCATCTACAAAGTTTCCTCCTGCTACGAAATCATCATCAAAACCGAACTCATCATCTACCAACGGCAATGCTGATTTCTTCTTACCTCCTGAATTTCCGTTTTTGCTAGGAGCCTTCAATGGAACATTCCCAAATCTGTATACTGTGATTGGGTAGTTTACACCTTTTGTTTCCTCAATCACTTCTACAAGCTCACAGAAGAATTCCCAAAGATCAAGAAGCCCGTACTGGAACTGTGCTTTGTCACCTACATTTTCAAAAGCCTCATCAATGTAAACATCTGACATGATCTCTCCATCACCATCATCACTCATATCTTCCAATAGGACACTTTTTACGATCGTTCCGTCATCTTCCAACAGATTAAAAGTAGAAAGCTCATCTCCCTGCAGACTGAATGCACTTTTAATTCCTAAATGTAAGTTCCATAACGTTTGTTTTCCCTTAACTTCGACATCACGGAAAATATCCTCTTTCGCATCTAATATTACGCGGATTTTGTAAACCATATCAGTTTCTTAAATTACTTTTTTGCCTTTATAATTATGATAAATCTCTGTTGCAAATATATAATAAATGACATGTGACAAAAAAATATTTCAGGATTTTTTAAAATATTTTTTTTTCTTACATTTTGCCGGAATTATTTACTTTTTTCGAGCATAAAACTGAACTTCGTACCTTCCAGGTAAACGCTTTCCACGGTAATGTTTTCGTTGTGTGCTTCAAGGATGTGTTTTACGATAGCAAGACCAAGCCCGGAACCGCCTTCTCTCCTGCTTCTGCTGGTTTCCACACGGTAAAATCTTTCAAAGATTCTTGGGAGAATTTCAGATTTGATTCCCATTCCATTGTCTATCACCTCTATCAGCACCTTATTTTTCAGGATACTGGTTTTTACAATCACTTTTGCTTCCTGTCTGTTGGCATAATGAATGGCATTGGAAATAAGGTTAATGAAAACCTGTGAAATTTTCTGTTTATCAGCTTCCACAAAGATCTGTGGATGAAGGGCCTGAATCTGTAATGTTGTATTTCTTTTTTCGGCTTCAAGGTCAAGAAGGTCGAAGATTTCTTTGATCAGAAGATTGACATCAAATTTCGAAACGGTAAGATTGATTTCGCCGGCCTCCAGCCTGTTGATCATATCCAGATCTGTTACAATGGCAATCAGTCTTTCTACCGATTTATCAATTCTTTCCAGATACTTATCTCTGATGGTAAGGTTGTCTACTCCGCCGTCTCTTAAGGTTTCCACATACCCCTGGATGGAAAATAAGGGAGTTTTAAGCTCATGGGAAACATTTCCGATGTATTCTTTACGGTAGCTTTCCATCTCTTTCATCATATCAATTTCTGAAACCTGCTGCTGGTTAAGATCTGAAAATCTTTCCCCTAATTCTTTGATGGTAATATTTTCGTCCTGATTCTGTACTATTTCCTGCGGAAGAAATCCGGAAAGACCTTTTACCTGCTTCCTGCCATAGTAATTGAAAAGCAGTTCCAGCACTACACAATTGATCAGGAAGATCAGGACAATACAGATGAAAAGACCCGTTTTGAACAAAGGGGTCTCATAATAGATATCTTTCAGTGAATCGAATACGACTACCAAAAGGAACATTACCAGTGTCAGCAGACATGAGGCAACGAGGGTAAGTCTGTAAAATTTCAATTTTACAACGTTTTAATGATTGAACGTAAAGTTAAGGTTTTTAAATAATTAAACGATCAGTTTATACCCAATCCCTTTTAATGTCTGAATCGTATTGATTCCTAATTTTTCTCTCAGTCTTCTGATATGAACATCAATCGTTCTTTCCCCTACAATCACATCATTACCCCAGACTTTTTCAAGAATTTCTTCTCTTTTGAAAACCTTCTCCGTATTGGAAGCCAAGAGGTAAAGCAAATCAAACTCTTTTTTAGGAAGAAGAAATTGCTGTCCGCTTTTGGAAACTCTGAAGTTATCTTTATCAATAACAAGGTCTCCGATTTCGATGAGTTTGGCATCGTCTGAAACCTGAGAGGTCAGCTGTAATAATGCGTTTACTTTAGAGATAAGGATTTTCGGTTTAATCAGTTTCACGATGTAATCATTGGCACCGGCCTGAAAACCTGCTAACTGGGAAAATTCTTCGCTTCTTGCAGAAAGGAACACGATAAGTGTTTTTTGTAGTTCTTTCACTTTACGAAGTTCCTGACATGTTTCTATACCATCTTTCTCAGGCATCATGACATCTAATAAGATAAGGTCCGGAACAATTTCCTTTGCTTTTTCTATACCTTCATTACCATTGGTAGCAGTATAGATATCATACCCTTCTTTTTCCAAATTGTAAGACAGAATCTCTAAAATGTCCAGTTCATCGTCTATTAAAAGAATTTTTTTGCTCATCTTCTAGTTTAAGAATTCCCACAAAATTAATTATTTCCATTGGTTTCATCTATCCGGCAAATGTTAACTAATTATTAAAAAATTACATTTTAAATCCAAATTACAAAATCAATAAAAAAAAATAACGAATAAATATATACAAACCAAATATAAGGAATAATATTTGAAATTAAAACAAAAAATATAATTATATAAATTAAACATCGATAACTATAAATTTCATTCATTCGTTAATACAAACTTCATAATTAATTAAGATTCTCCTAAAGTTTTCTTAAAAACTTAGCCTTTATTTTGCCCTTGAAAAAGAAGTAAAAGAAGTAAAATGAAAAAACAACTCCACAAGAGCATTATGCTACTTGCCTTGTTTTCTGCTGGCTATGCTTTTGCACAAAGTCAGATTCTGGAAGGTAGGGTATTGGACGAGAAAGACAACACTCCTATAGAAGGAGTAAAAGTAAAAGTAAATGGTCAGGAAGTTACCACTGACATTTCCGGATACTACTCTATCAACCTTTCCCCTGGTACCAATTACATTGTAACAGTAAGCTCCAACGGGTATAACAGAAAAGAGATCAGCGAGGTAGTTATCAAAAATGAAGGTAATACGCATCTTGATATCGTTCTGGATAAGCCATCTGCCAAAGAAAAAGAAATTGAGGGAGTTGTCATAAAATCAAACGCAAGAAAAGAAACCATAGCCTCTACCATCGGTTTACAAAAAAATGCCGGTGTAGTTTCTCAGGTTATTGGTGTAGAAGCTATCAAAAGAAGTCCGGACAGAAACACCGGTGAAGTTCTGAAAAGAGTTTCGGGGGTGAGTTTATTTGACGGAAAATATATCGTAGTAAGAGGTTTATCTGACCGTTATAACCAGGCGATGCTGAACGGTATTCAGCTATCCAGTACAGAGCCGGACAGAAAGACTTTCTCTTTTGACCTTTTCCCTGCCAACGTTATCGAAACACTTGTTATCAACAAAACTTTCATTCCTGAATATACCGGTGAATGGGGAGGAGCATTGATTCAGGTAAACACAAAGGATATTCCTAATAAAAATTTCTTCAACGTTCAGGTAGGTGTAGGAGGAAATACAGCTACTATGGGGCAGGAATTCCATATGCAGAAAGGAGGAAAATGGGACTTCTTAGGCATAGACGACGGTTACAGAAAACTTCCTTCGAATATGCCTGCAAAAAATGCGTTCAGCATTCTGACCGAGGCACAAAAAACGGAAATCGGTAAAGGGTATACAAAGAATTTGGGATACAACAGTATCGGTTATCCGGAAAATATAAGCTTACAGCTTGACGGAGGTTTCAACACAAAAATTTTCGGAAAAGATTTAGGGGTAATTGCTGTTTTGAACTACAGTAACAACAAAAGAAGAACTGAATCTACCAACCGTTTCTTTACCATTAACGATCAGCTTGCTGATACCAACTTCGATTATTTTACAGAAAAATACAGCAATGATATTATTTTAGGTGGAATGTTGAACCTTGCTTTAAAGCTGAACAACAACAATAAAATTTCCTTAAAGAATATCATTACCAATAATACGGTAAACCACATGTCCTTCAGAACAGGTAAGGACTTTGAATTTGATCCTATTAATGGAACAAACATCATGGCAAGGGAGATAGGTTTTAAAGAAACTACTTTCTACAATTCAACCCTTAGCGGTAACCATAAAATTGATGCTCTTGGCGGATTGACCATCAACTGGTACGGAAGCTTCGGGATTCTTGATCAGTATATTCCTTTGCTGCAGCGTTTACAGTATAACCAATACACCAACATGCCGGGAAGTCCTTATCTGGCATTGATTTCCAATGGTCTTTCCCAAAAATCAGGAAGTGTATTCTATTCTACACTAAGCGACTATTTATATAATGCCGGAGGTGATGTTTCCAAGACATTTACGATGTTCGGACAAAAGCAAACGATCAAAGGAGGGTATTTATTCCAGGTAAAAGACAGAATATACAATTCAAGACCGTTCTCTGTAAGACTTGAAAACTTCAACCAGGGATTACTTTCCCAGCCTTTTGAAACGATCTTCAATCCTCAGAATTTCGGAACTAACGGAGGATTTACATTCGATGAAATTGCAGGAAACCAGTACAGATATATTGCCAACACCATCCTTAACGCAGGGTATTTACAGTTTGACAATAACTTTACACCATGGTTAAGAGCGGTTTGGGGATTAAGAGTTGAAAACTTTGACCAGTTGGTCGGAAGCACGAAAAAAAGTGATGACCGTTTTGTAAATACACGTGTTACAGACTTTTTGCCTGCTGTTAACTTAACATTCAAGGTAAATCCTAAAATGAATATCCGTCTTGCAGGTTCTCAAACTGTTGTAAGACCGGAATTCAGAGAGGTTTCTCCTTTAGCTTATTATGATTTTGATCTTGGAGCAACCGTAATCGGTAACAAATCTATTGAAAGAACAAAAATCACAAGTGCTGACCTTCGTTGGGAATATTATCCGAGAAACGGTGAAATTTTCTCAGTGGCAGCTTTCTATAAAAACTTCAAAAAGCCTATCGAATTATACTTCAACCAATCAGGGGTAGGAACCAGTAACACTTTCAACTATCTTAACGTAGATAAAGCTGATGCTTACGGATTGGAGGTGGAAGCCAGAAAAAAACTGGATTTTGTAAGTGCTCTTAAAAACTTTACACTGGGTGGAAACGTAGCATTAATTAAAAACAGGGTAACAGACGAAGCTACCAAGATTGACAGACCAATGCAGGGGCAGTCTCCTTATACGGTAAACGTAAGCCTTCAGTATGATACCGAGAAATCAGGATGGTCTTCTACAGTATTATTCAACATGATCGGACGAAGAATCCTGTATGTAGGAAATGATCAGGTTCCACCAATCTGGGAAGCACCAAGACCACTTCTTGATTTCCAGCTTGCTAAAAAATTATGGAGCAATAAAGGAGAGATCAAGCTGAATGTTCCAGATATCCTGAACCGCCGTGCCAAATTCTACCATGACCTGAACGACAACGGTAAGTATGACAGCAAAGATGCTCTTGCTATTGAAAGACTTTCAGGAACCAATATCAGTTTAACACTGGGATACAATTTTTAATTCACTCAACAAATAATCTAATAAAAATAATTTAATTCTTTATAACATGAAAAAGTTCGTTTTATATTCTTTAATGCTTGGCGCTCTAGTATCAACTACCGCATGTAGAAATATAGAAGAAGATGGACCTACCATTATTCAAAATGGAGGTAACGGAAACGGAGAAACTGAAAACCTTATTCTTTCAGGAAAAATCACTTCCAATACAACACTTAAAGCCAATAAAATCTATAAGCTGAGAGGACTGGTATATGTAACTAACGGAGCAACTTTAACTATCGAGCCAGGTACAAAGATTGTAGGTGAAGCTGATAAAAACGGAGCTTTGATCATTACAAGAGGAAGTAAAATCATGGCAGAAGGTACTGCTACCAACCCTATTATCTTCACTTCTGAAAAACCAAGTCCAAAAAGAGGAGACTGGGCAGGTGTAGTAATTTTAGGAAATGCTCCTACCAACTCATCTTTCGGTGGAGTAAACGGAGTTGGAGAAATTGAAGGAGGAATCAACAACTCTGAAGGTCTTGGACTTTACGGTGGAACAAATGCTGCTGACAACAGTGGTGTATTAAAATATGTAAGAATTGAATATGCAGGATATGCATTCTTACCGGATAAAGAAATCAACGGACTTACTTTCGGTGGTGTAGGTAACGGAACTACAGTAGATTATGTAGAAGTTGCTTATGCTAATGATGACAGTTTTGAATGGTTCGGAGGAACGGTAAACTGTTCTCACCTTATTTCTTACAAAGGTTTAGATGATGATTTCGATACAGATAACGGTTTCTCAGGAAATGTACAGTTTGGTATTGCAGTAAGAGATTCTCAGGTAGCGGACGTTTCAGGTTCCAACGCATTTGAATCTGATAATGATGCCAACGGTTCTACTTTAACACCTCAGACATCAGCTACATTCTCTAACATGACGATTATCGGGCCAATCAACTCTGCGGCTCCCGGTTCTATCAACGCGTTATTCCAGAATGCATTACAGATCAGAAGAAACTCTTCTATCTCAGTATTTAACTCTGTATTTACAGGATTCCCTGTTGGTTTATTCATCGATGCTACAAAAGGTTCTCCAACAGATAACAATATTGTAGGTAATAAACTATTCTTTGAAAACAACGTATTGGCAGGAAATACAACTCCTTTAAAATTCGGACCGTCTACATCTACTCCTACAACATATACGTTGGCCGATCTTACAACATGGTTCAATGCTAAAGGAAATACAATCCTTGCTTCTACAGCTGATGTAAAACTTGCCGGTGCATGGGCTCCAGCAGGAACTACACCTAACTTTACTCCTACTGCAGGTTCTCCATTATTAACAGGTGGAGCGTTTACTAACCCTAAATTAGCAACCTGGTTTACACAGGTAACTTATAAAGGTGCTGTAAAGGATGCTACAGATACATGGTATGCAGGTTGGACTAACTTCAACTTATAAAACAATATAGTAATTAGATTAATTTCATTTAAATTTAAAAAGCCTTCGGAACATTTTCCGAAGGCTTTTTTCTTCATTATTCCTGGTTTTACGAAAGTCTGCCGGTTTCAATATGAACAGGTGTTCATATTGTAAAAACTGAAAACAGCAATTTGAACAGTTGTTTTTACAGCAGATGACAAAAATTTTCACAGATGTTTACTCATAAGCTCAGGCTAAAGCCAAAGGAATGAATTCGTTTTTACATAACGGGCTAAAGCCCATTCCTATTGATAACAAAAAAACCAAAAATCCCGAATCAACTCTAAACCCGAAAAGTGTAATCCCGAAATCCCGAAATCTGCGGCCACAAAAAATGCCACCAGACAGACTCCGATGACATTACAAAAAACAAGTGTATAAAAAAATATATACGAGGATGTTTAAACTTTTATATTCACTATTTTAACCACAAAAGGCACAAAGTTTTAAATATTTAAGTTTTTCAGAACCAGGCCTTATGCATAATAAGTACACCTAAGTTTTGTGAAAATCTTTGATTTTTGTCTTGCGAATTTTTCTTCAGTATCATTCTAAACTTACTTAAGAGAACTCAGGTGTTTTTAAATTGAAACCTTTTGTGACTTTTGTGGTTGAGTAAAGTTTAAACAGCTTTTACTTCAATTACTTTCTCCAGAATAAATTCCCGTCTTTCATCAGGCCTTTTATTTCGGACATTCTGGAAACGGCTTCCGCAGAACAGGAAGCATCCGTCAGAACGATTGCAGCTTCATCACCTGCTTTTGGCCACTGCTGATTTCCTTTTTCATCCAGAGGAAGAATACTTTGAGTTGCAAACTGTAAGGTTCTCGACAACGCATATTCTGTGGCGTACCCATAGAGTTCAGCAATCAGATTCGCTTTCTGTAACATATTTCCGGATCCGAACGTACTCCAGTAATCCTGCACATTATCATTTCCGATCAGCACATTTACCCCGTATTTTTTCAAGGTTGGAATGGGCATTACTTTTCCTTTAAAAGGTACGGAAGAAGCGATTCCTACTTTTGCTGCAGCCAGCTTTTCCGCAATCTGCTCTGTTTCTTTTGGTGAGAGATGAGCCAAAGCAAATGCATGACTAACGAATGTTTTTCCCTGAAGTTCAGGATTTTCGATAGCTTTATCAATCAGGTAACTGATGGTTTTCATTCCGGACTCTCCCGTTTCATGCAGGTGAATATCAATTCCTTTATGATGGTCTAAAGCCAGCTGAACAGTAAAATCCATTACTTTTTCAATGCTTCCGTCAATACTTAAAGGATCCAGCCCTCCAATAAATTTCACATTTTTCAGTTGTGCGGCTTCTTTCATCAAAGGTGCAGATTCTGTATAGTAAACACCATGCTGCGGGAAGGCAACCAGTTCAGCTTTGAAGGATTCTTTTTTATTTTCAAGCGCCTGCTCAAGATGTTCCAGGGATTTCAATCCTGAAGTAGGATCAATATTGAAATGAGTTCTCACAAAATGAGTTCCGTAATGCTGCAACAGGCTGATCAGCTGTTCTGCTCTGCTTACAGAAGTTTTCAACAGCTCAGGAATAATCTTCTGCTCATAAGCAATCATATCTTTTACAGTCTTTCTTTTTGGAGAAAGAGCCTGCCACGGAAGTCCATATAATGTTTTATCAAGATGGATGTGCATATCCCTGAAAGCAGGAAGCATCAGATATCCTTTAGCATCTATCGCTTCAGAAGCGGTATCATTGGCTTTCACTGTTTTTATTTTTCCGTCCTCAATTTCAATACTGAAAAGGCCGGTCTTTGTTCCTATAACCTCTTCATTTTCGTATTCAAAACCTGTTTCAAGGCGGACATTTTTCAGGGTATATTTTCCTTTTGCAGTTAATTGATAGGGAAATTGCATGATTTAAATTTTAACAATACAAAATTAACCTGGCTTAAGGGTAAAACCGGTGTATCAATTATGTCTTGTTTTGTACAGATTATTCTTTGAACTGGGAAGGTGTCATCCCCGTTTGTGCTTTAAAGAATTTGGAAAAGCTGGCATGATCATAGAAACCTAAGTCATACACAATATCTTTCACGGACATTTCAGAAACTTTTAAAAGTCTTTTTGCTTCCAGTAAAATACGGTTCTGAATAAGGGAAGAAGCTGAAGCATTGAGACTTTTCTTGCAGACAATATTCAGATAGTTGGCAGAAATATTCAGTTTTTCTGCGTAAAAAGAAACTGATCTTTCCGTTTTAAAATGTTCGTCAATAAGATGCAGAAACTTTGAAATAATAGGGTTTGAGTTGTAGACTTCAAAATCCTTAAAAGCCCCTTCCACAGATTTGCTCACCAAAAGGCCGATCAATTCACTTCTTTTCTGAATAAGCTCCCAGAATATTTTCTCTTCGCCCAGTTCTTTCCGGATTTCTTTGAATTCATATAGAAACATGTCAAACACTTCTTTGGAAAGGTTGATCACCGGATGATTCTGGTAATAAGAAGCTGAAAATCTCAAAGACGGCAGAAAACTTTCAAACCAATCTCTGCTGATCATCAGCTGGTATCCTATGGTTTCTTTTTCAATGACCCACTGATGTACCTGATCAGGAAAAACAAGATGAATCTGATAGTCTTTCACCTGATATTCTGTAAAATCTATGGTATGTGAGCCTACTCCATGCTCAAAAAGGTTAATGATAAAAAAGTCATGTTTATGGGGTTCGTCAATAGAACGTGCTCCGTAAAGTTCATTAAACAGCAGATTACAGCCCTTCAGCTGATTCTCACTGAATTCCTGAATTCCTAAAACCGGAAAATGATCTGTATGGTAACCCACTCTGCCTGATTTTCTCCTAAAATTACTAAAAATTGTGAGAGAAAACTAAAAATAACCACAAAAGGATAAAAGCATTACCTTCACTCTTACTTCAGTTTCAGTCCGCATTCACTTCTATACCTTTTGTGGTCAAAAAAAACACAACTAGATTATATTTATATCTTTATTAATCAATTCTTATCTGAATTAAAAAACAATATTTCCATCATGCACCAATGATTCCACCTCTGAAATTCTTGATACCGCTTCTGCCGAACAGCTGGCATTGATCAGTACAAAATCTGCTTTATCCCCGGCTTTAGGCCACTGTTGGTTTCCTTTATCATCCAACGGAAGGATATTTCCTGTTGCCAGCTTTAAACTTCTTGATAGTAAGAATTCTGTTGAATATCCATACAATTGAGCCGTTAAATTTGCTTTCTGAAGTACACTTCCTGTCCCGAAAGTATTCCAGTGATCCACAATGCTGTCATTCCCCGTAAGAACGGTGACATTATGTTTGTAAAGCGTTGGTATTGGCATGATCAGTCTTCCGAAAGGAATTGTAGAGACAATTCCGATTTGAGCTTCAGATAATTTTTCAGCAATTTCTTCCTGTTTTACGGCTTCTAATTTCCCAAGAACAAAACAGTGGCTCAAATAGGTTTTTCCTTTCAGAGAAGGGTTTTCATTTACTTTTTTAATCAGATATTCTACTGTTCTCAATCCGGAATCTCCGGTTTCATGCAGGTGGATATCAATCCCTTTTTTATGGTCTGTAGCAAGCTGGACGGTAAAATCCAGTACTTTTTCAATATCTCCATCAATATTGAACGGATCTACTCCACCGATAAAATCGATGTCCATTTTTGCCGCTTCTTTCAGATAAGGCACTGAATCCGTATAAAATACACCGTGCTGTGGAAAAGCCACCAACTCGGCTCCAAAACCTTTCTTTTTATTTTCTAAGGCCTTCTGCAGATTTTTTAATGACTGAAGCTTGGAGGTAGGCTCAATATTTACATGGCTTCTTGCAAAGGAAGTTCCTTTCGACTGTAACAATTCGATTAGCTTTTCAGCCTTAAAGGTGGAATTCTTAAGCATCTCCGGAAGCATTTTCTGCTCCAGTTCGATCATTCCCTTGACTCCTCCGTTCCTTTTTCTAACAGCCTGCCATCGCTCTCCATAAAAAGTTTTATCAAGATGAATGTGCATATCCCTGAAAGCAGGAAGCATTAACAAACCTTTTGCATCTATAGCTTTAGCATTCGGCTGATTCGGGGAAATCTTTGTGATTTTTCCATTTTCAGTTTCTACATAGAACAGATCAGTTTTAGTGGAAACTACTTCCCCATCCTGATATTCAAAACCAGTTTCCAGACGAACATTTTTAAAGCTCATTTTTCCTTTTGCTGAAATGCTGTTTTCATCAAAAAAAGGTATTGCGGTCATGATATTAGGCATTAAAGTTAATCCCGCTACAGCCAATGCTGAGTTCCGGATAAAGTCTTTACGGGAGATGGTAGGGTCTGAAGTCTTCATTTCCAATCTGTTTATGGCAAAATTAAAAAGAAGCGCCCTGAACAAAGTGTATGGTTTATTACAAAATCTGTATGATTTATGCTTTGTGGTAATTATCTGCTAAAATGCTAAGTTTTTCTTTTATGTATTACAATCAAAGATATTCATGGTAATTCTCATTCTGCAGGAATACAAATGATGTTGTTTTACGTTGCAGAGACTCCTGCGGAGTGACAAACTATGCGCATATTTTGTAATAAAATCACTTAAGATTTACGGAAAGTATTACCAGTACCCTTGTCATTCCGCAGGTACTACAAGTTTACAATGTGTTACTTTTCTATTTCTCCCTAGAAATGAAGTAAAATATTTATGTACAATAGGTATAGGTTATTTTGAAACTTATTTGTCGTTGCAATGTATTTTATCTCATCTCATAAATATGTATAAATATTGACACAAATTTTGACACATTGATTTGTTTAAATATCTTTGTTTTAAAATATTCAATATGGCAACAGTAAAATACTATCTGCGCAGCAAAACAAAGGGCAGCGCAATCCAGATTCAGCTATCAGTATCGAAAGATCTTAAAATGCGAAACTCTACAGGCTTGCAGATTGATTATTTGGATTGGAGCGATAAGACCTCTCTTCCCAAACAAAACAATCCCCACAATAAAAATCTGAGTGCAGAGCTTATTGATTTAAAGAAATTTATATTGGAAGCCTATAATCAGGATTTTACCAGCGGTGTATTGTTTGATTCGCACTGGCTTAAAAATAAGATCAGTCTTTTTTTTGAGAGAATAGATGTAAATACCAGCGATGATATTGTGGTCAATTACATGAAAAACTTTAACGAGCTTCGGGCATTGGCTAAGACGAAAAAGACCACTGATCACCAATATCTCATGCTGGAGGATAAATTTTCAAGATTTCAGAATATTCAGAAGAAGAACTATGTATTTGCTGAGGTAGACAAACGGGTAATGCTTGAATTTAAGAACTGGCTTATGTCCAAAGACAAGTTAATGGAATCAACGGCAAACAGAACCTTAAAAAACCTGAAAACAGTATTGCTTGAGGCCAGAGCAAACGGCAAGCTGCTTCATCCTCAGGTTGATAAGTTTACCATTGAGAGTGTAACCTCCTTAAAGGTATTCTTAAACTTTGAGGAACTTTCAAAAATTAAAAATGCAAATATTATAGGGGAAGACTTGCTTCATGCCCGTGACTGGCTTTTAATTGGTTGTTATACAGGACAGCGTGTGAGTGACCTTTTGGATATGAACCAGACAAAAATTTTCACCAAAACAGATTCTCAGGGGGAAAGCTTCCGATTTATAGACCTTGTCCAGCGTAAGACAGGTAAAGATGTGAGTGTGCCGATCCATGATGAGGTTGAACAGATTCTTAAAAAGTATGGGGATCGTTTTCCTCCTTTATTCAGAGGGAGCAATTCCAATAGTAATGCAACGCGTTTCAACAGCCTTATTAAGAAAGTCTGTGAACTGTCCGGCATTAATCAGATTTTAAAAGGCAGGATCTATGATGACAAGCTTAAACGCAATGAGATTGTAGAGACAGAAAAATATAATCTGGTCAGCACCCATATCTGCCGCCGCTCCTTTGCTACCAATTTCTATGGAGACAAGAGGTTCACCACGCCACAGGTCATGGCTATAACAGGACATAAAACAGAAACCACCTTTTTACAGTATATTGGCAAAACCTCATCAGACCATGCCTTAAATACAGCAAAAACTTTTAGAGAGATAAAAGAGCAGGGAGAGAAAATATCCTAAAAATGAGTAGTCCTTTATAGTAAGTATAGTGATATTGTGTATTTTTGAGTATTAAAAGAATTAAAATGCACAAAAACACAAAAAACATGGTTCTGTTTAGTGATTTGGGAGGTTTGAATGAAAATGACATACAATTGATAGAAGACAAGTTTAGTCGTTTAGGTATTATTCTAGAGAAGGTTGCTTTTAATAAAGAATACCTTAATTATTTTGAAGACTTCTCCCTTCAGACGTTCTATGTGTTTTCTCCTTCTTTTTTAACAGGAATGCTTAATGATGAGAGAGGGCATGGGGTTTGGAAGTCCGTAAA
The DNA here is from genome assembly GCF_041914225.1 of Chryseobacterium sp. Lineage (GTDB taxonomy): Bacteria > Bacteroidota > Bacteroidia > Flavobacteriales > Weeksellaceae > Chryseobacterium. Next base: position 80,103 of record NZ_JAYSDT010000016.1, read on the forward strand.
AGCTATTATCGCCCATACCCAAATCAGACTTTCAGGTAAAGAATATGTAAGTGAAATTAAGGGTACTGTAACTCAAAGATCTATTAAATTTGGCATTCATATTATTTTGGATGTAAATACAAGTTTTAACTTTGATTTAAGCAAAATAGCTAATTACAGGCTTTTTAATACATCATTGGATCAAATTTTATCTTTTTTAGTCAGGCAGACTCCCAATGAAAAGTATGAGCTTCCCTGTTATGTAAGATTTTCATCAGAAAGAAAAGAATGGACGGCTGAAACTTTTGAAGAGTATCTTTTAAGAAAAAGCAAGACTAATTAACATTATGGATACAAAACAAAGGGATTTTTTTACCACTGCTGTAAAAACAGTCTATTAGTAAAATGTTAAAAAATCGGAAAAAATATTAAATTATTATTTTCAAAAGAGCTAGACATTATTCAGGTAGAAAACTGATAAAATGTTTCTTGAACTGATCATTTTTTATTTCTTTTTTTGTTTTTTCGGAAGCTTTCCTTTTCCGGAATCAGTTCTTTTTGAGGATCCTTTGGTTCTGTCTGAGGAGCGGGGTTACCAATTGTTACAATTATACTCTTTTTAATATCTTTCTTGGAAAAGTATTTCATATCACAGATATTACTACTGAGTGTATATAGCCCCTTATTGATCACGATAAAGTTTTCTCCATGTGCTGGAACTGCAAGGTTATAATAATCTTTTCCATCAACTCTTAAAACTATATTACAATCTGAGTTATTTTTGAATAAGAGTATTGTTTCATTACTATTGATATCCTCATTGAACATTGCATTGAGAAGTTTCACTGTTTTTTCCTTGTGTTCAACGGATGTTTCTGCAATGAGTTTTTTAAACTCCTGTGCATCTTCTGAATTGGGATTTCTCATAGCGCTTTTCGGTATATCTGCAATCACAGGCCTTGCTTCCATAGGTTTGGCTGTACGGGCCCCTTTTGTCCATTCGGAATTTTTTAAAGCAATAAGCTTAGGTTTCAGAACACTTTTCTTTGGATCGTCAGGATGAGTATTGTTTAAATAATCTTCAATTTCTTTAATATTTGTGCTTTTTAAAATGTCTTTGTTTCTTTTTTGAGCCTGAATAAAGCAAGGAATTAGCAAAACAAAAAATAAAATTGTTAAAACGTTTTTTTTCATAGAGTTTATTTATTTTAAGCAGCCTAACAAGGTGCCAAGGTTACAATTATTAATTAACAGTGCAAAGATAAAAAATCTTCAGTAAGGAATTAAAAGAATGATCAGTGAGAGATTTGTTGCTTTCGATATTTAGTCAATTAAATTGATTAAACATCTTTTGCGTTTCGGGTGTATCGCAGAAAAACAAAAAAATCTCACGGGAAAGGTTCTGGAGTTATTAAGTACGTAGTAAGAAGTAATAATACATTTTTTAAGTGAAAAATCATCATCTTTCTTTGCTAAAATTACCTATAAGATTTATAGAATTAAGGGAAGACATTGATTGAAAAGTTATATAAAAGCTCGGATAGCTTATGGTTAAAGAACGATGTTTGTTTTTGAAACTTTCTTCTCAAAAAGTCAATGATAGGTATTTCCAGAATTATGAAAATAAGAAGATTGTGGGCAGTCTTATTTTTTATTCCAATAAAGATAAATTGCTTCTTAAGATATAGAGATTCTGGTATATGTCCCAAAATTTCAAAAGGTACTTTACGGGAATCTCCTTCTACGGTGCTGCGAACCCCGAAAAAACGCTAGTCACAGATTTTTTTTCTGGTTACCAGTTACCATTATGGTAATCTAAAAACGTAGTATTAATAAGGGTTTCAGAAAATCCAGCCTGGCAACCAGATACCATCTTGGTTACCACTAAAAAAATGAGGTATTTATGGAAAATAGAAAAGTAATGACTTTTGAAAAATGGATCTATAAGCCATACAAATAATTGCCAGATAGAGATTTGCTACTTAAAATAAAACACTATGATAATCAGTGATTTAAACTTGTTAAGTGTTTTTTTGCGTGACGGATGTGACGGAAGTGACGCAGAAAAAACAAAAATATTTTTTGATAAAATACATCTTGACCTCAATATAAATGAGAAACAAACTCCAAAAAGTTGTTTTTGATCTACACTATCCGTTTTTTTAATTAACTGTAATTCATAATGTTGCATTTTAAGGATGAAGCAGGTGTAGGAGGTGAAGCAAGAAAAACAAAATATTTTTCACGGAAAAAAGTTACTGGAGTTACTAAAGTTAGTTTTGTAAAAACATTTTTTTTCGCTCCAGCTCTTATTAGCAGATAAAAATCCCCTTCTTCATTTTCTTTCTTTTTTTGGACTCCGAAAACTCAAATTTTGATTTTTTTACGACACGTTTTGACGCATTAGCTATTTAATTTAGCTGTCCAACACCTATGATTATGGAAATTCCGTTTTATTTAAGCTTCAAAGAATTAGAAAAGAATTACCCTATTGACCTTTTGCGATGGTTTGAATATTACCCGGATTCCGATGAGGTTGATTTTTTAAAAGAGCTGGTTAATCAATATTACTATTGTCTGGAATATGATTTTACAGAAAATAAATTAGTTCCCGATGTTATGATCACCCTTGCTAATTGTATTTTCCCTTACCATGAGAAAAGTGAATGCCGATTCATTGCAGCTTATGAAAACGGAAAACAGAAAAAGGTCTTCTGGGATGAAAATCAAAATGTATTTGAATGGAAAAAGATCAGCATGATGGAGTATGCACAGCATATTGTTAAAAAAATACAGGGATATTTCAAAGCTAACGCTACAGGCTTTGCGGAAAATGAAACCTTACATGATTATATTAATCATCGGGAAATCATTACATCGGATGAGCTTTTCGGATATAGAATTGATTATAGCCTTCACCAGACGACTCTTCCCTTCTTAAAAGCCTACATTCCCCTGCAAGGTGAAACCCTCAATGCATCTTTATTCAGAAACTTTAATTTTGCAATTGTAAGAATGGCAGAATTTATCGATCAAAAACTAAAATCTTTACAATCTTTTGAGTGGAGCATTTACCACAGAGTAAAATTACAGGCTCAATCCCAATTAGAAAAAGATGGAGATAATAACAATACCATACAAGCAGTATCTTATATCCAAAAAATAAAAGTGAATGGAAGCCTTCAGGCTTGGGGCTATATCTTAACCGAGCTGATGGATAAAGGCTATATAGAACCTCAGCGCAAAAATGGAAAGCTCAATATTCAGGGAACAGCTAAAATGATTTTAGATCACTTTGAATTCACCAAAGAAGAGTTTCAGCCGTCACTGGAAAGTGTAAGGCAATCATTGTTTACCCAAAATAAATTCAGTAGTGATAAGCAGAATCTTTTTAGAATACCCTCCTTCAGACAATTGGAAAAATAGTATTACTTTTTAATCTCATTTAACGATAATATCCTATACATGATATACAGAATTCTCCGAAACTCAGCTTCGGGGGATTTTTATTTTAACTATATCTATTTGTAAATCAATATAATAAATTAAAAACTGGATAAACTGTTGCCAAAACTGGATAACACCTGCCTGTTGCAATATCCGAGCTTTGTACCCATTAATACAAACCATTTATTATGAGTGCAATTCAATTTATCGCCACTACACCGAGTGACTTAATTCAGGAAATTAAGAAAGAAATTATCCCTGAACTGAAAAAGCAGCTTTCTAAAGAGTTTCAGCCTAAAGAACCTACAGATTATCTTACCCGTCAAGAGGTATGTGAACTTCTTTCCATTGATATGAGTACCCTTCACCGTTGGCGTAAGGATGGCGTTCTTATCGCTTACGGTCTTGGGAATCGGATTTACTTTAAGAGAAACGAAATTCAGGAGCTTATTGAAAAAAACAGACTGAAGTAAGCGCGTTATTCATCTTTAAAATCTTTCATAATGAAATTAAATCCTGTATTTGATGACCTGAATGATCCTGCCACCATCATTAATCATGTTCGGGGGCTTGTAGAGAAAGGCCGGGAGAAAGTCCTCCACGCTGAAATTCTGGAAAAGCTGAAAGAAGAGTTTGAGATATTAGACTTTATGCTTCTGGTATTTCCACAGGTAGAGAAGCTCCGGGGAGAATTAGAAAAGCTTCCCAGGGAAAGTGAGAAGGCTAACCTCATCCGTAAAGCACTCTCACAGTTAAAACTAAACCAAAAACATTATCTGATCCTCTCCATTGAGCACATCATAAGGCTTTCTGAAAAGAACCGTTGGGGCTTATGTAAGAATCATGATTTTATTTACCTCTACAATGGAGCTTTCTGGAATGAACTGGATAAGGAATATTTTCAGACGTTTTTAGGGGAAGCTTCAGAAGAGATGGGAGTACCCAGGTTCTCCGCAAGGTTTTACCTTTTCCGGGAGCAGCTCTTTAAACAGTTTCTTTCTACTGCTTATTTACCTACTCCTGAGAGCTGCAAAGATAAAGTACTGATTAATTTACAAAACGGAACATTTGAAATAAGTCCCAATGGTACAACCTTAAGACCTTTTGACCGCTCTGACTTTATGACCTATCAGCTGCCTTTCAGCTACGATCCTTATGCACAGGCCCCTTTATTTGAGGCGTACTTAAATAAAGTGCTGCCGGATACGGAAAGACAAAAAGTTTTAGCAGAGTATCTTGGTTTTGTTTTCATTAAGCATGGCAGTAATGCTTTAAAGGAAGAAAAGGCACTGATCCTCTATGGAACCGGAGCCAACGGGAAGAGTGTCTTTTTTGAGATTGTAAACGCCTTATTAGGAGAACAGAATGTGAGCAGCTATTCACTGCAGAGTCTTACCAATGATAATGGTTATTTCAGGGCAAAGATTGCTAATAAGCTGGTGAACTATGCCAGTGAAATTAACGGAACGCTGGAGG
>NZ_JAYSDT010000017.1:0-82248 GCF_041914225.1 Chryseobacterium sp.
AGGGACACATGGATTTTCAATCCATTGCTCTACCAACTGAGCTAAGAAACCATTATATTTTTGTTTGACTTACTTCGTTGTTTTAAAGTGATGCAAAAGTAGTAAGTTTTAATATACAAAGCAAGTATTCATCGTACTTTTTTTTGAATAAAGTTAAAAACTTACTGATTATCAGCCGGATTATTTTCCTGCTCTTTTCTGATCTGCTCACTCATCTCTTCCAATACCGGTTTTATCGTGTTTTCCGGAAGATCGCTGATACGGATATACATCAATCCATCGATCGCATCATTGAAGTTTGGATCCACATTAAAAGCAATTACTTTTGCGTTTTGTTTGATGTATTTTTTGATCAGGACAGGAAGTCTCAATTCAGGTTCAAGATCATCAATAATCTTATCCAGCTTGTTGAGGTCAGATTCCATTTCCTCAAAAAAGATGTTTTTATCCCTGTCACGAAGCTTTACCTTGTACTCATTCCTTGGAGTGATATATTGGGCAACTGCAGAATCAAAATAATTGGAACGCATAAATTCGATCATCAGTGATTTTGAGAATTCTGAGAATTTATTCGAGATACTCACACCTCCCATAAGGAATTTATGGTCAGGATTTCTCAGGCATACATGCACAATTCCTCTCCATAAAAGAAAAAGTGGAAGAGGCTTCTGCTGATATTCCTGGCAGATGTAGGCACGACCCATTTCGATTACCTTTTTAAAGAACGGATGGATGTCCTGCTCAAATTCAAATAGAGAGCTCGTATAAAAGCCTTTGATGCCATATTTCTTCATGACCTCTCTACCCAGTGCCATTCTGTAGGCTCCAACCAGTTTTTTCTCACCATTATCCCAAAGGAAAAGATGATGGTAATGTTTATCATACTCATCAAGGTCAAAAGGAAGATTACTTCCTTCACCCACAGCACGGAATGTAAGTTCTCTCTGACGTCCGATTTCCCTCATGATAGAAGGGATTTCCTCGTAAGTCGTAAAGTAAATCTCGTAATTTCCGTTACTGAACAGCATTTTATCTGTCCCTCTCAGTTTATCAACATCCTTGATGATATCTTCAAGAGGCGTTTCATCAATGATGTTCTGAACAATATTTTCTTCTTTCAGCAAAGGAAATTTTACTGATAAATTCTGAAGATTGATACTCTGAGCAAGTGATTTTCTTTTTTCATAATAAGATTTCATCATATAAACCTTACGTTTCAGAAACTCGCCTAATTCCTTTATTGTTTCCATATCATCCATTGCCTTTACGGTGATAGGACGCCCAATTCTGATTCTGATAGGTTTTTCCCTGTCATTCATCATTTCTGCGGGAAGCATCAGAGTCTGTAAATTAGGATGTAGTTTTGCTACCTGATAAAAAAGCCGGCTGTTTTTGGCATGGAAATACATCGGAACTACAGGTACTTTAGCCATTCTGATAAGCTTAAGTGCTGTTTTTTCCCATTCCTTATCTAAAATTTCTCCGTAAGGATTATTCTTGTTGGAAACTTCTCCTGCCGGGAAAATACCTACGCAACCTCCGTTTTGCAGATGTTTGAGCGTTTCACGCATTCCCGAAGAGCTGCTGTAAGCTTCTTTTCTGTTTTCAAAAGGATTTACAGCGATTACATACGGTTCCATGGGTTTGATCTTTTCCAAAAGGAAATTACCCATTACCTTGAAATCCGGACGAACCTCTGTCAGGATCTTGCACATCAGTATTCCGTCAATAGCACCCAGCGGATGATTGGAAACCAGAATAAACGGTCCCGTTTTCGGAATCTTTGCCAGATCCTCCTCAAAAGCTACATAGCTTAGGTTTCTTTCTCTCACAAATGAGTCGAAAAAGTCTTTGCCTTCCTTATCTTTTAATTTATCGTATAATTTATTTACTTCATTTATTTTAGCAATGCTCATCACAGCAGATGCTACCGGGTTCTTAAGGAACCCGATTTTGTTTAAGCCGGAAGCTTTGATCAGATCGTTTTTCGAAATTAAACTCATGTGTGTTTAGTCGCAATTAATATTATTGTGTTACCATTTGAAGAGTATTCTTGGAAATTTGTTCCAATAATACATTTTTTTCATGGTAAAATTGATCAATGTGATCCTTCTTCGCATTTCTTACTGTGAATAAAGATACATTTTTAATTGCTTCGGTTTTAAAAATTTTTTGAAGCTCTTCGTTGAGCTCATCAATATGATTAAACTTATCTTCCAGGCACAATGCCAGGGAGATTGCAGAATTCTGCATTAAGGAAACTTTGATTTTATATTTGGATAAATATCCGAAAATCAAACTCATATGGTCCTCCGCAATGAAGGAAAAATCTCGTGTGGAGATCTTAAGAAGGTCCTGGTTTTCTTTCAGAATATAAGTTTCCTCTTGTTGGTTTTTTTCAGAAGCACCTACTTTTGTTCCCTCTTTGGTAGGATCTACGAAAGATTTTACGTAAAAAGGAATATTTTTCTGCTGCAACGGCTGCAATGTTTTCGGGTGAATAACGCTTGCACCGTAATAAGCCATCTCAATCGCTTCCTCGTAGGAAATATTGGAAAGCAGCTTTACATCACTGAACTTCCTTGGATCTCCCGTCATCACTCCCGGTACATCTTTCCAGATGGTCATCGCTTCTGCATTTAAACAATAGGCAAAAATAGCAGCAGAGTAGTCAGAACCCTCTCTACCTAATGTTACTGTAAAATTATTCTCGTCAGATCCAATGAATCCCTGGGTTACATAGCAGATTTCAGGATTAAGATTTGAAATAAATTCTTCAGTTCTTGTCCAGTCTACTGTACCTTCTCTGTATGAATTATCTGTCTTTATATAATCTCTGGCATCTAGCCATTGATTGGTAAACTGAATCTCATTCAGGTACTCACTCACGATTTTCGTAGAAATTATTTCTCCGCAGCTTACTACCTGATCGTATACAAAGTTGTAGTTGGGAGACTTGTTTCTTCTTAAAAAAGAATCAATATCATCGAAAAAGAGATTGATTTCAGCAAAAACCGCATGGTTTTCAGAGAAAAGTCCCTCCGCAATCTCAATATGTTTTCGTTTTATCTTTTCAATTTCAGTTTGATAGTTATCTTTTTTGAAATAAAGCTCTACAACTTTTTCCAACTCGTTGGTCGTTTTGCCCATTGCTGAAATCACCAGCAAACATTTGGCAAATCCCTGGCTTTGTAGAACCTTGGACACGTTTTTAACACTGTCAGCATCTTTTACAGATGCTCCACCAAACTTGAAAATTTTCATTAAATTGTTAAAAATAAAATTGTTAGATAAAAAATTACATGAGTTTTTTACGGACGTTAAAATTATAAATTTACAACGAGATATGAAATAGCCCGGAGGAGAGATAGAATTAAGATTTCCTTAAAATCAACGATTCATGAAATAATCCGGGTTTTCATAAGTCTGATGTCACAAATTTGGGCTTGAAATTTTGGGCAGAAACCTCCTGTTAGGATATGTTTGTTTTGTATTGTATTGAAATACAGTAGATAATGATGGCTATAATAAAATTTTCTTAATGCAATAAATTTTCCGAAATTTGGGCAAAACGTAAAAAGAAAAATATGTCAAATCAACCATTACAGACTTTAGGAGAATTTCTTATAGATAAGCAGGACGATTTTCAGTACTCTACAGGTGAATTCTCTCGTCTTCTAAGTGCAATAAGATTGGCTTCGAAAGTGGTAAACAGAGAAGTAAACAAAGCCGGAATTGTAGATATAACAGGAGCTGCAGGAAATCAGAATATTCAGGGAGAAGAACAGCAGAAGCTTGATGTAATCGCCAACGAAATTTTTATTACGGCTTTGTCTCAGAGAGAGGTTGTTTGTGGTATTGCTTCCGAGGAAAATGATGACTTTATTGATATTAAATGTGGTGAGAACGGACATTTAAGTAAATATGTAGTACTTATTGATCCTCTGGACGGATCTTCCAATATTGACGTTAATGTATCGGTGGGAACTATTTTTTCTATCTACAGAAGAGTTACGGAACCTGGAACACCTGTACAGCTGGAAGACTTTTTACAGAAAGGAATCAACCAGATCGCAGCGGGATATGTCATTTACGGTTCATCCACAATGATTGTTTATACAACAGGAAACGGGGTAAACGGATTTACATTAGATCCATCTTTAGGAACTTACTATCTTTCTCATCCAAACATGACTTTCCCAAAAACAGGTAAAATTTATTCCATCAACGAAGGAAATTACATCAAGTTTCCTCAGGGAGTAAAGAATTACCTTAAATACTGTCAGATGGAAGAAGGTGACCGTCCTTACACTTCAAGGTATATTGGTTCATTGGTGGCGGATTTTCATAGAAATATGCTGAAAGGAGGAATTTATATTTACCCTTCTTATTCACAGGCTCCAAATGGTAAATTGAGACTCTTATACGAATGCAATCCTATGGCGTTTCTTGCAGAGCAGGCAGGAGGAAAGGCAACAGACGGATTCCGAAGGATTCTTGAAGTAGAACCTACTGAACTTCACCAGAGAATCCCGTTCTTCTGCGGAAGCGTAGAGATGGTAGAAAAAGCAGAAGAATTTATGCGAATTGACAGCGTAAAATAAATGGAAGCAACATATCTGAAATATTTATTACAATTTAAACGCCCGAGTGGAACATCTCGCGGCGTTTTGCTTGATAAGGAAACCTTTATCCTGACTGTTTCTGAAGGGGAAAGAAAAGGAGTAGGGGAATGTGCCATCTTCAGAGGATTGAGTTTTGATGACAGACCAGATTATGAAGAAAAACTGAAATGGCTATGTGAAAATATCAACCTGGATGCAGCTTTTCTGAAAGAAGAACTGAAAGAATTTCCATCGATCTGGTTTGGTTATGAACAGGCTGTCTTGAACCTTAGAAATGGCGGAAACCTATATTTTCCAAGTGACTTTACCGAAGGAAAATCTCCTATTACCATCAATGGTCTGATATGGATGGGAGATGCAGCATATATGGACGAACAGATTCAGGAGAAGTTGGAAAAAGGCTTTCATTGCATCAAATTGAAAATCGGGGTTGATTGGAAATCTGAACACATTATCCTTCAGCAATTAAGAGAGAAATTTTCCAAAGATCAGCTGGAACTGCGTGTTGATGCCAACGGAGGATTTAGTAAAAACGAAGCGGTAGTTGTTTTGGAACAGCTTGCAGATCTTCATATCCATTCTATTGAACAACCTGTCAAAGCCGGAAACTGGGATGATATGGCTGAGTTATGTGCAAAAACTCCCACTCCGATTGCACTGGATGAAGAGCTGATCGGAATTATTGATCCTGAAAAAAAGAAACAGCTTTTAGAAGCAATAAGGCCACAATATATAATTTTAAAACCTGCATTGGTTGGAGGGTTTTCCGGTTCGGATGAATGGATCTCCCTTGCTGAGAATCTTAATATCGGTTGGTGGATCACATCAGCTTTGGAAAGTAACATTGGTTTGAATGCTATTGCCCAGTATACTTTTACCAAAAAAAATCCAATGCCTCAAGGTTTAGGCACTGGAGCTTTATTTGTCAATAATTTTGAATCCGGTTTAGAACTTAGAAATGAGTTACTGTGGTTCAAAATATAGCTGATAAAAGTTAATTGGCATAACGGTGGAGGAGAATTTGGACATGTAGTTTGTCCACAGTAGTCCGGAGCCCATGATCTGCAGCACATAACTGCCGGATCCCATTTGTAGTATCCGAACGGTTATTTTTCTTTGATTTTAGTTCATTTCATTTATTTTTCATGATAATGAATACGATTCTTTCTTAGTAATATGAAATATGGATTTGGTTGGTCTCAGTTTTTAACCTGCAATCCCTTCCTGTTCAGAACATTTGAATTTTTTTAATCCGGTCTGTAGGAGGACCTGGCAGTAGTGGATCGAATATTTTGTTGATTTAGAGGTTGTTACACAATTAAATCACATCCTTTACGAAAATAGCTTTCTTGATATAGTTTAATATATTAGAAAACCTTTTTTTAATCTGTCCCATAATTAAAAATTGTAATTCCCTAATAAATGAATTAGCAATCATTGTGCCATAGTGACGGTTTTTAGGTGATTTTTAACGTATAATTCATTTTTTAGGGATTATTTTAATTATTTGTTAAGAAATAATTGTGAAAACGTTTTCACTATCTTTAGATCTGTGGGTAATAAGATTTCTGTCAATTCCGTATAAATTCTGAAAGATATCATTTTGAACCTGAGAGCTGGAAAGATATCCCCAATGGTTTCCTACTTCATATTTAAAGCTGTTCAGAAGGTCATCTTTTACAAATGTGCAGTCGATAATAGATACAACATCTTTATATTGATCAATGTCGCTCGGACCATTTTTACCAAGCCTTGGAGTGAGAATATTTTTTGTAAACTGATAAGCTCCGAGAATAATATCCTGTCTGTTTAAATAAATGGAAATTCTGTTAGCCAGTAAAGGAAGTTTATTAAATGAATCTTCAGCATCTTCAAATACTTTATAGCTCACATCAGCATTTAACAGGAGAACCTGGTCGATGACCCGAAGGATATTTTCCCTTTTAAGGCTGTATAACATGCTTTGAAGTACCCTGTTCCCCATAGAATGGGCCATAAGATGTATCCTCTGATTACAGGGCGCAAGATCCCTGTTGGAAAAAATATCTTTTAAGAACTGGGTATAGAAATAAAACAATCTCATCAGAGATGTTCCCGAGTTGATGCTGGAAGCTTTATCATCAAAATAACTTAATGGGATCATACTGCCGGAAGCCGGCCAGCTTACGAATAAAATATGTTCTACGGGAGATGCTGGATTATCAATGAATATTTTCTTAAGATCGAGAATAGCCTTTAATTCATCATCAAAATCATATAAATAACCATGGATGAATATCAGGACATCGCTTCTGTCTTTAGTGGAAGACATGTTTTTGTACAGTTCATAAAACATTCTTTGGGTTCCTCCCAGATTATTGGCAGTAAGGGATGATTTTTTAATTCCTTTTTCACTCAACAGAACTTCCAGAACCTCTTCGTATCCTTGCTTTTCGGGTTCTGAAAAAAGCTTGTAATTTAAAATATTTCTGTTGGTATAGTCTTTTTTCTTTTTGGCCTGCACTGTAGGCTCCTTATAATTTTCAAAATCACATTTGGCAATTCTGAAATTAGGAATCGAGTATTCTTCGTTGGAAAAAGAGTCTACTCTTTCACCTTTATGCCGGATGATTTTCCGGTTGCTTAAAATATAAACAGCCATGATGGTTATTGGTTATAACGGTTTTAGTTTTCCTAAATTAGTGAAAAATATTGAATTTCAGCTGATAACGGTTTTAAACTATGACTTTTACAAAAGCTTATTTTTCCGTAACTTTGTAAAACTTTTTTGCTAAAAACAAAAGCTACTTTAATGGAAGAAGAAAAAAAATCTCTCAATTTTATTGAGCAAATTATTGAAGATGATCTGGCGAACGTTCTGAAAAGAGATCAGATCCGTTTCCGTTTTCCGCCTGAACCCAATGGTTATCTGCATGTAGGTCATACAAAAGCGATCTGCATCAACTTTGGTCTGGGCGAAAAATACAACGCTCCCGTTAACCTTCGTTTCGACGATACGAACCCTGAAAAAGAAGAGCAGGAATTCGTAGATTCTATCAAGAAAGATGTTGAATGGCTTGGGTTCAAATGGGATAAAGAATTGTATGCATCAGACTACTTCCAGCAGCTTTACGAATGGGCAGTACAATTGATTAAAGAAGGAAAGGCTTATGTAGATGAGCAGCCTTCTGAAGTGATTACCGAGCAAAGAAAAAATCCTACAGAACCGGGAGTGGAATCGCCTTACAGAAACCGCCCGGTAGAAGAATCTTTGGACCTGTTTGAAAGAATGAAAAACGGGGAGTTTGAAGAAGGAACAATGTCACTTCGTGCCAAAATCGATATGCTTTCTCCCAATATGAATATGCGTGACCCTGTGATGTACAGAATTCTGAAAAGACCACACCACAGAACAGGTACTGCCTGGAAAATTTATCCGATGTACGACTGGGCACATGGTGAATCAGATTACCTTGAGCAGGTTTCGCACTCATTGTGTTCATTAGAGTTTGAAAATCACAGACCTCTTTATAACTGGTATCTGGATCAGGTATATGATGAATCTAAGGTAGCTCCCAAGCAGAGAGAATTTGCAAGGATGAATGTTTCCTACATGATTACTTCCAAAAGAAAGCTGCAGAGATTGGTGGCTGAAGGGGTTGTGACCGGATGGGATGATCCCAGGATGCCTACTATTTCAGGGATGAGAAGAAAAGGATTTACTCCGACTTCTATCAGAAACTTTATTGAGAAAGTAGGGGTAGCAAAAAGAGAAAACCTTATTGAAATTCAGTTGCTTGATTTCTGTGTACGTGAAGACCTTAATAAAGTTGCCAAGCGTGTGATGGCTGTAGTAGATCCGGTGAAATTAGTGATCGAAAACTATCCTGAGGGCAAGGAAGAGTGGTTGGAAACTGAAAATAATCCGGAACAGGAAGATGCAGGAACAAGAGAAATTCCGTTCTCAAGGGAGTTATATATCGAAAGAGAAGACTTCAAAGAGGAAGCCAACAATAAATTCTTCAGACTTAAATTAGGAGGTGAAGTCCGTCTGAAATCTGCTTATATCATTAAAGCGGAGAGAGTAGAAAAGGATGAAAATGGGGAGATTACAACAATTTACGCTACTTATGATGAGAAGAGTAAATCAGGAAGCGGAACAGAAGAAAGTTTAAGAAAAGTAAAAGGAACTTTACATTGGGTATCTGCAAAACACGCTATTCCTATAGAAGTAAGAATCTACAACCAACTGTTTACAGTGGAGCAGCCTGATGCGGAAAAAGATGTAGATTTCTTAAACTTTATCAACCCTGAGTCTGTAACAACCGTAAAAGGATTTGCTGAGCCAGGTCTGAAAGACGTTGCTGTAGGAGAACCGTTGCAGTTCCAAAGAATTGGTTATTTTACGAAGGATCAGGATTCTACGGATACAAATTTTGTATTCAATAGAACTGTGACCTTAAAAGACTCTTATAAGCCGGAGTAAGAAATTTATTGATATAAAATAAATGAAACAGGGCTTAATTTTTAAGTCCTGTTTTTTTGTTTTTAAAATCTTCAGTACATATGTTCTCAAATTTTACAGAACCGTTTGTACTTTGAACATAACAAAATCACATACAAATATTAAAAACTAAGAAAATTGAAATTAATAAACATATATACGAGTTCTTTCAAAGGACTCTCGCAGGAAAGCTGGATGCTGGCGTTGGTAATGCTCATCAACAGGGCTGGTTCTATGGTACTTCCGTTTCTGGGAGTTTACATGACCAATCATTTACATTTCAGTATTGAAAATTCAGGAATTGTACTGAGCTTTTTCGGAATAGGTTCGGTTATCGGATCGTGGCTGGGTGGAATGATCACTGATAAAATCGGCGAATACAGGGTACAAAGTCTGAGTCTGCTGCTCAGCGTTCCTTTATTCTGCCTGATTCCGCTTTTTACAACAGAAGCCGGTCTTGCAGGAATTATTTTGGCTCAGAGTATTGTAAGTGAAACATTCCGTCCGGCAAACTCGGTAGCCATTACAAAATATGCAAAACCTGAAAATATTACAAGGGCTTTTTCACTCAACCGTATGGCCGTCAATCTCGGTTTTTCCATCGGGCCTGCGTTGGGAGGTATTTTATCGGCTATTTCTTATGAATTTCTGTTTTTCAGTAATGCATTGGCTGCTTTATTGGCAGGGCTGATGTATATCTGGTTCTTTAAAGACCGGGCAAGATTAGCTAAACAGAAAGCAAAAAAAGTAAAAGAGGCAGTTGTGATTAAAAAAGAAAACTCTCCATACCGGGATGGTAAATTTTTGATTTACTGTGCCTTCTGTATGCTGTTTTCCATATGCTTCTTCCAGCTGTTCAGCACACTGACTATATTTTATAAGGATACTGCTCATCTGAGCCAGCAGAATATCGGATATATCCTGGGATACAGTGGTTTTCTGATTGTACTTCTGGAAATGGGACTGGTACAGATTGCTGAGAAGTATTTTACATTAGCTTTTACCATGCTGATAGGAACTTTCCTGTGCGGATTTTCTTATGCCATGCTTGCTTTTGATTACAGTATGATTACACTTGTTTTGTCTATGACCTTACTTTGTGTGGGGGAAATATGGACACTTCCTTTTATGTCAACCATTACAGCATTACGTTCAGGGGCGAACAATAAAGGTGCTTATATGGGATTGAACGGGATGTCTTTTTCCATTGCATTTATCGTCACTCCTTATATAGGAACACTGATTGCGGAAAAGTTAGGCTTTAACACATTATGGATTGGAACCGGAGTATTGGCCGTAACTATTGCCATTGGTTTCTACTTTATTATTCCATGGATGCTCAAAGATAAAAATAAGGAAGAAGAAGAGGAGATTATATAGCATTTTGATTTGAAGTCAAAAGTTTCGGGCAATTTCGTAGAAATTGCCCGAAACTTTTTTAATATCTACCATTTACAATTAAGATTTTGAAAGAATCGCATTGATGATCATATTTGCATGAATTCTGGAGTTTTCAATAAACCATAAATGAGTATCTTTTCCTCCGCACACAACTCCCGCAAGATAGAGATTGGGAATATTGGTTTCCATGGTTTCGGGATTGTAAAAAGGATTCAGGCAGTCTCCCTTGAGTTCAATTCCTGAGTTTTTAAGAAATTCAAAATCCGGAAGATAGCCTGTCATAGCCAATACAAAATCATTATCAATTTCATGAATTTCTTCTTTTTCATCTTTAAAAACTACCGTATTTTCTTTAATTTCAATCATTTCTGCATTGAAATGAGCTTTAATGCTGCCCTCTGCAATTCTGTTTTCAATATCCGGTTTTACCCAGTATTTTACACTTTTTGAAATCTCAGCATGACGGATGATCATGGTAACTTCAGCTCCTTTTCTGTACGTTTCCAACGCTGCATCTACAGCAGAATTACTGGATCCCACCACTACAATTTTCTGTTTTGCATAAGGATAAGGTTCCGTATAATAATGTTTAACCTTCGGAAGATTTTCACCAGGAATATTCATAAGGTTTGGAATATCATAAAATCCGGTAGCAATAATTACATTTTTTGCTTGGTAGTTTGCTTTGGAAGTCCTGATTTCAAATATTTCATCCTTTTTAGAGACATTCAGGACTTTTTCATACAGGTTGATATTCAGTTTTTTTTGTCTGGCAATTCCCTGATAGTATTCCAGTGCTTCCTGTCTTCCCGGTTTTGGAGCGGCAGAAATAAAAGGAATTTCATCAATCTCCAGCTTTTCAGCAGTAGAGAAAAAACGCATGTACAAAGGATAATTGTAAAGAGAATTGACAATGGTTCCTTTTTCTATGATTACATGACTAAGATTGTTTTTTTGAGCTTCAAGGGCGCAGTTCAGACCTATAGGCCCGGCCCCGATAATCAGAATATCCAACATTTCCATCTAACAAATGTACGATGTAATTTTTAAAATGAGAAGCCGAAACTCCTCAACTCTCATAGTCTTTATCTCTTTACATCATGTACCGCTTGGCATCAGATT
Source organism: Chryseobacterium sp. (assembly GCF_041914225.1). Taxonomy (GTDB): domain Bacteria; phylum Bacteroidota; class Bacteroidia; order Flavobacteriales; family Weeksellaceae; genus Chryseobacterium. Next base: position 11,632 of record NZ_JAYSDT010000017.1, read on the forward strand.
TGGTGTTTTCTACCAATTGCAAAATCTTAAATATGAAAAAATTATTCATTGCTGTATTCGTTATGAGTATTGTTGTAGCCTGTAAGAAAGAAGCTGGGAAGCCTGTCCCGAATGAGATAGATTCCATCGCACAAAATAAAACAGATAGTGCAGGTACAGTTCAGAATAGTGCTGATAAAGAAGCCGTTTTAAAGCAGACCAACGAAGAGGTTTTGAAAACACTGAAGGACAAAGATTACACTACTTTTGCTTCGATGATTCATCCACAGAAAGGAATCCGCTTTTCAATGTATGCTTTCGTTAATCTGAAAGAAGACAAACATTTTTCCAAAGCGGATTTTGAAAAATATCAGCCTACCAAAACTTTGTTTACCTGGGGAGCTCACGATGGTTCCGGGGATCCTTATAAAGCAACAATTAATGATTATCTGGGTAAATGGGTTTTTTCTAAAGATTTTACGGCATCACAATATTCATTGAATAAATTCATCGGGAGTGGTAATTCCCTGAATAATCTAAAGGAAATATATCCTAAAGATGACTTCACAGAAAATTATATTAAAGGAACCGAAAAATCCGGTAATATGGATTGGAAAACACTACGTTTTGTATTTGAGGAATTTCAGGGGAAATATTATCTGGTTGCTGTGATAAATGACCAGTGGACCGTATAGAAGTTAGAAGCTAGAAGCTAGAAGTGGCATGTAAACTTCCGGCTTCCAGCTTCTAACTCCTTTCTTTATTATAAAATTTCAGTCAGTTGGCGGGTCAGATTTTTCCTTGAAAACTGATCAATATGCTGAGTATTTTCAAGAAGATCGCCGTTTTTCCAAAGGTTGAATTTTTCCTGAATAAATTTCTTGACTATTTCTGTGTCCTGATAACCGAAATGTTTTCCTGCCTGGGTTTCTTCCAGGATTTTGGCAACATCAGCCTTGTCCGGACCAAATGAAAGGATCTGCTTTCCGGAAGCCAGGTATTCAAATATCTTTCCGGGGATGATACCTTTTGAAGACTCATTCGGAAAGTTGGTAATAAGAAGCATATCAGAATGCTGCATTTCCTCTACGGCTTTTCCATGAGCAAGATATCCAAGGTTCTCAATATGATTTTTAAGGCTTGAATTTTCTATAGATTGTAGTATTTTATCATCTATTCTTCCTACGAATTTCAATTTGAAATCAGCTGCAAATTCAGCATTTTCCCTGATAAGCTCATCCAGTGCTTTCCAAAGATTCTCCGGATTTCTGAGCTGCTCAAGAACCCCAATATAACTTAGAGTAAATGCCTGCCTGATTTGCAAATTTGCCTTTTCGCCATTTTGCCCTTCCGCTTTTTTACTGGAATCACTTTCATCAAATCCATTCGTAATACAAACGGCATTAGCTCCTGCTTTCCTGAAGTTTTCGGCATCAGTATAACTTGTCGCTAAGGTAATATCCGCATTTTTAAATACTGCACTTTCCAGCTGACGGTGCTTTTTATCCGAACTTTTGGTTAATTTCAAATGTTTGTAATAAGAAATCTCTGTCCATGGATCACGGAAATCGGCAATCCATTTAAGATCCGGTAGTTTATTTTTGAGACCTAAACCAATCAGATGAAGAGAGTGGGGAGGACCGGAAGTCACAATCGTATCTATTGAATTTTCTTTCAGGTATTTTTCCAGAAATTTAACGGAAGGTTTTACCCAGAAAACTCTGGCATCGGGAATGAAAAAATTACCTCTTACCCAGATCGAAAGTTTGGATTTCCAGCTTTGGTTTTTTCCGACATCAAACTGTCCGGCCTTAAATTTTTTGTTACTTTTATTTAGCTTTTCAGCAAGCTGATAAGGTTCCCATATTTTGGTTCTTATGATCTCAATATTTTCAGGAACATCTTTCATCAGAGTTTCATCCAGCAATGGATAACTTGGGTTTTCCGGAGTATAGATGATAGGTTTCCAGCCAAATTCCGGCAGATATTTTGCAAACTTCAGCCATCTTTGAACACCAGGACCTCCCGCAGGAGGCCAGTAATAGGTAATAATCAGTATTTTTTTCTGTTCCATTTTCTTAGCTTAAATACTCTCTGTCATTCTGAACGAAGCGAAGCGTAGTGAAGAATCTCACTCTATCTCTTCATTGAGAAATTTCCAATCTGGATTGAATCCATTAATTAAGTTTTCTTTCTTTTGTCTGGTCCAGCCTTTTATTTGTTTTTCTCTATTTATTGCTGTCTCAATGTCGCCAAAATGTTCAAAATATATTAAATAAAAGCATTTATATCTTGAAGTGAAGCTTTTTTCAATAGCTTCAGGGTTTTTATGCCAATATAATCTGTTCTTTAAATCGTTGGTAACTCCTGTATACAATACTGTTTTTATTTTATTAGTCAGTATATAAACGTAGTAATTATGAGTGCCTAACGTTTTCATTTGAGATTCTTCATTACGCTATGCTTCATTCAGAATGACATTGCGCAACATTATTTTTATTATTTAAACACTTTGTTCAGCTGCAATTTCTTTTTTCCTGTTTTTGTTCATCCAGAAAATTCCAAATGCGGCCAACAGGATAAATAATCCGAATGAAAGAAGAGAAAACCATTTCCCTTTTTCAATCACTTCAGGTTCAAATACCATTCTGATATGATGGTTTCCTGCAGGAACATGCACAGCACGAAGTAAGTAATCTGCTTTGATATAAGGAACTTCTTTTTCATCCACAAACATTTTCCATCCGTGAGGATAATACACTTCAGAGAATACTGCCAATTGAGGTGTCTTCGACTGAGATTTAAATTCAAGTTCGTTCGGCTGGTATTTAGTAAGATTAATATATGCTGTAGAATCTGCCTGAACCGGTTTGTTATCAAAATATGATTTGTCAGATGAAGCAATGACAGCCGTTTTTTTGTTATCAATTGTTCCAATAGATTTAATTTCCTGGTTAGGGCTATCTGCAAACTTTAAATCACTTACAAACCATGCATTTCCGTTGGCTTTTGGATTAGGAACAACCTGTGGCTGGTCGGGACCTCCGAAAACCATGTACTTAGCATTCAGTAAGTTTAATACATTAGGTGTTTTTACACTGTCGATGCTATTGATATATTCGTTTAATACATCATCATATCTTCTTAGTTTTACAGCATGGTAACCGCCGATAGAAGCTTTAAAATAAGAAGTATTGGTCTCACTGGTTACACCCAGTGTCTGATTGTAAATTCTGTAGTGAGTTTTGTCTTTTTCAGCGATGGTTTCCAATGTTTTGTTGATGTTGACATTGGATAAAATAGATTCCAGATTAGGATTTCCCTGAACTTTTTCCGCCAGCAGATCTGAGCTTTCTGTCTGGAAAGGATTTTCAGCAAAGATTTTATCCACGTAGTTTTCGTCATTTAAATAACGCTTGTTTACGCTCCAAAGATCAAATAAACTTACAACTCCGATGACAACCAAAGCAATATTCTGGTTAAGCTTTTTCTTTAAAGTCAGGAATAATGCAGCAGCAGTAATCGCCACATAAATGAATGCCTTTATTGCGTCTATTCTGAACAGTTTATATCGTTCATCTACAAGATAATCTAGCAGGAAAGGAGGGAAATATGTTTTTTCGTTTTCTGTAGTAAAGCCTAATAAAGACTTTCCAAAGATTAAAAGAATCAATAAAAAGCCTAAAGTTCCTCCTCCTGCGTAAAGAAGGATTTTCTGTTTGTACTCTTCAGTCAGTTTTTCATCCGTAAAGAATCTGTATAATCCCAGAATGGCAATTAACGGAAATAATAACTCTACGACAACCAGGATTGAAGAAGGAGCTCTGAATTTATTATAGAACGGCACATAGTCGATAAAGAAATCAGACAACGGCATGAAGTTACTTCCCCAGGCCAGTAAAATAGTCAGGATAGAAGCTCCTAAGATCCAGTAACGGTATTTTTTCCAGGCAAAAAAGAATCCTAATAAAGCAAGGAAACACACAATCGCTCCCTGATAGGCAGGTCCTGAAGTTCCCGGCTGGTCTCCCCAGTAAGTTACCCCACTAAAACCTTTGGAAATTCTGTCCATTTCAGCCTGTGAGCCTACATTTTCCTGAACCAGTTCCTGAACTCTGTTCATGATTTCCTTTCCTTCAGGCTCCTGGCTTCCTCCACCCATTAATCTTGGGATGAATAGGTTTAAAGTTTCCAGTCGTCCATAGCTCCACATCAGCATGCTTTCTTTATCCATTCCAGATTTTCCTGAAGTATGGCTGTCATTATCCAGGATCTGCTTTCCACGAACTGTTTCTTTTACATATTCCGAATTGGCCATAATCCTCTGCGAATTCATACCTACTCCTATAACACATGCTGCCGCAATAATTCCTGATGAAATAAGGAAGTGTTTCATCGGTGTTTTTTTCTGAATGGCTCTGATCAGTTCAGAAAGGAATAAGAATCCTAGTGCAAGGAACAGGTAATACGTCATCTGCGGGTGATTGGCAGCGATCTGAAGCCCCATAAAAAGGGTCGTGACGATGAATCCCCAAATATATTGTTTCCTGATATAAACGAGTAAAATTCCGGCTAACAGCGGTGCGAAATATTCAATGGTATTTACTTTACCATTATGTCCGGCTGCGATAATAATATAAAAATAAGTCGAAAGTCCGAAGAATGTAGCTCCGAGAAGAGCGTACTTCCAGTTTCTGACTACTACCATTCCCAAAAGGAAAAAACCTGCAAACAGCAGAAAGAGATAATTGACCGGCCTTGGCATGAAATTCAGATTGCTGTCAATTTTTTTGATGATATCGCCCTTGAACTGGCTTCCCATCTGATAAGTCGGCATTCCTCCGAACATGGAGTCACTCCAATAGGTTTCATTTCCGGTATTGGCTCTATAATCAAGCAGTTCTTTTGCGCCTCCTCTATACTGCACGATATCATGCTGGAAAAGCTGTTTTCCTGAAAATACAGGAGTGGAATATAAAAATGCTAAAACTATAAATACTACTAATGAAACTGCAATATAAATTAAGTTTTTATTTTTTGCCATGCTGGTTATTATCTTTTATTTCTTGGAATTTTTACCTTTTGTCATTACTCTCCTTTACCTCTTCGTAGTCTACAGTTTCTGCATCCCAGTTAAGGTTCTGTTTGCTATTCTTATTCGAGTTGTGTATGTCCTGCTGTCTTTTATTCTGGTTTTCATTGTTGAAGCGATAGCTGTAAAATGTCTTAAAGAAGATTCTTTTCAAGATATTCCAAACAAAGAAAATAATAATGGCAGTGAGTACTAACTCAAGAATGTACTTCATAATTTTTTCGTTTAAAGTTCAGTGTTTAAAAGTTATATTTTAAACACTGAATGTTTATTCAAGTTATTTGGCAGATGGGTTGACCATTACTGAAGAATTGGAAACGCTTTTCATAGACTGAGACTGTTTTCCATCTGAAATGGTTTCTATCTGAGTTGTTTTTACGTTAATATTCTGGTTGGTAATCCATCCTGTGCTTTCGTCAAACTTAATGGTTCCGTTCTGAACCAGTTCACTGCTCAGACTGTGTGTAATTGGCCCCTGAGCTTTCTTTTCTGTCTTCTTGGGAATCCCTCCTGTTACCGCAATTTCTGCAGCTCCGTTTCCTAAGCTTTTCAATACATAATTGGAGGTTACCTTTACTGCTCCGCTGGCATCAGCATTTTCAGAAGTAGACCACTTTTCTCCGATTTTTACACCTTTTTTAGGAATAATCATCAGGTTTTTGTGGAACTGATCTTTCAGTACTTTTTCGTTGAATGACTGCTTAAGGCTTGCTACTACGCTTGCTTTTTCATTGGCATCTTTGATCAGTGTACCTACCGCGTTGCCTACTTTTGTGTAAACAGGATCAAATCCTGTAATAGAAATTACATTACCTTTGGTATCCATCTTCATCTGAAGTTTGTTTCCGGTAAGTGCTTTGTTGACATTCCAGATCATTTTAAGTTCATCTTCTTTAGGAAGAGGAAGTTTGGTATCCACTACTACCGTTTTTCCCTGTGCAGACTGAGAACTTCTCTTTGCTACAAGGTTAAGGGTTATTTCATATACATTTCCTTTAATATCATCCACCACGAAGTTCATCTCATCTGTAGATTCGCTGGTTGCAGTGATCGATTTTCCCTGAGGATCTGTCATTGTTTTTACATCTCTCTGATACGTGGTAAGAGGATATGTCTTTCCTTTTTCCAGCTTAAAAGTCTGTGTGATAACACCTGCAGAATCTTTGATAGCAGGATTTTCTGAAACTTTCGCTACAGAATCAGCAGGAACTTCTACAGTTACCGTTTTTCCTGTTTTAGGATCTACTTTCGTTATTTTTGCTGTTTCTTTTTTACAAGATACAAGAGCTATTGATGATATAAGCGCAAGCGCTGCAATGTTTCTCATTTAATTTTAACTTTATTTTTTACTACTGTTTCTTAATAGATTATCTGCAATATCATGCAGTTTTCCCTGTGATTCTGCATCCGACTCGTTGGAAAGCACTACGACTCCCATGTTTTTTGACGGATAAATCTGAAGCACACTTGAAAAGCCAAATGTACCCCCTGTATGATAAACGGTTTGGGTTCCGTCTTCATATGTATGTAATCTCCAATATAATCCAATCGCATCTTCTTCACTTTTTACAAGAGGAGTATGGGATGTTTTCACGTACTTATTGCTTTCATCCAGATGATACTGCATGTATTTCACCAGATCCTCCGTAGTAGATATAATTCCTCCGGCCGGAGCGAAAATAGTGGTGAAATTCCTGGGCATTACCTTTCCTTTTTCGTTGTAACCGGTCAATCGTTGTGCAGAATTCGTACCAATAATAGTCTGAGTCATTTTCAAAGGCTTCGTAATATACTCTGAAAGGAGATCTGCATAGCTTTTATGGTATACTTTTTCCAGGATATCTCCTGCAATTTGCGTTCCTGTATTGGAATATTTATACTCTAAACCCGGAACAAAATCCAGTTTTGCCTGATGAAGATCTTCATAAAACTTCTCCTTTGAATAGTTTTTATAAAAATCAGACAGCAGTATCGCCACTGAGTCCATAGGCTTTTTGAAGGTCTCTGACTGATCCGGTAAAAACTGTGGCAGTCCCGAAGAATGATTGGTAAGGTTGCCAATCGTTATCGGATGCTTTCCAAATTCAAGATTAGGATAATTTCCGCCAATATATTTACGGATGTCATCATTCATTTTGATTTTATCATCCACTAAAGCATGAGCCAGAAGGGTTCCGGTAAATGTTTTGGTGATGGATGCAATCTCGTACAGACTTCTGGAAGTTGGAAGTTCCTGTTTTCCTGCTTCCGTTGTTCCATAATTATAAAAATAACTTTTACCATCCTTGAAAACACCTATTGAAAGCCCTACACGTGCAGGATCCTGCATATATGCGAGAGCTTCTTTCTGAACCATCTTATCAAGATCAGTTGTAAGACGGTTATCTGTTGCTATTTTTTTGGTCTGTGCATTAAAAATAAACGGAGCAAAAAATAAGGGTAAAAGTGATTGTATTTTCATGGTTTATGGATTGGGTATCACAGCCATTTTCTGTCTTACCGCTTCATACAAAATCGCCCCACAAGCTACAGAAACATTCAGAGATTGGGTTTTGCCTTCAATAGGAAGTTTTATTTTTTCATCAGCATGATGCAATACTTCTTTGGAAATTCCGGTTTCTTCATTTCCCATCACGATAGCACAAGGCTCAGTCATATTCACATCATAGATTAATTTCTGAGCTTTTTCACTGGCCGCATATACTGAAATACCGCTTTGCTGAAGGAAATCTACGGTGTGTGCAAGATTGTTTTCCTTACATATTTTGATATTATAGATAGCTCCTGCTGAAGTTTTTATCGCGTCAGAATTAATAGGAGCAGCACCTTTTTCAGGAATGATCACCGCATCAATACCCACACACTCCGCAGTTCTGCAGATCGCACCGAAATTTCTTACATCAGTAAGTCTGTCCAGAATTAAAAGAAAAGGTGTTTTTCCCTGTTCAAATAACTGTGGAACAATATCCTCCACTTTATGAAACGGTACATCCGAAATAAAAGCAACCACACCCTGGTGGTTTTTTCTGGTAAAACGGTTCAGTTTTTCAACCGGAACATAATTGGGACGGATTTTATTTTTCGCTAAAATGGCTTTTAATTCAGCATAAATAGGACCCTGAAGTGCATTCTGCACAAAGATCTTGTCAATCGTTTTTCCCGCTTCAATTGCTTCAATTACGGGACGCAGCCCGAAAATAAAATCGTCTTTCATTGAAAATTTATTATATAGTTATAGAGTGAATTGTCAATCTTGAATTTTACTTTGTAAGTCAATTTGTTGGATGTATATTCACATCTGACTATTGACTTGCGCAGCAAGATTCACTATCTCCCTTTCTCTCCTAAAATTGCTCTTTTCTGTGCCATCACATATCCGTAGTGAAGGCTTTCATGCATGTTGTTGAAGATAATGGCATCCTGAATGCTTTTCAGATCCATCCCGAAACTTGTGGTGTAAGGCGTATAATCTGAGAAAAAATCACTGTCATAATCTTTCATTAAAATCTTGGAAGTTTCTGTAAGCAAAAATTCCAGATCTTCCACTTCTGATTTCTGAACATTTAAGTTGGGTAAAGTTCCTTTCTTGTAGGTTTCAATCCAATATTTATCAATACGGAACGGATTTCCGCTCAGGTAATAGTGCAGCAGCTGCTGTGTGGCAACCGTATGGGCAATATTCCAGTAAATATTGTTGTTGAAGCCATCCGGAATCAGAATCAGATCTTCATGGGATGTGTTCTGGAGGATATCTAAAAGGTTTTTTCTTACCTGTCTGTGCGCTTGAAAATGATAATTCATTTTGCAGAATTTTTAATCACCAAAAATAGTTTAATAAACTGGAAATGACAATTTTTTTGAGCAGAGGATTAAAGTTAAAATTTTTTAACTATTCGGGAAAAGGGTAGATTAAGGTGTTTTTTATGACAGGTTTTGATTGATTTCCATGTATTTTTACTTTATAAGATAAATAATACAAAAGCCCTCATAAGAAAAGTTTCGGAGAGGGCTTTGCTATTTTGTTCAAGAGATTAAAGACGGTTATTTCTTTATGATTTTGTGTTTAAATGTAGTTCCGTCTTTTAAAACAATAGTCAAAAAGTAAACGCCTGTGCTGTATGAGGAAAGATTTATTCTGTTCTCTTTATAGTTTTCAGCAAGTTTCCTTCCTTCTGTATTGAAAATACTTATTGAAATGACTTCTTCTTTTGATTTTATATTCACAAAGTCAGAAGTGGGATTTGGATATATGTTTACATCAACTGTTCTGATATCTTTTACATTCAATGTTGTATTGCTTTTACCCTGCATATAGACTGATAACATGACATCACCCTGTTGTTGGTTGAAAACAGCAGTTGGGATTGTGTGTTTCAAAGTATGATTCCCTGCGGTTAAATTGGGTAATGTGAACTCTCTGATAGGAACAGCATTTCCAGGGCACCAGTTATTCCATGAAGTCCAGTCTGCAAAGGTTTTGGGAGAAGCTCCGTAGATGCCGTTTCCTTGAGTATTGTATACCCGGTACGGTTCGCATGAAATGCCTCCTGGAGTATAGGTGAGTACCTGTACATCATCTATGTAGGTGTAGTTTTGTCTTCTGATGTATTCTTCACCGCCATTGTTCGCGCCATGAGGGGTGGATATTACAAAAAAACGGGCATTGGTAACAGGATCAGGCAGATTAAATGTAACAATCCTAACGGTTTCTCCCGGAACATCTGTACTGTTATAATTATTGAGTTTGTTATAGCTTAATATAGGTGTAAGGTTGTTGCTGTCAGAAGGAGTTGCTCCGGTATCCGTAGAGAAAAAAGTAAGAGTTCCCGAAAAAACATCAATTCTGTTTGCGCAACCTGAAACCTGGGTTTGCGCCGCATAAGGAACCCCGAAAACATCCAGCTCCATATAAAAATCATACATGCTGCGCAATGCTGTATTATGAAATATACTGTACAAATTGCTGACATCATAAGTATAAGGAACTTCTGAAGGAGTTTTGTTTTTATTCATAAAAGGAGTGATGTATCTGCCTACTTCTATTCTTTTGACATTGGGATCATTGATGGTATAAGTAGATTGGTTTTTAGGAACCATTGCTAAAAAGACTTCTCCGAGGCGGTCATAATTGTCACATAGTGCAGCTATTGTTACCCGCATCGCGATCTTGGCCTTGAAAGAATCTAATTCAGTATCAGTAAGTTTTCTGGTGTATCTGGCATTATTTAGTCTGGTTAAACCGGCAGGTACAGGATTGGATACCGTGGCTGCATAACCATCATAGTAAACGGCATCTGCAATCACATTGGTCATTGTCGTTTGGGCGGAAACAAGATTGATAATAAAAAAACTGAGAAAGGATAGCTTTTTATACATGCTGTTAATGTTTATTGTAAATATATGAAATGTGTATCAAAATTACTTTTAATTTCTTTTGTTTTTGTGTTTTATGTTGTTTTGTTATTAAAAGTTTGTTTTTTTAAATTTTAAAGTGTGTTTTTGATTAAATTGTTTCTTGTTGTTAGATGATTTGATTAAATATTTTTTTTATTGCTGTAATCAATGTATTTATTATTAAATTAGCATGGTATTCTGGATTAATATTATTAATAATGAAAAGAATTTTACTTTTATTTTTGTTTTTTACAGTGATAGGCGTTAGTGCTCAAATCAATATAAATATCGGGAGCCAAAATTTTGGTACCGCTCCTGTAAGCAGTTTTTTTTCCTATTCCTATGTACAGCAGATATATCCCAAACAGGAAATAAATGCTAATGCAGCAGGTAATATCACAGGTCTGACGTTTTATATTGATTCTTCATCAACGATTACTGAATCCTCAAACTGGACTGTATATCTTGGCCATACCTCAAAAACTGCTTTCTCTTCCGGTACAGACTGGATTCCAGCTTCACAGCTAACGCAGGTATTTGCCGGAACTGTAGCCAAAACAAATAATAAAGTAGAAGTTGTTTTTAATACACCATTTGCTTATAATAACACTGATAATCTGGTGATAGCAGCAAAAGAAAATTCTCCGAATATTGATATTAATAATTTTGACGAAGCTTTTCATGTTTATCCCCATATTCCATATTCAACTTTGTATTATAAAGGAGACCGTACGGTTGTAGATATTGCATCTCCTCCAGGAGGAATAAGAGCGGATTATAAATCGGCAGTTACAATTTCAGGCCTTACAGCAAGTGCGAGCCCTGCCTGTCCTTTTGTTATTTATCCTGTAAATAATACTCAGAATATCTCTTTAACTCCCAATTTCAGCTGGCTTCCGGTTTCTGGAGCTACATCCTATAAAATTTCATTGGGAACGAGTTCAGGAAGTGCTGATATTATTAATCAGCAAGCAGTATCCGGAAATAACTTTTCGCCTTCCGCAGCGCTTACTGCCGGAACAACTTACTATTTAAAAGTGATATCAGTTTCGGGGAATACAGAATCTTCAGGATGTTCTGAGCTTGTTTTTAAAACCGTTCCTCCGATACCTGCAAATGACGCATGTTCAGGAGCATTACCTGCATCAGTATTTCCTTACACATATACACAGAGTGATGCTGTATCTACAGCTAATAATGCGGGGAATATAAGTGTATGTACAAGTGCCGGAGATACAGGGATGAATGATGGGACATGGTTCAAGCTGGCTGGTGATGGCAGTCAGTATACTATTAAAGTGACCATGCCTTCCGGGAGTAGTTTTGATCCCCAGATAGGTGTATACAGCGGCAGCTGCAGTAATCTGTCATGTGCAGGAACGGTTGATAATGGTGGTGGAGGTACTGCGGAAACGATTACGATTACCACAGTATCAGGAACAGACTATTTTATAAATGTTGGAGATTATGATGATACTACAGATGCACCTGAAAATACATTTACGATTACGATAACTAAGCTGTAAAGCATTCAGAACTTAATTTCTATATAAAATATGAGATAATTAAAGAATGTTGCAAAAGTGATTTTGTGACATTTTTTAATGAACAATACAAAAACTAGATAAGTGTTTTCATAACAATAATTTGAATTTTTGAATTTGCTTATACATAAGGAATTCAGTGTTATAGCTTTAAATATCTCGTTAATTCCTGATTTTTAACAAACTTTAACTCAAAAATGGCATTTATCATGTTGATTAATGCAAGTATTTATCTGAAATTTACCACTTATTTTAAATCAAGCTATGTCAGAGATATATCAAGCTGAAGATATCCGTCAATTGACGGAAAAAGTAAAAGAAAAAAACTACTTATTTTCTCTTCTGAGACAGGAAATCAATAAAGTTATTATTGGACAGGAATACATGGTAGACCGTCTTTTGGTCGGGCTTTTAGGAAACGGTCACGTTCTTCTTGAAGGCGTGCCCGGGTTGGCTAAAACCTTAGCGATAAAAACATTGGCAGATGCCGTTCACGGAGAGTTTTCAAGAATTCAGTTTACACCGGATTTACTTCCTGCAGACGTAGTGGGAACTATGATTTATAATATCAAAGACAATGATTTTTCTATAAAAAAGGGTCCTGTATTCGCGAACTTTGTGCTGGCAGATGAGATTAACCGTGCGCCGGCCAAAGTGCAGTCGGCACTTCTGGAAGTAATGCAGGAAAAGCAGGTGACCATTGGTGATGAAACGATGAAGCTGCCAAAGCCATTTCTGGTACTGGCAACCCAAAACCCGATTGATCAGGAAGGAACTTACCTGCTGCCTGAAGCACAAAGCGACCGATTTATGCTGAAATGCACGATCGATTATCCTGCTTTTGAAGATGAAAGACAGGTGATGAGAATGGTTTCAACTTCCCATCAACCGACTGTGAAACCGGTTATTTCCCTTCAGGATATTGTAGATGCTAAAGAATTGATCAACCAGATCTATCTGGATGAGAAAATTGAAAAATATATCCTGGATATGGTATTTGCCACCCGTTATCCGGAAAATTACGGCCTTTCTGAGCTTAAAAATTATATCAGTTTCGGAGCTTCTCCAAGGGCATCCATTAACCTTGCTATTGCTTCAAGAGCCTATGCATTCTTAAAAGGAAGAGCATTTGTAATTCCTGAAGATGTAAAGGCATTGGCTAAAGATGTATTGAGACACAGAATGGGCTTAACATTCGAAGCCGAAGCCGAAGAGATTTCAACAGAAGAAATTATCAACAGAATCTTAGCAAAAATCCAGGCGCCGTAATGAGTGAGGTAACTATCAGAAAAGCAGTCGTAGCTGACTGTGCTCCTATGCTGGATTTAATCAGAGAACTGGCAGAATATGAAAAAGCGCTGCATGAAGTGACAGTGACACTGGACGAGTTTACTGAAGATGGTTTTGGCGCCTCTCCGGTTTGGGGAGCTTTTGTAGCAGAATATGAAGGAGAAATAGTAGGAATATCATTGTATTACGACAGATATTCAACATGGAAGGGAAGAAGGCTGTACCTTGAAGATCTTGTAGTAACGGAAAGATTGAGAGGAAAGCAGATCGGAAAAAAACTCTTTGATGCGACACTTGAATACGGAAAATCAAATAATTACAGCGGAATGGTGTTCCAGGTACTGAACTGGAATGAACCCGCTATCAATTTTTATAAAAAATACAGTACGAAGTTTGACAACGAGTGGTCGAACGTATCCATTGAGTTTAAAGATTAACCTAAACCCGGATCCCGAAACCCAAATATTAAACTTTGAATTTTAAACCTTAAACTTGTCTATGCAGATAAAAGATATTGTAAAAAAAGTGAAGCAGATTGAAATCCGGACCAGAAAAAAGACGGAAGCTGCTTTGATGGGGCAATATCACAGTGCTTTTAAAGGGCAGGGGATGACTTTTTCTGAAGTGCGACCTTATCAGTTTGGAGATGAGATCAGAAGAATCGACTGGAATAAAACCGCACGTTTCCGTGAGCCGTTCGTAAAAGTGATGGAAGAAGAGAGAGAGCTGACGATGATGATTCTCGTTGATATTTCCGCTTCCATGGATTACGGAACGAAAGTTCAGCTGAAAAGAGAATATGTGGCAGAAATTGCCGCCAGTTTAGGATTCTCAGCTGCAGGTAATAATGATAAAGTAGGGTTGATCTTATTTGCAGATAAAGTATATAAAGTAATTCCTCCTCAAAAAGGAAGAAAGCATATTCTTTCCATCATCAGTAATATTCTCACTGCAGATTATGTTCCTGCGGAATCTAAAATAGACAAAGCAATGGAATATATGATGGGGATATTTAAAAGGAAATCTCTGGTATTTTTATTTTCAGACTTTGAAGATGCTTATGATTCCAAAATGCTGAGAGTGGCTTCAAAAAAGCATCAACTGTTGGGAATGAGAATTTACGATGAAAAGGATAATGAAATTCCTGACGTAGGATATGCCCTTTTGCATGATGCAGAAACTGGAAAGGAAATCTGGGTCAATACTTCCAGTGCAAGATGGCGGTATACCTTCGCGGAAGCCCAGAAACAAAAGCTGAGAGCTCTGGAAGAAGACTTTGCTACCAGTTCTGCGGGTTTTATGAATATCATTACCGGTTCAGATTATTCAAAATTATTGTATAATTACTTTCAGAAAAAATAAAATCGGTTCAGTCCATAACTAAAAAACATGAGGCAGCTGCCTTTATTATTTTAACATTGAGAAAAATACTTTTAATATTATCTTTTCTGGTCTGTGCAAATGCTTTTTCACAGATATTATCCTCTAACGTAGAAAAGAAAACCCTTGCTCTGGGAGAAACCAATCATATTACGATAAATATTGATAACCTTAGTGGGCAGCAGGTTACTTCAGCTCCGAAAAATGAGCTGCTCCCTTTTCATTTTGAAGAAATCAAAGACAGCATCGGGCAATCTGCCAATACCTATGAAAGAAAAATAGAATTTGCTGTTTTTGACGAAGGGAAATTTACCATTCCGGAACTGGAATTCAAAGTGGGAGATAAAATCCTTAAAACGATTCCTTACGAAATAGATGTCATCAATACTGCTCAGAAAGCCGATCAGATTAATGATATCATGAAGAATAAGGAGGTGAAGCTTGAACCGCAGGACTACTGGGAGCTTTATAAGTTTTATATTCTTGCTGCATTGGCTGGTATTGCAATAATTATTGCCATTATCATGTTTGTAAAATGGGGCAGAAAATCCAAAAGCGCTCCGGTAGTAGCTACCAATCAGACTTTAAAGGAACTTGACTCGCTTAAAAAGAAAAAATATATTGAAGGTGGAAACTTCCGGTCGTTTTATGTGGAACTGATTGATATTTCCCGAAACTTCATTACAAAACAATACCATCTTCCGGCAGATGTCCTTCTTACAGATGACCTTATTGATGTCATGAAAAAGAATAACACAATTTCCCAGGACAACGAAAAAATTGTGGAAGATGTATTCCAGAGGGGAGATCTTGTGAAATTTGCCAAAACTTTTCCTGATCAGGAGACCATGGAGAGAGATTTTGCCAATATCAGGGATTTTGTAAAAAGATCATCCAAAGATCTAGAATTCGAAAACTTAAGAAAGGATGTTTAATTTTGAGTTTTACAGCCCGTGGTTTTTACTGCTTTTTCTGCTGTTTATCCCGCTTTTGATTAAAGATATCGGGAAGAAGAAAAGAAAAGGCATAAAGGTGCCTACGATAAAAAACATGGATCACAGCGGTGGTATCCAGGGTATACTTTTTTTATTGAAAATCTCAAAATATATCATTCTTTCCGCTTTGATTATTGCAATGGCAAGGCCGAGAACATTTACGATTTCTCAGGACAGGGATGATACAAAGGGAGTTGATATTATGTTATCTATTGACGTTTCTTTAAGTATGCTCGCAAAGGATTTAAGTCCCGATCGTATCACTGCATTGAAAGATATTGCTGTAAAATTTGTTCAGAAACGTCCCAATGACAGGATAGGCGTTGTAGCGTATGCTGCGGAGGCATTTACCAAAGTTCCTGTCACTTCAGATCATCAGGTTGTTATTGATGAGATCAAAAATCTTAATTCTGCCGGCCTTGAACCAGGGACAGCAATCGGAGAAGGGCTTTCGGTTGCAGTAAATCATTTGATTAAAAGTAAGGCTAAAAGTAAAGTAGTCATCCTGATGACGGATGGAGTAAGCAATATTCAGAATGCAATTCCTCCACAGGTAGCTGCCGAACTGGCAAAAAATAATAATATAAAGGTATATGCAATCGGAATCGGTACCAATGGTTATGCCCTGATGCCAACATCACAAGACATTTTCGGAGATCTTATCTTTACTGAAACAGAAGTAACGATTGATGAAAATACTTTGAGAGAAATTGCACAGACTACAGGAGGGAAGTACTTCAGGGCTACCTCAAACAGTAGTCTTGAAGAAGTATACGATGAGATTAACCAGCTGGAAAAATCTGATGTGAAAGTTTCCAAGCTTTACAATTATGAAGAATATTTTAAGATATTTCTCTGGATTGCTTTAGGAATGCTGGTATTGGATGCATTGTTGAGATGGGTGTTTTATAAAATTTTAAGCTGATGAGTTGGTCTTTAGGAAATTATTGGTATTTATTTTTACTGTTGCTTCTGCCGCTGTTAGCTTCCTTTTTGATCCGGTTTTTAAAATGGAGAAATAAAAAAAGAGAAATTTTTGCAGCCAGTCAGTTTCATGAGAATTTATTTGAAAAGAAATCAGGATTTACAAAGTATTTCCCTGCATTATATTTATTGGCAACATTATTTCTGATATTCTCTATCATTGACCTTCTGAATGGCTCAGAAGAGGTGAAAAGTACCCAGAAACTGAATAATGTGATTTTCATGCTGGATGTATCCAATTCAATGAATGCAGAGGATATAGACCCAAGCCGTCTTGCAGAAGCTAAAAATCTGATGATGGCTGCCATGAAGAAAATGAATAATGACAAAATTGGTATTGTCATTTTTGCCGGAAATGCAATGTCGATAATGCCTCTTACCACAGATTACAATTCAGCGGAAACCTATATCAGCGGTATTGAAACAAGCTCCATGCAGATTCAGGGAACTGATTTTCTGAAGGGAATGCAGGCTGCTGTTGAAAAGTTTAAAAATGTAAGCAAAGGGTCCAGAAAAGTTGTTCTGCTAAGTGATGGTGAGGATAATGAAGGGAATGATAATGCCGCTATACGATTAGCAAATAAAGAAGGAGTGAGCATTACTTCCGTCGGGATTGGTACTGATGAAGGTGCGCCGGTTCCGGAATACGTTTTTGGACAGCTGATGGGTTACAAGACTGATGTTAATGGCGGAACAGTAATTTCAAAGAGGCAGACGGAGGCTTTAAAGAAAATGGCTGAATCTACAGACGGGACTTATATTGACGGAAATAATATCAATGAAGCCCCGGACAGGATAGCAGAAGCCGTAAATAAGAAATCTGCAGGTGCTGAAACCATGATGAAATCACAGAATGCAAATCATTACTATCAATATTTTCTTGCAGTATCTATTCTGTTTTTCTTTTTAATTTATATTTTTAATCCTAAAAAGGACTTTAATATGTAGATTTCCTCTTTATATAGAAGAAATTCTACAAGTACTTTAACCGAATTTTAACAAATAAAACTCTGTTTCTTAACATATAAAGGAATAATTTTGCAAGTGATGAATACTAAAATCATATTTTTATCGTTTATTGTTGCCTTCTCTTTCTCAGGCTTCCTGTTTGGGCAGGAAAACTACAGAAATTTAATCCATGAAGGGAACCAGAAATTTGACGGTAAAGATTATGACGGAGCTTCTTCCAAATACATGGAAGCGATAAAATCAAATGACAAAGATTTTACCGCTCATTATAACATGGGGAATGCTCTGTATAAAAGTAAAAAATACGAAGAAGCAAAAGCAGAGTTTGAAAAAGCAGAAAAACTTTCACAGACACTTCCTGATAAGACAGCTGCCCTTCATAATTTGGGAAATGCTTATATGCAGATGAATCAGCCGGAAAAAGCTGCTGATTATTATAAGAAGGCCCTAAAGCAGGATCCCTACAGCGAGGTAACCAGAAAAAACTATGAGATTGCCAAGCTGAAAGAAAAAGAAAAACAACAACAAAAAAACGAACAGAACAACTCAGGAAAAGGCGGCGGCGGAAATGATCAGAACAAAGGTGATGATCAGAAAGGCGACAAAGACAAAAAACAGGATCAGGGTAACGGCCCTCAGAACGAAGGCAAAAGTGACCAGGGTGACAATCCTAAGCAGAATCAGAATAACGAAGGCAGAATGCCAAAGAATCTTGAAAATGCGATCTTAGATAAAATAAACGAAAAAGAAAAAGAAACCGCCAGAAGAATTTTAAACAAAAATTCTTATTCGATGCCTGAGAGCAACGAGAAAGATTGGTGATGCAGCACAAATTGATTTACATATTGCTTACCCTGGCGTCCGTAATTACTTACGGACAGGTAAATCTTTCTATGGATGCAGATAAATCTGAGTATGCGGGTAAAGATATCATCAATCTTACTATTGTTCTTGAACTTAACGGAAGCGATCTTGTGCAGCAGACAGGTTTACAGCTTCCGGATCTTTCAAAATTTAATATTATAGGGAGCGGATCTGTTACCAATACTGTGATTGATCCGGCCACCAATACGTTAATTACCCAAAAAGTATCCAGGATTGCCCTTGAACCTAAGAAAAAAGGGAAAATAAAAATCGGTTCTGTGCTGGTTACGGTCAACAACAGAATTTATAAAACAGAGCCTTTTGACGTCAATATCCGTGATATTGTTGACAAAAGATCACTGGCGGCCAATACATCCAATGACGTTTATCTGAATATGGAGATTGATGACAGGGATGTATATCAGGATCAGCCTACTGTTGTGGTACTGAGAGTATATTCAAGAAACATAGATAACCTGAGAAAGGTGAAGAATATCCATCTTCCTCAACAGGATAATATCAATGTGCATCCCATCAATTTTGATAAATCTGAGATAGATCCGTCAGGATATGGAAATATGCCTTCACAGGTTCTGGCAATGTTTATGGTATTTCCGAATGAAGCAGGGTATGTAGAAGTTCCGGGAGTTACAGCATCAGTAAGTACCTATTCAAATAAAACTAAAATTGTTTCCAATAAAGTTAAGATTAATGTAAGAAAGCTTCCTGAAGGGGCCCCTGAATGCTTTAAAAATGCTGTGGGGAACTTTAATGTAAACGTATATAACGCTTCCAAAGAGAAGCCGGAAGCAAAGAAACCTCTGAATGTAGTAGTAAAAGTTTCAGGTGAAGGTAATTTACCGGATATGGAGCTTCCAAAAATTGCTGCCTCTCCGGATTATGAAGTTTTTGCTCCGAAAATTACCACTAAAGTTGCGCCCGGAACTACAGGAATGAAAGGAGAGATTCTTGCTAATTATGTTATTATTCCCAAAAAATCAGGAACAATCTCTATTAAAACAGAACAGTTTGCCTTCTTTAATCCTGCCAATAAAGAATATGTAGATCTGGGACAAAAAACACTGGATCTGAATGCATTTTCTCACGATCAGATTTTGGAAGCCCGTTCTACCGTAGAAAAGGTAAATGAATATACCAATAACCTTCTTGAGACGGTAAATACTCCTGTTTTAAAGACTACTTCATTTAAAGTAAAGGAAAAAAACAAATTTCACTGGAATATTCTTCTGACTAATATTGCTATCCTGATAAGCTTATTTGTTGCTTATCTGTTATTTAAAAATTGGCAAAAAAAACGTACATTAGTTAGGGAAAATGTACCGTCAAAACCTTTAGGTTCAGTGGCTGAAACAGAAAAAGAGATCCGGGAATTGATGAAAACGGATATCAATGATTATTTCGGATATCTGGAAAATCTTAAAGATAACGGAGAGTATGAAAAATTCTTTGTTACTCTGGAAGAACTGGATGAAGAGGTGAGAAGCCAGTATTTCGAAGGTTCTGTTGCAGAGTTCAGGACTTTTCTTGAAACACATAAAGGTTCTTCCATAGCGGAAGAATATGGCAAGTTGCAGCAGAAAGTTCAGATGGAAAAATATAATCCTGTAAAATCTGCAGAAGCTCTTGAAGAACTTTTGAAAACAATTGTTAATTTATATTCACAAATTAGCAAATAATCAGTTTATTTTCATATTTTTGCGAAATTTTTAATTACAAAGAGATGGAAATTTTTGATGGTTTCTCTTTTAAAGAGATTGTTACCAGCTTTATGGTCCTTTTTGCCGTTATCGATATTATCGGCTCAGTTCCTATTATAGTAAGCCTTCAGCAGAAATTCGGGCAGATTGAAGCAGGGAGGGCTGCAATTACTGCCGGAGCTATTATGATTATTTTCCTTTTCGTAGGAAACAAAATTCTGAAACTTATCGGAGTTGATGTAAATTCCTTTGCCATTGCCGGAGCCTTTGTGATTTTTGTCATAGCCCTGGAAATGATTCTGGGAATTGAAATTAATAAAACAACTGAAGCAAAGGCCGCATCTATTGTACCCATTGCATTTCCGCTGGTTGCAGGGGCTGGGACCTTAACTACCGCACTGTCTCTTAGAGCTGAATTTCATGATATTAATATTATCTGCGGAATTATTCTTAATACAATTTTCGTATATTTGGTGCTGAAATCAGCGAAATGGTTGGAAAGAAAAATCGGGGATGCTACTTTGATGATCCTGCAGAAAGTTTTCGGAATCATCCTTTTGGCAATTTCAATTAAATTATTCACCGCAAATTTTGCCCAGCTGGTGCAGAATTATATTAATTTTTAAGAGTCATGAAGAAGTTTTATAAAGTATTTTTAGTACTGTTTATCGTATTCATCGCCATCAATCTTTATGCTATCAACTGGCAGACAACAGATATCTTAGGAGATGAAGATAACCTGAAGTTTGTATTCTCAGCTGCTGCTGCAGGATTAGGTCTTATCCTGCTTTTTGTAATGGATACATGGAGCAGAATTGGTGTAAAGAAATAAATTGAATATTTCAATATAGATATAAACCTCTTTCTTTTGAAAGAGGTTTTTGTTTTTTTAGGTAGCAGGGTTTAGGTAATAGGTAATAGGTTGCCATTAGATTTCAATATTGTTTTTTATCAATAGAAACGGGCTTTAACCCGTTTAAACAAAACATATGATTTTCAAATGGCTTTAGCCAAAACTTATGAATATAATGCAAAGCTCACAAAGTTCTTATTAATAGCTCTACAATTTGTTCGCAAGGGCGTTACTTCACAAAGAAAAATATGCGCAATCATCCGTGAAAATCTGTGAAATCTGTGGTTAAAACTTACAATTATAAAAACCCAACAATTCTATGAAATAACCAGATTTTTCAATATGGCTTCAGATTTCAGTTCCGTTTCTCTCCATTCTTTTTCCGGGTTGCTTTGGGCTGTAATTCCTCCTCCCACGAAAAGATGTACAGCGTCTTTATAAAGCCTTGCACAGCGCAGATTCACAAAGTAAAAAATGCTTTCTTCGGTTTCAACCTTGATATAACCAGCATAGAATTCCCGTGAAAATTTTTCATATTTACGGATATTCTCGTTACAAAAATCTTTTGGAATCCCGCAGACAGCGGGAGTAGGGTGAAGATCCCGGATAATGCTGTCCAGATCTTCAGGCTTTATACTGGATTTAAAATCTGTCCGTAAATGCTTGATATTTCCTGAAATGTGATCATATGTTTCCGATTGCTGTACATCCTTAGAATAGTTTTTGAGAATATCCTGAATGTAAGTCGTAACCGGCTTCTGCTCTTCAATTTCTTTTTCAGACCATTCTTCTGATACAGGTAAGGTACCTGCAAGAGCCATGGTCTCAAACTCATAGGTTGTTTTATTAAACTTACCTAATACTTCCGAGAAAGCTCCCATCCATGCATTCTGCCCATCATTAAACAGATATCTGAAAGCATTGGGATAAGAATCACATAACTTTTTAAAACTTTCTTTATAATCGATTACTTTAAAGTCCGTAAATATTTTTCTTCTGGAATAAACAAGCTTAGGCAGATTGTTTTCTTTAATCACTTTAATCACTTCCTGCAATGTTGCGCAGTATTCTTCTTTCGTTTCAGCTGTAGAATTTGTTAAATCTTTGATCAGGACTTCATTGGTAATGGAACTCAGAGAAAACTCCGAAGATGTATCAATAATATCTCCGCGGAAGATGATCTGATCTGAGCCGTTATAGGAAAAAAAGGTGACTGCATTTTGAGAGTTTTTTTTATCAGCAGTCAGGAGTTTTTCGTCGAAAGGAAGTTTGAAATAAATCATTAGTTATGAAGGATTTTGAAAATCATCAGAGGAAAATGGTATAAGAATTTTCACTGTGGTTTTCCTTTCTGCAAAGGTATTACTAGTCTTAAAGATGTCAAAATAAAAAGGACTTAAATTTATTTTAAGTCCTTTATTTTTTATGCTGTTGCAACTTATCTGTGAATAATATTATTCGTCATTGTTGTATGATTGATAAGTACTCCTTTTTCGTCACGGATTTCAATTTCAGAAACATGCATCGTTTTGCCTTTTCTGATAAAACGTGCTGTAGCCGTTACAATACCGTCTTTTTTACTTCTTAAATGATTGGAATTGATATTGGTTCCCACACCGTAATATTTTTCGCCATCGATAAAGATATTAGACAGGCTTGACCCTAAGGTTTCAGCTAAAACGCAGCTGGCTCCTCCATGCATGATTCCAAACGGCTGATGAGTTCTTGGCAGAACAGGCATTGTGGCTGTAAGGGTTTCATTTTCCAGATCAATATCGATGAATTTTATTTCAAGTGTTTTGGCAAGAGTTACATCTCCCCAGTTATTGATAAATGCTAATATTTCTTCTTTTGTCTGACCTTTCATTTTTCAATTGCTAAATGATGATTGATTAATTTTGTTTTACGCCGTCCGTTTCATTTCCGGTTCCCATAATATTGGGATTCCAGTTGGCCGGAACTTTAGGGACAATATCATTTTTCACATAATAATCCTGAATTTCCTGCATGATCTCTGAAAAAGGTACTGATGCTATTCTTTCGTAAGGAATAGTATATCCCAGGTAAACAATTTTTCTTTTGAAATCGCCTGCTGCCAGTACAATAGGAACTTTTGCTGCCAAAGCCATGTGGTAAAAACCTTTTCTCCATTTCGGAACCCAGCTTCTTGTTCCTTCAGGGGTAATTACGAGACTGAAGTCTTCCCTGGAAAACTGATTGGCTACAAAATTGACAAGATCGTTTTTCTGGCTTCTGTCGATACCAATGCCTCCAAGGCCTTTTACAATACTTCCATACCAGGCTTTGGTATGGGCATCTTTAATGATAATTTTTAAAGGCTTTTCTAGAGACCAGTAGGCGAAATTTCCTAAAATGTATTCCATGTTATGGGTATGAGGAGCCACTACCAGTATACACCTGTTCAGGTTGTTGACATCGCCCTGCAGAACGACCTTCCAGCCTAATATCTTTAACATTGCTTTGCCTATCAGCTTTTTCATAGATTTCTTGAATTAAAAACAAAAAAGTATAACCAAACTTTGGTTATACTTTACAAATATATTGAAATATTATCGCTCTTAAAACAAACCGCTAATTAAATCTACGATTTTCATTACGAATTCCATTGCAAATTGTATCATGATGAAGCTGTGTTTTTGTTTGTTTGGTTATTAAATTTTTAGCTTTACGAAATTAAAACATTTTTTTCATATAAGAAACTAAATATTGTTTTATTTTCACTTTTCTGAGAGAAGAAGGGTGTGAATTTCAAACGGTTGCCATCCACTCACACCTTCTGCCACTCTCTGAAGTTAATTATTTAGTTTGTATGGAAATTTCGTTTTTTCCGTCTTTGATTTTGATGTCCATATCCTTGTTTGATTTTTTGATAGTAGACACTGCAGAATCAATTACCTTCTTTGCCTGGCTGTTCGGAACTTTTTTACCGTTTACAATGATACTGTCTTTATCATCAGAGTTGTATTCGATACTGGAACCGTTTACCGTGATTTTATTTTTTTCAATTCTTACATCGTTATGGTCGTCATCATTATCCTGATCGTTGTCATTGATACCATCTCCATCCAGATCCCCATCCATATTGATGCGGTCTTTTTTCATTGAAATAACCACCATTTTTTGTGGAACTACAAGTTCATAATCTAAGCTATAGTCTCTGAATCTGTGTTCATACGGATATTTTATATAGTTCGGAAGTAATACTTTATTATTCACCACTTCTACAGGAACTGTCATCTGGATAGGGAAGTTATATCCGTTTCCTTCTTTTTTGATGATCAGATAAGGTGTTTTGATATCCGGTTTTCTTGTAACATCTACAGAGATATAATCTTCTTCATAAACGGATCTTTTATCTGAATAAATATTATTATTGTAAGCTTTGAAGTTTTGAGGGATATTAACCTGTTTTACATCTACATACACTGTATCCGAAGTAGTGTTGATGGCAACATTTTCCACATCTTCCTTGCTTCCTCTGTAGATCATGTCCTTCTTAGCCATGCTGATTCCGAAATAAGTTCCCAGTCCGATCAGAAGAAGAAATAGACCTCCTACAACCCATCCGATATTTCTCAGCTTTGTTTTTGGAGAGAAAATCTTGATGCTTAATAAGCTGAAAAGGATTGCCGGAATTAAGCTTCCGATGACCATCATGGCTGCCAGTACTTTATCCAGCCCCTGATCATCCATATAGAATCTGATTTCATTAGCGCCAGGAAAGTCTGTATCCATCCCGAAAAGGCCGAATAATACAAATACTCCGATAATGCTTCCTACAGCCATCAGTACGAAGAATCCTCCTACGATGTACTTAAATACATTCCAGATTCCACTTCCTGCATTGTTGATATAAGGTTTGTTTTCAGTGTATATTTCTCCGACCCTCTGAGTAGATTCATTGGCAAATTGTACCAGTTTATTAGACTCATTCTTAAGATTGTCGAAGTTCATAGGCTTTCCCTGCATTTTCAGAAAATCTGCTGCTGTTTCAGCTTTTGGAAGTACGATCCAAAGGATTACATATAAAAGTCCTATTAATGAGGAGGAAATTGCTGCTGTGAAAATTCCTAAGATAAAGATTCCAAGCCAGATTGCTCTCATTGTAGTGATGTCCATTCCTACATATTGAGCTAAACCTGCACAAACTCCTGCTACTTTTTGTTTTTCCGGATCACGGAAAAGCTGTTTTTTATCTGTATAATAAGTTCCTGAATTATTTTTTCTGGCAGATGTTTTTTCGGAAAAATAAGCTTCTTCCTGTTCTTCGATTTTTTCAGGGCTTCCGATCTGTGCAATTACCTTTTCTACATCGGTGTCATTGATCACTTCACGTTTTCCTAAAGAATCTTTGAAAATTTCCACCATTCTTATTTCTATGTCATGCATTACCTCATCCGCTTCTGAAGCTTCCAGTGAGCTTCTCAGTGCATTCAGGTAATCGCTGAGCTTTATATATGCGTGTTCTTCTATGGTAAAAGAAAAACCTGCGAGTCCTATTGAGAGTGTCTTGTTCATAGCTTTGTTTTTTAATTTTGTTGGGTGATTTGATTTACTGAGGCTGTCAGCTCATTCCATGTATTGAGAAGTTCATCCAGGAAAAGTTTTCCTTTTTCTGTGATCTGATAATATTTTCTGGGTGGGCCTCCAGTAGATTCTTCCCATCTGTAAGAGAGAAACTCTCCGTTTTTAAGTCTTGTAAGAAGAGGGTAGAGGGTCCCTTCCACTACATCCAGTTTTCCTTTTTTCAGTTCGTCAATCAGATCGGAAACATACATTTCGCGGTGATTGATGAGACTTAGAATACAGAATTCCAGAATTCCTTTTCGCATTTGCGCTTTGGTATTTTCAGTATTCATCTTTGATAAGTTTTGTTAATTAGTTATATTTTTAGAAAAATGCTCCTAGCTAGCTGAGCCTATTCTAATTTTACATTACAAAGATATGTAAATAAAATGGTATTATGTAATACAAAGTAGTGAAATTTTTAAAATAAATAATTTAATCTATTGATAATCAATAAAATAATTTTGTATTGATTTTTTTGTTAGAATGAATTTTGGCAAAAAATGATCAAAAAAATTTGAATTTTAACACATCAAGGAAGAATTATCCATAGTAGACTAATTTCATCTTTTATTTTTACCATTCATCACTCATCATTTATTATTATAAGGAGCTTGGGATTTTGAGATCGGCATAATGATTCGTATTTTTGTTAGGAAAAACACTTAATCCATTTACTATTACTATGAATATTTTGAACAGCTATAAACACTTACCGGTATTTCTTTTATTGGGCTCTTTATGTTTTGGGCAATATCAGTTTGAAGTAAAAAATATATCCAAGAAATATAACGCAATCATCCATGTGGAAAATTGTAATGATGGCCAATGTGGAGGAAAAGGAACGGTAGAGTTGTATGACAATAATAACAGCAAGGTACAGAGTTTTGTTTCTGATAACCTTGTTTTAAATCCGGAACAGGGACAAAAATTGATTCCGGGGAAACTGATTCCTCTGGCAAATGACCAGCGTTCAGTCATTATAGATGATTTTAACTTTGACGGAACCGAAGATGTGGCGATAAGAAACGGGAATATGGGAAATTACAGCTCGGCTTCTTATGATGTATATGTATTCAACACTACAAGACTGGCATTTGTAAAAAGTGAAGAACTTACAGACCTGGGCTCAAGTGGTTTTCATTTTTTTGAAACAGATGCCAAACGCAAACGTCTTATTTCCTATGGTAAGTCCGGTTGCTGCAGGATTTTCACAACAGAATATGCCGTTATTCCGAATAAAGGACTGGATAGGGTGCTGGAAAAAGAGGAAGATATGACCAATGAGGATCAGATAAAGGTAATAACGAAAGAAAAGATCAATAATAAATGGATAACCAAAACCAAGGTATATCCGGCAGATCAGTATAACAAAAATAAAAAGTAAGATGAAAATTCAGAAAGAAATCGATTTTATCCTGGCAGTGGATGCTTTGAAAAATGTGCAGCGAAGAAACTACAATGCTGATGATTCCCGAAGAGAGAATACGGCAGAACATTCGTGGCAGATCATTATCCTTGCCCAGATCCTTTATCCATATGCTAAAAACCGTGCAGATATTGATTTATTAAGAGTAATAAGGATGCTTTCCATTCATGATCTGGTAGAAATAGAAGCCGGAGATACTTTTATTTTTGATGAAAAAGCAATGGTAGGAAAATTTGAAAGAGAAAAAGCATCTGCCCAGAAGATCTTTGGAATTCTGGATGAACCTTTACGTACAGAGTTCTTTAACCTATGGCTTGAGTTTGAGGAAGAGAAAACGCCGGATGCTATTTTCGCCTGCGGGATTGACAGAATCATGCCGTTTATTTTAAATTCCCATACTGCAGGAAAAAGCTGGACTGAAGCCGGAGTAACGGAAAGACAAATACGAAACATGCTTGAAAATGCGATCAGCAGAGCATCAGATGAAATGGGAGAGGCTTTTGAACTTTTGCTTAACAGAAGTCTGGAAACGGAAAAGGTTTTGAAATAATTTCAATGAAAAAAATATTCGGGCGGCCTCTGGCCGCCCGAATATTTAGTATTTATAGTATCTGAATTGGTTTCTTGAATTCATCAATCGCTACAAAAGTAAAATCACCTACAATTGCTTTTTCTCTTTCGTAGGAATACATCTGCTCCGTGTAAATTTCAACATTTACTTTCATACTGGTTTTTCCCACGTATGAAACCTTCCCGATCAGTTCCACAATAGTTCCGGCAGGAATAGGTTTTTTGAAATCGATTTTGTCACTGCTTACCGTTACCACTCTTTTTCTGGCAAAACGGGTTGCGGTAATAAAAGCTACTTCATCCATCAGCTGCATGGCAGTACCTCCAAAAAGGGTATCGTAATGATTGGTTGTGTTAGGGAAAACCGCTTTAAAGATTCTGGTTTCGGATGCTTCAATTCTTTCTTCTGTAGTCATATATCATTATTAATTAAAGCGAAATGAGAGATATCAAAACAACAGAACAATGACAGGAACTTTGGGAATTCCTGAAACAATTCATCAGATCAATACAACTTCAGATCGCGAAAGTTACATGTTTAAGAAAAAGGCAGGTCTCCTGACTTGTAACATCATTTATCTCCTTCCCATGCCTCGCACAGTGGATCTTTGATAAAGACTTCAGTTACTTACAGTTGCGCGACAGTCCGTGATTTTCACACGGTTCCCTTTTAATCTGCAGTGATGCAGAACCAATTTCTGTGATGAATAAGTATTAAAACTTTTCGGATGCAAAAATAATGAATTTATTCCGGATTGTGGAAAATAATCTGACTGATTACCCTTCCTTTCTTGATGGTCCACAGAGTTGTATATCTGTTTTCCCCTGAACCGTTGATCATATAAAGGAAAATATTATCGTTATCAAGGGCAGTTACTCCAACGTTCTCAAAATCCATAGTAGGCTGGAACATATTTTTGATAGCTTCTCTTACGAAAACAGAACCTCTTCCGGGTTGTTGTACCCTGATTGATTTGATTTCAGTCATCCCTTCGGGAAGATCATTTCCGATTCCCCAGGGTTTTACTTTGTCAATGGTAAGGAGCTTTCCTTCCGCATCTTTTTCCTTTTTGCGGTATCCTGCATTGGAAGGATAAATATCAATTACAACTTTGCTTCTTTGGGCAGTAGGGATTTTAGGATCGGAATTGTCGGTGAAGATAAGTGATCTTCCGTTTTTAGATTTGGAAGGGGTATAGGCAGGAAGCTGGTCAATATAAGCAATACGCTCTTTATTCACCATTCCTTCCTTATCAAGTGTTTCATAACGTACAAAAGGCTTGTCATCATCCTGTTTTTCAGGATATTTGATCCAGATCCATTCTGTTTCTCCCGGAGCAGGCTTTACATAAACGAATACATCGCCTTTACGCATACGGATCTTATCTACAATTTTTCTGTAATTGTCTTTATGAACCCGCACATTGGCATATCCCTCTTCAGCTTTTACCACTCCGAAAGGAACTTTATTCTGCCCCTTTACAAAGGCTAAGGAAAAAATACTGAAAGCAGATAAATAGAATGCTTTGTTTATGAAAGTCATCATGAAAATTTTTTGATCCTTCAAATATATAAATTAAATGCTTTTCGGAAGATAATTATACCGCTGCAGTTCATTTAAATCTTGTAATTGTTTCAGATGGCCGTCTGAAAGCAGATACATAAGTTCAGAAATATCCAGAACATCTTTAAAATTATGGTCAGAAATAATAAATCCTTTATGGGCTGACTCCAGAAGTATATTTTTCTTTAATTCTTCAGTAATCCTGGGAGAAAGACTATGAAATGGCTCGTCCAGTAAAATAAAATCCGCTTCAGAATAAATAATCATCAGGGTTTCAATGATTCTCTGCTCACCCTTGGAAAGGTCTTTAGGTTTTTCATGAAGGAAAGGTTGTACAAACTCTGAATTAAAAAGTAATTCAGTATTCTTTTGGTTACAAAAAAGGGGAATCAGTTTTTTGATTTTTATATATTTAGGTAGAAACAGCTCCTGTGGCAAATAGGAGATCCGGTTTTTTCTGTCGGAAATGTTTTTCAGAATAGTATTGTCATATTTTATAAACTGAGTATCACCATATTCAGTCCCTAAAATAATTTTCAACAATGTTGATTTTCCGCTTCCATTTCTGCCTAATAACCCTATAACCTGTCCTGTTCCGCATCCTATATAAATATCCTGCAGAATTTTTCTTCCATTAAAAGATTTTGTTACACTATCAATATGAAGCTTACTCATAAGAACAGTGTTATAGTTTTTACAAGAAACCCTGATAATATCGTTCCTGTCCAAAGAAAAGTTCTTGAAAATCCTGAATTGGTATAAAAATAATATTCGCTTTTAAACCTTACTTCATACATAAAGTAATGAAGAACCGGTAACATTAAAAGAAAACTTAATCCAAATGTTTCAATACTGTACGGTAGCAGAAAAGAAATAAGTAATGAAAACAGCAAGGCAGGAATCAGGATTTTTTTATAAAAGATCCAAAGAATAGTAAAGTTTCTGGCCATGTTTAATACTTTAAGAATAGGTATCCGATATTAATATTTAATATATGGAGGTTGGTTAAACTCTTATAATCATTATTTAAACCACAAAAGGCACAAAAGTTTTAAACACTTCAGTTTTTTTCAGAACCAAAACCTTATGCATAATAAGTACACCTAAGTTTTGTAAAAATCTTTGATTTTCATCTTATGTGAACATTTCTGCGGTATCATTTTAAACTTACTTGATTGAACTCAAGTGTTTTATGAAACCTTTTGTAACTTTTGTGGTTTTGTAAAGTTTAAACAACTTTATAATTTCAAATATATTAAAAACCTTTATACAAGAGAAAAATTAAAAGATTCATTAAGAAATAAATAAAAAGAAAGAGCACTGAAAAGTGCTCTTTCTGTATTTGCATAAATTAATCCTCAGACTAATTAAATTCTCTCAAGTTCATCCGCATCAATGGTGGTTTTGAAAGTCCCATAATTGACGATCACTTTATTACGTGAAATTTTCTCAATAGTTCCAACACTGGTGCTTCCTGTAATACGGACACGCTGCCCGACTTTCATCCACACAGCACGGTCGGTTTTACGTTTTTCCTCCAGTTTTTCATTGGTCTCAGCAATTTTTTCAATCACTTCCTCTTTTTTCAGCTGTTGGGTGATTTTTCTCTTAACAACCTGCAGACGTTTGGATTCATCCTTATCGGTACCTAATTTTCTGAATTTCTCCTGTTCAAGAAGCTTTACAAAATCTTTTACAACATCCTTTCTGGATTTTCCTTTCGTATAGCTGTCGATGAATGTCTCAATCTTATTTCCGAACTGAAGTTTCCGGTGTTCCTCTTCATACAGCTTCTGGAAATTGAACAGTTTTTGCTGAAGCTGGTCATTCAGTTTCTGAAGGTTATCACGTTTATCTTCTACAGATTCTTTTCTTTCTGCAAGATCAGATTTCAGTTTTTCAACCTCAAACTTTTCCTGCTGCAGTTTTACAATGGTTTTATCAAGATTAACAATATCGTGCTCTACCTTTTTCTTGGCAGAATGGATGATAAACCTTGGAATTTTATTCTTTTCTGCAACTTCAAAGGTAAATGAACTTCCTGCCTGTCCTACTTCCAGCTTATACATTGGTTCCAATGTTTCTTCATTGAAGAGCATTGCTGCGTTTTGAGCGTTAGGGAGCTGTTCTATCACCAGTTTGATATTGGTGTAGTGGGTTGTGATGATGGCAAAACTCTTTTTGTCATAGAAAAACTCCATGAAACTTTCTGCCAGCGCACCTCCCAGCTCAGGATCAGAACCTGTACCGAATTCATCAATCAGTAAAAGCGTATTGGCATCAGCCTCACGAATGATTCCTGACATTTTCTTCAACCTTGATGAATAGGTCGATAAGTGATTTTCAATGGATTGGTTATCTCCAATATCAGTCATGATTTTCTCAAAGAAAAACATTTCAGACTTTGGATGAACCGGAACCAGGATACCACTCTGAATCATCAGTTGTAATAATCCTACCGTTTTCAGGGTAATCGATTTTCCACCGGCGTTCGGACCGGAGATACAGATGATCCTGTTATGCTCCGTTAAAGTCAGTGTCTGTGGATGAATCGTTTTATTCTCTATTTTGTTTCTTAACCATAAAAGAGGATGGTAGGCATCTCTTAATCTCAGTGTTTTATGATGGTTGATTTTTGGAAGAACTCCGTTGATCAGTTCACCAAATTTCGCTTTAGCTCTCGTAAGGTCAAGATCGAAAATATATACCTGATATCTCCATAACTGAGGTTGAAATTCTGCCAGTTCTGCGGTAAGTTTACGGAGAACTTTATCAATCTCTTTTTTTTCTTCTTCTTCACTTTCGCGAAGCTTGAAGTAGTGCTTTACAACACTGTCCGGCTGAATGTAAGTAATGGAACCTGTTTTGGAAATTCCTAATGTTCTTCCCGGAACCCTTTTTTTGAATCCTGATTTTACAGCCAGAACCCTTTGGTCATCAATAATGGTTTCCCGTATATCGTCCAGAAAGTCACTCTGTCCATACGTGGTAAGCGAACGGTTGAAATTTTCCTGGATAGCTTTTTTAGCAAGCTGAATTTCAGTTCTTATCCCTTTCAGAGCTGGGGAAGCTTCATTTTTTACTTCACCAAAACGGTTAAAAACCTTATCTACTTTCTCAATGATCTCTTTTCTGAATTCCAGTACAGAAACTTCTTCCAATAAAGTAGGAAACGTTTCCGGCATGGTAGGGAAGAACTTCTGCAGTTTTCCGATCTGTTCCGTGATGGTTTTTATTTTGATGAAAGCAGCATTTTCCAGACGGTAATTCTCAATCAGCATCAATTTCAGCTCACTTTCAATATCTTCATATTCATCAAACGGAATCGCATTTGAACTTTCGAAACTCGACAGGTATTCTGACGTTTTCTTTAATGAAAGTTCTGCCTCGTCTATTTCCATCGGACGAAGTTGAAGAATTTTTTCTCTTGTTTTCGGAGAATACGCAAATGGGGAGATTTCCGCGAGCAATTGCGGAAACTCTAATTCGTCTAAATCTTCTTTATCTATATACACAGTGCAAATTTAGTGAGAATTTTGATTATTACGTATATCTGAGAGATTTACAGAATAAATTACCTAGAGATTTAAAATTTTTAACGCTAAAAATAAACCGATAATATTCTTTTATTAAATTTGATATATGAAACTGGAAACCCAAAGATTATTACTGAAAGATATCAACGAAAGTCATGTTGATGATATTTTGCGAATCCGAAGCAATGAGGTGATCAATCAGTTCGTCATAAGGAAGTCTCCTAAAAATAATTACGATGCCCTCCAGTTTATTCTGACAATTAAAGAAAGAACTCAAAATAACCAGACCATCTATTTAGGAATTTCTTTTAAAGATCAGCTGAATCTTATCGGAACCATCTGTCTCTGGAATTTTTCTGAAGACCGGAAAACAGCAGAAGTTGGCTATGAATTGCTGCCGGAATATCACAGACAGGGAATTATGTCTGAAGCTTTGAAAGCGGTTTTGGATTTTGGTTTTAATGAATTGAATTTAGACGAAATCCTGGCTATTACGAATAAGTTTAATGAAAATTCAAAAGGGATCCTTTTAAAACATGACTTTATTTTATGGGAAGGAAAGGAAGATAAAGGTTTCCCTGATAATATTATTTTTAGTCTGAAAAAGCTCTCCGCTAGCCATCACTAGAAATCCAAAAGGTTTTCTCTATCTTTATCGCTGATTGAAATTACATATGAAAAATGAAATAAAATCTTTAACGGGACTTAGAGGAGTTGTCGCATTATGGGTTGCTTTTTTTCATTTTAGTTTTTTCAGGAATGAATTTATTCAGGATATAGTGGGGAAGGGCTATGTAGCTGTTGATATCTTTTTTGTGCTGAGTGCCTTTTTACTAACGGTTTCTTATTCTGAAAAGTTTAAAAACCTGAATTATAAAGTAACAGAGGTTTTTTACAAAAAAAGAATCAACAGGATTTATCCTGTTTACATCCTATCAGTTGTTTTTATTGTACTGTTTTTAGAGAAAAGCTCTATAGCCGGGTTCCTGATCAATGCCACATTAGTACAATGCTTTTTTAATCCCAATTATCTGCTGAATATAGTTTATTGGTCACTAAGTACAGAATGGATCTGCTATTTGATCTTTCCTTTTATGTTATGGATTATCCTGCGTTATAAGATTCGCAGTGAAATTTTAATTGTATCAAGCTTGATTTTGAGGTGGATGCTTCCCCATCTTCCCGGCCATTTATATATAGGCTCTGAAATTCCATTGAAGGAAGGAGAATCAACCGCATATCTTGATCTTCCATATGGCCTTGTTTCCCTTCTGAGAACAGTTTCTTCCTATTTTCTTGGGATTGGAGTTGCCCTTTTGCCTCCATTTAAAACGAAAAAAGAAAATCTCATCATTTATATTATTACTATAATATTTGTCTGTTTGTTGTTTATTGGTAAAGGACCATTGTTTATTCCTTTATTATCAGCATTGATGATCAAATGCCTGTATGAAGGAAAGCAAAACTATCTGAAGGCATTTTTGGAAACCAAAACAATATATTTTTTAGGCAATATCTCTTACTCGTTGTATATTATCCATTATATGGTGAAGAAACAGAATTTCGTTATTGTACATAATTATCATCTTAATAATCTGTTATTAATATCATTTTCATTATTACTGTCTTACTTTTCTTATATGCTGATTGAAAGAAAAGTGAAGATATTTAAGGTATGATTAATGCTCTTGTTTTATTTTAATATTATTATTTTTGCAGTATGACCTGGACAGAAATTTTAGCCCCGATAAAAAGTACGGAATACTTTAAAACCCTTTGGGATAAAGTGAAGAATGAATATGCAACAACCAAAATTTTTCCGCCAAAAAATCAGATCTTCAGAGCATTGGAGCTGACGGCTTTTGATGATGTTGAGGTTGTGATTATCGGGCAGGATCCTTACCATAATGACTATCAGGCGAATGGATTGTGCTTTTCAGTTTCCGAGCAGGTGGCTGCCCCGCCTTCACTTAAGAATATTTTCATTGAGTTAAAAGATGACTTAGGAGTGGTAAGAACTTCCAAAGAGCTTGATGATTGGGCAAGACAGGGTGTTTTGTTGTTGAATGCTACTTTAACGGTTCGTGCTCATTCTCCTAACTCTCATAAAGATCTGGGCTGGGAAAAATTCACCGATTTTATTATTAAAGAAATTTCAGATAAAAAAGAAAATGTGGTATTTGTATTGTGGGGCGCTTTTGCACAAAAAAAAGCCGAACTTATAGATCCGGCTAAACATTTTATTCTTAAATCAGCACACCCTTCCCCTTTTTCTGTTCACAGAGGTTTTTTTGGAAGCAAACCTTTCTCAAAAATTAATGAGTATCTTGTTTCCAAAGGGAAGAAGCCTATTTCCTGGTAGAACCAGCTGATTGATCTGCTTTTTTGATTGTAATTCCGATTTTGTATTTTCCAGCCAATGCTTTTGAGCCATCCTGTTGTTTCGGATATGGGGCAATATCCTGTAATGCAATCGTATATCCGTTGAACTCTGTTGACTGGTGATAATTTCTTGCAGGAAAATCTCCACTGGCAAGGTTCAGAATCATCGGTCGGGTAGAAGTTCCCATGACTTCCACCTGAGCAAGAGCAACTCCGGCCCAGATACAATGGGCACCTTCGGGACAGCGGCTGTCTTCAGAAATCCCTTTGAATGTTACATTCATCTGGTATTCCCTTAAAAACTTATTTTCCCCTTCACTGAGGTATATAACACCATCTTGCTGATTATTGGCGCTTGTAGATTTTGTACCTGCCGGCATTTCAGTGGCTTTTGTGTTTATCTTTGATTTCTTTTGGGCATCGCATCCTGTTAATGCAAATATTCCAAGGCTGAGTAGAACAATTTTATGGAACATAGTTTCTTATATTTAATTAAATGACGTTAAACATATTAAGTAGTACTACCAAAAACATTGCCACTCCCACTACAAAGCTGAATCCGGTTCCGTAGATGAACCCAACTAATGCTCCTTTGGTAGATCGTAAGGCTTTATTCATATCCTTACTGTCATGAAGCAATTCACCAATAAATACCCCTGCAAACATTCCTATCAGAAAGCCTAACGGGATCGGAATAAATACTCCAACAATAGTCCCAACCACAGAACCGATACTTCCCCAGCGTGTACCCCCATATTTTCTGTTGGTCTTTGCCGGGATCACATAGCTTAGTACTACAGAAGCAGCAGTAAGAATTCCAAATGCCCAGATATAAATCATCGGAAGATCTGCATCTGTCCCGAATTTATAGATCAGGAGTCCGCAAATGCTTAGCAAAAGACCGGGTAATACCGGAAGAAAAGTTCCCAATATCCCCACAAATAACAGAATAAGGCAGAAAATATTAATTACCGTTGTATCCATTCTTTTTTTTAATATAGATGCAATATAAAAAAAGTGGCCTTATAAAAAGCCACTTTGAGAACTGAGTTATAAAATTTTATTACAAATTTAAGATTACATATTCCAGGATTGGTCCTGCTTTACCGATATTTCCGCTTGCATGGTTATGGAATGTGGTATAATAGATATTTCCGCTGC
Organism: Chryseobacterium sp.; assembly: GCF_041914225.1. GTDB lineage: Bacteria > Bacteroidota > Bacteroidia > Flavobacteriales > Weeksellaceae > Chryseobacterium. The sequence goes on from NZ_JAYSDT010000017.1 coordinate 47,923, forward strand.
TGGAGTTTCCTGTACAAGGTCCCATTGTATCTCCATGTGCCTGATGTGCGTTCCAGGCATTTTGGTTGATCGTAATGGAGATATTGTTTCCATTGGCCGTGTGGTGGCAGATTGTGATGTGGTTATTGTTCAGGGAGGTTCCTACAGGAATCTGTGGCGCAGAAGGATTGGTATAGTGGCCTGTTCTTATCATCAGAGGTTCGTTACCTTTTTGTACCAGAACATCCCAGAATGCCGGATCATAGTTCTGAATTTTTTCCCATGAACCCATATCATATTGAATATCCAGTGTATTAAATCCTAATGCAGCTGCCAAAGCCGTGTTTGAAACGTTACAACCCATATAAGTGGTGGCTGTACCAATATTTTGCAGACAAAGAAGATTATCATTGATAAAACCTCCCGGGGCATTACAGCTTACAGTATTTGTATTTCCCCCTACCAGATAAGCCGAAGCCCAGTCTGAGCTGTAAAGGCTTCCGCCATTGGTTACAAAGGTGGAAAGATTGTTATAAACACTGGCGTCATTGGATGGCGTGGAAGTTCCTGTTTGGGGGTAAGTACGGGATCCGCAATTCAGGAAAATAATATCATACTGTGAGATAGTATTCATATTTTTTAAATCCTGATAAGTAATCTCAGTTGCGGTATATCCAAGAGAACTTATAATAGCTTCAATTTCATCATAACTTCCCTTTATATATGCCATTTTTGCGATTTGGTCTAATTTTGAATCGGTTGCAGCCACCGTAACCGTTTCATTCTTCTTAACGGCAACAGGAACTTCGGTTCTGAAATTTTTACCGTCACCAGTCTGAATATGAAGCGTTGTATTGCCCTCAGGTGCGGTTAAACTGAAGCTGCCATCAGCGTTGGAATAGGTATGGTAAACATTGCTTTGACTGTCAGTAGTAAATACAAGAGCACCTCCAATGGGTTTGGTCCCGTTTTTTGCAAAAACTTTGCCCTCCACTTTTCCTGTGGAGACCACTTTTACAGGATTTTCATCAGGAGTAACAGTATCATCTCTTTTACAGTTCACTAAGAGCACGAAGCTGCATAGCATGATTAATAAGTAATTTTGTCTCATATATGTTTGATTTTGATTGGTTTAGTTTTAATCAAATTTAATGATTTTTTAATATTAAAACATTAAATGTGAAAATTATTTTAATATTTTTCACTTATATCTTTAATTTTTAGTTTATTTTTCAATTGTAATGGTAGCTTGTGGCAGATTAATATTTTTTAAGATAATCGTTCCATAATTTTTATTAAATATTTTCCGGTGAATATCTTTTGGGATGAAAATTGATTGTGAATAGTAAAATGATGATTCTTAATTTCATAAATTTGCTGTAATGAATGACCAGTTACAAGAAACCAAAAACTTTATACAGGAGCTGAGTGAACAACTCTATATCTACATTACCCGGATTTCACCAGCCGGGCTGGACTGGGTTTTTCATATCATTGTAAAACTGAGCTTACTTCTTATTCTGTTTTTGATTACTGATTTTGCTTTTAAGTTCATCATCAATTCTGTGTTCAGGTTATTTCATAATGAACAGAAGTTTCCGATCTTAAAATCTGTTTATCAGTCGAAAATCACCAATTCTGTAGCCCACTTTGCCGCGTTGATTGTAGTGGGCGCTATCCAGGGTTCCATATTTCCGGAAAACGCACTGCCAAAAACAACGATCTTCATTATAAGATGTGTCAATTTAGGGCTGGTATTAATACTTGCGGGAATGCTGTACAGATCGTTGACTGCTTTCAGAAATTATTTCAGCATTAAGCAGGATTTTTATAAGATCATGGCACTAAATGCCATCTCGGAAACTGTAAAAATCTTAGGACTTTTCATATTTACAGTAGTAGGAATCTGTGTGATTTTCGGGATTAAAGGAACAACAATCGTAGGAAGTCTGGGAGCCATTACTGCTGTGCTGGTATTGGTTTTCAGGGATACAATCCTGGGATTCGTAACAGGTCTTCATGTGGCCACTTCCAAAAATTTAAAAGTAGGAGACTGGGTAAGCATTCCCAAATACAGCATTGAAGGAAATATCACGGAGATTAATCTGTTGACTACCAAGATTACCAATTTTGATAAAACAGTATCCACCATTCCTACTTATGATCTGATGACTACTGAGATCAAAAATATGCAGGTGATGTCTGAGTCCAATACCAGAAGAATAAAAAAATCAATTTACTTTAACATCAATTCTTTTAAATTCCTGACGGATGAAGATATTGAGCGCCTGAAGGAGATTAACCTGATTTCAGATTATCTTGAAGAAAGAACCACCGAAATCAAAAAAGAGAAAGAAAGCCTGGTACATAAAGATAAAATTGTAAACGGAAGACAGCTTACCAATATAGGTGTTTTCAGATATTACGCACAGAAATATATTGAAAACGATCCTGATATTGATAAAAACGGAACCCGGATGGTACGTCAGCTGGACATCACTCCGCAAGGGCTGCCCCTTGAAGTATACTGCTTTGCCAATGATTCCAAATGGGAACGTTTTGAGCAGATTCAGGCAGATATTTTTGACCATCTGCTGGTGGCTTCAAAGGAATTTGAACTTCAGGTAATGCAGGTAAGCGTGAAAGTGTAGAAAAGCGGAAAGCTGGAAGTTCGGCGCCTTTTAAAACAAATTTTAAATTAAATTTTTAAATGATCATGAATGCAGAAGACCCAAGGAAGTACAGTGCCTGGATTTACTTCCAGCCCCAGGCTTCCAGCTTCTATCATTTATATCTAACATCTAACATAAAAAATGACAAAACTAAGCGTAAACATTAATAAAATTGCGACGTTAAGAAATGCAAGAGGAGGTGAAACCCCAAGTGTTACAGAAGCTGCTGTAAAAATTCAGGAATTCGGAGGACAGGGAATTACCATCCATCCAAGGCCTGATGAAAGACATATCACAAGAAAAGATGTTTATGATCTGAAGCCGTTGGTTACAACTGAGTTTAATATTGAAGGAAATCCGCACAAAAGCTTTATCGATATGGTTTTGGACGTGAAACCTGAACAGGTTACCTTAGTTCCGGATGCTGATGATGCTATTACTTCCAATGCCGGATGGGATACAAAAAAACACCTTGATTATCTTACAGAGATTATTGCAGAATTTAAAAAAGCAGGAATCCGTACCTCGATTTTTCTGGATCCTCTACCGGAATTGGTAGAATATGCTGCAAAGACCGGAGCAGATAGAATAGAACTGTATACCGAAGCATACGCAAAAAACTATCTGACCAATAAGGAACAGGCTATAAAGCCTTATTATGAGACAGCTGTTGAAGCTACTAATTTCGGATTAGGAATTAATGCAGGTCATGACCTGAGCCTGGAGAATCTGAAATACTTTGCAGACAACATTCCAAATCTGTTGGAAGTATCTATCGGACATGCTTTGATTTCTGAAGCACTTTATATGGGATTGGAAAATACAGTTCAGGCTTACCTGAAGAGGCTGGCTAAATGGTAATAAATTATGAGAAATCAGAAGCTGGATGCTGGAAGTTAGTAAAACTTCAAGTGTATTAAAATAGCATAAACAGATTATGCTTGATTTATCTAACTTCTGATTTTTCACCTCTAACTTCTAAAAATATGGAAATCTTAAACTCAAAAATATTCGGCGAAAATTTAACGACCACGCCGCTTCTGGTATTTCACGGATTATTCGGAATGCTTGACAACTGGGGAAGCTTTGGAAAAGATCTCGGAGAATATCTTCCGGTACATCTGATTGACCTTAGAAACCATGGCAGAAGCTTTCACTCAGACAGTATGTCTCATGATGACCTGGCTGATGATATTGCCCGTTATATGGATCATTACGGAATTCAGAAAGCGCATGTTCTGGGGCATTCATTAGGAGGGAAAGCAGTGATGCAGTTTGCTATAAAATATCCTGAACGTGTTGAAAAACTGATTGTTGTGGATATCTCACCTAAAGCATATCCTCCGCATCATCAGGGGATTATCAAAGCATTGGAAACCGTAGACTTCAATACGGTAACTTCAAGAAATGAAGTGGAAGCAGTTCTGAACCAATACATTCCGGAAAGATCTACCGTTCAGTTTCTAACGAAAAATCTCTATTGGGATGACAATAAAAAACTCGGCTGGAGATTTAATCTTAAAACATTATCTGAAAAATATAATGAATTTGTATCCAACGCTGTCAAATTCGGAGTTTTTGAAGGAGATACCCTGTTTATAGCAGGGGCAAAATCCAATTATATTCTACCGCAGGATGAATATGGAATCAGGCAGCAATTTCCTAAAGCTAAAATAGTTACGGTAAAGAATGCCGGACACTGGGTACAGGCTGAAAATCCTGTTGATTTTGCAAATGTTGTAAAGGAATTTCTTGGTTTAAGTTAATATTGTACTTTAATTTTAAATATTGTGTTAAAATTTTATTAAAACGCGCTATTATTTCTCCATGATTTGAATTTTTTGTACTTTGGATTTTCAAAACAAAAAAATATTAACTTATGGAAAACAAAAATTCAAAAAAGAAGCCGTTTTTTGCTACATTCCTGGAAAAACAGGTGAAGGATCCTGAAACAGTAAAAGGAGGAGGTATTACTTCTGTGCTTGCAGATCAGATTACAACATCCCTTCAGGATCAGATCACTACTCCTATTAAGGATAATGTTACTACACCTGATAATGATAATGTAACCATGAAATATCCTTCTGACGGTGATGAGGATGTTTTAGAAGTATGATCATGTGTACAAGCATAAGCTAAATTATATTCAAACCAAAACTAAAACATTATGAAAAGCAACAACTCAAAGAAGAAGCCGTTTTTCGCATCATTCCTGGAAAAACAGGTAAAGGATCCTGAAACAGTAAAAGGAGGAAGTGATATAACACTTGCCGAAACAGATTTGATCACAAAGCCGACAGTAGACACGGTAACATCTCCGAAAGATGATATGATGCAAACCATGAAATATCCATCTGACGGTGATGATGATGTAATCAACCTTCCACTGTAAGATCAGACAGAATATTAAATAAAATAGTAGGGAAACTTAAACATTAAGTTTCCCTTTTTAATAAAACCGGCAAATGATTCTCTGCATCACCCACTCACAGGATTTTTATAACATTGACATTTTTTTCGAATATCTGAGGTCCAAAAATATTCCTTATTTCAGATTGAATTCCGACCGCCTGAACCATCTTCAGAAGATCAGCATCTGTGAAAATTCATTTGAACTGACAGATGAATCAGGAAATACAATCCACTCTGATGATATCAAAGGAGTATGGCACAGAAAAGCATGGAGGATCAGTGCTCCTGAAGAGCTGGATCAGGATTATGAAAGGATTTTCCTCAACGAATATGGAAGCCTGAGGTATAATCTGATGACGGCTTTGGAACATATTCCCTGGATCAACCCTTATGAAAACGAAAAAAAAGTAGATGGAAATAAGATATTTCAGCTGAAAATTGCACAAAGAAATAACTTAACCATTCCCAAAACCATTTTTTCTAATGATGAAGAAAAAATAACGACATTTTTCCATCAGTACTGTCAGGGAAAAGCCATAGCCAAACTTCATGGGGTAACTGCGAAAACGATGTCAGGAGAAAACATGATTTCGACTACGGTTATTGAGGAAGAATCTCTTGAACACCTTTCTGATATTGCATATTGCCCGATGATTTTTCAGCCTTATATTGACAAAGAATATGAGCTGAGAATTGTCTACGTGGACGGAGATTTCTTCACAGGAAAGATCAATAACAGTGAAAATGCAGACTGGAGAGTAGCGCGTGAAGGGTATTTCTGGTCAGCCTATGAACTTCCTGAAAAAAGCAAACCTTACTTCTATGATGAAAGAAATGGGGCTTTATATAGGAGCTATCGATATGATCAAAGGAAGAGATGGAGCTTACTATTTCCTGGAAGTCAATCCGCAGGGAGAATGGGGAATGCTGCAGAAAGAGCTGGGATTTCCCATTGCACAAAAAATTGCCGACAATCTTATCAAAAGAATCAATTTCCATGAATAAAATTTTAATTATAACACATACCGCAGATAATTTTTCCATTGAAAAAGTAACAGAATACATTGAAAAAAATAACTGTGAAGTCATCCGATTTGATGTTGATGTTTATCCTTTACAAAATAAACTTTCCACTATTTTTCAGGATGGTGAATGGGTAAGTTTTCTTGAAACTCCTGAAGCAAAACACCGTTTGGATGACATTTCTGCCATCTGGTACCGGAGAGCTTACAATATCGGAAAAGGATTGAAAGAAGAAATGGATAGTAAATTTTATGGGGCCGCAATGGGGGAAATTCGGAACACCCTTTTTGGCTTCTTCGAATCGGTAGATGCATATTCTTTAGGGAAGCCAAGTGTATACCGAAGACTGGACAGCAAGGAAGAACAGTTGAAAATAGCAGACAAATTAGGATTGACAATTCCTGCAACCTGCCTTACCAACAACCCTGATGAAGCTAGAAAATTTATTCTGAAGAACAAAAATGTAGTAGCTAAAATGCAGACCGGTTTTGCCATCTATGAAGACGGTGTTGAAAACGTTGTGTTTACCAATGTTGTAAGCGAAGATAAACTGGGAGAGCTGGATTCACTGCTGTATTGCCCTATGCAGTTTCAGCAGATGATTCAAAAGAAAAAGGAACTTCGTATTACCATTGTGGGAAGAGATGTGTATGCATTTGAAATAGATTCCCAACAGTCTGAAGATGCCAAAATAGACTGGAGAAAAGATGGAATCAATCTTATCGATAAATGGAGCAGAACAGAACTTCCGGCAGATGTAGAAGCAAAATTGCTTGAGCTTCTTGATGTTTACAATGTAGACTACGGAGCCATAGATATGATTGTTTCTCCTGAAGACGAATATTACTTCATCGAGATCAATGCTGCCGGAGAATTCTTCTGGCTGGATAACCTCACAGGAGGAAACCTTATTTCCAAAAGCATTGCAGACGTTTTGTGTGATAAGGCTCCAAGAAGAAATAATGAAGTAATGGCTTAAAAACAAAGCAATTTGTAATCATAGAAGTCCTGAAAGCTGTCAATTCTTTCAGGACTTTTACTTTTAATATTCAGCTGTGATTAAATTTTTTCTGTTTATTGATTTCTGAATGATAATATTGGTTAAATTAAATTGAATTATGCTTTAAAAATCGCAAATTTGCAGAAGCAGTTTTTCTGACGATTTTTTATAAATCCGGAAGAATTGCCGGATAGAAAATATTGTTATATTTTAGTCAGCAATCAAGTAAATAATTAATGATTTTTGTAACGGGTGCTACCGGAATCCTGGGAAGAGTAATTGTACTGGAACTTCTTAAAAGGGGGAAAAATGTACGTGCTTCCAAAAGGCCGGGAAGCAATTTAAACGAAGTAAGGCATTCATACGGCTTTTATACGGAGAATCCTGATGATTTTTTTAATAAGATCGAATGGGTAAACGTAGATTTTGATGATCTCGACTCTTTGGAAACTGCACTGCAGGGTGTGGATGAGGTGTATCATTGTGCCGCAAAAGTGAGCTTTCATCCGAAAGATGAAAAAGAGATGTACCATACCAACATCAAGGGTACAGAAAATCTGCTATATGCCTGTGAAGGTTCAGACGTTAAAAAATTTCTTCACGTAAGTTCCGTTGCTGTTCTTGATAATTTTAATGAAAAAGGAGAATTAGATGAAGATTCTGACTTTAATCCAAAGCTGGAACACTCCGCATACGCTATTTCAAAACACTTATCTGAAATGGAAGCATGGAGAGCTTCGGCAGAAGGTATGAATGTCGTTATTATTAACCCAGGAATGATTGTAGGAAGCGGAAACTGGAACCAAAGCAGCGGAGAGCTTTTCTCTACCTTTGAAGACAATGGCTTTACCTTTTCAGGAGGCTCTGCCTATGTTGACGTAAGAGATGTAGCCAATACCGCAATCGGGCTCATGGACAATAATCTTTTTGGAGAGCGGTTTATCATTGTTGCAGAAAATAACAGGTATGCCGATCTTGCCAGGCAGATCAGATCCCGTCTTGGACTTAAGGAAGCAAAAATTCTTACCCCAACTCAATTAAACATCGGGAGAATAGCCAACCTCCTTTTCGGATGGCTGATTCCAAAACTGAGAATGGTGACTAAATCCAATATTGAAGCCATATCTTCATTCAACACCATTTCCAATCATAAAGTCAAAGAAAAGCTGAACTACCAGTTTATTTCTGTAAAAGAAAGTATAGACTTTCACCTGAATAATTATATTAACGACAAAAAGCTGAAGAAATGAATCTTGCAGAGGCAATTATCCTTAAAAATGTAGAAAAACATCCTATAAAAGCGGCTATCGGATTTAAAAAGAAAGATGCAGCCTGGAAAGAGCTGAGCTGGAAAAAATTCAGTGAGATTATTTTTAAAACAGCCAATGCTTTAAAAGAAGCAGGTGTTCAGGAAAATGACAGAGTCGCTATTTATTCAGATAATTCGTCCGAATGGATGATCATGGATCTGGCTTCAATGGCTATTGGAGCTATTACGGTACCTGTTTATTCTACCAATAACGCTGAACAGGCAGAACATATTATTAACGATTCGGGCGCTAAAGTTGTTTTAGTAGGAAACCAGATGCAGTATGATGCCTGCCTGGAACTTTTACATAAAGAAGATAACAGTCTGGAAACGATCATTATTTCCAAAAAAGCAGTGTGGATCAAGAAAGAATTCAACAGCTTTTATCTTGAAGATTTTATAGCAAAAGCTTCACCAAAGCTGCAGATCTGCAAGAAAGAATATGATGATACAGCCACTTTAATCTATACCTCCGGAACTACCGGAATTCCAAAAGGAGTAATGCTTACCCACGGAAATTTTATCAAAGCGTTCGATTCTCATTTTGAATTTTTTAAGTTTAAAAACTTTGAAGAAGAACTATCGCTGGCATTTTTACCGTTAAGCCATGTTTTTGAGAGAAGCTGGAGCTTACTTTGCTTATATGGCGGGGCGCGTGTTTATTTCCTGGAAGACCCTAAAAATGTAGCCAAAGCACTTGAAGAAGTAAAACCTACGGCGATGTGTGCTGTACCGAGATTTTTCCAGAAAGTATATGCCGGAGTTCTGGAAAAGGCGGAAGAAGGATCATCTTTGAAAAAGAAAATCTTTGACTGGGCCCTTAAAACCGGATGGGAAACAGCCGAGCTGAGAAGAAATGAAAAACCGGTTCCTTTTGGATTAAAACTGAAAGAATCTGTTGCTGATATGCTGGTCTTCAGTAAAATTAAAGAAAAAATGGGCGGAAGACTTTGGTTTTTACCATGCGGTGGCGCATCACTTTCTCCGGAAGTTACCCGTTTCTTTGAATCAGTGGGAATTCATGTAACTGTGGGCTATGGGTTAACTGAAACTACCGCTACATTGACGCTATTCCCTTTGACTCATTTTGAACATGGTACCAGCGGAAAACCATTGCCAGGCGTAGAAATGCGTATAGGGGAAAATGATGAGATCCAGGCAAGAGGCAACGGAATCATGAAAGGATATTACAAAAAGCCTGAAGAAACACAGAAAGTGTTTACCGAAGACGGATGGTTCAAAACCGGTGATGCAGGGAAGTTTGATGATAAAGGAAATCTGATCATTACGGACAGAATCAAAGATCTCATGAAAACGTCCAACGGAAAATATATCGCTCCGCAACAGATTGAAAACCTTTTAACAAACAATAATTTCATTCAGCAGATTATGCTGATCGCAGAAGGCCGACAGTTTGTTTCAGCGTTGATTGTTCCTAATTTTGAGTTTTTGCAGGATTATATCAAAAAGAATAATATCCCTTTTACCAGTTGGGAAGATGCTGTAAAAAATGAAAAGGTAATAGACCTTTACAAGGAGAAAATTAAAGAATTACAAAGCCACCTGGCAGATTATGAAAAGGTGAAGAAATTTACCTTAATGCCGGCAGAATTTGATATCAATACAGGAGAAATAACCCCAACTTTGAAGGTCAAAAGAAATGTGGTAATTAAGAAATATGCAGATATTATAGAGAAAATGTACTAAAAGGTGTAATGGAAGTTTCCATTTAATCCTAATTTTAATCTCCGGTTTTCACGCATATCACAACTGAGATGTGAAAATTCCCCTCTTCCGGAGGGGTGGCAAAAATTCAAAGAATTTTTGACGGGGTGGTTAAAATATTACTAAAATTAAACTATGACGACACAAGAATTTATAGGAAAAGAAAATTTCACCATTCATACACAAACGGTTTCAGAGAACTGTCCGTCTAATATTGCCCTGATTAAATATTGGGGAAAATATGCAGATCAGATTCCTGCCAATCCAAGTATCAGTTATACTTTAAATCATTGTAAAACCAATACTTCAATGGAATTTGTGGCTAATGAACCTTTTTCAGTACAGACTTTCCTTGCCGGAAACGAAGAGGTGAAGTTTGCCGAAAAAATTGAAAAATATTTCAGAAATATAGAGCAATACCTTCCATGGATTTTAAAAGGTAAATATATCATCAGAACAGAAAATACATTTCCGCACAGTTCCGGGATTGCAAGCTCTGCTTCGGGATTTGGAGCGATAGCAAAATGCCTTATGGCTTTGGATGCTTCATTTGCAGAAAAAACTTCTGAAGAAGAATCTTTGAGAAAAGCCTCCTTTTTGGCAAGATTAGGAAGCGGAAGTGCATGCAGAAGCCTATACAACGGGCTTGTGGTATGGGGAGAAACGGATGAGGTAAAAGAGAGTTCTGATCTGTTCGGGGTGCAGTATCCGGATGCTGAAATTCACGAAGTATTCAAAAACTTTAATGATTGGGTGCTGCTGATTCATGAAGGGCAGAAAAGTGTATCTTCAACAGTAGGACATGGTTTGATGAAAACCAATCCTTATGCAGAAAGGAGATTTCAGGAAGCAAGAGAAAACTTTGTCCCGATGAAAGAAATTCTGAAAAGCGGAGATATGGAGCGTTTTATCAAGCTGGTAGAACACGAAGCGCTTACACTGCATGCTATGATGATGATGAGCGATCCTGCTTTTATCCTGATGAAAACAGGTACTTTGGAAGTCATTAATAAAATCTGGGATTTCAGAAGGGAAACAGGATATCCTTTATTCTTTACGCTGGATGCAGGAGCCAATGTTCATCTTCTGTTTCCAAACAATGGTTCTGAGGAACAGATCAAAGCGTATATAGAAACAGAATTATTACAGCACACTCAGAAAAATGGAGTCGTGAAGGATGTAATGAGATTTTAAAATAATAATAAAAAGTGGGTCTAAAGCCCACTTTTTTACTAATCTTCAGTAACAACAGCCTCCCGGTCGCCGTCTTCTTTTTTCCCCTCTTCTATCATGATTTCTGCTTCTGCTTTTTCTTCAGCGGTCGCTGTTTCAATCAGTTCTTGCTGCTCATCATTGTGATGATCTATGAAAAACTCGCAATATACCGGAAGGTGATCCGAACCGAAATTATCCAGGGTCTTCAGCTGTTTGATAAAGATATCTTCACTGTGAAACATCAGATCAATAGGAAATCTTAAAAGACGATACTTTGCATGGAAGGTAGAAACGAAAGAATGTCCTACTCTTGGGTCTATCAGATGACTGGTTTTTCTGAAAAGAACAGATGATCTTGACCACGCGACGTTATTGAAATCACCTGCCACAATAACTGGTTTTCTGATGTCTTTTATACGTTTGGCAGCACTGAGAAGATCACCATCCCTTTCCTTTGACGTTTCTTCTTCTGTAGGACTCGGCGGTGGAGGATGTACACCGAAAAAAACAAAAGAGAACCCATCAGCTGTTTTCATATGAATTTCAATGCTTGGAATATCATCAGCCACAAAATAATGAGTCTTTGCTTCTTTAATTTCAACCCTTGAATAGAAATGCATACCGTAGGTGTTTTCAAGAGTCACTTTATGCTGGTAAGGATATTCTTTTTCCAGTGGTCTCATTGCTTTTTCCCAATCGCCGTTACTTTCCATCGTCATGAAAAAATCCGGATTATGCTTTTTAACAAGGCTGGAGAATCTCTCATATTCCTTATTGAACTGATAAACATTAGCCGAAATAAAATGCAGCTTGTCAGAAGACTTGTGAAGCTGTCTGTGTTTTTTTACAGGATACAGAGGAGTATATCTTACGAGAGTCCGGCTGTGATAGACAAACAAGGCCAATAAAAACCCCTGATAATACCATAGATGTTCTTTCGAATCAATGATAAGCCCAAGCAGAAAAGTGAAAAATATAAGATATGTAACCTGTATTTTAGCAAATTCAGGAACCCGGAATATCCAGTGGGAATGCTGAATTTTGGGCAGTATAGTCATGACCAGTAAAAGTATGGCCAGGGTCATATAAATAATCCACATATGAAACTCTGAAATAATTTTGTTACAATTTAAGGAAAATGAATTTTAAAATTTATTCATCAATGTAAATTTTATTTTATCTATTTTTATTGATCTAAATCTGTTCCATGAATAAAATAGTTGTGTTTTTTCTTCTGATCAGTATTTCAGGCTTCGGTCAGCAGAATAAAGATATTGAAAAACCTGTCCGTAACTTATTTCTCGGCATGAAAAATTCAGATCCGGAGCTGGTAAAATCTGCTTTTACGGAAAATGCGGTCCTTCAAACCATAACAAAAGACGGTACTGTAAAAAGTGACAGTGTACAGGATTTCATTGCTTCAGTCTCAAAATTTCCCAAAGGTGATCTGGATGAAAGAATTATCATAGAAGCTGTTCATACAGACGGAGGCCTGGCGAGCGTTTTTACGCCTTATTCCTTTTATTTAAAGGGGAAGTTGTCACATTGCGGTGCTAATAGTTTTCAGCTGGTAAAGCAGAATAATGAGTGGAAAATTCAGTATATTATTGATACGAGAAGGAAAGATAACTGCAAAGAAATACAATAATAAAGTTGAATTCAGAAATAATTTAAAGAAAAAATGAAAATCCATCATATTGCCATTATCTGTTCAGATTATGCTGTTTCAAAGAAGTTTTATACAGAAATTTTAGATTTGAATATCATTCGCGAAGTATACCGTGAAGAAAGACAGTCTTATAAGCTTGATCTGGCCATTGGGGATCATTATGTGATCGAGCTGTTCTCTTTTCCCGATCCGCCACAGCGCCCTTCACGCCCGGAAGCATGCGGCTTAAGGCATCTTGCTTTCTCCGTAGAAAATGTTACAGAAAAACGTAACGAGCTCATCGGAAAAGGGCTTGTTTGTGAAGAAATCCGTATAGACGAGTTCACCGGAAAAGAATTTTTCTTTACGCAGGATCCGGACCAGCTGCCTTTAGAGTTTTATGAAATGTAAAATTTTAGTGCGCGTAACCGGTAAGGAAACTCACCGCCATAATAGCTAAAACAATAGAGGAAATGACTACATAGACGTAGTCTTTTTCTTTTAAATAGCCTATCAGAGCGAAAACAATCCTCATCAGGGGTGTAATGATCAATAAAAGAATACCCAGCTGAATGATGGCCATACCTTCTCCTTTGCACAGAGAATCCCAGAAATATCCCCATATCTTTTCAGAAGAAGTACCTACCACAAGGCTGGTGTAGTTTTCAGGCATTTTAAAACCTTCGAAGAACAGCTTGATAAAACCGATCAGTGATGTAGCCACAGATAGAATAACACCCAGTCTCAGAAGATTTCCTACGGAACGGTTCAGATCTACATCTGTAAAATTCTTTTTCATTATCTGAAACTTTTGTTGATACCGTTATACATCATATAAACCGAAAGGATGGTAATCACAATGGCAAAAAATACTTTTAATTTTTTAGTCTTTGATACCATCAGCGTCTTTGAACCGATGAAACTTCCGATGACCACCCCAATCAGTACCGGAGCTACAATTACCGGAATAATTTCTCCTCTCTGAAAATAGATCAGTGCGCTGGCTACTGCCGTTACTCCGATCATGAAGTTACTGGTGGTTGTAGATACTTTGAAAGGCAGTTTCATCATATTATCCATGGCTAATACCTTCAATGCTCCGGAACCTATTCCTAAAAGTCCGGACATGGCACCGGCAAACATCATCATTAAAAATCCGGGAACTGTATTTCTTGCAGAATAGTTTTTCAATACTCCTTTATCCGGAAATGTTCCGTATAATTTCAACTTATCTTCCAGGCTTCCTTTGACCAGTGGCTCCTGATGATCCGGTTTTCCTTTAAGATTTAAAATAACCGTTAAAAGAAGAATACTTGCGAAAATAATTCCGATGGTATTCGGATTAAGCATTCCCGAAACAAGGGCACCGATGATAGCTCCTGCTGTAGTGGCTATCTCGAGAAACATCCCGATTCTCATATTGGTAAAGCCCTCTTTCACGAAAGCTACAGCCGCACCGGAAGAAGTTCCGATCACAGAAATGAGCGAAGCACCGATAGCGTAATGCATTGGAACGCCGAAACCCAGCGTTAATAAAGGAATAATGATAACTCCTCCTCCTAAACCCGTAAGTGAACCTAAAAGACCAGCGGAAATTGCGCCAAGGAAGAGTATGATAATTTCTGACATACTACAAATAATGTTACAAATATAAAATTATTGTGCTTGTCTGCCAAACATTTGAAAAAGATAAATTTAACGTATTTTTGTATGCATGAAAAATCAATTGAAATTATTTTATGTCATTCTGGGGGCAACACCTCAAGGAAGGAATATTGAGCAGCACGATGTTTTCTTCGGGATTGCAGAGAATCTGAAAGATCTGGTTCCGGATATGAAAGACTTTTGGAAGGAAGCGGATGGGAAAATCCACGTAGACTGTTATCAGGAAGTACAATTTGCTGACGGATATGAAGTGGAGATTGTGAACAAGGGAGAAAAGTCTTCTGAAGACCAGCTGTTTTTCCTCAATTTAGGAGGATACAAGCCTGGTTTCTTTGAAGAATTTCACGAGCAGCACTTAATGGTAGGGCCATCCATGGGAGAAATCGTAAAAAGAGCAAAAGCTACCGAATTTTATCAGACAATGGGTTTTGAAGGAGCTGTAAGTCATATTGATGATAAGCATGGAGTAGATATTGATGATATTTTCAATGTGAGCGATATTCTTCCTGCCCATATGAAAGAAAAATATTCTATCATTCTTAAAAAATCTGATGCAGAAAATCAGAAAAACCCGATGGGACTGGGTTATTTAAAAATTGATAAGATCCAATAAGAATAAATCTAATAAAAATAAAAAATGAAAATAGGAATTCTGGGAGGCGGACAACTGGGAAGAATGCTGATACAAAGTGCATTGAAGTATGATGATGAGTTTTATACTCTGGATCCTGCATCTGATGCACCATGTCATAATATCTCGTATTTTACGCAGGGAAATTTCAATGACTATGACACTGTTTTGAACTTCGGAAAAGATAAAGATGTTGTAACCATTGAAATAGAGCACGTAAATGCGGATGCGTTGGCAGAACTTGAAAAGCAGGGAGTAAGAGTGGTTCCTAATGCCAATATTATCAAAACCATCCAGCAAAAGATCCTTCAGAAAGAATTTTATAAAGCTCATGATATTCCAAGTCCGGAATTCCAGGTGGTATGGAACAGTGATGAAAAGATCATTATGCCATTGCCATTCGTTCAGAAAATGAATACGGGCGGATATGACGGAAAAGGAGTTCAGGTTATCAGAACGGAAGAAGATTACCAGCATATCTGGACAGAAGCTTCAGTTATAGAAAGCCTTGTGGATATTGACAAAGAACTTTCTGTTATTGTTGCAAGAAACGAAAAAGGAGAAACCAATATTTTCCCTGTAACGGAAATGGTGGCAGATCCGAAACTGAATCTTTTGGACTTCAATGTATGCCCGGTGCTTTTAACTGAGGATGTACAGAACCAGATTGATTCCATTACGGAGAAATTTTTAAATGCGGTTAATTCTCCGGGATTATTTGCTATCGAATTATTCCTTGATAAAGAAGGAAAAGTATGGGTGAATGAAACAGCGCCAAGACTTCATAATTCAGGACACCAGAGCCAGGAAGGAAATACCAACTCGCAGTTTGAGCAGATGTATCGTGTGGTAAAAAATCTACCCTTAGCTGATACCGATGCCATCACATACAGCGGAATGCTGAATCTTGTAGGAGCTGAAGGATATACCGGAAAAGTAGTCTATGAAGGAATAGAAGATGTCCTTAGACTGCCTGAAACCTACATCCATTTATACGGAAAAACAGAAACCAAACCGGGAAGAAAAATGGGACACATCAATGTCCTTGCAGATTCCAGAGAAGAGCTTATGGAAAAGCTTGTCATGGTGAAGGGAATGGTAAGAGTGATTGCTGAGTAACATCATTTTAAAGATAAAAAAAGGGAGCTGTTTTTAAAGTTAAAAACAGCTCCCTTTTTTCCTATGGTTCACATCGGGCTAAAGCCCGACGCTATTGAAATCTTTTATAATCAAGGATTTTTAATCACCTCAATATTATCCTTTTTATAATTGTATTTAATATAACTTCCTAAAGCGGTTGATAAAACAGAGAATTCTTCAAGCGATGTAAGTGGAGCATACAGTTTAAAAGTACAAATATCTGTTGCAGAAATAAATGGATTGGTTACTAAATGGCTGTGAGTAGACATTGTTACTGTTCCTCCATTTTCCAATGCTGTAGATGTTGGAATAAGTCTTGAATGAAATTTTTTATGGGAAATAATATTCCCTTTTTTATCAGAAACAAAAAGATAATCATTTCCAAAAGGAATTACACCGGACTGGGCGGTACCTGGTATTAAATACACTTTATAGTTTTCATTAAACGGAATAATAATCATATTAAGACTATATCCCTGTGGTACCGTTACCGCATATTTTGAATCAGATAACTGTGGAATAACAGTGGAACGGATACTTTTTAAAATGCTTTCAGTTTCATTAAGTCCCCTTTCTTTAAAATTCTCTTTTACAGGTTTTGTTTGATTATTTTTAAAAGAAAGTTCTGCAATAATCATATTACCTGCTTTATTAAGAAAAGAGGTTTTGATGGTATCATTTTTCTGGTATGTGATATAGCTCCCTGTATTTTCAGCAAGTCTTTTATTGCTGCCCACAAGATCTCCTGCATGCCATGATGCGTTTTCGTAAGAGTAGAGTAGATTTCCTTCAGTTTTGATAGAATCCAGCTTCTTTTTCAGCTCTTTATCCGAAAGAGTGAGGCTTTGTGCAGAAATAATGATGCCCATAAAAAAGAAGAGAAATCCGATAGTTTGTTTCATAGGTTATTTTTTGAGCTAAAATACGAAATTCAATAGGAACGGGCTTTAGCCCGTTTATCAATAATTATAAATTCCATTGGCTTCAGCCAAAATCTAAATTAAGTTTCGGCTAAAGCCAAATGCATCCATATTGTTTATATCGGGCTAAAGCCCGATCCTATTGATGACTCAAATTGTTTGATGATTTAATAAAAAATGATTATTCGCAGATGAGTAACTTCCATCATCCCTCTTCCAGCTTCCAGCCTCTCTAAACTTCTTTTATTTAAAAATCTTCTGAATCACATTCCCAATCTCCACAAAATCCCCATGATTCCCTACAGAACGTACCTCAGGACTGTTTTTATCATATTCTGAGAAAGGGAAAATCAGCAGATAGTTATTCTCGCTGAGGTTTCTGTTCAGAAGTTCCGGAATCAGTCTCATTCTTGGAATATAGGATTTCATCCCTCGTTTTGCCATCAGGATAATCAAAGCTTCATCATCCTTTAATCCGGCTGCGGTTCTTTCTCCATCCTGCCATGTGTTCATAATGATGAATTCTGCTTCTATATTGGCCTTCTTGATAATTTTCTGAAGAATGTCAATAATATTTTCCGGGGCATAAAAAACAATGGTAGCTCCGGAGTTTCTAGCAATATTCCAGACTCTCAATAATGCATGGAAGAATCCAGCCTCCTGGTGGGCATTTTCCGGAATCATTACGGCATATTTCTTAATGGTGGAAAGAGGCTGTGCTGCATGATATACCAGTACATTCACATCATCATTCTGCAGATAACCGTTGTAGAGATTGTAAACGAAAGAGGGAGAGAATCCTTTTTCATCCTCTAATCCGATGATGAGGTCTGTGATTTTCTGTTCTTTAATCACATTATTGACTCCATTGATCACATCATTGTCGTATCTCTTTAAAGCCTGTAATGTAACATCTGCCGCAGCAGCTGCATCAGCTGCCTGATGAAGAAGTTTTTCAGCATTTTTCACTGAAGATTCATTCTTATCCTCATTGATCACATTCAGGGCAAACAGGTCTTCTGTATTGGAATGCGCTTTGATCAGGATTCCCAGATTTACCATTCTTTCAACCGTTGCTTCATGGTTAATGGCTAACAGGATATTTTCTTCCTCATGAGTATTTCCGGAAACGGTGTCTTCATTATCGCTTTCAGCAATTTTCTGGGCACTTGCCATGGAAATGAAAGAGGAAATGGTACATGACACTAGGATCAGAAGGATACTTCCGTTTAGTACATGTTCATTCAACAATCTTACGGGTTCTCCGGTTTCTGTTTCAGAAAGAATAATATTATATCCAACCATTACAGATGCAAGAGTGGCAGCTGCAGAAGCGGAGCTTAATCCAAAGATCAGTTTTCCTTCCTCTTTAGAAAGTCTGAATGTTTTTTGAGTAGCAACAGCAGAAAGATATTTCCCTCCGATGGAAGCTACCAGCATAATAGCAGCTACTTCCAGCGTTTCCCAGCTTTTAAAGAACACTTTAAAATCAATCAGCATTCCTACACTGATCAGGAAGAACGGAATAAAGATCGCATTTCCTACAAACTCAACCCTGTTCATTAAAGAAGAGGTGTGAGGAATAAGTCTGTTTAATGCCAAACCAGCAAAGAATGCCCCGATAATGGCTTCTACACCGGCAAGCTCGGCAAGCATGGCCGCCAGATAAATCATAACCAGTACAAAAATATACTGAGAGATTTTATCATCCACCCGTTTGAAGAACCAGCGTCCTATGATAGGGAATACAATTAAAACAATTAATGCAAAAACCACAAAAGACACAGATAATTTGACCCAGAATTCTGTTCCGACGTCTCCCTGAGACATCCCCACAATTACAGCAAGTACCAATAAGGCAAGAATATCTGTGATCATGGTACCTCCGACGGTGATATTAACCGCTTTGTTTTTTGCTATTCCCAACTTGCTTACCAGCGGGTAGGCGATAAGGGTATGGGAAGAAAAGAGGCTGGCAAACAGGATAGAGGTCAGCATTGAAAAATGAAGAATGTAGTAGCCCCCCAGATATCCTAATACAAAAGGAACTGTAAAAGTATAGATACCAAAAGTGAGACTTTTCCATTTATTCTTTTTGAAGTCTCCCATATCAATTTCAAGCCCGGCCAGAAACATAATGTAGAGAAGTCCGGTAGTTCCGGTCACTACAATACTGCTGTCTCTGGACAATACGTTGAATCCGTTCGGGCCAATGATTGCACCGGCGATAATAAGTCCCAAAAGATGCGGAACTTTAATTTTATTAAGCAGCAGGGGAGCTGCCAGTATGATGACCAGTACCAAAAGGAATTTCAGCACCGGATCTTCTATGGGAAGACTCAGATTATGTATACTCAGTAAAATCATAAGTGTTTTATTTTGTGGAACGTACTAATTCAACAGAGAACTTGGCGGTACAGCCATCAGAAGTGATGGTTCTTGTTCCTTTGATCTTGTTGTCCGAAATATCATTAAGAAGAACGTTCATTTCTACATTCTTTTTGGCTGTAGAATCTGTTTTGAAAGACAATCTGATTTCATTATTCTCAAATTTGCCTGTATACAGCCTCACCAGATTATTGTTATTGATAATTTTGGTGACAGGCTGGGTAGGATCATTATCAAATTCCCAGATATCGGTACGCTGGTCACCCACAGCATATTCACTGCAGTTAGACTCTGTACAGATCACTTTTCCGTTCCATGGGCCGGAAATTTCCGCAGGCCACGCAGCGATTACCACAGAATCTTTTTTAGCAAAAATACTGTCTCTCATTTTCAGAAGTGACTGGTATTCGGATTCTTTCCTGGCAAAAAGCTTTTCTTTCTCTAATAATTGTTTTTCCCTGTCTGTCAGGTTCTTTTCCTTCTCTTTGTAATCACAGCTTACCAATAGAAGGGAAGCTGCCAGAAATAAAAAAAATGTGTTTTTCAGCATATTGTATTGGTTGGAGTATACAATATAGGAAAAATGAAGGAAATATGAAACCTATTCCACAAAGCTCAGATTTTAATTGTATTTAATAAGCTAAAAAACAGAAGAATAGAAAGTCTTGATATTGCTAATATTATTTTCTGTTTACGACTCGATTCTTTGTTTTTTAAACATGGCCGGGTTGTAATTAATAACAAAAACCCCCACAATGATGAGTATTGCCGCAATGATGAATTTGGCAGAAATTTTTTCATCAAGAATCAGCCAGCTTAGAAAAATAGAGATGATTGTATTGATATAAGCCAGTATAGATACCTGAACGGGAGAAACTTTGGTCAATGCATAGTGAAAGGCAAAAAACGCCGCGACAGAACCGAGACAGGATAAATAGAGCATGGCAGAAATACTTTTCAGGCTCCAGTTTCCGAAATTATAATTTTCTGTAAAAAGAAATGCAAAAATGATTTGTATAATGCCTGCAAATGCAAACTGGTAAAAAAGGTTCAGAGAAATATTTCCGCTTTGAATATTAAGCTTTTTCGTGAAAATTGTTCCTGAAGCCCAACCTGCAATGGCAATAAATAAAAACAGAATACCAAGGGCATAATCCGGATTCTTAAGATCATTAATGCCGTCCCAGAATATGAACAGGATTCCGCTAAAACATAAAATAACTCCTGCAAAAGCCCGCCAGCTGAATTTCTGAAGTCCTAAAGCCATACTTCCGAAAAATACCAGAATAGGAGAGCATGCGCTTATCAGTGACGTCAGGCTGCTCGTTACTTCTTCTTCAGCAACGGTTGTCATTCCGTTGGCTACCACAAGCATTAAAGCTGAAAAGATAAGCTGATATTTCAGGTTGTTCCATCCAATCCATTTAAACTCTTTTTTATAGGTGAGAATAAGGAACATGATTACAGCGGCGAGGGACTGACGTATTCCTGCTACAAACCATGCGGGAATAGTTTCTACCGCAACCCTTATCGATAAAAACGTAGTACCCCAGACAATCGCAACGGTACATACAGCCAGTGTAAGTTTATAATCTTTCAATTTAATGTGGTGTTACAGCAAATATATCCATTTTCAGAGGGATTGTAATGGATACAGATGCTGTTATTTATAGGAGTACAGATGAAAAATTTACGCCAAAAAGATCATTATTAATTATTTAAATAATAAAAATACACATCTAGTGAAAAAATAAATTGTTTTAGGAAAAATTGTTGCCTTTCACCTTTACGTTTTAATTTTTTATCTTTGGGCATCTAATAAAATTGAAGATGGTAGGAATTATTATGGGCAGTCAGAGTGATCTGCCGATCATGGAACAGGCTGCAAATTTTCTTAAAAGCCTTGATATCCCTTATGAATTAACGGTAGTTTCAGCACACAGAACACCGGAAAGAATGTTCGATTATGCGAAAACAGCCCAGGAGAGAGGTTTGAAAGTAATCGTAGCGGGAGCAGGAGGAGCAGCTCACCTTCCGGGAATGGTAGCCAGCTGTACTACAGTTCCGGTAATCGGGGTTCCGATCCTTTCCAGTAATTCTATAGACGGTTGGGATTCTGTTTTGTCTATCCTTCAGATGCCCGGTGGAATACCGGTTGCTACCGTAGCTCTGAACGGCGCTTTGAATGCAGGGATTTTAGCTGCAAAAATTCTAGGAAGCGGTAATGAAGAAGTGGCAGCCAAACTTCAGAAATATCAGGATTCTTTAAAAGATAAAGTATTGGGAACAGTAGATGATATCAAAGCTCAGCATCCTAATCATTTTGATAAATAGTTTATTTTAAACTCAAAACAGAAGCCTCACTTTACAGCGAGGCTTTTTGTTTTTTACTTTTTAATGAATTTTGAAGAGATAGTCTGGTCTTTCAAAATAAGTTGTAAAATGTAATTTCCTTTCAAAAGAGGACCTATATTGATCATATCTTTGTTTGGATTTCCTTCCTGCACAACCCTTCCGCCTGCATCATAAATTTTATAACTCTTAATATCATTTAATCCCTCAATATGGATATCATCTACCGCAGGATTGGGATAGAGTGAAAACTTTTTTCTGAGTTGTATGTCTGATGAAGACAGCAGGCAGTTTCCTACAGTATCACCCGACATCGTCCATCCTTTATTGATAAGAATATTCCTTTTGTCTGCCGCATTGGAAGCGTATGTCAGAGGTGCTGTAATATCTAAGTCGACGTTATTTGCCGTGTTAGGATTATCTGCCCATCCTGCCAGTGTTTTACTGAAATTTTCACAGTCCATTCCTGTCTGCATCAAAGCCTGGGCTCCGTTATTAACGCTGGCAAGATTCCAGCTTGCAAGGGATTGATTAAAATTCGGAGTTTCCTTAAGAATCTGGTCTATTCTTGTAACCTTGGTCATGTCCCAATTTTCCAGGGAATGATTAAAGGCTGTGCAGCCATGAATAGCATGGGCCATATTAGTAATTTTAGAAGTGTTCCAATGGTCTAAAGATTGATTGAAATCAGAATCAAAATGGAACATAAAACGAATGTCTTCAAGGCTTGAAGTATCCCAGTTATCCATAGGCTGATTATAGCTTGGGCAAAGAGCAAACATCCATTTCATATCAGTTACATTCGAAACGTTCCAGTTGTTTAATGTCTGGTTAAAGAGCCCTCTTCCCGCAAACATAAAACTGAGATCAGTTGCAGAGGACATATCCCAACTATTAAAATAAGGAGGATTAAACTGATCAGGAAGTGAGCTGATAATGGTGTCAAAAATAAGAGCAAACATAAATCTGAAATTCTTAATCTTAGAAGTATCCCAGTTTTGCATAGAACTTGCGCCTGTAAAGCTTTTTGTACCATAAAACATGTAAGAAGCATCCTCAACATTACTTAGGTTGGGAATGTCTGTAGCAGTGATCTGAACAAGTTTACATTGACTGAAGGCATTGTTCATTGATGTCCAGACAATGTTTCCCCATTGTTCTATTTCCAGTATTTTATCAGCGCTTCCGTTAACCTGCCAGATAGGGAAAATCTGATCCGGAAGCTGTGCCTCCTGTACTTCTCCAAATTTTATCTGTTGAAAAACACCATTTCCGTTACTTACTTTTACTCTGTATTTTGCAGCATCTTTATCTGCGATAGAGGTTCCAAAATCAATAAAAACCTGTTTTGTGGAAGTTACACCAATAAGGCTCCCATTATGCTGGGGAAATCCAACTTCTTCCCAGTAAATGTCATAGTTTTCGCCAATTCCGGGAAACCATATTTGTTGATCATCAGCCTGATAAGGAGCACTTACAGTAATGGGCTGTGTTACAGTAGAAGCAGGCTTCCAGATGGTGATAAATTCATTCTGGGCTTTTACCATGCATACCATGAAAATTAAAAAGACGGACAAAAATTTTTTCAGTATCATATTGGTACTTTATAGTTATTTCTTAATTAATTTTGAAGAAAATGTTTTTTCTTTCGTGATAAGCTGTATGATGTAATTTCCTTTGGGTAAAGAGCTTACATTGATTATATCATTGTTAGGATTTCCTTCCTTTACGAGTCTTCCGCTTGTCTCATAAATTTTATAATTTTTAATATCACTTAGTCCTTCAATATGGATATCATCTGATGCAGGGTTAGGATAAAGCGAAAGTTTTTTATTCAGCTTTACATCTGATGAAGACAATAAACAGTTTCCAACAGTATCACCGGTAAATGACCACCCTTTGTTGATGAGAATATTTCTTTTGTCTGACACATTGGAAGCATATTTTAATACTGTTAAAGAACCTAATGAGATATTGTTCGCCGTATTGGGATTA
This sequence comes from Chryseobacterium sp., assembly GCF_041914225.1. Lineage (GTDB taxonomy): Bacteria > Bacteroidota > Bacteroidia > Flavobacteriales > Weeksellaceae > Chryseobacterium. Next base: position 71,997 of record NZ_JAYSDT010000017.1, read on the forward strand.
TCTGCCCATCCCATGAGTGTTTTACTGTAATTTTCACAATTAAGTCCTGACAATGTTAAAGAACCGGTACCATTAATAAGAGAAGCCAAATTCCAGTTTCCTAATGGCTGATTGTAGCTTGTTGCGCCATTCAGTATATGATCAATTTTCTCTACTTTAGTCATGTCCCAATTTTCTAAAGACTGATTAAAGGATGTACAACCATGAAATATATGAGCCATATTGATAACTTTGGAAGTGTTCCAGTTTAACGGCTGATTGAAGGCAGGAATCATATGAAGCATAAAGTGCATATCTTCAAGGTTTGAGGTATCCCAGTTATCCAGCCGCTGATTGAAGCTTAAACACTGGGCAAACATCCAGCTCATATCAGTTACTTTTGATACATCCCAGCTGTTGAGAGTCTGGTTAAAATGAGTTCTGTTTGAAAACATATAGCTAAGATTCGTGGCAGATGACATATTCCAGCTGTCAAGATAAGGTGGATTGAATTGCTCTGTCAGCCCAGGTGGAGATGGTGTATCAAATAAAAGTGAAAACATAAAACTGAAATTCCGGATCTTCGAAGTATCCCAGTTTTGCATAGAGCTTGCGCCTTTAAAATTGGTAGTACCATAAAACATGAAAGAAGCATCCTCCACATTATTAAGGTTTGGAGTATCTGTGGCAGTAAGCTCCATAAGCTTGCATAGACTGAAGGCGCAGTTCATAGTAGTCCATAAAATATTACCCCACTGTTCTATTTCTAGTAATTTATCTGTACTTCAATTGATCTGCCAAATGGGGATGAGTTGCTCGGGACCGGGAAGTAGTTGGACCGTTCCGAATCTGATTTGTCTGAATGTACCGCTGCCATTGCTCACTTTTACCCTGTATTTTGCATCGGGTCCGCCTGAAAGGGAAGCGCCAAAATCAATAAAAACCTGCTTTGTAGAAGTGACATTGGTAAGAGTTCCGTTATGTTGGGGATATCCTACTTCCTCCCAGTAAATATCATAATTGTCACCAATTCCGGGAAACCATATCTGCTGAGAATTTGCCTGATAGGGAGCATCTACATTTACTGGTGGTAAAACAGTAGAACCCGGTTTCCAGATGGTGATAAATTCATTCTGGGCTTTTGCCAGGAATATCAGCAAAAGAAAAATGAGTGTTGGAATTTTTTTAAGAATCATGGTTATCGTTTTATGGTGTTAGTTTATTGTTTGATGAACGGGAGTGTATGAATTGTATTCTTTGTCAGGACTTGCAGGATATACTTTCCCGGAGTCAAAAGTCTGACAGTAATCTTTTCATGTTCAAGATTGTCTTTGGCGACAGTTTTTCCGCTCATATCAGTGATGCTATAACTTACCGGATGCTGAATATTTTTAAGATGAATCACATCCTTTACAGGATTTGGGTAAATAGCTGGTTTATTATTGATCGCGTTTTCAGACGTTGAAAGGGTCTGGTTGCAGAGTCCGTTGTAAGCATCGCCTGATATAGTCCAGCCTTTAGAATTAATTAAATAATTTCTGGCAGTGACAGCATCAGCATGAGAATAGATTAATGGCGAAGCACTGGATAAGTTAATATTACTGGGTGTTGATGAACTCTGGCTCCATCCAAAAAGCGTTTTATCATAATTCACACAGCTCATCGCAGAATTGAGAAACATTCCGGTAGCTGTTGTTAATGAACTTAAATTCCATTTTCCGATATTTTGATTAAAAGCGGTCTCATGGAACATTTCGTTCATATTAGTGACATTGGCTGTATTCCAGTTTTGAAGATCCTGGTTAAAATTTTCAGAATCATGAAACATATGCTCCATAGTAGTCACGTTTGCTGTATTCCATTCGCTGAGAGACTGGTTGAATCCAGTATAGTCAAACATATATGACATATCTGTAACATTCGAAGTATCCCAGTTTCCCAATGGCTGGTTGAAGAGATAATTGTCACCAAACATATAATGCATATCTTTGATGGTAGAGGTGTTCCAAGTGTTGAAAGAAGGATTGCCAATGAGTGAAGTACACAAATAAAACATCTGGCGCATACTGGTAACCATGCTGAGGTCCGGAGCATCAGTAGCCGTAACATCCATATTGTCACAATATACAAAAGCATTGTCAAAGCTTTTCCATTTTATATTTCCCCACTGGGTAATCTGAGTGATTTTTGAACGGTCTGCAGCATTGTAAGTGGGAGTTAATGTATTGTCAAAGAATCTTACCTGATCAAAACTTCCGTTTCCGTCACTGATTTTAATTCTGTAGCTGGCCTGGGATGATACAGGATTAAATGGTACACCTAGGTTGATAATGAATTCAGTAGTGGAAGTTACATTATTCATTGTGCCATTATGCTGAGGATATCCTACTTCTTCCCAATAGACTTTGAAATTGGTTCCTCTCCCGGGAAATTTAATGAGTTGTGCATTCTGGGTTTTCCAGATTGTGATAAATTCATTTTGTGCCTTTGAAAGCTGAAATGCTGCTATAAACAGAGCAGAAGTTATTAGTTTTTTGTACATGTCATTAGTTTGTGAAATAAGCACAGCTAAAATAACAAAAAACTTAATATATTTTTAACTTAAATATTAAATTTGTAGTATTTTATAAATTTTAATGCATTTATATAAATAAAAAACTCTCCGTTTTGGAGAGTTTGTTTTATTCCTGAATCATATTGTCCCGGGTGTTTTTCTGAACGGCTATGGCTCCGAAAAGAGCGAGCAAAAAAGCAAAGGCATAAAAACCTTTTTCACTTGGAAGGATGGTGGCATTCCAAAGTCCTATAGCCAATAATACAATTGACGATAATGTGGCAAACCAGCAGATTCCGTAATAAATATCCGTAACCTGAATGTTTTCTAATCTGTCCCTTACTGCTTTCTGCAGCGAAACAACGGCAAATAAGCCATAAAGAAGGATGGTGAAATAATATCCTTTCTCATTCAGCTGCATTTCAGCTCTTGCAAGACCGACAATGAAACCGATCATTCCTGCTCCCAATGCTACCCATGATGCAGCAACAAATGCATTCGACACTCTTTGTTTTTTCATAGTTTAATGTTTTATTTTTTATTTTAAGAGGGCTAAGATATTCATTTTTTATAAATAGAACCTTTAGTAAAGGGAAATATGTGTAAAGTACGGTGCCGTTTGCTTATTATAGTAAATTTCGGCTAAAGCCATGGATATATTCTTTATTTAATGAGAACGGCTCTCTTCGTCTAAGCTTAGGATATAACCCGTTTCTATTGAATAATATAAATCTATCTATAATTTATCACTCATCATTCATCATTTATATTTTCCTAGCCCCGATAGCAGCGGTTACCCCGTAACTTGCGCTGAGGCCTTTCGGCTTTGCTTAGGTTGAAGGTGCTGGCGTGAGGAGTATGAGCGGATAGCGTGAATCAGCTCATAAAAAACTCTCCAAAATGGAGAGCTTTGTTTTACTGAGTGATATATTCGTAAGTATATTTTGCGTAATCATTATTATCCAGTTTTACCATGACCTGAGTTGGCAATTGATTACTATTATATTCTATCTGATAGGTAAAATTCATAATTTGGCTCCAGTTTCCAGTGCCATCTTTGCCACTTATTTTTACTGTGGTATAATTATTTTGACTTAAAAACTCTGCTCCTCCCATAATCATTCTAAAATATTTGCCCATCAAAGAATAAGGATTTACCTTGTTATCATATGAAAATTCTTTTTTATTTGTAAGTGGACCGCCAATACCATCACTGACCGAAATTTCTTCCGAAACATTATCACCACTATAAGTATATGCAATTGTAGATGGGTTTATACAATTGGAAGACTCACAAGTGGAAGCAGCAGTAACTTTACCATTGGTATACGTCATTGTTGTATTATAGTAAGTATCTGGATGTATTTTCTTAATCATCGTAAGCTGATCACCATTATATGTAAAGGTTTTATAATAAGCTACGGTACCATCTGCTTTTTGGTAAGTAATTTTTGAAGGTTTTCCTGCACCGTCATATTCCAAAACGGAGGTTGTATTTTCTGATATAATTTTAAATAATTGTTTCTGACTGTTATAATCAAATTTTGTAATACTGGTTTGCGGGCCGGAGGGACTTGTATAATAAACTGTAGTGACTTTGCTTAAAAATATTTGAGAATTCGAAGGATTAGGTTCATTATTTTCGTCATTATTACTACTGCAGCTGTTAAAGAACACAACAGCGCTCATCATTCCCAGAAATAATAATTTTCTCATGGTATTTTTTTGTGGGCAAAAATAAGGAATACTGTATAATGTTACATAAAAAAATCCCACTATCTTAAAAATAGCGGGATCATATCATGTTTAGATTTCTCTTAGTATCTGTAATACTCAGGTTTGAATGGCCCTTGTACTTCTACTCCGATATACGCTGCCTGCTCAGGAGAAAGAGTTTCAAGCTCTACGCTTAATTTCTTAAGGTGTAAAGCAGCTACTTTTTCATCTAAATGCTTAGGAAGTGTATATACTTCGTTTTTATAAGCAGCAGAATTATTCCATAATTCGATCTGAGCCAAAGTCTGGTTAGAGAAAGAGTTAGACATTACAAAACTTGGGTGGCCTGTAGCACAACCTAAGTTTACCAATCTACCTTCTGCAAGGATGATCACTTCTTTACCTTCAACAGTATAGATATCAACCTGAGGCTTCACTTCAGATTTAGTATGACCATAGTTTTTGTTTAACCATGCCATATCGATTTCATTATCGAAGTGGCCAATGTTACAAACGATCGCTTTATCTTTCATTTTAAGGAAATGCTCTCCTCTTACGATATTGAAGTTACCAGTTGTAGTAATGATGATATCAGCATTATCTACCACAGTGTCTAATCTTTTTACTTCATAACCGTCCATAGCAGCCTGAAGTGCACAGATCGGATCAATTTCCGTAACGGTAACAATAGAACCAGCTCCTCTGAATGAAGCTGCAGTACCTTTACCTACATCTCCGTATCCGCAAACTACCACTCTTTTTCCGGCTAGCATTACGTCTGTAGCTCTTCTTACTGCATCTACAGCAGATTCCTTACATCCGTATTTGTTGTCGAATTTAGATTTAGTTACAGAATCATTTACGTTAATGGCTGGCATTACTAAAGTTCCGTTCTTCATTCTTTCATATAGTCTGTGTACTCCTGTAGTGGTTTCTTCAGAAAGACCTTTGATATCTTTTGTTAATTCAGGATATTTATCAAAAACCATGTTTGTTAAATCTCCACCATCATCCAGAATCATGTTTAATGGCTTTCTGTCTTCACCAAAGAATAAAGTCTGCTCAATACACCAGTCAAATTCTTCTTCATTTAAACCTTTCCACGCATACACCGGAATTCCTGCAGCAGCAATTGCAGCAGCAGCGTGGTCCTGTGTAGAGAAAATATTACAAGATGACCAGGTAACTTCAGCTCCTAAAGCTACCAGAGTCTCGATAAGCACAGCCGTTTGGATCGTCATGTGAAGACATCCTGCGATTCTTGCTCCTTTCAGTGGCTGAGACGGTCCGTATTCTTCACGGATAGACATCAGACCCGGCATTTCTGCTTCTGCAAGGGTAATTTCTTTTCTACCCCATTCTGCAAGGGAGATATCCTTAACTTTATAAGGAAGGTATTGTGTTGTAGTACTCATATGTAATGAATAGTTTTTAAAATTCAATTGATAACGAGAGGCAAAATTACGATTAATAATTAAGATATAAAAACGGCAGATCAAGTTCAGTCTTATGAGATTAAACATGAAATTCTGAACTATGAAATAAAGCTCCTTCTATGCTTAATCTTTGTACATTTCAAGCCGCGTCCTGCTAACTTCTACAAATGGTTTCTTTTTAGTATTTTTGTCCAATAAAAAAAGAATGCCCCTTTACCGAGATTTTTCAGATGACAATGCCACCATTCTGGTTTGGAAGTATGATGAAAGTGAAGAACTTGATATCAATGAATTTCTGGAACCTGAAAATGCTGAAAAGGTAAAAGATTATCATCCTAAAAAATTACTGGAAGTTCTGATGGTGCGGAAGCTCCTGAAAGGCCTGAAGCCCGGTTCCAAGATATTATATAAAGAAAGAGAGCCTTTTCTTTCTCCTTACGATGCGGAAATTTCTATTACCCATTCTTTCCCGTTTGCTGCAATAGCGGTTTCTAAAAATAAAATAGGAATTGATATTGAAAAGTTTAATCCCAAGATCTTAAGGGTAATTGACAAATTCACGTATGAAAATGAACGGGGGTTCATTCCTGAAGACAAAGCGGATACTTTTTATACAATCATATGGAGCGTGAAGGAAAGCATGTACAAAATCCATCACTCAAAATACTGGTCTTTAAAGAAAAACTATGAAGTGAAACCCTTCGAACTAAAGCATCTTCACAAAATAAGCTGCCGTGTCTATGACGATCAGTTTTCAGATGAGTTCAAGGCCAGGGTAGAGTTTTTTGACGATTACTGCTTTACGATTGTGGAGGAGTAGGGTCTGTTTCGTTTTTGTATTTTTCGATTACTTTTCTCTGTTCTTTCGCTACATCATAGATCAGTTCCAGAATATCCTGGATGTTTTTAAGCTCTGTAAGATGGGAAACCTTGTCGGTATCTCTTCTGTCCACGATTTCATTTTCCCCAATTTCAGTTTTTCTTTTCAGCAACATGTCTTCAATGGAAGAATCTTCCGGCTCCAGGCGGCTTTCCATTTTTAATGTTTCATTGATGTCATTTCCGTTGAGAAGGGTAGAGGTCTGCCGCATTTCTGCTTCAATTTTTCTGCTCCAGCTTTCGGCATCTATTTCCGGATACTGCTCATTACTTTTTGCATATTGGGATAGAGAAGCTGTGTAGGCTGTAATCAGATGGGAGGTAGCCACAAACTGATGGACAACTTCCAGTTTTTTCTGCTGATTTTTAGGGTCAGAAATCATTCTCTGGAAATTATCCGAAAGATTGGCCAGGGAGATGATTGCATTTTTCCGTTTTACTTTATAATCTTCAAGGTCAAAATTTCCCTGTAAGAATTTGGAAATTACACTCTGGAAATAGATGAGGTTGTCTGCTGCAGATTTTTTCATCAGATCCAGATTTTGGGTATGTTCCCAGACGGGCAGCACAATATAAGATACTGCAAAAGCAATAATTCCGGCAATGGCTGTATCAACGATTCTGTCTTTAAAAATGATATTGACTTTCCCCGGGTTTAAAAAATTAAAGCTGAGGAAAACGTAGATTGTCATAAATAATACCGCCCAGAAATACCGTCCTTTCAGAAAACTGAAACACATGATCATACTGATAAGCAGAATGGCAAATAAAATCCCGTTAATATGAATGAAATACAGAATAGCATAAGCAATAGTTGCCCCTGCAATAGTTCCGTACAAACGAAGGAGATTTCTTTGTTTAGTAATAGAATAGGCCGGTTTTAAAATGGCTGTAATCGTAATTAATATCCAGTAAGTATGTCCCAGTCCCAGAAAATCAAACATAGAGAAAAGATATCCTAACAGCAATGCGGTTGTAATTCTGATCGCATGGCGGAAATGGGATGATGATAGGGAAATATTATTTCTTAACACCTTAGCGTTAAGCTTCGGCTCATTAGGCATAAATTTCCTTAAGTCTAACCCTGTAGATAAACTTTTTGCCAGCTTTATATCCTGTGAAAACACCTTATAGATCTCGTTGATTTCTTTAGTGATCTCGTAAATACGCATCAGGATCTGGCGCAGGATCATGAAATTTTCGAGATTGTCAGGAGAAAGCTGTTTATTTCTGAGTTCGAAATAATTATAATTTAAATTTTTTAATTCCAGTTCCAGATTGAACATCGCTTTGGCTCTTGTACCGCTTTGAAGTGCAATTCCGATATTGGTGATCTCTTCTGCCAAAAGATTAAGATAATCATGGATATTCACCAGAATCATGCTGTCTTCAAAACTCTGCTGCAGCTTTTGATAATCACTTTCAGAGGTCATCAGCTTTTCATGGAGGTCCATGGAATTCAGGAACATCAGCATCAATAAACGGCTGGTGGTTGTAGATTCATTGACGATTGTTCTCGTTTTAAACACAGTTTCCCTGGTATCTTCCTGCAGGTTTTTTATTTCAATCTGCTTTGCGATGACTTGAGTAGTCAGTTTATTAAAATCCGGATTCTTCTGATAATAATTGGCTTTAATCTTTAAAAAGTCAGCCAGCTGAAGATAATTTTCCCCAATCATTTGGCTTGCCAGCTTATAGGGACGGATTGTAGTTACGATAAGGAAGATGAGTAAAAACCATGTACACCCGGAAGCAAATATCAGCAGGCTTTTGAAAATATTACTTCCTGTAAGATGTCCGTCAATAAAGATCGCGAGTACCACAAGAGATAATGAGCCTACCGCAGCCAGTCTTTGGCCATAAACCCCAATCAGGGAGAAAAACATCCCGAAAACAATGACTTCCAGAAGGACCAGTATTTTGATATTCATTACAAGACTTGCAATGAGTGCCACAAATACAAAACAGCAGATCGCAAAAGTGAGGGCATTTCTTCTTCGGATAAAAGGTCCGGGCTGATCCGTAAGCGCTACAAAGCTGGTTCCTAACGGGAAAAGGAAATATTCTTTTAAGATTCCAAAGTGGGCGAGGACTAAACAAGGCAGAACAGTAGCTAATGTAATTCTGATCGCAGAATATACATACTGACTGGTTACGAATTTTTTGAGTTCCGCCGAATAGTTCATACTACAAAAATAGCTATTGAATTTAAGAAAATCGCCATAAAAAAGAGACTTTTCTCAACTTAAATATTATATTTTTTTAAAGTGCTGTCTGGGTTATTTAAAATAAACAGATAAATGAAGCAGATTGATAATTCATAGATCAATGCTGGTCATTAAGGTCAATAGTGAATTTTTGTTTCGCAAGGTGAATGGTGAATGTTTGCAATATGCAAATAAATTGCCAAGCGAAGCGTATTGACGGATTCACCACTGCCTATAAAAAAGCCTCATAACTAATATAGTATGAGGCTTTTTTATATAGCTGTTGCTTTTTTTAACGGTCTACGTTGGATGTTTCGTCTCCGATGTTCCAGGTAAGCCCGAAACGAAGCGTGTTATCCAATGCACTGTTGATTTTGGACATATTGATCAGGTAAGAAAGATCAAGCCCGAAAGAACGGTATTTTAACCCGACACCTGCTGTTGCAAACTGTCTTGCTCCCTGCTCTTCGCTTTCATGGAAGTAACCTCCTCTTACAGAAAATGCGTTGTCATAAGAATATTCTAAAGCACCACTGTACATGATACTGTTTTTATTTTTGAAAGATTTTCCGATACCGGCCATTGGCCCTACGTTCGGGATCTGGTAAATAGGCTGTCTTGTATTCGGGTCTATTCCGGCATATTCAGATCCTGGAACCAAAAGTTTTGAACCTTCCACAGAAATTCCGATTCTGTTCATATCATCCAGGTACATGTCATATCCAACCCCTAATCTTGCCATGGTAGGAAGATAAGATCTTGATTCTTCATTTCCTGTATAATCCAGTTTAGGACCTAAGTTCTGAACAGCTAAACCTGCATTTATTTTACCATCATAGCCGCCAATACTGGAGAATCTTGGAGAGTTATAGTATGCTGAAACGTCTACTGCGAAACTGTTAGCCGCTTTAAGGGTCGTATCTGTGTTGAATCCTCCGGCTAAGTCTGAACGGATGAATCTACCGGTAACAGCTCCTGAGAATGAATCAGAAAGTTTCAATGCATAGGCAACGTCAATTGAGAATTCGTTTGGTTTTGATGTACCCATTGATGCAATTTCTGTACCTACCAGCTGAGTCAGGTCTACCTGTCCCATGTTGAAATAATAGATACTCGCGGAAATTGTAGATCTTTCTTCCTGCCCAAGAAACTTATGGAACGAAGCATATAATAAGAATACATCATTGGTAAGTTTTCCCATATAAGGCGTATAGTTAAGACCTACGGAAGAACTTGACCTGCTGAAAGGGTATTTAGCCGCATTCCAGAATTGTGAAAATGCATCCGGAGAGGTTACCACCCCTTGATCTCCCATACCTCCTGATCTAGCATCAGGTGCGATTCTTAGGAAAGGAGCTCCGGTAAGAACTGGGTTTACTTTACCTAAATCTTGCGAATAGCCTAAAAAACTAGCACTCAAACCAAATCCTAAAAGCAGTTTAGTAGTTAAATTCATATGTTGTCTTTTATATATTATCAGT
>NZ_JAYSDT010000018.1:0-5564 GCF_041914225.1 Chryseobacterium sp.
TCGTCGGGCTCATAACCCGAAGGTCATCGGTTCGAGTCCGGTTCCCGCTACTAAACGAAAAATCGGTATGACGTACTGTTATACCGATTTTTTTATGTTTTGTCTAAAAAATGATTTATTAAATATTTAAAGGGGGATTCTATAGTATTGTTGAATTTACAATAGATATTAAAAAAGCACTCTCATATGAGAATGCTTTTATATAATAAATTAACAATCTCCATAAGTAGAGTTAACAGCATAAGCTAATTCATCAATAAATGCTGGACTTTGATCCGGATTGTCAGATTGGAAAAAAACAGTATTTGTTGTACCACAGGCATTTGTATAAGAAACCGACCACCATCTAAAATATGTCATTAAAGCATGCTTCTGTTCTTTAGTAAGTTCCTTTACTTCTTTTGTGTTCTCTTGTTTAATTTCCTTTACTTCATCTTTTGTATTTGCTAAAGTAAATGTTGAAAGAGCCAGTGCTCCTGTAAAAAATAGTTTTTTCATAGTTAAAGTTTTTAAAATTAAGTTTTATAATTAGAGAGATAATACTTTACTGAACTAATCCATAAAAGTATTAATACGTTTAATTCGATCGGTCATTATTTTAGTTTTATCATTTCCATTTGCATCTACCACTTTCAGGTTTCCATTATACATTGATGGATTTTCATGAAAGTTTTTTCTTGCCTCTAAAAATTGTTGTTTATTTTTTGCCTTCACCTCGTTATAATATTTTAAAGGCTCTATAATATCTTCTGACTTCTTTATATCAGTTGCATAAATTTCTATTGTCTTATTTTTATTATAAACTTCTAATATCATCCCAGAAAGTCCCTTAAACCTAAAAGGCCCTTCTTGAATTGGAATATCTTTTGAAAACCAGGCGAAAACTGTATCACCTGTATCTGTTATAGCTTTAGCTAACTGACAGTTAAAACCTTTTATTTTTTTTGTATTGTCAAGAATTTCCCATTTTAATTTTGGCTCCTCAAAAGTAAAAATGTATTTTCCTACAGGAAGTGAAGCAGTAATAATATCATTGCTTTTATAAATACTTTCTACTGCTTTAGGATATTTTGGAATATTTCCATAATCTGTACTTATGGTCTCTGTTGAATTCCCTTTATAATATGCTTTGGCTTCTGCACTACAGTAAATTGATTCGGTGTTATTGCAAAGCAATATTGAAGAATAAATTTTTATTTTATCTCTATTTAAGCTATCAGAAATCATTTTTGTTTCGTAATTGATTTCCATTACAGCCTTAGATTGTGCTGAAATAGAAACCAAATTAGAAATAAATAATCCTGCAATGAAGATTTTCTTCATGGTTAATATTTTCATATAATATTACAAAACTATTTTAATACATTAATAGAGAATCACATTTTTTTTCGTATTTTTTTATTATGTTAAGAAGGATTAATGTTTCGTAATAATATAAATTTGATTTGAACCAATAGGATGAGCATAATTTCTATAAATTATTTTAATTCATCCTTGGAGCTTCTCTTAACAATTGACTCCTTCCACTGTTGATACGCCTCCCTCATACAATGTCCGCACGGACGGTAGTTGTTGTGTAACGCCTCTTCTTCATCCTGGAAGAAAACCCTGTTTTCCATCTTCATTCTTTTCCCGGATTTGCAGCCAAGCAATCCGTAGATTTTTAATTTTTTATTTCCTCCAAAACAAATTTCTCTGCTGTGGATTTTACTTCTTAGATTTCCAGGGGATAGTTGCGAATGAAGAATCATAATAGGTAAAAATTAATTAACTGCATCATGGAAAATAATGCCCAACGCATAGCGGTTTCCTTCTTTAACTTCACTTACGCCATGTTTCATATTAACCCTGTAATATCCTTTTGTGCCTTTTTCCGGTTTAAACTGAGTCGTGAAAATAAGGACGTCTCCTTTTTTAGGCTTTAAAACGATGGCTTTTGACTGTGCTCTCGGAGTCTGCTGGGTAAGCACAAACTCACCACCTGTAAAATCCTTGCCAGGTTCGCTAAGCATTAATACAATCTGAATAGGGAAATATATATCCCCATATAAGTCCTGGTGCAGCGTATTAAAGCCACCTTTTCCATATTTCAGAATTAAAACAGTAGCTTTTTGCTGTCCGTTGGCATGACATTGATCCAGAAATTCCTGATGATCTGAAGGAAATTGAGTATCAATATATAGTGCTTTAAACCATGAGTTGGTCATTGAAGCCAGATATGGGTAAATAGTTGTTCTTATGGTTTGAATAATTTCAGGTAATGGGTAATTAAAGTACCTGTATTCCCCAAGGCCGAAACGATGTCTGGCCATCACAACTGTTTTGCGGTAAAGAGCGGAATGGTCATAATTGGATTTCAATATATCGCAATCCTCTTCAGATAACAGTCCGGGAATAATGGCATATCCGTTTTGATGCATTGTTTCCGTAAGTTGCTGCCAGTCTGTATTTTTGATTTTATGAACAATATCTTTCATTGGTTTGATTTTATCTGCAAAAATCTGACGTTGTTCAGAATGATACAATCCGAAATATGCGGTATTTGTGATACTGGTGGAAACAGGAAAAGTAGTATTACTTCTACAATGGTGAACGTTTAATTCTACAGGCATTGTTCTACCGATAGAGGTTTTAGCCCCTATTTTTGTAAAGCTCTTACAGATCATGGGTAGGACAGTTGATCTGTAGAGCGTATGCAAAAAAATCTCTGCCTAATTTTCTACTTTTTCCCCAAGGGTTTTATGATTAGTACCACAAAACTGCTTTTCCGGCAGAGATTTTTTGCTTTAGATTTACTTTATCAATCTGATTGATCAGTAAAAATGTATTTTAAATAGCCAATAAATTAGTTGATAATGATTTTTTTAGTAACTGGAGGGAGATTATGATTATTTTTAACGGATAATAAATAGATTCCCTTTACCAATTTATTAGAACTTAAATCCAGAGTATATTCCGCCCTGCTGTTCAATTTTATTTTATCAGATAGCATGAGTTTTCCGGTAAGATCATAAATTGTTAATTCAACATCAGAGTAGTTTTTAGGGAAACTTAAGGTTATAAAATCTTTGGCAGGAACAGGATATATTAAAATTTCTTTATCGTCAGCCCATGCATCTGAAACAGATAGATTACTGCTGTTCTGACTAAAGAATTCCCATATTTTCTGAGTGTAGGAAATATCATTTTGTTGGGTAAGCCATACATGGCCTGCATTATTCACTTTATAAAGCTCAATGACAGAATTGTTAGCCGGGCTGGTGTATTTGTAATGGTCTACAGTAAATCCGTCATTGGCAGTATCAGGAAGAAGCGTATGTATTGCTGTACTGTTTGATGAATTGTTGTTTTTCCAGTAGCTGATCATTTCATCTACAGAATTTCCGAAGTTGTTGTTGCTGTAGCCAATAGTTGTATCAGCGGTGCCATGGAAATGAGCAATAGATACCGAACGTCCCGGAGTTCCCACGGCCACAGGTAAAATTCCGTTTCCGAAAGTACCCGACACAGAGGCAAAAACCTTTATTTTATCATTTAAAACCAATGCCAGCCTTTCTGTCATAAACCCACCCATAGAAAAGCCACAGGCGAAAACTTTATTAGGATTAATGTTGTAGGTCTGCTTTACAGTATCAATAAGAGTGCTGATGAAACCAATATCATCTACATTAGCGTTGGGAGTATAAAAAGAATATCCTGCCCCTGAATTCCAGGCTGTACCGGATAAAGGATCGCTTAATGCCTGCGGGCAGAGCACAATGATATTATTGGTTTCAGCCAGTGCTGCAAAACCAATATTCCTAAAATTATTCATAGTATCTCCCAATCCGTGTAATGTGATAACGAGTGAAGCCGGATTTTGAGCATTATAATTGGAAGGCACATAAATAGAATATTCCCTGAGTCCGGAACTGTGCTGGATAGTTGCAGTCTGCCATTGCTGACTGTAAAAAATACCAGTGATCAACAAAAATAACAATAGAATCTATTTCTTTACCATATCTTTTTTTTCAAAGATATTAAAGCAGTATCGATAGTCAATTTGACAAAAATCAAATAAAAAGACAAATGTTTTAACAAATGTCAAACATCTATTTTCTAGATCTGATCCTGCTTAGTGTCTCCTGTGTAATACCTAAAAAAGAAGCAATCATGCCCAATGTAAGAAGCTCTGCAGCTCTGGGATGTGATTTTATGAAGTCGTCATAACGCTCTTCTGCAGTTTGGAACAACATCCTGTCAACCCTGTTCTGGGTCATAATCAATACACTGCTCATGATCATCCTGTACAGATATTGAATGTCAGGAAATTTTTCAGAAAGTTCCTCAAGATCATCATAGCTTAATTTCCAGAGCAGGCAGTCATCCAGCAGCTCTATTCCCCTTTTATCCGGTTTCTGGCGGATAAAGCTGACAATTGATAAAAGTAAAGTTCCTTCGCCCCTGAAACCGTCAGTGATATCTTTTTCATCTTTATAGTAAAAAATACGGGCTGCTCCCTTCTCGATAAAATAGATGTGCCGGCAGATATGTCCGGGCTTTACCAGGATACTGTTTTTAGGGAGTTCCTCTTTTTGCAGTTTCGTAAAAATGGCCATCATTCCTTCAAGGGATAATGAAACAGGTGGAGCGTCTTTATTATCAAGCATTGAGCTGATGTAGGAATTGATTGCGGTAAAAATATGAAGCATATTGTGACAGGGTAAAATATAAGTATTAAAAAATCCCACTTTTCGGAGTGGGACTTTTTTATTGTATGATAAATATTATTGAGCCAGTTGGGCATAAGGGGTAAGCTTGTTGTCATCAGACATCGTCTGCCCCAGAAATTCTCTTTTCTGATCAGCTTTCATTCTTCCTGCCGCATCGTTGGCATTGAAGTAGGCTTCACTCAGTTTTGTTGCGATCTCAGCTGGTTTAAAATCAAATTTAGTATCACCATCTACGCCTAAATATCCGTTCTTTCTTGTAAGGTTGGTGATATAATTATTATAGTTGATCATGGTACCTCTGAACATATTGTTATGATATTCCATGCACTTTTTAGCTTTTTTGGAAGAATTGTTCAGGATGCAGTTTTTCATATTGTTTCTATATAAGAACCATTCAGATTCCAAAATACCGTATTCTTTACCTAAAGCAATCTTTCCGTTGTTCACAATATTATTATCTCCTTCTTTAGTCGCAATCGTCTGAAGATGTTGAATAACCAATGGAACGGTAGCTTCGATTTTTGATTTTGTATCTTTTAGTATGCTAAGGTCGGCAGCAGGAGAACCCTTTTTTTGTGCTGTAGTAAGGTTAAAAATAAGCAGTAATAGTACAATCAATAAATTATATCTTTTCATGAGAAATTTTTAAAGCACTAAAATAAATATAATTTCCCGGTTAAAACAAATTCATTTTAATTTTATTTAATAAAAATTAACAAGTTTTAAGAATTTACACCTTAAATGCTTCTTTTTATATGAATTAAAGAGGTATATTTTTCACTCCTTTAAAAAATTAATATATTTTAATTATTTTTATTTTACTGATTTACAGTATGTTGTGATTTTTATCTG
>NZ_JAYSDT010000018.1:5574-79990 GCF_041914225.1 Chryseobacterium sp.
GGTTTATCACTAAAAAAATAGTTGTTTGATTCATTTTTATTTCTACATTTGTATAACTAATTTCTTAGTGATATAGGATTGAACGATTTTATATCATAATAATTGATAAATGAACAGGATATGAAAATTCAGACTTTAACAAAAGCAGAAGAACAGGTAATGCAGTATTTATGGAAAATAGAAAAAGGATTTCTTAAAGATGTTCTTGATCTTTTTCCGGAGCCAAAGCCGCATACCAATACAGTCTCTACTATTTTGAAAGTATTGAAGGACAAAGAGTTTGTAGACTATCGTGTACATGGGAGACAGCATGAGTATTTTCCGCTTGTTTCAAAAGAGCAGTATTCCGGGAAGACCATGAAAAGCCTTGTGAAAAACTATTTTAAAGGTTCTTACAAAAGTGCCGTTTCATTTCTGGTAGAAAAAAATGAAATGACGGTGGAAGACCTTGAGATGCTATTGGATGAACTCAAAAAGAAAGACTAAATACCTATGGAAGCAATACTTTTATACTTTGGAAAAATTATTTTATGTTCGGGTGTAACGTTTTTGTACTATCAGTTGTCTTTAAAGGACAAGACATTCCATCATTATAACAGATTTTATCTGTTGGCGGCGATTGTGATCTCGCTGTTATTACCGCTCATAAAGGTAGATGATTTTACGATCGAGGTAAATAGTGATATGTATATGCTTCTTGACAGGATACAGAATTTTAATACAGAAAAAACTATAGACAATGGTAACCTTTATTTTAACCTTACTTTTTCAGCTCTGGGACTGGTTTCTCTCTATTTTCTAGGGAAGCTTATCTACGGGATTTTTAAAATCCAGCAGTTTAAAAAACAGTTTCAGAAAGAAAGTTTTGACGGGATCAACTTTTACCGTACAGACCTTAACGAAGCCCCGTTTTCCTACTTTAAAAATCTTTTCTGGAAGAATGCCATTACCCTGCATTCTGATATCGGAAAGCAGATTTTAAAGCATGAGATGGTACATATTGAGCAGAAACATTCCTTTGATAAGATTTTTATCGAGATTATAACCTCTGTTTTCTGGTTCAATCCGTTCTTTCATATCATCAAAAAAGAAATTAATCTTATCCACGAATACCTGGCTGATAAAAAAGCCGTAAAACAATCGGACACTAAAGCATTTGCGCAGATGCTTTTAGCAAGCCACTTTTCCGGAACACAGTTGCCTGCTGCCAGTCCGTTTCTAAGTTCAAACCTTAAAAAAAGACTTAAGATGTTACAAAAACCAAAAACCAAGTTCGGATATGCGCGAAGAATTTTTGCATTACCGGTTTTATTCTCAGTAGCCTTTGCTTACCTGGTAAATGCTAAAAACAGAGAAATTGAGGAAACCAATATCAGCATTCAGAAAGCGGTTTCACAAATTAAGAAAGACACAGTAAGACCTGAAAAAATACAACAGGAAGAAGTTGCAGATCCAATACCGGAATTGCCTAAATTAAAAGCAAAATCAGCGGAACTTCAAAAAGAGCTTAATCAGAAAAGCAAAGAATTAAGTAAGCTGAAACCTGAAACTTCAGCTTTTGATAAGAAAATAGAAGAAATTAACCAGCTTGCCTCAGAAATGGGGAAAATAGGTGACGAAACCTCCAGACTGGTTGATAACTATTTCAAATCTCCGGAATGGAAAAATAAAATGCTGGCGCTGGATAATATGAAAGTAGAATTGCCGGAATTGTCCAACCTCGATATTGATGTTGATTTTCCGGACCCGTCTGTACCACCGGATGCGCCGGACACTCCTCCAGGAGCGCCAAAAGCACCAAAGGCACCAAGAGTATTTTACTTCAAAAATAATAACGCTGTCCACTTCAAAGATCTGAGCGGTAAAGAAAAGGCTGAAATCCGTAAAGCGATGAAAGAAGCCAGAAAAGCAATGAAGGAAGGTGAAAAAGCCAGAATCCAAGGTGAGAAGGCAAGAATTGAAGGAGACAGAGCAAGGATAGAAGGACAAAAAGCCTTATTGGAAGGTGACCGTGCCAGAGCAGAAGGAGCTAGAGCCAGATTAGAAGGGGAAAAAGCAAGAATTGAAGGAGAAAAAGCAAGAGCTGAGGGAGATAGAATCCGCAAAGAAAATATAAGAATACGAATAGATGGGGACAAAATCAGAAAAGAGGTTGAAAGAGCCCGTGCAGAAGCAGAAAAGAGATCATTCAGCTTTAAAGACGGAACCTTTATAAAAGTGACCAATGCTTCACCTGATGTTATCGTAATGAACGCAGATTTTATCAAAAAAGACGGTAATGGAAACATCGCCATGAATGGGGTGAAAAATTTCAGAATAAGCGGAAATGATGATGTTAAATACAAGTATTATATTGACGGAAGGGAAGTTTCTAAGGATGATGTAAATTCATTAGATACCAGCAATATATCGAAAGTCAATGTCAATACTCAGAAAAAAGGAGATTTTAAGCAGGGGGAAGTAAGAATTGAGACAAAGAAATAAAGTTCCACCAGGCTTTGTCAGTTTCAGATTGGCAAAGCCTTTTTTAATCATACACTATGAAAATTAAAATTCTATTTTTTGTATTTCTGGGAGTACTCGCCAGTGCACAGGTCAACAGATTTTTTTATGAATATAAGTTTATTCCGGATTCCAGTAATAAGGAAGATGTAAAGACAGAAATGATGATGCTC
Organism: Chryseobacterium sp.; assembly: GCF_041914225.1. Classification (GTDB taxonomy): domain Bacteria; phylum Bacteroidota; class Bacteroidia; order Flavobacteriales; family Weeksellaceae; genus Chryseobacterium. Next base: position 8,250 of record NZ_JAYSDT010000018.1, read on the forward strand.
GATATCGATAAAAACGGATCAAGCTATTACAGCCGTGATAAATTTGTAGCAGATTCCACCGGAAAGGCAGAACTTGAAAAGCAGCTGAAAGCAGGAGGCGGAAATATAAGTGTCAACAGAAGGGAAAGACCGGGACAGGTTTCCTATAAAGTAACCAAACAATACCCGGATTTTAAAACGTACCTTTTCAGAAGCATTTCTACAGATAAGTATAAAATAAAGGAAGACCAGAAACCGGAATGGAAAATACTGCCTGAAAAACAAAAAATAGGAGCATATCAGGCTCAGAAAGCCACTGCCAGCTTTGGAGGAAGAGAATGGATAGCCTGGTTTACAACAGATCTCCCTTTTCAGGATGGCCCTTATGTCTTTTACGGACTTCCCGGCCTTATCGTAAAAATTGAAGATACTACCGGATCTCATATAATGACGATGATAGGGAATAAAACAGTAAATGCTCCGGCCACTGAATCAGAAATGCAGGTGCCTGATCATGTAAGAGTGCTTGGAATAGGCGGAAAAGAGCTTGAAGTAACAAAAGATCAGTTCAAAAAAGTATGGAAAGCATATGTAAATGATCCTGCCAAGAATATGAGAGAAATGCTGATGAAAAACGGTGATGGCAATACTAAAGTCAGTTTCAAGGTGAGAACTAACGATGGCAAAGAAATCTCAGACCCCAACCAGGTACTTCGCGAAATAGAAAAAAATACTAAAGAAGCCCTTAAAAAAGATAACAATCCGATTGAACCGGATCTGGTGAACTAAAATCATTATATTTTCTATTATAAACAGGATAGCATGGATGTTATTCTGTTTTTTTATTTGTATGTAGGTGATGAATATCAATTAAGATAATTGTTACAAATTTCTTATCTTTCAATAGTTAACACCAACTTAATATGTTATGACAGAAAAGGAAAAATGTGCAGCCGGACTTTTATATAATGCCAATTATGATGAAGAGCTGATTCAGGAGCGTATTGCCTGCAAGGATTTGTGCCAGGAGTATAATGCCCTGAAAAATTCAGATGCAGAAAAGCGATATCAATTACTCAAAAAAATTATTGGCCGTATGAAGGGAAATATCTGCATAGAACCCAATTTCTGGTGCGATTACGGATATAATATAAAAGTAGGGGAAAATTTCTATGCCAATCATAACCTTGTTATTCTGGATTGTGCCAAAGTAGAATTTGGCGATAATGTGTTTATTGGTCCCAACTGCAGTTTTTATACCGCAGGCCATCCGCTGGATGTGCAGCAAAGGAATGAAGGCTTGGAATATGCACTTCCGATAAAAGTAGGCGATAATGTATGGCTGGGTGGAAAGGTAGTTGTACTTCCGGGTGTTTCTATTGGAAATAACTCAGTGATAGGAGCAGGAAGTGTTGTCACAAAAGATATTCCTGATAATGTAGTGGCCGTGGGAAATCCGTGCAGGGTTGTTAAATCAATTGTAAAGGAAAATTAAATAATTTTCAACTAATAATCTATGAAAAAAATAATTATTGCATTCAGCCTGCTGTTGGCTCTTGCAGCTAATGCTCAGAATCAATACTGTATTTATGAATATAAATACAGTATTGATTCTACTGCCAAAGACAAACCCGAAACTGAAATAATGTTTCTTGATGTTGTTTCCAAAGGATCCAAGTTTTACAGTAAAGATGTTTTTGAATCAGATTCCCTTATGATTGCATCTATGGAAAAACAAGTACAGGCTGGAAGTACGGAAATCAACTTTTCCGGTATTAAATTTAAAGGTAAGGTGCCTTATAGTGTTGAAAAAAGCTATCCTGATTATTCAGTGAGCTTTTTTAACAATTTATCTGCGGATGAATATTTGGTGCAGGATGAAAGAAAACAGGAGTGGAAAATCCTTCCGCAAAAAGAAAAAATAGGAACATTTAATGCTCAGAAGGCCGTTTGTAATTTTGCGGGCAGAAAATGGACGGCGTGGTTTACACCGGATCTGCCGATTCAGGATGGACCTTATAAGTTTTCAGGACTTCCGGGATTGATTATAAAGATGGAAGATGCTTCCCGCACACATTCATTTGAATTAAAAGGGAGTAAAAAACTTCCGGCCGGATACGAGTGGAAGAGTACCAAAGAAAAAGAAAGGTTTAATGCACTGGTTACTGTAACGGAAGCCAAATACCGGAGAGCCTTCAAAGAATATCTTGAAGATCCGATGAAAAGTGAAAAGCAAATGGCAGCTCAGGGAATTGAAATGCAGGAAATAGACGAATCCGGAAAATTGATTCCTATTGATAAAGCACAAAAAGCTAAAGAAATAAAAAAGAAGAATGATCTTAAAAAGCAGAACAACATCCTGGAACTGGATCTTCTGAAATAAGATTGGACACAAAAAAGAAATCCCGGAACAAAGTCCGGGATTTTTATATTCTGAATCAAGAGTCAGTGATTATGCCAATTTCTGAGAATCTGCAACAAACTGAGCCAATCCGCTGTCTGTTAACGGGTGCTTCAATAAGCTCAAGATCGGAGGAAGTGGGGATGTAATAACATCTGCTCCGATTTTAGCACAGTCAATGATATGCATTGAGTGTCGGATAGAAGCTGCAAGGATTTCAGTTTCGTACATATAGTTATCGAAAATTAATCTGATTTCCTGGATAAGGTTCAGACCATCTGTAGAAATATCATCCAGTCTTCCAAGGAACGGAGATACATAAGTAGCTCCTGCCTTTGCTGCCAAAAGAGCCTGCCCCGGAGAGAAGATCAATGTACAGTTGGTTTTGATTCCTTTGTCAGAAAAATATTTTAAAGCTTTGATTCCGTCTTTGATCATCGGAATTTTTACAACGATATTAGGGTGAATCGCAGCCAATTCGTCTCCTTCTTTAATCATTTCTTCGTATGTTGTAGAAAGAACTTCTGCAGAAATATCTCCGTCTACAAGCTCGCAGATCGTTTTATAGTGGTTTTTGATGGCTTCAGCTCCCTGAATTCCTTCTTTTGCCATTAATGAAGGGTTGGTGGTAACACCATCTAAAATTCCAAGATCTCTTGCTTCCTTAATTTGCTCTAAATTAGCTGTGTCAATAAAAAATTTCATTTTGATAAATAGATTTATTGATACAAATATAGGGAATTAATTGGGTTCTGAGGTATGAATTTTGAGTTACGGAGTTCCGGGTACGAGTTATAGAGTCGGAGGGTTTGAGAGTTTGGGAGTTTTGAGTTTTAAGCGTGAAGAATAGGAAAGGAAATTTTTCTATTAATCTTAAATCAAACTATTATTTTTGCTTCTAGCTTCTAGCTTCTAGCTTCTAGCTTCCAGCCTGATCATTTTAAATTATGAATTATGGAAAACAAGAGTTTCACCGCTACATTGGAAATCATAGGAATTAACCCTTTTGTATTTGTTCCGGAAGAAGTACTGGATACGATTTTTGAAAAATCAGGCAGAAATAAAAGTCCTATCCCGGTAAAAGGAACTGTGAACGGAAAGGAATTTAAACAAAACCTGATGAAATATCTGGGAGAATGGAGATTGTACGTGAACCTCATCATGTTGAAAAATTCACCCAAAAGAATAGGAGAAATTATTGAAGTCGTACTGGAGTATGATGATTCCGACAGAAGTATTTCCATCCATCCCCAACTGGAAAAGGCAATTAAAGAGAGCAATCTGGCAACGGAAAACTTTGAAAAGCTGATTCCCTCAAGAAGGCATGAGCTGATCAGGTATATCAATAATTTAAAAACCGACGTCAGTATTCAGAGAAATATTGAGAAAATTATTCGCCACCTGCATGGTGAAACCGATTTTTTTGGAAAGAAAATTAAATAAACTAAGTATTCATCATTGATAATAACAAAAATGCCGGAAAAACTTTCCGGCATTTTTATTTTACTAAGAATTTAATGTTTTGCTAAGTTTCAGAGCATCCTCGTTGGTCGGATCATACTGAATTGATTTAGCAATATGCTCTTTAGCTTTATTTGGATCAGTTTTCTGTTCTGAGAAGGCAAGATAGAAATAGGCATATGCCAGGTTTTTCTTATTTTGCTCTACCTCTTCAGGTTTTACTGTTGCAATATACTTTTCGTAAGCAATTTTGGCATTGGCATCATCTTTAGCAGACTGATAGGCATAAGCCTGGCTGTAATAAGACGGAGCCCAGTCCGGTAATAAAACAGAGATTTTTTTCCAGGTGTCAATAGCATTCGTCCAGTCTGATGCATCCTGGTAAGCTGCTGCTAATTTTGCTAATGATTCCGTATCTTTTGGATTGGCCTCAACCTGCTTTTTAAGTCCTTCAATAGTTGGATTTGCTGTCTGGCTTGTGGTGGCCGAAGTTTCAGGTTGAGTTGTTTGTGCATTTACAAGACTTACACTTCCTGCTAGTATCAAACCTAAGAATAGGCTATTAATTTTACTCATTTTCATAATCTTATATTTTAAAGTCAAAATCTAAAATTCAATAATAATTCCACAAAATCTTAAATTTTAGAGGCTTTAAGTTTTTTTAGAAAATATTAACGGGATTGCTGTTTTTTTTAATTTAATTTTTGATTCGTTAATCTTTGAGGTTATCTTTGTCCTTCATTTTTTATTAATACTATATAATTTCGTCACATGAATATCATATTAGCCTCAACATCCACACTTTTTGGTGGAGAATATCTGGAATACCTGAGAGAAGAATTAATCCGATTATATAAAGGTATTGACGAAATCGTGTTTATTCCTTTCGCACGCCCGGGAGGTATTTCCCATGATGATTATACTGCAAAAGCGCGTTCTTTCTTTGAAACCATCAATATAAAAGTAAAAGGACTGCATGAATTTGAAAATAGAACAGAGGCCCTGAACCAGGTAAAAGGTTATTTTACAGGAGGAGGAAATACTTTTTTACTGGTTAAAACATTGCATGAAGAAGGATTGATGTCTGTTCTGAAAGAAAATGTATCAGCCGGAAAAGCTTATCTGGGATGTAGTGCCGGAAGTAATATCGGAGGCCAGAATATGAAAACTACGAACGATATGCCAATTGTATATCCGCCAAGCTTCGATTGTATGGGGCTGGTTCCTTTTAATATCAATCCGCACTATCTGGATCCTAATCCGGATCTGAAGCATAACGGAGAAACCAGAGAAACCCGTATTAAGGAATTTCTTACCCAAAATGACATCAAAGTGGTAGGACTCAGAGAAGGAAACTGGATCAGAAGGACCGGAGATTCAATAACAGTTGAAGGAAGTGAACTGACAAGGATTTTTGAAAAAGGAAAAGAGCCTTACGAAATTGAAGCAGGAAGCAGACTTTAATGAACGAAAAAGAAATAAACCTTTTCATAGAACGTAACCTGACTAATTTTTCAGTGAACAGCACCGGATGGGACGGACTGATCCGGAAATTACTGTATGAATTTGTGATGGCAGGCTGGAATCCGGAGCATAATGTATTTGGAAAAGAAAAGTTTGGCAGATTGAGATGCTATACCTATTCTGAAGATGAAACACTCAATAAAAAACTTAAAGAAATCAAAGACAAATATTCAGAATTGTCTGTTAGAAGCTGTGAAATCTGTGGCAGTGAAGGTAAAATGAGAACTATAGGTTCGTGGCAGACCACATTGTGTCTGAACCATTTCCTGGAACAGCAGCCGGTTATTCAAATCGATAGTAAACAGAATATCAGGAGAGACAGTAAGACCATTCTGAATATTAAAAATATCATTAAAGCTGAGATTGAATATGACCTTCAGAGATTAGGGCTTTATACCAATCGGGAGGAAGTAGTTTATTTTTCATGGCAGGAGCCAAATTATTACCTGCTTTTAAAAACTATTCCGCTTTCGCTTTTCCCGAAAGACAGACGAATTGAAATTTCAAATTTATTTCAAAACTTGCAGGATTGTGAAATCTGTGGTTATAAGGCTGTTCATCAAAGGAATTGTTTGCGGTGTCATAATGAACCCTGGAGTGAATCCGGATTTTTAATTCAGGAGTACAAAGAAAAATCAGACTATATTAAAGACTGCCAGATGGATATTTTCATAGATGAAGATGATTATGAAAAATATTTTAAATACGACCGGTCATTTGAAGAATCTCCCGGTCATCAGGTTCTTTTCACTTCAGATGATCTCAGGGAGTATGAAAAGCTTTTATTTTAACTATATTTGATTAGAATTTAGACATACAAAAAGGTTCAGGTATGGAACATTAATAAACCATTGCAATGAACTTTTGAATGCTATTCGTTTAGACCCAAATTAACAATGTAATGAAAAAAACACTTGCTGTACTCACACTTTCTGTACAGATCGTTGCCGCACAGAATATCGCCCAGAAATTAGACAAAGCCACAAAGGATCTTATGGATTCTTCGGGAGCGGTTTCTTCCGGCTTATCATTTTATGTTTCGGATGAAAACGGCAATCTTATTTACGAATATCAAGGAAACAAAGGCCTTTCTACAGCTTCTACACAGAAAATTTTTACGGCAGGAGCCGCACTGGAAACTTTAGGGAAAAACTATACCTATACCACTACGTCAAGTTATTCCGGAAATATATCAGCAGGAACATTGAACGGGAATTTGTTTATCAGTTCCAATGGTGATCCTACATTGGGAAGCTGGCGGTATGAGGGCTATAAACCAGAAAATTTTAAAAAGAAACTGATAGATGCCATTAAAAATTCAGGGATAACAAAAATATCAGGTGACCTCGTCATTGATGATTCTTATTTCGACCATCAGACGATTCCGGGAGGTTGGCCATGGGATGATCTTGGAAATTATTATGGCGCCGGTGTATGGGGAATCAACTGGAAAGAAAACCAGTTTGATATTAATATTAACGGAACCGATTTTAAAAGCTTCTCTTATCCGCTGGAAGGTGTAAAATGGCTGAATGACTTGAAAACAGGAGGAAGTTCAGATCAAAGTCTGATTTTTACAGCACCCCATTCTGATGTCGCACTGATTAACGGGATGCTTCCGTCAGGGAAAACAGTTACTGTTTCCGGTTCTACTCCTAATCCGCCACTACAGCTGGCAGCAGAAGTAAAACAATGGTTGAAGGAATCAGGTATTGAACTTTCAGGAAAAGCAATAACAAACTCGCAGCTTGAAATTAATGGAAAACAGGCTTTGGAAGCTCCGAAAAATAACATCATCCTCACTTACCAATCGCCGACTCTGGATAAAATTGTATACTGGTTTCTAAGAAAAAGTATCAATCTGTATGGTGAAACATTGATTAAAACTTTAGGAAAAGAGAAAAAAGGAAATTCAAGTTTCAAAAGCGGGGTTTCTTATCTGAAAGAATTCTGGAAGTCAAAGGGAATCAATCCGAATATGATCAATTTTGCAGATGGAAGCGGACTTTCTCCGCAAAATTATGTGGCCGCAAAAGCAGAAGTGCAGGCTCTTTTATATGCTAAGAAACAATCCTGGTTTGAAGCATACTATGACGGATTTCCGGTACAGGATAATGGAATGAAGATGAAAAGCGGAACCATGAGAGATACCAAATCTTTTGCAGGATATCACACCGCAAAGGATGGGAAAAAATATGTATTTTCGATTATTATCAATAACTATCAGGGAAGTGGAAATACAGAGCTGCAGAAAATTCTGAATGTTTTAAAATAAATACCTTTGAGAAAATCTATCCTCACCAGGCTGAATAACTGGATCATTTTTGTTGTGATGACTACTTTGGTGATTGCCATTATAATAGCTTCAACATCGCTTATTAATTTTCTCAGAAAAGAGGAGATCAAAAGGATCAGCCTGCTTTCCAAAGCGATAAGGATACAGCAGGAAGTGAAGACTCCCGATACGGATGTTCTGGATCTGCTGCCGGATATCCTGAACATCAATAACACCATTCCGTTCATCGTAACAGATAAATATAAAAACCCGATTCTTGATCTCGGATACTACAGAAATATTCCTGAAAGTACGATCAAAAACCCTGAAAAACTACAGGATCTGATCCGGAATATGGAGAAAAATTATGATCCTATTGAGATCAAAGTGCCGGATGGAAATAACCAGTTTGTGTATTATGACAACTCACGCCTGCTTAATAACCTCAGGTATTCTCCTTACATTCTGGGACTGTTTATTCTGCTGTATTTTGGTTTTTCTTTCTGGTTTTTCAGAACCATCAAAAAGACAGACGAAGGATATCTCTGGGCAGGCCTGGCAAAAGAAACAGCCCATCAGATCGGAACACCTTTATCATCTATGATTGGCTGGATAGAAATTATGAAGCTGAATAATCCGGATTCGGAAGGAGTGCATGAGATTGAAAAAGATATTGAAAGGCTTAGAACCATCTCAGAACGGTTTTCAAAAATAGGATCCGTTCCTGAGCTAAACGATAGGAATTTCAATAAAACGATTCAGGAGAATTATGATTATTTAAAAACCAGAATTTCCAGAAAAATCAATTTTACTCTGAATCTTCCTACTTATACCGTTCTGGTGCCCCACAATAAGATCCTGATAAGCTGGGTGATTGAAAACCTGGTAAAAAATGCTGTGGATGCCATGAAAGGGGAAGGAGCCATCACAATATCTGTTTTTGAAAGAAATAAAAATATTTTAATTGAAGTAAAAGACAATGGAAGCGGAATGACAAAACAGCAGGCACGGAATGCTTTTAATCCCGGTTATTCTACCAAAAAAAGAGGTTGGGGACTGGGATTGTCACTGGCCAGAAGAGTCATCCATGAATACCACAACGGAGATATCAAGATTTCCCAGACGGAAATAGGAAAGGGAAGCACCTTTAGAATCACAATCAGAAAGGAGGAGTGATGCTGGCTTAATGAGTTGTAAACAGAAACCTAACAGGTTTTCAAAACCTGTTAGGTTTGAATGTTAAAGAATAAGAAAATAAAAAGCGGGGAAATTTTTCCCCGCTTTTCTCTTTATTTTTTACCAGTGAGCCACTGTGTCTGTAGTTTCAGTTCTTCCGGAGTCGGATTCGCTTTAAATACTGGGGTTTCCATGGTCATTTTATCCAGTATTGCCTTTCCTTTCAGCGTCATTTTCTCTTTCTTTCCGGCATTATCTCTCAGAATAGTTACCGTAACCTCCTGTCCGTCTTTAATGGTTCGGGTATACCCGATAAAATCCTGTACTTTTTTAATATCTACTGTTCTTCCATCAAGGGCAAGTACCTGGTCAGTAATTTTAAATCCTATACTTTTTGCAAATGGAGACAGTGCGGAATGTTCGTCAAAAGCAAAAGCATTGGTCTTGTCATCAAAACCTGTCTGGTTCGGATCTTTGATAAACCAGAAAATAGGCTGGCTTTCCTGCTTTTTAATATCTACACCTGCCATGCTCAGGTATTGTGCATAAGGTGTTGGCTGGTTTCCTGCAATATATTTGTTGTAAAATTCTTTTACCTGAGGGTATCCGGTTACAGCTACCAGTTCGTCAATCAGCTTATCATCTTTGAAAGGTTTGTTTTCACCAAATCTCTGTGACAGTTTTCTGATCATATCACGGTATCCCATTTCTCCGTTAGAAAGTTTTCTGAGCTCAATGTCTAAACACATTGCTAAAAGGGCCCCTTTCTCATACACATTTCTGTACTGATCTTTATAAGGCTCCACCAATACATTTTTACTCATTACCGTAAATGGCATTGTATCATCATAGCTCTTGGAGTTGGCGATTTTCTCACCAATTCTTTGCAGGAACTGGTTTTTATCAATCAGACCTTCCTGGATCTGGAATAAATTGGCAAAATATTCCGTTCCTCCTTCATACATCCATAGGTGCTGTGACATTTTCGGATCCGCGTAGTCAAAATAGTGGATTTCTTCAGAATGGGTCTTCAGAGGGTTCACTGTATGGAAGAACTCATGGGAAACCACATCAGTAATGGTGTTGTCGATAGCATCTTTAGGCATGGCTTCAGGAAGCACAACGCTTGTGGATTCATGGTGCTCCAGTGCTCCGAATCCTTTTACCGACGGACCGTCACCTCCGGAAAGATAAAGCATGATTGCATACTTTTTATTGGTATTCATATCTCCCAGGAATTTCTTCTGGGCAATAACCATCTTTTCAAGATTGTCTTTGAAGTCAGCGGCTTTGTATTTTCCTGTCGGAGAATATACACCCAATACAAGATCCATCCCTCCGGCATTGAAAGTGATATAATCCGGCTTTGTATACATAAGCGGAGAATCTGTTACTTTCGCATAATTGGCAAGGGTATAGGTATCTGTAGATTCAGATTTATCCTGATCTACCAACGCTGTGGTTCCGTAGAAGTCGGTTGGTTTCTGAACGATCAGCTGATACGGAACATCCTGCATATTCTCAATATATCCAATGAATCCGTGGGTATTGATCATATAAACTTTTCCTGCCTCAATATCGGTTCCTGACGGAGAAAATACAGCTTTATGTTTGGAGGTATCCGTTTCTTCATCAAAGCTGTCATTGACAAGATATGAGATTTTGGAAAGGCCCTGGGCATTTTTCAATGAATAGGTATTGTCATTTACTTTGGTATACGTAAGCTCTTTCCCTTTGTTGTCATAAAACTTAATTCCTTCGATGAATCTTCCGTAGTCATCTACAGAATAAGTACCCGGAACCGTTTTGGGGAAATGAAATTTAACATCCCCGGATTTCATTTTGGGGAATTCCATGGTAACGGCTACTTTATCATCTTTTACATTAACAAGGTCAATGGTTGTTTTAATAGACTGGGCATTTGCCAAAAAAGCAGCAAAAATACCGAGACTAAGTACTGTTTTTCTCATTAGGTTTACATTAATAGTTAAATAGTTGCTTTTTTTATCAATTTGTTACGGAAAAAGTATTAAACTTTTCTTAAAATTTTAAAGAAAAAACGAAAAAGGCAAATCTGCTGGTATGCGGATTTGCCTTTTTCTTTATTTAGTGTTAGTATAATTGATATAATAGTTGGGATTAAATTCCACCGGGCTATTCTTTTTAAGCTTTACGGTCTGCCATTCTTCTGTTGGATTTATAGTCTGATCACCATTAATGATAATGGGTAATTTCAGATTTTTTACCACATCTGTATAACGAAACTTTAAAGTATCACCATTTTGGGCATACTCCAGGGTTGGGATCTTTACCGTTCTCAGATACTGGTCAAAAACAGTAGAAAAATCGATTCCGGATTTTGAGGAAATATAATTTTCAATCTGTTGGGTGGTAACCGTCTGATGATAAAAATCCTTACTCAAACCTCTTAAAATCTGCCTGAATTTTTCATCATTATTGATGACCTGTCTTATGGTATGAAGCATGTTGGCACCTTTCGGATACATATCTCCGCTGCCTTCATTTCTTACTCCGTACTGGCCAATAATAGGAACATCATTGTCTATGACATGTCTGAGGCCGATCAAATACGTATCTGCTGATTTTTTATCCAGATATTTTTCGGTGAAAAGAACTTCAGAATACATCGTGAAACTCTCATGAATCCACATATCTGCCTGATCCTTTGCTGTAATATTGTTCGCAAACCACTCGTGGCCGCTTTCATGAATGATAATATAATCCCATTTCAGGCCAATTCCTGTTCCGGAAAGGTCTTTTCCCCTGTAGCCATTTTGATAGCCGTTTCCGTAGGCAACATTACTTTGATGTTCCATACCTAAGTACGGAGAGTCAACCAGCTTATAAGAATCTTCATAGAACGGGTAAGGTCCAAACCAGTATTCAAAGGCTGAAAGCATTGGTTTTACCTGTTCAAACTGTTTCTTTGCCTTATCCAGATTATAATCAAGAACCCAGTAGTCCAGATCAAGTTTTCCTTTTTCTCCGTTAAAAGTATCTTTAAAATTCACATATTTTCCGATGTTCGGAATGATAGAGTAGGCATTGATAGGATTTTTCACTTCCCAGGTATAAGTTGTTTTATTACCTTCTGTCTTTTGGCTGGTAAGTCTTCCGTTTCCAACCCCTACAAGATCCTTTGGAGTAATGATCTTCATCACAATACCGTTGTCCGGCTCATCGCTCCATATATCTTTTGTAGGAAGCCAGATAGAAGCCCCGATTCCCTCATCAGCAACACTCATCCACGGGTTTCCTTTTTCATCCTTAGTGAATACCCATCCACCGTCCCATGGTGCATTTTTAGCAATGGTTGGCTTTCCGGAATAGATCACGTTAATGGTATATTTTTCACCCTTTTTGAATTTTTTATTCGTTGTAATGAAAATAAAATCTCCATCCTGTTTATAATTGGCAATAGGAAAACTTGCATCTACCTTATCAACTTTCATTGGCTGCTGAAGGTCAATCTGAAAAACAGGATTGGTAACATCTTTAATAATCTCAAAGCTGATTGTATTATTTCCTTTGATGCTTTTCTGTTCAAAATCCGGTTCTACAGAAAGATCATATTTTTTGACATCCCAAAAATTCCGGAATTCCGTATTGGAACCTTTTAAAGTATCCTGTTTGGTAAAAACCTTTCCTTTCTCAAAGAACTGCCCGAAAACCAATCCTGATGCAAATAACAGGGTGTATGACAATTTTTTCATTTAAACTTTATTATAATCTTTTCAAAAGTATAAAATTAAATTAATAGCCTTATGCAGAAAATCAAATTAAATACAGATTTTAAGAAGACATGAAAAAGCCCGGCCATTAATGGCCGGGCTGTAAAAACAAGTTCGTTTTTATTTTTTGATGAATTTCAGGTTTGTAGTAGCACCTTTATCTTCAATTGAAATGATATAAGCTCCTGTACTTAATTTTGAAACAGGGATTTTATTATCATTAATCTGGCCGTTCATTACTTTCTGACCTGCCATATTGGTTATGATAAACTGAGCTTTAGATGAAATCTGAGTTACATTTAATACATCATTTACCGGGTTAGGATAGATCTGAATAGAACTCTTGTCTTTCACTGTCTCACTTGTGGAAAGCTGCTGCTGGATAAGTACCGGGTAATCTTCAACTTCACCGTACTGCTGGTTGCTGCATCCGCTGCTTGGCTGGCTTTCATATCCCAATACCACTCTCATAATAACGTTTCCTCCGGTATAAGCATCTGCAGGTACAGAGAATGTTCCGGAAACCGGTGTTGCTGTGTTAGGTGCACTGGTGTAGATTACTTCAGACGAAGAGAATACTCCGTCTCTGTTGAAGTCTATCCACGCTGTTACTCCGTCATTATATTGTGCGCCTGTCCATGCTTTGGTAATGCTTATATTGTTCCCTGAAGATCCGGACATAAGGGTAATCAGCTTCGAAGGATCGGCAGTGTAATCCGTATAAGGAGTATTGCTGCTGCTGTTTGAAACAGGATTCATTCCCGAAGGTGTTACCGTCACATTGGAAATATATTCGTCAGCTGCGTTTGTTCCCGTTATTGAACATTTAGCAAATGAAGACGTTGTAAAATTGGTTGATGCTGAATAAGAACCCAGCGTACCTCCGCAGACATTAGCCACCTGTACTTCATATTGAGTTGATTCGGTAAGCCCTGAAATGGTATATGAGTTCGTTGAAACAGGAACAGTGGTCCATGTGGCAGTTCCTACTTTTCTGTACTGTACAGAATAGGATGCACCTACCAGAGCAGCCCAGTTTACAGATGCCGAAGTTCTAGTAATTCCTGTTACAGTAATTCCGGTAGGGGCAGATGTTGTACAGGCACTTGCAGATGCGGAAACGGTAGCATTTCCAATCGCATAGAATACATTATCAACAGCACTTATCCTTATTTTTACACTGGCACCTGTTGCCAGAGAAGAGAATGAAAACGGTTCAGCGCCATCGTTAGGAGTAGATGGGGTAATTACTGTCCATGTGCTGCCATTGTCTGTAGTATAGTCTATTTTAACATTCTGTACATTATACGGAGCATTATTGGTGTTTACCACATCCCATGTAACCGCTCCCGGTGTATTATTGTAAACAGTAGCTGAAGTTACTTTAAACGGACCTTCGTTTCCTATATCCACTTTCATCAGGCTGCTCTGTGTCTGCTGTTGTGCAGCATCAGGATTATTGTCTCTTACCATTACCTTGAAATTCATCGTTCTTGGGATGTTGGATACTGTTTCCCAATCTGCAGCACTGGTAAGAGTGCCATTAAGAACATTTGAGAATTTAGGGAAATAACGGGTAGGAGAAGTTGTAGGGATCAGAGATCTGAAGTTGGCCCCATTATTTCTGGTGGCACTTACCGGTCCGAAAGCAGAAGTAGCCAGATCATATTGCTCCCAGGTATAGGTCATAGGATCATTTTGAGCGTCTGCTGCAGAAGCGGTTAACACAAAAGCTGTTCCTTTAGGGATCATTTTACTGGCCATTGGCTGAATAGAAGGAGGTGTATTGGCTACCGGAGTAATAATACCGCAATCCTGAGAATTCACATATGCTCCTACCTCCTCAATATTTTTAGTATGGAAATAAGCATCAGAATGCATCTGAACATTATAGTTGGTAATACCGGCGTATCCCATAATAGTAGATCCGGATCCCGGCTCCATATGGGCACCGTGCAAAGCAATAGACATTGTATGTGCAGCACCGAACTGATGGCCGATTTCATGAGCTACGAAGTCTATATCATAATTATCTCCGAAAGGCTGATCCGGAGTAGAAGGTGACGTGATTCCCGCACCTTTTGAAGTTGCATCGTTATTGCTTGCGGGATTTCTGCAGACATTTCCTACATCTCCAGCACTTCCGCCGCCACCTCTGTGGCCAAAGAAATGTCCTATATCATAAGCATTGTTACCCACACCTGCTGTATTGGTAAGAGTTTGCTGAAGCTGAAGGTTCCATGCTGCGGGAGCACTGTATGTACCATTTGAATTGGTTATTACATCCGAATAAGGATCCGTAGCGGGATTGGGAAATATGAGCTGAGGAAGATCCTGCACAATCATATGAATTCCGAAATCTTTTTCGAAAACACCATTTACACGGTTCATTGTCGCATTAATACGTGCCGCTGCCAAAGGAACGCTTCCGGCAAGCTGTGTATATTCACCGTTTACGGAAATAGCAATTCTATAGGTTCTGTACTTTTGTTCACTGCTTTTATTAAAACCCCCGCTATTCAAAACACTTTTTGTCTTAAGCAGTTTATTCATCTCTTTTTTTGCTTTCTCAGGCTCAGAAGTTCTGCATTCGAAAGGATCTTCATGAGATTTATTGGATTTGAAAAAGACTCCGTATACATCCTTTTCTTTGTTGATGGGTTCTATGAATTCATATTTTCCTGTATCGGCGTCAAATACCATAGACTGGAAGTCATTAGGAGCAGTACTGAACCGGATTCGCTTATGTGGGCTGTCCACCCCGATACCTGAATAGGCTCCCAATTCATACCGTTCCGCCATCGACTTTTCCACTACAGGAGAGCTGTACACTGAAAACCTTTCAATTTTTCCGTTGGCCGCAGGGATAGAAACAATTACAGGGTTTCCTCCTGTACCTGCTTCAGGAGCATTTTTTAGCTGATCTCTCAATGCAGAAAGGTCAAATTTATAGGCGTATTCTACCTTTACTTCTTTCCTTACCGGTGTCACTTTTTCCGAGACAGGTTCCCAGCGTTGTGCCTGTAAACCACTCAGGCTTAAAGCCAATGCACAGACGAGAATAATTTTCTTTTTCATATTATTTTTGATTGTAATTAAAGTTTTAAATATAGTGTATTTTTTTAAAATTTTTGTTGATAATTCAGTGTTAATTGTTCCTAACTTGATAATATTAGTTAAATTTTGTAGTTGTTTTAAATTGAATTAAGAATAAATATAATTAAGGTTAATATTTTTATATAAAAAATAAGCGCTACCATTCCGTTGAATAGTAGCGCCTGTATTTTTTAGTAAAATATTAATTATTCTTGTACTGCAGGAAGGTTTTCATTGCTTTTCTGAACCTTTTTATAAGTGAATGTACACATCATAATGCTGAATTCATACAAGATCAGCAGCGGGAAGGCGGCCATCAGCATACTTAAAACGTCAGCAGGGGTAATGATTGCAGCAACTACCATAATCAGAACAATAGCATGACGACGATAGGTTTTCATGAACACAGGTGTAAGGATTCCGATGCTGGTAAGGAAATAGATCAGAATAGGGAAGAGGAATATCACTCCCATACCCAAAACCACCTGTAAAAATAAAGTGGTATAATCACTTAAGTCATAAAGCGGAACAATAATATCCGAAATTTTAAAAATAACCCCGAAATTAACAGCAAACGGAAGGATTAAAAAATAACCGCATAATACTCCGGTCATGAAAAGCATCCATACTGCATTGATGATATAAATAGAATTCTTTTTTTCTCTCGGGTGTAAAGCCGGACTGATAAAGCGCCACAGCTCCCATACAATATAAGGAAACGCAGCCACCATCCCGCCGAAAACCGATACAGCCATCATTACATTGAACTGCTGATACAGCCTCTGTACGCGGACAGGAAAATCTTTTGGAAGATGAATGCTGTCTTCCCCTAAGATCATTCTTGAAAAATGATTAACAAGCCTGAAGGTAGGGAAATCATTTCTGGTAGGCCCGAAAAAGATATGGTCCATAATCCAGTTGATGTTAAAGCCCACTACAAAAGCAGCAACTATGATAGCAATAATCGAACGGATCAGGTGTCCTCTTAATTCTCCTATATGTCCAAGAAAGGACATGTCTTTACCTTCGCTCACAGAATAAAATTTTTAAAGGGCAAATTTATAAAAAAAATGACAGAAGTGAGTCTGATTTCTCAGTTCTAATTGATTCCTTCGTCCAGCAGTTTATGCAGATCTATGATCCCGAAATATTTTCCGTTTTCTGTAACGACCAGCTGGCCGATATTATTTTCTTTCAGGATTTTCATCGCTTCTTTGGCAAGAGCATCTTTTTCAATGGTTCTCGGGCGGGCAGACATGATGTCTTTAGCCAGTACCTTGCTGATATCTTCGCCTTTCATCAGCATTCTTCTCAGATCTCCGTCTGTGATCACACCAATAATCTGATCTTCGTTGGTGACCACCGTAATTCCATGGCTGGATGCACTGATGGAAATAATAACGTCTCTTATTGGAGACTCTTCAGTAACCTGAGGTTTTTGTGAAGACAGAAACTGTTCAACTTTAGAAGTCAGGTTTTTTCCTAAACTTCCTCCCGGGTGGAATTTGGCAAAATCATTGGCTCTGAAATCGTTCAGTTCCATTAAAGCAACAGCCAAGGCGTCTCCTAACGCCATTTGTATAGTGGTCGAGCTGGTAGGTGCAAGCTTATTTGGGCATGCTTCTACATCAACATGAGTATCCAGAACAACCTCTGAAAATTCAGCCAGCTTACTGGTCTTATTTCCGGTCATTCCGATCAAAGCAGAAGAATAATCTTTTAAATAAGGGACAAGGTTGGCAATTTCAGGCGAGTTTCCGGAATTGGAGATGCATAAAACCACATCCTGCTTCTGAATTACTCCCAGATCTCCATGAATGGCTTCGGAAGCATGCAAAAACTGAGAAGGAGTTCCTGTAGAATTTAAAGTAGCTACAATTTTATTCCCTACATGGGCAGATTTCCCTATTCCTACTACAATAAGTTTCCCTTTTGCGGAGTGAATAATCTCTACTGCACGGGCAAATTGGTCGTCAATTCTGTTTTTTAATTTTTCCAGTTCAGAAATTTCTATTTCTAAAGTGCTTTTTGCAATTGATATAATGTTGGTTCTATCCATTTTACGATGATAAGGTATACAAAAAAGTTCTTAAAAAACGTTATATTTTAAAAAGAATATTTAATATAAATTTTATTTTTATAAATTCGTTCGCTTTTATTTTAAGCAGAATTTTTATAACTTTGGGTGAGATGCAAATTTAGCAATAGAAAATTAGATGAGCGCAAAAAAAGCCAATTTATCAGGCGAATTGAAAAAGTATTTTGGGTTTTCTACATTTAAGGGCCAGCAGGAACAGATTATAGACAACCTATTAGGAGGGAAGGATATATTTGTTTTAATGCCTACAGGTGGCGGAAAATCATTGTGTTACCAGCTTCCGGCACTTATTTCGGAAGGTACAGCAATAGTTGTTTCGCCCTTAATAGCATTGATGAAAAATCAGGTAGATGCAGTAAACGGCCTTTCATCTGATGATGGGGTAGCACATGTACTGAATTCATCATTAAACAAAACACAGACCAAACAGGTTTTTGACGATATAAAAAGCGGCAAGACCAAACTTCTGTATGTAGCTCCTGAATCATTAATTAAAGATGATTACCTGGATTTTTTGAAAGAGGTGAAAATTTCTTTCTTTGCTATCGATGAAGCCCACTGTATTTCAGAATGGGGGCATGATTTCAGACCGGAATACAGGAATCTGAAACAGATTATAGATAAAATTGCCAATGTACCGGTGATTGCTTTGACGGCTACTGCCACTCCTAAGGTTCAGGATGATATCCAGAAAACTTTGGGAATGACCAATGCATTGGTATTTAAAGAAAGCTTCAACAGACCTAATCTTTACTACGAAGTACGTCCGAAAGTTAATGTAGACAAGGAAATCGTTAAATTTATCAGTCAGCATAAAGGGAAATCAGGAATTGTATACTGCCTGAGCCGAAGAAAAGTTGAAGAATTTGCCCAGCTTCTGCAGGTAAACGGAATTAATGCGCTTCCTTACCACGCTGGTCTTGACCAGAAAGTAAGGGTGGCGAATCAGGATAAATTCCTGATGGAAGAAGTAGATGTAATTGTGGCAACCATTGCTTTCGGGATGGGAATTGATAAACCGGATGTTCGTTTTGTGATCCATTACGATTTTCCAAAATCACTGGAGAGTTATTACCAGGAAACAGGAAGGGCCGGAAGAGACGGGGGCGAAGGCCACTGTCTGGCATTCTATGATCCTAAGGATATCGAAAAACTGGAAAAATTCCTGGCTCAGAAACCCGTGTCTGAAAGAGAAATCGGATTACAGCTTTTGAATGAGGTAGTAGGCTATGCTGAAACTTCAATGAGCAGAAGACAGTATATCCTGTATTATTTCGGAGAAAGTTTTGACCCGGTAAAGGGTGAAGGTGCCAGGATGTGTGACAACTCATCCAACCCGCCAAAATTAAAAGATGCAACTGCCGATTTGAAAAAAGCGCTGGAGCTGATTAATGATACAGGAGAAAAATTCAAGGCTAAAGACCTTATTTCTGTTATCGCAGGGAAAGAAACAGCGGTAACAAAATCTTACAAGCTTGAGCAAAGTTCTTATTTTGGCTTCGGAAAAGAAGAAAAAGACAATTACTGGAAAACGATTTTGAGACAGGCCACTGTTCAGAATTTTTTACAGAAGGATATTGAGACATATGGTGTTTTAAAGATTACCGACAAAGGAAGAAATGTTCTGAATGGTAAATCTAAAGATGTCTTTTTAATTGCAGAAGACAGGGAATTTGATCTTACCCAGGCAAAGGCAGAGAGCGACCAGGTACAGCAGCAGGCCGGAGGAGGTCTGGATCAGAACCTTTTCAACCTGTTGAAAGAACTTAGGAAGAAAGTAGCCAAAAAGCACGGAATCCCGCCTTATACAGTGTTCATGGATCCAAGTTTGGAGGATATGACGGTTCAGTACCCGATCACGGTAGATGAAATTACCAAAATCTATGGAGTAGGAGAAGGAAAGGCCAAAAAATATGGTAAGGAATTCGCAGATTATATCAGAACCTACGTAGAAGATAACAACATCGAACGTACTCAGGATATGGTGTTGAAGCAGGTGGCCAATAAATCAAGCCACAAAGTATTCATCATCCAGAGCACCGATAAAAAAATTGATCTTGAGGATATTGCAAGAGCCAAAAATCTTTCTATGGATGAACTCCTGAAAGAAATGGAAAGGATCGTGTATCAGGGAACCAAGCTGAATATCGATTATTATATTGAAGACAATTTTGATGAAGACATTGTAGACGGTTTCATGGAATTCATGAATGAATCTGAAAGTGACAGCATGAAAGTATTGCTGGATGAATTCGGGGATGAACTGTCTGATGAAGAAGTGAGGATGTTGAGAATTAAGTTCATTAGTGACGTGGCGAATTAAAAAATCATATAATTAAAATATAAAATAAGCTCTTCATCTGAAGAGCTTATTTTATTGTAAGTTCGTTTAAACTTTTAATTCTAATAAACGCAAGCCTTCATTTCTTTTTAAAAGCTTAGTTAATTTCTGTTAATAACCACCCTAAACAGTCATCTTCATCCTTCCAATATTTGAAAGATAACTAAACTTTTTAGTAACTTTGATAAGATGAAAAAAATATCTGTCATATTTATTCTGCCGGACTTAGAAACCGGGGGCGCAGAGAGGATTGTTACCACTATAGCAAACCATCTTTCCAGAGATCGGTTTGAACCTAAGATTTTGCTGTTACGTAAACAGGGCGGATATTTGAATTTTCTGAAAAAAGATGTCGAAATTATTGATATCAATACCGAAAGAATAAGACATTCGTTAAGACCTATTTTAGGAGAGATCTACAGAAGAAAACCGGATATTGTTTTCTCGGGTTTTGGAGAGGTAAATGCCTACCTGTCTCTGTTTATCAAACTATTTCCGAGAACAAAATTCATTGCCAGGGAAACCAATGTTGTGACCCAGCATGTAACCCGTAAAGAAATTAAATTTTTCTACAATTTTTACAATAATTATCAGAAAATCATTGCCCAGAGTGATGATATGCTCAAAGATCTTGTTGACAATTTTAATATTAAAAAGAAAAAAATCGTCAAAATTAACAATCCTGTAGACTTTGATTTCATTGAAGAGAAAATGGCTTTGTCTTCAAAACCTGATTGTTTCAAATATAATTATAAGAATGTAGTTGCCATCGGTAATCTGTCTTCCAGAAAAGGATTTGATAATCTTCTTAAGGTTTTTTCAAGGCTTAAAAATGAAAATATTATGCTTCATATTTTAGGAGATGGAAAAGATAAGGACCTTCTGCTTCAGACAAAAGAACTTTTGGGACTGAAAAAAGTGATCTTCCATGGCAGACAGGATAACCCATACCAGTATTTAAAATTTGCTGATTTATTTGTTCTGTCTTCAAGATATGAAGGTTTTCCCAACGTTCTTCTGGAGGCAGGTGCGTGCGGAACGTATTCTCTTGCCAATAATTGTCCCGGAGGAATTAACGAGATTATTCAGCATAATATAAACGGAGAAATTGCAGATATTGAAAATCATGACCGATTTGCCCAGGAGATCGTGAGGATTCTTCAGAGCAATTATAATCGGGAAGCTATTAAAAACTCAATTAAATCAAGGTTTTCTAAGAATATTATATTGGACAAATATGAAAAGGTGTTACTGGACTTAATGAAGTAGCTGCTGTAGTATATTTGACTTATGGTGTTTTATTTCTTTAAATTTGGGGCTAAAATAAATCGTAATGAATAAAATCCCGAAAATAGGATGTGCCTGTGAAAAACCTGATTTCAATTATACAGAATTCAGAAGTTCGGAATTAGGTATAGATCATACTAACGGAAGATATGGAGAAGTAACGATTCAGCAGTGCAAGCTGTGCCAGAGAATATGGGTTCATTACTTTATAGAGAACGAAAGCTTTTCCAGATCAGGAAGATGGTACAAAGGAATTGTTTCGAAAAAAGACCGACCTCACATCACCCCGGAAAATGCTGTGGAGTATCTGGAAAGCCTTGAATGGTATGTTTACGGAGGTTCATTTTTTGAAAGTACAGGAACTATTGGGCAAGGAATGTTGAATGTGTAATCTTCTATGCTGATTTTTTAACATTAAATATCAAATCCATGAAGCCATTTATAATTGCTGCTGTAATGCTTAACTCTGTTGCAATGATAGCTCAGCAGAAGGCAATCTCCAGAAAAGAGCTGTTAAAAACTGTTATTGATCAGAAAGTAAAATCTACGGAGATTCAGGAAATCACAATGGCTGCAGGGCAGGGAGCTCCCGAACATCTGCACCCGTGTCCCGTTTTAGGGATAATCAGTTCCGGTGAAGCTGTTTTTCAGATAGAGGGACAGGAGAAAGTAGTACTTCACAAAGGAGATGCTTTTTATGAGCCTAAGAATGTGAAAATTCTTCATTTTGATAATGCGTCAGCTGAACAGCCACTTGTCTTTACCGCAATTTATCTGAAGGAGGGAAGTGAGGAAAATATAAAGTTCATAAAATAATACTTTTCATAAAACTAAAGCATATAATTATCATTTTTAAAATTGATAAAACTCACTTTGGTGCTTGGTAATTTATATGTAAATTTGTGAGAATTAAGATAGATAATAATAAACAAATTCATACAATAACATGAGTCAATTCGATGTTACCGTAATAGGTTCCGGTCCCGGTGGTTATGTTGCAGCGATCCGTGCAGCACAATTAGGTTTCAAAACAGCAATTATTGAAAAATATTCAACTTTAGGCGGAACTTGTCTTAACGTTGGATGTATTCCGTCAAAAGCGCTTCTTGACAGCTCTGAGCATTTCGAAAATGCAAAACATAATTTTGCAGGCCACGGAATCATCATCAATGAGCCGCAAGCGGATATCGCCAGAATGATCGAACGTAAAAACGAAGTGATTAAGCAAAATACAGACGGAATCAGCTATCTGATGAACAAAAATCAGATTACTGTTTTTGAAGGAGTAGGAAGCTTCGAATCTGCTACTCAGATTAAAGTAACTAAAAACGATGGTTCTTCTGAAACAATCGAGTCAAAATATACCATCATTGCAACAGGTTCTAAACCGTCTACATTGCCTTTCATTACTTTAGACAAAGAAAGAGTGATTACTTCTACGGAAGCTTTAAACCTTAAAGAAATTCCTAAGCATTTAGTAGTAATCGGTGGTGGAGTTATCGGTCTTGAACTAGGTTCAGTATACCTGAGATTAGGAGCACAGGTAACGGTTGTTGAATTTATGGATAAAATCATCCCTGGAATGGATGGAGCTTTAAGCAAAGAATTGACTAAAGTTCTTAAAAAGCAAGGAATGAAGTTTATGCTTTCTACTGCGGTTTCTGCGGTGGAAAGAAACGGCGATACTGTAAAAATTACAGCTAAAGATAAAAAAGGAGAAGAGGTAGTTGTAGAAGGAGATTACTGTTTGGTTTCTGTGGGTAGAAAACCTTACACAGACGGTCTTGGACTTGAAAAAGCAGGTGTAGAGCTTGACGAAAGAGGAAGAGTAAAAGTAAATGATCACTTACAGACTAACGTTGCCAATATCTATGCAATCGGTGACGTTATCAAAGGGGCTATGCTTGCTCACAAAGCTGAAGAAGAAGGCGTTTTTGTTGCTGAAACATTGGCAGGACAAAAACCTCACATCAACTATAACCTGATCCCTGGTGTTGTTTATACATGGCCAGAAGTTGCTGGAGTTGGTAAAACAGAAGAGCAGCTAAAAGAAGAAGGTGTAGCTTACAAAGTAGGATCTTTCCCGATGAGGGCTTTAGGTAGAAGCCGTGCAAGTGGTGATGTAGATGGTCTTGTTAAGATTATTGCAGACGAAAAAACTGATGAGGTTTTAGGAATGCACATTGTAGGAGCAAGAGCAGCTGACCTTATTGCTGAGGGAGTAATTGCAATGGAGTTCCGTGCAAGTGCTGAAGACATCGCAAGAAGTTCTCACGCTCACCCAACCTATGCAGAAGCTATTAAAGAAGCTGCATTGGATGCTACGGCAAAAAGACCAATCCATATGTAATAATTGATTAAAAGATTTAATCATTTAAATATAAAAAGGAGAAATCAATTCGGTTTCTCCTTTTTTTGTATAAATTTTAAATTTCAAATTAATAATTAAAAATAATAACAGTTTTACATTATTTTCATTTTATCATAAAACTTAGAATATTTAGGTGCAATATTGAGCTGTATTCCGAAAGTTACTCCTTTAAAATATTTTTCTTTATGAATAGGAAAAGCATATCCGGTATTGAGAAATATTGCATTAAATAATGAGATGCCTATTGTTGGCTCCAATGAATACTGATTTCCTGATATCCCAAAAAGCATTCCGTTATCGATAAAATTAATATTAGCTTCCGGAATGAATTTATCTGTCTGGTTAATACGGGTATAGAGAAGAGAAGGACCAACTACTATTGATTTGTAACGGCTTTCTCCAAATCTGTATTCTAACCCTGCCTGCAGGACATTTCTTCCTGTGTAACGGTATGAAATATTCAATGCGGTTTTCTCTAAAAGCTGGGCTTTTGAAAAAGACATTGAAAAAAACAGAAACAGAATACCATATTTTTTCATGATTATTTTTGTTCAAATGTAAGCGTTTTTATGGTCTTTATGAAAGATGAAAATGAGGCTTTCAAGAATTATAATCGTATTGACTAGGTTCGCATCTTCAAATTTCCGTAACTTTGTCAGCTAATTTTATCATCAATGCAACTCGGAAAAACTCAAACTTTAACAATTTCAGAAAAAATTAATTCAGGATGGATCCTCGTAGACGAATCCGGTGAGAAAGCTTTTCTTCCTAAAATTTTCATTCAGGATGAAAAAGAAACAGGTGAGGAAGTTGAAGTATTTGTGTACCAGGATGACGATAAATTAAAGGCAACTACTGAAATTCCATTGGCAGAAGTGGGAGAATTTGCGGTAATGAGCTGTGTACAAAGTCTTCCAAGCGGAGCTTTTATGGACTGGGGAATCATTAAAGACTTATTTATCCCTTACAAGCAGCAGAAAACAAAAATCGTAGAAGGGAAAAGATATCTGGTATATATCTATGTAGATGAAGATATGGAGTTGATTACCGGAACTACAAAATTCAAAAGAAACCCTCAGTACGATGAACTTCCGTTTAAAAAAGGAGATAAGGTAGATCTGATCATGATGAACGAAAGTGAACTGGGCTGGAATGTGATCATCAATAAGAAATACATCGCTTTGATCTACGCTTCAGATGTTTTTAAAAAGCTGTATCCGCTGTCAGAAGAAAAAGGATATATCAAAACAATACGTGAAGACGGGAAAATAGATGTTTCTTTACAGCCGGAAGGTTTTGAAAATATCGACGAGTTCAAACAGAAAATTCTGAGCAAGCTGGAAGAAAATTACGGACTTCTGTATGTCTCTGACAAGTCTTCTCCTGAAGAGATCAAAGATGAGCTTCAGATGAGTAAGAAAAACTTTAAAAAGGCAATCGGAGGACTTTATAAAGATAAGATTATTGATATTTTAGACGATAAAATCAAATTATTATAGAACAAAAAACGGGTAGAAATTTCTGCCCGTTTTTTTATTTTATTACCGGTTCTTGATCAGAAGCCATCCGTTATAGATTCTTCCGTCAGAAACTTTTATGGTGTACCAGTAATTTCCTGTAGAGATCGGGTGTGATTCATATTTCCCGTCCCATTGGAAAGGTCTGTTTTTAATGATTTCTCTATAAATAGTAACTCCTCTTCGATCATATAAACTGACTTCGGTTCCCGGATAGTTTTCCAGTCCTGCAATTCTCCATGTATCATTGATTCCGTCACCATTGGGACTAATCGCATTGGGAATATTAAAGATTGAGAAGCTCTTTTGTCCAATGATACATCCGGATTTTGTTCTTACATAAACAGTATATTCTCCCATATTCAGATTGGTGAAGATATTGGAATCCTGCCATGTAAAATTGTTTAAAGAAAACTCATAATTTCCGCTCTGAGAAAGAATAACAGTCGCTGTATTATTCGTGATATTTACAGAAACAATATGGGCTAAAACAGAATAGCTCACCTGTGTGGAGCCTGTATTTTCACATCCGAATATATTGGTCACTTTCACAGTATAAGTTCCGGGAGTCGTTACCGTAATTGTCTGAGTAGTTGCTCCGGTATTCCATTCGTAAGATTTAAATCCTGGTCCGGCATCCAGTACAACTGATTTTCCTTCGCAGAAATCAAGTGTATCAGGTAACTGAACAATAGGTTTGGGATTTAATGTAAAGTTTAATCTTACCACTTTAAAGCATCCGTCCGGTGTTGCAACTCTTACGTGAATAAGTGTTGTTCCTGTATTTAAAACATAAGCTGAAGGATTGGATATAACATTTCCTGCGGTGTCAGTATAAGTGAAAATATAATTACCCGGATTATTGATAATACTGGCTTCATAAGAATGAAGATTAACAACCATAGAATTTGACGTGGTTGTATTACACTGCACTAGCGTAATATCTTTTGCCGGAACATTATCTGTAGAAAGTGTTACTGTAATGGCTTGTTTTTCAGATTCACAATTGTTTAAGGTCTGAGTTACAAAATATGTTTGCCCGTTTACAAGAGGAGTTGTTATTGGAATTACATTTCCTGCAGCATTGTAGAATTTCAGAGATGTTCCTGTTACAACAATCTTTTCTATTGTAGGATTGGCAGAGGCACAGAAATCCTGATTTACATTGGCTGTTGGTTTAGGAGTCGTATTTACTATTACCTGGATAGCTGTTTTATTACTTTCACAGCCGTTAATAGTCTGAGATGCATAATAGATCTGTCCATTGATAAGAGCAGTTGCAGCTGATAAAACATTTCCTGTGGCATCATACCATTTTATATTCTGACCTGTAATCTGAATGTCAGAGATCTTTGGATTATTGGTTGCACAGAAGGTTTGTTGGGTATTTGTGGTAGTTGGAACAGCAGGAGAGACTACAATTATATTCTGATTTTGAGTCGCAGTATTTCCGTTTCCATCGTTATAGGTCCAATGGATGATATAGTTTCCTGGGATGGAATAGGATAAAGGATCTGTTGTTGTTGCTGTAACAGTTCCTGCACAGTTATCTGCAGCAGTAGGAAAACTCGTAATTGCTGTATGGCAGTCTCCTGTAATATCTGCAAGAGTGACAATATTGGGAATAGGAGCGATATTGTCACCCACAACAACGTTTACTGTGAAAGTTCCGCTGCAAGCACCTCCGGAAACCTGACAGGTGTAAATTCCGGCATTATTTGCTGTAGCATTATGTATTGTTGGATTCTGCTGATTGGAAGTAAAACCATTAGGCCCTGTCCAGTTGTATACTATTCCTCCAGAGGCATTAAGTTGAAGAGTAGAGTTGATACAAACAGGAGAGTTTGACGAAAGTGTACTTGATGGGTTAGTTGTATTATACTTATATAGCAATACATCCTCGTTACCATTTCCACTGTTATTATTAATCGGCGTTCCGTTCAGTATTATTGGTTTATTTCTAAAGTTAGCCGAAAGATAGACATTGTCATTATTGATAAAGATTTCGTTAGCAGCATTTAAACTTTGATATATGGAAAATTGTGACCCTTCAGACTTGAATAGATATTGAGCTTCGAAATTGCTTAAATTGATTTTAAAGAAAACTAAATCTTCACCATAAATATTATTACCTGTATTGGAACTTGTAATTGTAGTATTACCCAGTGTCATCGTTTGTGAAAAACTGCCAAAGGTATACAGGTAATCATTGGTTTCAGCAAAATAAGCATTATTTAAAGTTCTTGTATTATTATTAGACTCATGAGGAATCTGTAAAAAACTGTTGTTGTAAAATTTTAAATATCGGAGAAGGTTTAAATTGCTAGTATCAAATTCAGTAATAATACTTTGTTGCACACCATTACTGCTGTTACCTGTAGAAAATGTAGTGTTGTCTACTTTTGTTGAAATAGCAAAAGTTCCATAAACATACATTTTATTATTGATCTTGTTATAATGTAGATTTGTGGGACAATAAGCCCAGTAAACACCTGTATTATTGGAGATTTCTTTCGAAAGAATTAACTGTAGATTATGATCAAATTTTTCAATTTTACTGTATTCGAAATTGGCATGAACTTTTGATATGTAAATGTTACCATCATTATCCATTTCAGAATCTTTAAAGAATTCCATATTCTGACCTAGCTGTATGGCATTGTAGAAGTTTCCGTTTGTATCAAATTTTGCAAGAAAACCTCTGGGATACGGTTGTGTTAACCCACTGTTATTGGTCAGTGAAACTTGATTAAAAAAATCTAGTGTATAGCTAAAAACTCCAGTTACAATTACATCATTCTGATGGACAAATATGTTTTTTGCCAGTCTCCCAATTTCACCCGTGAATTGTTTCTCCCAAATTAAAGTACCGTTAGCACTATATTTTTTTAATTTGTTTGTATAGTTCATATAATATCCGGAAGTTCCAAGCGTATAAATATTTCCGGAACTATCAACAGTTAAAGCCTGTATAACATCATATTTTTCCCAAACCAGATTACAATTAAAATCATATTTGAGCATTTTCGCATACGTATAAGATTGGTCAGCCTGATAAACATATAAAAAACCATCATTTGTTTTTTTCATGCCTACCATATTATCCTCAATCCAGCCTCCAAAGTTTTTTGCGCAGTTATTACATTGTGAATAAGACAGAGTTGCTATCAACAAAAGGAATAACAAGAGAAGTTTTCGCATTGGGTTATTAATTTTTGCGGCAAAGATATAAAAATAGACTTCTTATTAAATAATAAGTAATCGTAAACTTTAATACAGAAATATGACGGATGTCATAACTTTTTTGTTTAATTTTTTTGTTTAACAATTTTGTCAAAAATAAATTTTAATATAAATTTGCACAAATTTGTTTAACAAAAATGTCAAATCAAGCAAAAAAAGACCAAACACAGGAATTAATCAAGGAGACAGCGAAGAATTTGTTCTTTGTGAAAGGAAAATTTGATGCTACTACGCAGGAGATCGCCGATGAAGCAGGAGTGAACAGGACCCTTATTAATTATTATTTCCGATCACGGGATAAGCTTATCCAGATCATCTTTGACGAAGCACAAAGAGTAGAGCAGGAAAAGTCGAAGATCATTCAGGATTCTGATCTGCCTTTTAAAGAAAAGATCAGTAAATTCATAGAGAGCAGCCTTTCTACAAGTCTTCAGTATCCGTATCTGGAAACCTATATTGTGTCACAGATTAATAAAGGGACCGGCCATCACAGGGAAATTGAAGAAGATATTCTGAATGAAATGTATCGTGATATAGAAAAAGAAATGGAGTTGGGAAATATAGAAAAAATGGCACCGGTTCAGTTTATCCTGAATATGGTTTCACTGCTGGTATTTCCAAGTGCCATACGACCATTATTGATGGAAAATCTTTTAATTAATGATGAAGAATATGACAGGATTATTTCTGAACGAAAAGAGATTATTATCAATATGTTATTTAAAAATTAAAAAAAACTAAAGTATTTCTGATGATGATTCGTCAAATAGAAATAAATAATGAATGAATAAATAAAAAATAAACGAAGTATAAAATTATGAATAGAAAACGTATAACTGCTACAAAGCTAAAAATTGGGATAGCTTCAGCATTTATGATTTTCGGTTTTTCATTGGTGTCTGCCCAGCAGCAGGTTTCCCTGCAGGAAGCAATCAAACAGGCACTCCAGAATAAGGCAGAAGCTAAGAAAGCTGCTTTACAGGTAAAAAAAGCCGAATACAAGATTGATGAGGCCAGAGCCGGAGCTCTCCCTCAGATCAGTGCAACAATAAGCAATACGTACAATCCTATTTTGCAAAAATCTGTTCTTCCCGGTGAGGTTTTAGGTAAACCTGGTGAACTGATCCCTGTTGCTTTTGGAACAAAATGGCAATCTGTAAACGTAGTAACTCTTAATCAGAATGTTTTTGATCAGAGAGTTTTTATTGGTCTTAAAGCAGCGAAATCTACAAGAGAATTCTATCTTTTAAATTCGGATTTAACCAACGAGCAGATTATTGAGAATGTTGCCACAGCATATTATCAGGTGTTCGTACAGGAAGAGAATCTTAAAACGGTGGAAGAGAGCTATGCCAATACGGAAAGGGTAAGAAACGTCATCAAAAGTTTGGTAGATAATGGCCTGGCTAAGCCAATTGACCTGGATCGTACCAATGTTCAGCTTACCAATATCGGTTCAAACAAGCAGCAGTTAATTAACGCTGTTGAAGTTTCAAAAAACTCACTGAAGTTCTATATGGGAATTCCTATTGATACGCCTATTGAACTTGAAGAAAAAACAATTGTACCGAATCCACAGCTGTTGGACAGCAATGTGAATCTGGAGACCCGTTCTGAATTAAAAGTTTTGAATAAGCAAAGAGAACTTCTGGAATACAGCAAAAAAGCAACTATTGCCAATCTTTATCCTACGGTAGGACTTTCAGCTAACTACGGCTGGCAGGGGCTGGGGAATAAATTCCCTTATGCTACAGGATCAAGCCAGGGAACGAACTGGGGAGACTATGCTTCCATTGGTTTAGCGATTAAAATTCCGATTTTTATGGGAGGGGCTACCAAAGCTCAGATCCAACAGGCGGAAATCGATATTCAGGATTTAGATCAAGATATACAGAATAAAAAACTGAACTTGAGTTTAGATTATAAAAATGCAGTTTCCAATATGGAGAACGCAATAATCAATATTCAAAGTATGAAAGATAATGTGGACCTGGCAGAAAAAGTACAGAAAAATACTCAGTCTAACTATCAGTATGGTCTGGCAACACTTACAGAAGTATTGGATACTGAAAATGCTCTGACACAGGCTAAACAGAATTATGCGAATGCATTACTGGACTATAAGCAGGCTGAAATAAAAGTAATTAAAGCAAAAGGAGAGTTAAACACATTACAAAACCCATAATAAACAATGAAAAAAACTTTAATATATATCATCGTAGCAGCTGTACTGGTAGGTTTGGCCGCTTACAAGATTGCAGGTAACAAAGAAAAGCAGACTCAGGAAGTAAAAGAAGTTGCCAAGCAGGTAGATAAAATCAACGTCAATATTGTAACCGTTACAAGAGAAAATATTGATACAGACTATTCAGCCAACGGAACTTTTATTCCTAAGCAGGAAATGAGCCAGTCTTCCGAGATCTCAGGACGTATTGTAAATGTTTTGGTAAAAGAAGGTTCAAGAGTAGGAGCAGGCCAGGTTCTGGCAACCATCAAAAGAGATGCTATTGAAGTAGATGTTACCCAGGCTCAGAATAATCTGCAGAATGCTATTATTGATAACCAGCGCTATGAAAACGCATATAAAACAGGTGGAGTTACAAAACAACAGCTTGACAACTCAAGACTGCAGCTTAAAAATGCTCAGGCAGCATTAAAAGCACAGGGTGTAAAAGTAAACGATACAAGCATCCGTGCAGGAATCAGCGGTACGATCAACAAGAAAATGGTTGAGCCGGGAACCGTTGTTTCTCCTGGGACAGCAATGTTTGAAATTGTTAATATCAATAGCTTAAAGCTTTCTGTTTTAGTAGATGAAAGCCAGATCGGAAAAATCCAGTTAGGTCAGGAAGTTCCGATTAAAGTAAACGTTTTACCGGAAGATTCTTTCGTAGGAAGAATTACATTTATCGCTCCTAAGAGTGATGCTTCTTTGAATTTCCCTGTTGAAATCGAAGTTCAGAATAAAGGAAACCTTAAAGCCGGTATGTATGCAACTGCTAAATTCAGTACGAACAACGGTGCGGAAACCCAGAATATGCTGACCGTTCCTGCAGAAGCGTTTGTAAACGGAGTAAGCTCAGGACAATTATTCGTTGTTCAGAATGGCGTTGCAAAATTGATCAAAGTAACCATCGGAAAAGTTTACGGGGATAAAGTTCAGATTTTAAGCGGATTGAATGGCGGAGAACAGGTAGTAACCAGCGGACAGATCAATCTGGACAACGGATCTAAAGTAAACATTATAAAGTAGAACGTTTATGAAGTTAGCAGAAATATCGATTAAAAGACCCTCGCTGGTAATTGTATTATTTACAATTCTGACGTTGGGAGGTATCCTGAGTTATACGCTCATGGGATACGAATTGATTCCGAAGTTTGAAACCAATATGGTAACCATATCTACCGTGTACCCGGGAGCTTCGCCTGCAGAGGTGGAAACATCCGTGACCCGGAAGATTGAAGATGCCGTAGGTTCCCTGGAAAACGTTAAAAAGGTAGAATCTTCTTCATACGAAAGTTTATCCGTTATCATGGTTCAGCTGAACGATGGGGCGGATGTAGACTACGCTTTGAATGATGCCCAGAGAAAGGTAAATGCAATCCTAGCAGACCTTCCGGAAGATGTAAAGGCGCCGTCCCTGAACAAATTCTCCTTAGATGACTTACCGATTATCACGATGAGTATTTCATCTGATAAACTGAACAGTAAAGATCTTTATGACTTACTGGATAAAAAGATTGAACCTATTTTCTCACGTGTAAACGGTGTGGCTCAGGTTGACCTTGTGGGTGGACAGGAAAGAGAAATCCAGGTGAACCTTGATGAGAAAAAGTTACAGGGGTACGGACTTTCAATAGGAGATGTACAACAGGCTATCCTTTCATCAAACCTTGATTTCCCTACAGGGAGCTTGAAAACGAGAACTACAAAATCTACGATCAGACTTTCAGGAAAATATAAATCTACTGAAGAGATGAACAACCTTGTGGTTTCCAATAAAAACGGAGCCCAGGTACGTTTATCCGATATCGCAACAGTTTTCGACTCTCAGAAAGATGTAGAGAAAGTAGCGAGATTCAATCAGTTTCCTACCATTTTGATGCAGGTTAAAAAACAATCTGATGCGAATGCGGTATCGGTATCCGAAAGTGTTCAGAAAACAATTAAAACAGTAGAAGAAGCATACAAAGTTCAGGGTGTAAAAGTAAAAGTGGTAAATGATACTACAGACTTTACCCTTGAGTCTGCCAACCACGTTATTTTCGACTTATTCTTAGCGATTATCCTCGTGGCAATTGTGATGTTATTATTCCTTCACAGTATCAGAAACGCATTTATCGTAATGGTTTCTATCCCGGCTTCATTGGTGGCAGCGTTCATCGGTATGAACCTGATGGGATATACGTTGAACCTGATGAGCTTACTGGGGCTGTCGCTCGTGGTAGGTATCCTGGTGGATGACGCGATTGTAGTACTGGAAAACATTTACCGTCACATGGAGATGGGTAAAAGCAAGATCAGAGCAGCGTATGACGGAGCATCAGAGATCGGATTTACCGTTGCTGCGATTACATTGGTAATTGTGGTGGTATTCTTACCGATCGCGATGAGTTCAGGTCTTGTGGCCAACATCCTTGCTCAGTTCTGCGTCACGGTAGTTATTGCAACCCTATTATCATTGCTGGCTTCATTTACCATCATTCCTTGGTTATCATCAAGATTCGGTAAACTGGAACATTTAACAGGGAAAAACTGGTTTGAGAAATTCATCCTTTGGTTTGAAGGATTAATCGACAAGTTTACACACTGGATCACAGGAATCCTTGAATGGTGTCTGAAAACAACATTAAGAAGAATCTCAACAGTAGTCATTACATTCATTGTTTTAATCAGTTCGTTTATGCTGGTAGCATTCGGATTCATCGGAGGTGAATTCTTCCCGCCGATCGACCGTGGTCAGTTCCTTGTACAGATGGAATTATCCAAAGATGCAACTGTTGAAAAAACCAACCAGTTAACATTAGAAGTTGAGAAATTCTTAAGAAACGATAAAGACGTTGTAGACCTTATTACAACAGTAGGACAGCAGTCTACAGGTTTTGGTGGTGCTCAGGCAACTACTTACCAATCTGAGGTTCAGGTGAACCTGACAGATAAGTCCGAGCGTTCTGAAAGTACCAATATCAAAGCTGCAAAAATAAAAAGACAGCTGGAGGAGAAATTCACAGGTGTTGAGTTTAAAACGGCTCCGATCGGTATCATGGGTGCTGAAAATGCTCCGATTGAAATGGTTGTAACAGGACCGGATAACGCAACCGCAGTAAAAGAAGCAACCAGAATCCTTGAGCTATTGAAAAAAGTGCCTGGAGCTGTGGACGCTGAACTATCAACAGATACAGGTAGCCCTGAAGTTCAGGTAAGTATCGACAGAGATAAAATGGCTTCTTTGGGCTTGAATCTTTCAAGTGTAGGACAAACGATGCAGACGGCATTTAACGGAAATACAGACGGTAAATTCAGAGCGGGAGAATATGAATATGATATCAATATCCGTTTCGGAGATGTCAACAGACAGTCCATTGATGATGTTAAAAACCTTATGTTTACCAATGCTCAGGGGCAGCAGGTTCGTCTGAGCCAGTTTGCAGATGTGAAAATGGGTTCAGGGCCAAGCTTACTTGAGCGTAGAGACAAATCTCCTTCTGTAAAAGTAAGAGCGAAAGCAGTAGGTAGACCGGTAGGGGACGTAGCTAATGAATGGGCAGATAAGTTCATGAAGAGCGATAAAAAACCTGTAGGAGTAGATTATATCTGGAGTGGAGATATGGAGAACCAGCAGGAAGGTTTCGGTACGTTAGGAATTGCTCTATTGGCAGCTATTGTGTTGGTATACTTGGTAATGGTTTCATTGTATGACAGTTTCGTGTATCCTTTTGTGGTATTGTTCTCAATCCCGTTAGCGATGATCGGGGTAATGGTAATTCTAGCCTTAACTGCCAACTCACTGAACATCTTTACGATGTTAGGGATGATCATGTTGATTGGTCTGGTAGCGAAGAACGCAATCCTTATCGTTGACTTTACGAATGCAAGAAAAGCAGCTGGTGCCAATACTCACGATGCCTTGGTACAAGCGAACCACGCACGTCTTCGTCCGATCCTGATGACCACCATTGCGATGATCTTCGGTATGTTACCGATCGCATTGGCAACAGGGGCCGGAGCTGAAATGAACAAAGGTCTTGCATGGGTAGTAATCGGTGGTTTGACATCGTCACTATTCCTTACCTTGATCATTGTACCGGTAGTATATTCATTATTTGACTCTCTTTTAAGAAGAATGGGACAACATAAGAAAGTAGACTACGAAGCTGAAATGAAAGCAGATTATGTACACAGAGAACTGAATGAAGACGGATTTACTCCGAAGCATTTGGATAAATAAAATAAACCTTTAATTAACCGAAAAGCCGTATCATTTTGATGCGGCTTTTTTTGTTGGTAAATGTCATTCTGAACGAAATGAAATGAAGTGAAGAATCTCATAGGAAAGGCTACAAAATGAGATTCTTCCTTCATCAGAAAAACAAAGATTCTACATATAGTCAATGACAAACGCGAGCTATTAACTTTTAAGATATTCAATAGGATCGGGCTTTAGTCCGCTTGATTCTATAACATTCATTATTCAGCTTTAGCCAGAACATAAAAAGAGCTTCCAGTTTTTACTGGAAGCTCTTCAAATATTGTAATGAAAAAATTAATCTGCCATAACCTCTCCGGACTTTCTGTAAACAAAGTTTCCGTAGATGTGTCTTCTTGCAAATCGGCTTGGGGAATCAGCATTGATCATTTTGATATAGGTATTTTTTGGAACACCCATATATTCGTAGATATTGCCGTTCAGGTGTTGTACCGTTAAAATCGATTTTTCAAGATAGAAATCCTGGATATTGGATTTTGTAATCGTTTGTGTATATTCTTCTTTGTATTTTTCCTGAGTTTCCGGATTGATACTTACCAAAAAATGGTAGGCTTCAATAACAGACTTGCTCTTTTCTTCCGCTTCCTGCTTTCCTGCTTCATCATTAATGAATTTATCAGGATGGGTGTCTTTCATCACATTTCTGTAAATGGTCTTCAATTCTTTTAAAGTAACATTTTTATCTACTCCAAGAAGCGTTCTGTGCTCACCAATTTTTTTCATATCTCTAATCCTTATTTTCGGGGTGCAAAATTACGGATTTAAATCTGATAAACCATAACTTATTCATTATTAATTTATTTGAGTCTCAACCTGAAACAATTTTAAAACAAAAAACAGCACTAATGAAAGTGCTGTCATATATTGTATAACTTATCCTTATGGTTCATCACAGGTTCTTTTCAGTTTTGTAAAGATTTTGTCAAAATCCTTGTAGGAAGTTCCTTCATCATCACGTTTCTGTCTGAAACTGCTGTTGGCACAGTTGTGAAAGCCGAGCCCTATCATATCGATCAAAGCGTAGTCTTCTTTCTGAGGATCATTCATTTTAGCGTCAAATCTTGCCATTACACCTTTAGGATCAGCATTATTTTTACTTTTAAGCTCAGTATACATTCTCCATGCAGCATACATCTTTTCTCTGTCTGGAGAAGCGATGGCGTCAATCTGCTCTCTGCAGGTATCGTAATATTTACTATTTTTAAGAGTTGAAGGGTCAGAATAAGCAATAATTTCTTCCTTATTCAACTGGTATTCATTTTCAAAAGACTGGATGGTCTCTTCCTGAAGTTTTTTCCATCTTGGAAGATCAATCACTTTTATGCTGTACAGCTCCTTTTTCTTTTCCTGATATTGTTTTTCAAGCTCCTCTAAATAAGCTTCTCTGTTCTGGCGGATTTCTTCAAGCTGGGAAAGCTTAAAAACGGGACGGGTATCAAAAACAACACCGTTGAACTGGTACAAAAGCTTGTTCACTCCGTCTATTTCTTCCTTTTTATATTTAGCCGGATCAAAGTAGCCTTTATTGTCACAATTGAACGTCTGATAGCTGTACGGTGTCAGATTATTTGTTTTTGCAGGAGATTTTTGTCCCCATATAGTAATGGATAAGGCCATTATAAGCCCGATCATCATTTTTTTCATGTACATACGTTGTTGAAAGAATCCGAATTTTCTGAATTTCAGTGCAAAATTAAGGCTTTAAATTCAAAAACTAAAGAATTAAATAGATTTTCTTAATTGATTTTGCATTTTTTATACAGATTTTGTAGAACAGTTTTCATTTGGCTTTTTTATTTGCATATTATTAGCTCTTAAATCTCGTCATAGCAATGGATACAGAGAAATTGCAACATGCAATAAAGCAGGATTTCTGTTGACGATTGCTTTTTCTGATTTAAAATAATAGATTTACATGAATTAATAAAACATCCATGATATATTACATTTTTCTTCTTTGCATTCTCGCTGTTTTTGCAGGTATTTCTTACCTGATTATGCGTTTTTTCGGTAAATGGACTAAGAAGAGTAAATACGAATTGTTATTTAATACTTTAATATTCATTGCTTCATTCTTTCTGATTTCATTTTTCAGCATTTATATTTTTCTGTCAAATGTTAATTTTTCCCGATAACAGAGGTATTTTTTGTGAGCATTAAATAAGCAATAAAAAGATTGATCAAAAGAGCAGCCCAGACATTCAATCCATAAAAGAGCTCATAGTCATGACGGGTTTCATTGTACAGCAGATTTTTTATGATTCTGAAAGTAATTGCAGTGGTGGTCACCGCGTAGCTTAAAGTCATATACATTTTATGCCTGCTTATATTTCCTTTTTTTACCGAAATTACGGCGGCAATGGTAAAATATGCCCAAAGCACATCCTGGATCAGAAATCCTGTAATCCCGATAAGACCTCCGTTTGAAAACAATCCTAGAACGAAACAGGCAGGAACATTAATGATGAGAATATTATAGACATATATTTTACCAATGACCTTATGAAGGTTTCCGCTTTCCGCTAAAAGCCGGCTGGAAAACTGAGTAAGACCGGCCAGAAGGCAAAACGTTATGGAAAAGATGTGGACGTAGAAAAAAGCCATCCAATATGGATTGTTGACAACTTGTTGTTTAAAAGCCAGAAACCCAGTATTTTTATCAAAAGAAGTGTATTGGGAAATCACTTTCAGCATCAGGATACTGAAAAGGAAGATTAAAAATAAAGCTGCCGCTTTAAGGATTTTTATTCCCAAAGATTTCATAGATAAACTTTTCTGAGTAACGATTAAATCTAACTTTCCAAAATGTCAATCATCGTTTATCAATCATCATTTTACATAATTCCTTTCAGCCGTAAGTGCTGAAGAAGCATAATCGTTTTAGCATCTTTGATCTCTCCGCTATCAATCATTTCCAGGCTTTTTTCAAAAGAAAGTTCAAGCACCTGTATATTTTCACCTTCTTCTTCCAATCCTCCGCCATCATTTATTTTCATTTCATTCGAATATTCTGCAATAAAAAAATAAAGAATTTCAGTTACGGATCCGGGAGACATATAGGCTTCAAATACCTTCTCTACTTTCGAAATCTTATATCCGGTTTCTTCTTCCGTTTCCCGTTTTATACAATCTTCAGGATTATCATTATCCAGAAGTCCGGCACAGGCCTCAATAAGCATTCCAGTGGGATTTCCGTTGATATAAGTAGGCAGCCGGAATTGTTTCGTAAGGATTACCGTATTTGAAAGTTTGTTATAAAGAAGGATAACCGCTCCGTTTCCACGGTCATAAGCTTCTCTGCTTTGAGTTTCTGTAGTTCCGTCCTTTTTGCGGACAGAAAAAGTTACTTTATTTAATGTGTACCAGTTGTCTGATAAAATTTCGGTTTTAAGAATGGTAATATCAGGATTTTGCATATGGGATATCTTCTATGTTATAATAAATGGTTAGTCCTCTTTCTTTAGCTATTCTTACGTCCTCATCAGCGCCTTTGGATGCTCCTTCTATACGGAGTACTGCATCACATTTTTCAAGCAGGGCATGAGCCACGGGATACTGTATCTCCTGCCATGCTTCATCACCTATTTGGGTAGATCCTGCAAGGTGTATCAATGGTAAAGCAACCCACTCTCCGATAATAGGAATGTGCCCCTTTCTGAAGATAGGGAGCGCAACAGATTCAAGACGGTTAAGATTCTGCTGAATCAGTTGCGGATCATCGTTCGTTCCGCTGCGGTAAGGACCTGCAATAAGTATAAACATAATTTTTTTTTGTAAAATAACAGAACTTTCAGGATAAAAAAAATAATATAGCTTAAGAACAACTGTTTTTTTGTTTGTTGGACTTTATAAGGCTTAAAAATTCAGGAGTAATGCCTAAATAAGAAGCAATTTGCTTTTGCTTGATGCGTTTTACCGCTTCAGGGTATTTTTGAAGAAAGTTAAAATAACGCTCTTCTGCTGGTAAAGACAGGTTTTCAATCGTTCGGAGTTGCTCCCTGATATAAGCATTTTGCATCATGATTCGGAAAAAACGTTCAAATTTCGGGACCTTGAGATAAAGCTCATCCAGATGATCTTTCTGAAGCTGCAAAATACTGCTTTTTTCCAATGCTTCAATATTCAGCATGGCAGGTTTTTGATTGATAAAGCAATACATATCGGTAATCCACCAGTCCGCCACAGCAAACATGATGGTAGACTCCTTTCCCGAAGCATCCATATGAAAAGCCCTTAGAATTCCTGACTGAACAAAATTGATTTCTTTACAAACTTGTTGGTGCTCCAGAATCAATTCTTTCTTAGCCAGCTTTCTTTCTTTTAAAAGAGACAAAAAATAAGATTTTTCGTGATGGGTAAGCGAAATATGCCTGGAAATATTTTTTATAATTAAAAGTTCTTCCATTATTTTGCTATTGCTTCTTTAATATATCCCGTAAAGCCTTTTCCAGATCAGGAAACTTAAAGTGAAACCCGGTATCCAGAATCTTCTGTGACGAAGCTCTGGAACCTTCCAGTATGGCCGAAGCCAGTTCGCCAAATATCAGCTTTAAAACAAATCCGGGAACATTAGGCATCCACAAAGGTTTACCAAGTACTTTAGCAATTTTTTTTGTAAGTTCTTTATTCGTGGCATGTTGAGGAGAAACGGCATTGTAAACGCCTTCAATAGCAGGATTTTTTAAAGCAAACTCATAAATAGAGCAAATGTCCTCAATATGAATCCAGGGCATATACTGTTTGCCAGTTCCCAAAGGAGAACCCATATAATATTGAACCGGAGGAACCATTTTCTTTAGCGCTCCGTCTTTTTCAGAAAGAACCACAGCTGTCCGTATTTTAACAACTCTTTCTGCCAGGTCCTGTTCTTTAAAATCATCTGCGGCTCTTTCCCATAAAACCACTACTTCACTTAAAAAATCATTGCCGGGCGGATCGGTTTCAACATAAATTTTTTCTGAAGTTTTGGTACCGTAGAAATTAATTCCTGAAGCTGAAATAAAAGATTTTAATTTAATCCTGTTTTTTCTTAAAGCGGTCCGGAGCAGTTCTGCAGAATCAACGCGGCTGGAAATCAGTTCTCTTTTTCTTTCCGGTGTCCAGCGCTTTTCTGAAATGTTGGCTCCCGCCAGGTGGATGATGTGGGAAACATTATCAAAGGCAGTTTCATCCACAGTTCCTTTTTTAATGTCCCATTCATATCCATTTTCTTGTTTCCTGTTTCTGGTCAGAAACCTGATTTCATAGTCTTTACCTATCTTCTTGGCCAGTTCTTTGGCAATCATACCACCAGCTCCGGTAATCAGAACAACTTCTTTCATATAATATTGTTAAGGTGTAGTTTATGCCTGATTTTTTACAATCAGTACAAAGTCATCTTCCAGCAGTTTATAACCGTAATCATAAATAAACTTGTATTCAGAACCGTTTTTATAGACTTTCAGGTTGGTAAAATAATCAAAATCAAAACCCAAGCCATCCAGCCGGGATTTAGGTACTTTTGTTTTACCATCTGTATTAATCTCCATAAGGATGCGGTAATTTTTGCGGAGTTTGTTGTTTACATTCCGCATCAGATTATTAGAATCCTTATTCTGCTTATTGTTATAGGCGTTCCGGCAGGCGTCGTTACAAAACTTTTTATCAGACCTTCCGATGATTTTTTCGCCGCATTCCATGCAATTCATGATCTTTATTTTAGGTGATGTGTGTGTCTTTTTTTAGCAGTTTTTTAAACCTGCTGTGAGTAGGGTAGCTCCTGTTGGGGGTAATGTTATTAAAGAACAAAGCCACAAGCAGAAGGATGATGCATCCTGAAAGAACAGGGGAGACTACATACCAATACCCTAATTCAGGGATTTTTCCCGTAGAACTTACGGCAATCAGGGCGGTAGCACCACCAGGCGGGTGCAATGTCTTTGTATATTGCATCAGTACAATAGAGAAAGCCACTGCCAGAGGTGCCGAAAGCCAGATGGTATGCGGAACAAACTGGTATACAGTAACTCCTACCAGTGCCGACAGGACATGGCCGCCAATAAGGTTTCTGGGCTGTGCCAACGGACTCTGGATGGCTCCGTAAATAAGAACACTTGACGCTCCGAAAGAACCGATCAGGAAAATATTTTCAGTTTCAGCCAGTGAATGAGACTGGATAAATGCAATAATCCCAATCCCAAAAAACGCACCTAAAAATGACCAGAAATGCTCTTTATAATCAACAAGCGTTTCTTTATAGATTACGTATTTTGAAACTCTGAATGTTCTTTTTATACTCTTCTTCATTTAGTCTTCTTTATTTTTTATAATTTGAATTAAATTTTCTACAAACGGTCGGGTATAAATCCCGTCCTTATCATAATCAGGATCAAGAATAGTAATTTCAATGCCCAGGCATAACGGATTCTCAATCAAAGGTTTCAGTATTTCCTTTAGATCATCATATCCGATTCCGTCCTCCATTCTGCTGTCTACAGCTGGCATGATCTCATCTTTCAGAACATCCACGTCAAAATGGATGAAAAAACCATCGAGCTTTTTTTCGTCAACCATTTTCAGGAAATAATGAATTCCTGAATTGAGAATCTGGCTGACATATTCTTCATCATCTGTTTCTGCATTTCCGCAGCAGAAAACATTTTCTTCAGAGATATAAGGTTTTAAACCATTAATATTGGTTAGCTTTTCAGGGCCGTTTCCCGTAATAATGGCGAGATCCATGCCTGCAATGCCGCCGGTTTCAGAAAGTTCAGGTGGAATAAAATCTGTATGACCATCCAGGTAAAAAATACCGAAGTTTCCCAGTTTTTTCAGTGCGACAGCATTTCCGATCAGGATGCTGCAGTCACCACCCAAAATGATGTTGAAGCTATTCTTTTCGTAATGGCTTATAATACAGTCAGCTTGTTTTTGAGCATATTCAATAATCTGTTCTGAATTTCTGACTTTTAATTCTTCATCAAAGTGCATGGAATACTCCGGAGCTTCGAGCCTGAAAACGTTTTTGGGATTAATTCTTTTATGAAAATCAAATTTACTGAGCCAGTCCGGAAGTTTCCGAACGCCGGGCTCTGTCTCATGTTCCTTTTTTGTAAATCCCAGATTGAGAGGAAACTCAAAAATATTGATGTTCCTTATCATAAAAGAATTTTCACAAAGATACGGAATTATCCGTTTGCAAATGGATAAACAGGTGATTCTGTATTATATAATGCTTCATGTTTTGAAAAACTCAAATTCATTACTGTTTTTGTTTCCTCTTCAATTTAAAATTTTTCCTGATTTATATATTTTGTTATTTTAATTTATACACTTATATAATTGCAATGAAAAATTATATTTTACTGACATTACATAAGACTATATTTTTTTAATGTATATGTGTTGTCTGTATTTAAATGTCTGTTTTATAGATATTTAACATAAAAAAAATAATTCACAATTAATTCGATTTATTATATATTTTTGAAAAGAATTTTTTAACTTAATACTAATCATTAAAAAAACAATTATGAAAAAAACGTTATTATTAGGTGCTATTCTATTAACAGGTATAGTATCTGCATTCCCTTTCAGGACGTCTTGTGGAACGGTTGTAAACGTAACTCAAACAGAAGGGTATACGATGGATGGAACAAATAACAAGCTTTTTAGAATTTGTTAATTATAATGAATGTGGTACTAGACCCAAAGGAATAACTCTTTATATTCATTAATTAATCCTAATTCAAAACTTCAGGCAAAGCATTATTTATGCTTTGCTTGTATTATTTAAACTATGAAAATTTACTACAGTCTGTTTTTATTTTTCTTTATAATCATTATTAAATCTCAATCAGGGTTTAATGTTGTTTATGAAGCTGATTACAAATTAGTTTATAAAAATCAAACCAAAAGTGCTATTACTCAGGATGCTGCGTTTGCTCTTTTGATAAACGAAAAAGAATCTTACTATAAAAACATGAATCAATATGTCGGAGATTCACTTCGTTTAGAAAAAAAGCTTCATGAAAACAGTCCGATTGAAGAACAAATGAAATATTCTTCCGATTTTCCGGAAAATATAGGAACAACAATAGGAAAGATTTATGTAACATTTAAGACATCTAATGAATACTTTAAATATGAAGAAACAAATAATATCACTTGGCAGCTTATAAATGAATTTAAAACAAT
The DNA here is from genome assembly GCF_041914225.1 of Chryseobacterium sp. Classification (GTDB taxonomy): domain Bacteria; phylum Bacteroidota; class Bacteroidia; order Flavobacteriales; family Weeksellaceae; genus Chryseobacterium. The sequence goes on from NZ_JAYSDT010000018.1 coordinate 51,434, forward strand.
AGGAAAGTATAAATGCCAAAAAGCTATAGCAAAAAAATATGGTAGAACCTGGATTGCTTATTTTACTAAAGAAATACCCTTTCCTTTTGGTCCATACAAGTTTAGTAAATTGCCAGGTTTAATTCTGGAAGTGTTTGATGACAAAGATGATTATCATTTTACGATGTACAATTTCAGAAAAAGGAAATATTATTGTAGTTCTGCTAATTTACATCCTAATGCTAAACCAGTGAAAAAAGAAAAAATATTTGACTATCAAAGAAAAGAATTAACTGATCCCACTCTTTATAACAAATTCATTGAAGATCCTGAAGAGCGTCGTTCTCTTCTTAAAAAAGCAGGAAATAGAGCAAAACAATACAATCCAATGGAATTAAGCATATACTAAAAAACATCTCTAAAAAGATGTTTTTTTTATTAATTGAATTTATTGTAATCTATCAAAAATTGTTTTTGTGCTTTCTATTTTTTCAGTCTTTCAATTTCCTCTTTAAGCAGACTGATATATTCCTGCATCGTTTTAATGATTTCTATGCTTAATTCATTGCTGATGTTAGTAGTGTTATTATTACCAATGTTTGCTAGAGAGCTATCATTAAATATAGGATTTTCAACGACGAATTTTACTTCATCTTCTTCGTAGATTTCCTCAACAGGAACTGATAAAAATTGGGCAAGTTTGTTCCATTCTGTCTGTGTAATAGATACAGCACCACTTTCTTTTCTGCTATAATTGGAGACATCAGTGGGGATTACTTCAGCCATTTGCTGCTGGGTAAAACCCTTCATCTTTCTTACTGTACGGAGTTTTTCTTTTTGCATATCAGACATTTTTACAAATTTGCAAAAAAAAATTAAATTAAATAGAAAAAAAATCCCTGTTAATACATCTGTTTTTCTATGTTTTTGAATGAAGGAAAATATTTTTAGATCAGTTTTATTTCATTGATTTTTTAATGGAATACCAGAGATTTATGTCTTTTAATCCTGATGAATCTTGCTTCATATAGAATACTTTTTTGTTTTTATATCCGTTTACAAACGACTACAAACGGATTTAAATAGTTTATAACCGACTGTGCTATCAGAACATCGCAATCTTTGCAACAGAGATTTGAGAAAAACAGTGAACGTCTCTTATCTGAATATTAATCTTTAAAATCTAAAAGTTATGTCACTAAGAAACAAAGTAACATTAATTGGTTACACAGGAAAAGAAGTTGAAATGGTAAACTTCGACAACGGAAATGTAAAAGCAAGCGTATCCTTAGCTACCAGTGATCATTACACAAATGCCAGAGGAGAAAAAGTGGAAGAAACACAATGGCACAACCTTATTGCCTTTGGGAAAACAGCAGAAATTTTTGAAAAGTATGTTCCTAAAGGAAAAGAGATTGCCATAGAAGGAAAGCTAACCTACAGATCATATGATGACAAGGATGGGGTGAAGCGGTATATCACAGAAATTCGTGTAGACGAGATTCTGTTATTGGGAGGGAAATAACTCTAAAAACACAAATGATGAAAGTAAAAGTTTTTAAAATCAGGCTTCCCGAGGAATTCCTTTACAAAGACCAGAAAATGCTGGATGATTTCCTGGAAGCCAACGAGATTATGAAAGTAGAAACGGCTTTTGTAAGTGAAGAGCGCTATTGGTCTGTAATATTGTATTTTGAAGACTTAAAGCCTGTAAAAAGTACAGTAAAAGAACCGAAAGGAGTAAAATACTCTGCAGAAAGCGAGACTTTGAATATGGATGAAGAAAAAATACTGGATGCTTTGAAGCTCTGGAGATCAGAGAAAGCAAAAGAACAGAATCTTCCTACTTACTTTATTGCCAGTAATAAAGAACTGGTATCTGTAGCCAAGTATAAACCTGCCAAAAAGGAAGAGTTGCTGGAGATCAAAGGGTTCGGGAAGCATAAGATCGAAAATTATGGTGAAGAAATTCTTGAGATTCTTGAAAGCATATGATTTTTTGAAATAATTGATAACACAACAAGAAAAGCTGAAGGAAGATTTTCTTCGGCTTTTTTATGCTGTGTAAAGTCCCTGCAATTCCTTACTTTTGCATTTATCAAAATGACATACAAGAAATGAAGCCAAGTTTAGCAAAAGGGACGAGAGATTTTACGGCACAGGAAGTTTCCAGAAGAAAATATATCATTAATATTTTACAGAATAATTTCGAATTATTCGGGTTTCAGCCATTGGAAACTCCAAGTTTTGAAAATCTTTCTACACTCACAGGAAAATACGGAGAAGAAGGTGACCGCTTGATTTTTAAAATTTTAAATTCAAGCATCAATGAAGCAAAAGACGAGAAAAAGATTCAGATGCTTCATGATTTCCAAAAAGCATTGGAAAAACCATTCAGTGCAGAAAGCCTTACCGATAAAGCTCTTCGCTATGACCTTACTGTACCTTTTGCAAGATTTGTAGCAATGAACCATGGAAAACTGACTTTTCCATTCAAACGTTCGCAAATTCAACCGGTTTGGAGAGCAGACAGACCTCAGAAAGGAAGATTCAGAGAATTCTATCAGTGTGATGCAGATGTGGTGGGAAGTGAAAGTTTATTACAGGAAGTAGAGCTGGTTCAATTATATTTAAAATCATTTGCTGATCTGAAAGTTCCTGTAACCATTCATATGAATAACAGGAAGATTCTTTCCGGCTTGGCAGAATATGCAGGAATCACAGATAAATTGATTGACTTTACTGTAGCATTGGATAAGCTGGATAAAATCGGTAAAGACGGAGTTGTTAAAGAATTACTGGAAAGAGAAATTTCTCGGGAATCTATCGATAAATTAGACTTCTTATTCAGCCAGTCTGATGACGCGTTGGAAAACCTTCTTCAGCTGAAAGAGAAATTTGCAGGAAATGAAATCGGACTGAAAGGAGTAGAAGAACTGGAGTTTGTTCTTACCCAGTCTCTGAACCTTGGAGTTGATATCCAAAACCTTGTATTCAATATTACATTGGCCAGAGGTCTGGATTACTATACAGGAGCTATCTTTGAAGTGAAGGCAGATGAAGTTGCTATGGGATCCATCGGGGGAGGCGGAAGATATGATAACCTGACTGAAGTTTTTGGAGTGAAGAATATTCCAGGAATAGGAATTTCATTCGGATTAGACAGAATCTATCTGGTAATGGAAGAACTGAACCTTTTCCCTGAAGAAGCATCAGCCAAAATAGAATATCTGTTTGCTAACTTTGGAGGTGACGGAGTAACGGAAGCTTTAAAACTAATGATGCAGCTGAGAGCAAAAGGTATCTCAGCAGAACTGTATCCTGAAAATGCGAAAATCAACAAGCAGTTTACTTATGCAGAAAAGAAAGGTATAAAGAATCTTGTTTTCCTTGGTGAAGAAGAAATTAAAAATAATACAGTTACTTTTAAAGATCTGGAAGCCGGAGTACAGAAAACAGTTTCTCTAGAAGAGTTCTTAGGAGAATAATTTTTTTAACTATATAAAAAACGGAACAACTGCAAAATTACTTTTGTGGTTGTTTTTTTTGATGGATGCTGAGAATTTAAATACTTTTGAATAAAAAAGAAATGACTAATAATTGTGCATTTTGTAAGGCAGAATTAACATCTATGGATACGCTTCTGGGAGCCAATACGCTTTCTGATGGCAACGTTTTATGCAATAAGTGTTTGAATATAGCAACGAATATTAATGAAGAATTACTGTACAACCTGAATAAGTTCAGCATTGTTGATATCAGTAAAATTCTGAATAATGAAAAACCTGAGTCTGCAGAGGTTGCAGTAATTGCAAATCAGAATCTTCCGGCGGTAACAAGCACTGATTCAGGACAGATCTCAAGAGAAGTTTATAAAAGAAGACACCGCAAAATAAAGCAGGAACTGGAAAAACTGCGTGCCAACCTTTCTATTTTCACCAAAGGAGAAATCAAAGAACTTCCTTACCTGATTCCTGAAGATGAGCCAATTATTGCAATTACAGATGCTCAATTTGTCAACACGTTAGCTGCAGGAATATTAGTGGCAACATCCAGAAGATTGATTTCTGTTTCAAAATCAATGTTCGGGGCAGCAGAAATCAATGATTATCCCAATGAAACCATCAAAGCGGTAAGTTTTGTAACAGATCCCAGATCGCCCATAATTAAACTGCATCTTGATGAAAAGATTGCAGAATTTGAATGTTTTATGGATAAGTATGGATAAGGAAGATGCAGAAAAGTTCTATGATACGATAAAAACTTTCTATAACGCACCACAGCAACTATCTCCTAAACAAACTGATACCGTAAGCAAAGGAACTGTTTCATCAGAAGAGATTTTTAATCAGCTTGAAAAATTAGGGAAACTTCGGGAAAACGGAATTTTGACCGACGCAGAATTTACAGAGCAAAAAAAGAAATTGCTGGAACAATTATAAAAAAACTTTTAATACCATGAAGGATAAAGTATCAATCGTAGAAAACTGGCTTAAGGGATGGTGTTTATCAAGAGAAGTATCTTTTCCTGTTCAATATAAATCAGGTTTCAGAGTGATTGTAGGAGATGAAAAGCAAAAAGAACGTTTTGTATTTCCTGAACTTAATGAGGATTTTTTTCAACTTGCCCACTCAATTGATGAGTCCTGGATTTATCTGAAAGTATCTACTGCTCCTGAAGAATTCATAGAAAAAATTTCTGAAAGATGGGTACTGCAGCCACAAGGTTATATGATGACCTGTTTTCACCCGATGCATTTCAGGGAAGTCAGTCTTGCAAAAGGATATCACCTGGAGTTTTCTGAGTACAATACAACTTTTGTGGTCAGAATTGTGACAGAAAGTGGTGGACAGGCTTCTATAGGATGTGTTTCTCTTATAGATAACCTGGCTGTTTATGACAGGATTGTTACCGAAAAAGATCATCAGAGGAAAGGTCTTGCTACTTTTTTATTGAAAGAGCTTGAGAATATTGCTTTGTCAAAAGGATTTACAAATAACCTTTTAGTGGCAACGGAAGAAGGAAAACTATTGTATGAAACCTTAGGCTGGAAGGTGTATTGCCTGCATACTTCCATTGTAATTCCGTCTCAAAGCTAGGTTCTCTCAAAAAGCAGTAATTTAGATCTTTGAACTATAACTATAAATAAAAAAATGAACCTTGTTAAACAATGGAAAACTACTTAGAAATAAATAAAAAATCGTGGAATGCCAAAGTAGAACCACATCTGAAATCGGATTTCTACTTTGTAGATGAGTTTTTGAAAGGAAGGACTTCTTTGAATTCAATTGAACTGGAGCTTCTTGGAGATATAAAAGGAAAAAATATTCTGCATCTGCAGTGTCATTTCGGGCAGGACTCTATTTCCTTGTCAAGAATGGGAGCAAAAGTTACCGGAATTGATCTTTCTGATAAAGCGATTGATACAGCCAGGGATCTGGCACAGAAATGCAGTACGGACACTGAATTTATCTGTTCAGATGTTTATGATCTGCCGAATATTCTGGATCAGAAGTTTGATATTGTTTATACCAGCTATGGTACAATAGGGAGGCTTCCTGATCTTGAAAAGTGGGCAGAAGTTATCAGTCATTTTCTGAAGCCGGGAGGAAAGTTCATTATGGCAGAGTTTCACCCTGTTGTCTGGATGTTTGATGATGACTTTACTAAAGTAGCTTACAATTATTTCAATGAAAAACCAATTGTGGAAACCTATAAAGGAACTTATGCAGATCAGTCTGCGCCTATCGTACAGGAATATGTTATGTGGAACCATTCTTTAGCAGAAGTTCTTGATAATTTAATTAAAAAGGATCTGAAACTGCATACTTTTCAGGAATTTGATTGGTCACCATATCCTTGCTTCAGGCATGTGGAAGAATTTGAAAAAGGAAAATGGAGAATTCCTCAATTCGGAAATAAAATACCATTGGTATTTGCTTTGGTTGCAGAGAAAAAATAAAGATTTAATTTAACCATTAAGATCAGGTAAGTTTTTAAGGAAATTAAGAGAAAGAATATTTTAATTTAAAATAAAAAGTCATCGCAATTACTATTACGATGACTTTTTCCTATATATGAATGTTAAAAAAACTGCTCTTATTGGTTTAGCTTAGGGAGTCCTCAGCCTTTGTTTTTACTTCGTCCACTTTACTCTGAACCTGGGAAGCAACATCATTGGCTTTGCTCTTAAGGTCATTTCCCCATTTATTCAGATTATCTTTTGCCGTATTGATTTTGTCTTTTACAGCCTGTTGATCTTCAGGGCTCGAATTCTTATATTTCCAATAAGCTAATGCACCTAATCCTAGTAAAGCTAATAAGCCTTTTGTCTTGTTTCCCATGATTTCTATTTTTTTTAGTATTAATATTAAAATTTGTTGTTATGAATAATGTAAAATACGTGCCAAAAAAATAAATGGACCCATAAAAAAATGTTAAATTTAAGAAAAGACTTCAAAATTTTTACCGTCAAAACTGGCGAAAACCATAGTAGGATAGGAGTCCTGGTGATAAACATTTCCCTCTTTGTCAATAGCGATGGCACCTGCGAACCCATCAATGGTTTTAAGTTCGTCAAATGTTTTGCTAAATGCCTGCTGAAGGTTCATCCCATCTGTAACCCTCGTTACAATTTTTGCAGCAGTTGCATTGCTTACAATATCTTCACCTACACCTGTACAGCTTACCGCACAGAAGGCATTGGCATAATTTCCGGCCACAGTGGCAGAATCTGAAATCCTTCCGGGAATCTCAAAGCCTTTTCCGCCTGTGGATGTTGCAACGGCCAATTTCCCTTCATGATCTATTGCCACACACCCTACGGTTCCTTTGCCTCCGTTGGCAAGTTTGGCTTCATATTCTTTTCTTCTCTGAGGAATTTCCGTAGAGAAATTTTCAAAACCATGCTCCGTAGCGTAAACTTTTGCGCCATGACCTCCCAATACTCTGTCATCCTCACCAATCAGGCTTTTGGCAACAAAAACAGGGTTCTTCACATCCTGAATATTGATAACTCCGCTTAGTTTCTGAGTATCTCCGTTCATAATTGCAGCGCTCATGCGGATAACACCGTCACTCTGGATCTGAGATCCGATTCCGGCATTGTATAAAGGATCATCTTCAAGCAGCGAAACAGCATAGGCAACAGTATCAAAAGCTGAATGGGTTGTAAGATAATCAAAAGCTTTTTTGGCAATTGATTGTAAAGAATTTTGTTTTGCTGTTTTTACTTCGTGGCTTTGGTCACTTTCAGAGAAAAAGCCGCCGTGGATAATGATTTTCATAGAATAAGAGTTGATGAATATTTTTACGAAGGTAATTTATTAATAAAAGATAAAAGATAAAAGATAAAAGATAAAAGATAAAAGATATTGTCGTTAAACAACTATTATGCATCCGGATATCAGCATCAATAGAGGTGGGCTTTAGCCCGCCTTACAATAAACATATTAAATCCATTGGTTTTAGCCAAAACTTAAAATATGATGTTAAATAAAAAAACGGAACCAAGGTCCCGTTTGTATAGCTATATTTATTTGTTGCCCTATTTATCCTGTGGAATAGGATTAAACTGCGAATTCTCAATCGTCAGCGTTTTGGTCGTAAGATCGTAATGATCATTCATAGACATGACATGTACCGTCAGATTATCAATAGAGATCGGTTCCCCAAGGTTAATATTGGTAAGATTGGTATCTTTAATAAATCTTCCGTCTACCAGAATCACAAGACCTGAACCTACAGCTGTCATTACATCATTATGAATGAAAAGTCCTGTATCTTCTCCCAGCCCGATTCCTAAAGTTCTTGGATTGTTGACCACTGCCTGGAAAAGACGCCCGATTCTGCCCCGCTGTACAAAGTGGGTATCAATAATGACATTATCAATTATTCCTAATCCCTGTGTGGTTTTGATTTCTCCTTTCAAAAGTGCTTCAGAGCTGCTTCCCTGATAAATCATATTTTCAGAAGCTGCGGCAGCACCTGCAGAAGTCCCGGAATAAATAAAGTCCTGTTCCTGATATTTCAATAAAACCGTATCATGGAATCTAGTTCCTCCAAGAATAGAAGTCAGCCTCAGCTGGTCTCCGCCGGTGAACATCATGACATCTGCAGCATTGGCTCTTGCTACCATCGCATCAGAATTAGCTTCTTCGCGGTTATGGATATCAAGGACATTTACATTTTTGGCACCAAGAAATTCAAAAGCTTTTTTATATTCAGAACCTACAATCTGGGGAATCTGAGAAGCGGTTGTTACAATTTCAATGACAGAGTTTTCCTTAAGTTTTGATTCGTTGATGATCTTTCTTAAGATCCCACGCTCAAAAAAATTAAGATTCTTTTCGATATTCTGGTCGTAATCGGTTTCAGCAAAACTGCCTTTGTTTACAGCACCTCCGATAACTATTAATTTTCCAACAGGTTTCATCATTGTACAAAATTAAAAAATAATTCACATTCACTGGCTAAATTCGTGCCATCTTTAGTTGATTTTTAATGTTTTAAGAATGTTAATTAAAATTAATCCTTTTTTAGCGAATCTTTAAGTATGGTATGGTTTTGTTTAGGGTTTTACATTATCTTTGACTATGAAACGAGTTATTGTTAACTGTTAAAATGCCAATAGACTATGAAAATCGAAAAGATTCAGGCACTAAGAGGTCCTAATATCTGGAGCATCAGAAGAAAGAAGCTGATACAGATGAGGTTGGACTTAGAAGAAATGGAGAATTATCCTACCAATAAAATCGAAGGATTCCGGGAAAGGATTGAAAAATTAATCCCATCATTAATAACACACCGATGCTCGGAAGGAGTGGAAGGCGGCTTTTTCCATAGAGTGGAAACGGGAACCTGGATGGGACATGTCATTGAGCATATCGCCCTGGAAATACAGACTCTTGCAGGAATGGATGTAGGGTTTGGAAGAACCCGCGAAACAAAAACTCCGGGAGTGTATAATGTGGTATTCAATTATATTGAAGAAAACGCAGGTATTTATGCTGCAGAAGAATCTGTAAAGATTGCTGAAGCATTGATAGAAGGAAAAGAGTATGATTTGAATGCATGTATTCACCGGTTAAAAGAAATCAGGGAACGTGTCCGTCTTGGCCCTTCTACCGGAAGTATTGTAGAAGAAGCCGCTTCCAGAAAAATCCCATGGATCAGATTGGGAACCAATTCCCTGGTGCAGCTGGGTTACGGAGTGAACCAACAAAGGTTTCAGGCTACGATTACCGGAAACACAAGTTCTATTGCCGTTGATATTGCCTGCAATAAAGAATTAACAAAGAGAATGCTTCACGATGCTGCTATTCCCGTTCCCATTGGAGATCTGGTAGTGGATGAAGAGGGATTAGATGCTGTGATCAGGAAAATTGGGTATCCGGTTGTTTTAAAACCTTTGGATGGCAACCACGGAAAAGGCTCTTCCATTAATGTGAACGACTGGGAGGCTGCCAAAACAGGTCTGGAGCATGCGCAGAAATATTCAAGAAAAGTAATTGTTGAAAAATATATTACCGGTTATGATTTCCGTATCCTGGTAATTAATAATAAAATGGTGGCTGCGGCAAGAAGAGTTCCTGCCCATGTTGTTGGAGATGGGGAATTAAACCTTCAACAGCTTATTGAAAAAGAAAATAAAGATCCGAGAAGAGGCTATGGGCACGAAAATGTCCTTACTGAAATTGAGGTAGATAAAGATACCTTAGAATTGCTTGATAAGCTTCAGTATACTTTGGAAACCGTTCCTCAGAGGGGAGAGGTGGTGTATCTGAAATCTACTGCCAATCTTTCTACGGGAGGAACATCTATTGATGTAACAGATATGGTGCACCCGGAAAATATCACGATGGCTGAAAGAATCTCCAAAATTATCGGGTTGGATGTCTGCGGAATTGATGTGATGGCAGAAAACCTTACACAGCCTTTAAAAGAAAGTGGAGGAGCAATTATTGAAGTCAATGCTGCACCGGGATTCAGAATGCACCTGGCACCAAGTGAAGGCTTACCAAGAAACGTGGCTGCACCGGTGGTAGATATGCTGTATCCACAGGGAAAACCTTTTACCATCCCAATCATTGCGGTAACGGGGACCAATGGAAAAACGACCACAACAAGACTTATTTCGCATATTGTAAAAAGTAACGGATATAGAGTGGGATTCACAACATCAGATGGAATCTATATTCAAAATACCATGCTATCTAAAGGAGATACTACAGGACCACTTTCTGCAGAATTTATTCTGAAAGATCCTACGGTAGAATTTGCAGTGCTGGAAACTGCAAGAGGTGGAATCCTGCGTTCAGGGCTTGGCTTTTCACAATGTGATATCGGGGTGTTGACCAATATTGAGGAAGATCACCTGGGGATGAATGACATTCACAGTTTAAAAGATCTTACCAGGGTAAAACGTGTTGTACTGGACAGCGTTAAAAAGAACGGATGGAGCGTATTGAATGCTGATAATGAATATTCCATGAAGATCGTGAATGACCTTGATTCTAATGTGGCGATTTTCAGTATGGATGAAAACAATCCTCATATCGTAAAATTTGCCAAAGAAGGAAAGATCACCTGCGTTTATGAAGAGGGTTTTGTAACCATTAAGAAAGGAGACTGGAAAATCAGAATAGGAAAAGCAAAGGATTTCCCGATCACGATGGAAGGTAAGGCCAGATTTATGATTGAAAACGTATTGGCGGCCAGCCTCGCAAGTTATCTGTATGGATTCGGGATTGAAGACATTTCCAATTCTTTGAGAACCTTTATTCCGAGTGCCCAGCTTACTCCGGGAAGACTGAATGTTTTTAAATTCAAAAACTTTAAAGTACTGATCGACTTTGCCCACAATCCTGCAGGATATGAAGCGATTGAAGATTATCTGAAAAATGTTGAATCTACCAAGAAAATCGGGATTATTTCCGGTGTTGGAGACAGAAGAGATAATGATATCAGAGAATGTGGAAAGATAGCAGGCAGAATGTTTGATCATATCATCATCCGAAACGAAAAGCACCTTCGCGGAAGAACCGAAGATGAAATTAACGGATTGATTATTGAAGGAATGCAGGCTGCAGGAAAAGATGTAAGCTATGAGATCATTCCCAAGGAAATAGAAGCATTGAAACATGCCATAGGAATGGCAGAAGAAGGAACATTTATCACTGCTTTAAGTGATGTTATTTCCAATGCTATTGATCTGGTTCAGGAATATCAGGCGCGGGAGCTGCTGGAAGACGATAAAAATATATAGAAAAACCTCCGGAATTTCCGGAGGTTTTGTTTTTATAACGTTCTCAGGCTGTTTTTGTAATATTTGGAATTTTAAATACATAAAAAAGAGATAATCACGGCAGTTAAAATAGGTGTTTTTCCTTCACTGTTTTGGGACTTACGGGTTTAATTTTGTTCATTAATAAATAAAATGAAATCAATGAGACCAATCAATTACATCGTTTTACATTGTACAGCAACACAGCCAGATGTTAAAATAGAAAGCATTAAAAGGTATTGGAAGGAAAACCTGAAATGGAAAAATCCAGGGTATCATTATATGATAAAAGCTGATGGAGAAATAGTAAACACTCTGCCAATTGATCAGGTATCCAATGGAGTTGCAGGGTGGAATTCCCAGATTATCAATATATCATACATTGGAGGTATTGATAAAAATAACCATCCAAAAGATACAAGAACGGAAGAGCAAAAAAAGTCTATTGTCAAGCTCTTAAGAGAATTAAAATCAAAATTTCCTAAAGCTAGAATTCAGGGACACAGAGATTTTCCAAATGTTCATAAAGCCTGCCCCAGCTTTGATGCTAAGAAAGAGTATGCTGGGTTATCATAAGCTGAAATACTGCAAGGACTTTTTAAATAGCTTTTTATAGTGCTTATGAAAATATAGCGTATATGTTATTTTTTTATCCTCCTTTGTTGTGGATTTTTTATGATTAAAGTGGTTTTCAAGAATAAAAAAATAAAACCTCCGAAATGTCGGAGGTTTGTTTCTATAAGTTTTCCCAGGTTGCCTTTATACTCTGCATTTTCTTAAGATAAAAATATAAAGGAATGAGTTCTAATCTAAGTGTAAAGCTGATCGTTGGAACGGTGAAAGGGATAATGGCCATCATGATGAGACAAATGGCAATCCCTATGATCGCATCAGCTATTGCTGCCTGTGGCGCCCATTTTTGTTCAAACCAAAGTCCGTAGGCTACAATACCTTTGAACAGAAACAAAGAACAGATCAAAAGTCCTGTCATTGAATAAGGATGATCAGCCTTCATTCCATATAAAGATAAAGAAGTGTTAGTGATCAGAAAGCCCGCCATTAGTAATACAGCAGCTACTGCGCCTCCGATTAAAAAGATCCATAGGAAAACTTTAATCCAGTTAGGTAATAGGTCTCTTCTTCGTGCTGAGACGTTGTTGTCAAATTCTGTGAAACGTGTTGATGTTTCTTCCATGTATTATTAGTTTTATAAGTTATTATCCAAAAAAAGCATTCGAACTTCCGATCCAGATGGCATCTTTTTTATTGAAATCTACATTTACCATTGCGGCTTTAGTCATTCTTCCAAGATTTTCCAATAGAATAGGACGTTCATCATTTTCCCGCCAAATATACAATAAACGGATCTCTGCTTTCGAAAAATCTCCGTTAATATCTTCAAAAATCGGTTCATAGTACACTTTTCTCTGCAGAATATAGTTTTCTTTATCCTGAATAGAGTCTGTAATTTCGCGGGTAGGGTTTAAATTAACTCCGCTTCCTGCGAATGAAAACAATGGTTTTAATACAAAATTTTCAAGGTTTTCATGCTCCGGAAATTCATGCAGAAAGTAACTCTTTGGAACAAACTGATGCTTTAATAAAGGCAACAGAAATTTTGAGATTTTAAAGAACCAGTTCGGGTGCGTAATCCATTTAACATCCACTTCTTCCAGGAAATCAAATTCTGTGGTAAGATCCGGAATATTATCCAGTTCATCGAATATGACTCTGTTATAGATTCTTTTGACCTCTGTAAGCTTGCCATCATTTTCATAATACAGCTTTCGTCCATCCTTCTTTACCTTTGTCAGGCATACGGTTTTAATTCCTATTAATTTCTCTGTAAGCGCAAAATCAATGGACGTTTTTTGTTTTTCAGGAAAAATTTCGAGCAAAATTACATTTTCAGGGTTTTCGTCGCCTACAATCAGCTCTTTTAAGTAGTTTTTAAAGGTTTCATGAGGCATTGGGTTTCTGATCTCTGAAAGAAAAGGGTAAACCTCACAGTACGTTTCTTCATAGACTTTTTGAAAAGCATACAAAGAAGGGAAAGCCTGAAGTTCTATCAGCTGAGGTTCTATGGCTCCGTTTTCACTTTTGCAGACTCCAAAATCGATGGTGAAAAAATGGGGTTGATCTGTATCATTGGGAACCCTGCAGTTATCAGGAATAGTTTTTTGAAGCAATTCTTCCGGCATTGCCTTAATCTGGCTGATGATACTTTCACTGGCGTCTATGAGCTTACTCTCAAATTCTTTAGTCAGAAAAATCGGACTTTCTGAAACTCTGAAAGCAGGTGCTGTACCACCTTTTTCTGCCAATATATCTTTGAGCTGACTGTATTTTTCATCCGAAAACTCCTTATTAAACTGTTTTCTGTATTTTGGAATCATATTTTTTTTCTTTGTGATGTTAAAAAATCGAGCATTGCTGCCCGATTGTTATATGGTAAGAAGCTGAAAGCTGGGAGAGGAAAGTTCTCAATTCTGAAATTTAAATTATTAGTTTATAAATAAAAGAATAATCAATAATCAATAATCAATAATCAATAATCAATAATCTTAACCGATATTAACTTCCAGCATCCTTCTTCCAGCTTCCATCTTTTTAAGCCAAAGTTTCAGCTTTCTTCAAAATGTTTTTTTTTGCAAACTGAAGGAATCTTGGGAGAATCTGATGTCTGGTCAGAATAATTTTATCTTCATCATCTATTCTGTCCATGGTTTCAAGATATTTCTCCATACCGAAATTTTCGATCATGGCCTCTTTATTTTTTTCGTCTTTCAGATTTTCGATCAGAGATTCAGGATTGGCTTCCGGATGAAACTGTGTCCCGAATATCTCTTCGGAAAAACGAACGGCCATTACCGCTCTTTCAAGGTTAATATGAGGACGGAATTTTTCAATCGCCATGATAGTCATTCCAAGTTCTTCAAAACGGTTATGATCCGGTTCAATAAACTGATAAGCTCTGGAATCTACCGCATAAAAAGGGTCCTGAAGATTTTTGAATAAAAATTCGTCTTTGCCCTCTTCTGTTTTATGAACAGGCATTACCCCGAAAGAGTAGGACTTCCTTTTGCAGATATTTCCCAGGTTCCAGTGAATGCTTGCCAGCTGGAATGAATGGCAGATCAGGAAAAGGTACTTTTTATCTTCATGATATTTATTGTGTTCGAAAACGGCATCCAGAAAATCAGCATATCTGTCTTCCCAGGCAAGACCTTCCCGATGCGGGTTTCCAGGGCCGCCTGAAGAAATAAAAATATCAAAATCTCCAATTTCAGGCATTTCATCTTTATACCTTACATCAAACGTTTTGATCACTACATTTTCTTCAGAGTTCTGCTGAAAAGTTTCGGAAATCTCTTTAATGTTTCTAAAACCTTGATTCACATGATTGTTGTTCATGTCCAGCAGAGCAATTCGAATATCTTTCATTACATCATATTTTTTGTAAAGTTACCAAAAATATTATGAAGCCGGTTCACCATGGGTTATGCCGTACTCCGTTTCAGAGATCATATAATCAACGACTTTCGTCAGATCACCTGTTTCCTTAAAGATCTGAAGCTGTCTGTCTGCACCGGTTCCATTTTCAAGGATTTTCCAGGCATATTCAACTTCTTTGCGGCATCCCAGATCGTCTACCACATCGTCAATAAACTCTAAAAGTTCTTTCAATAAATGTGGGTAGGGAACCGATTCTTCTTTTCCGAAATCAATCAGATGTGCTTCAATACCGCTTTTGGAAGCCCGCCATTTATTTTCGTTTAGCAGCAGTCTTCTGTAGCTTCTGAAGCTCAGGTTTTGCTGATGAAGTTTATAAATTTTTGCCACTAAGCTCTGCATAATGGCTGCAAGGCATACGGTTTCGTCAATCCTCAGAGGCATGTCACAGATTCTGAACTCAATTGTAGGGTAGAACGGATGCACCCGTAAATCCCACCAGATTTTCTTGGCATTGTCTATGGTACCGGTTTTTACCAGAAGATCTACATAGCTGTCGAATTCTGCCAGAGAGTTAAAATAACTCGGAATACCAGTTCTCGGGAATTTGACGAAGATTTCCTGACGGTAAGATTTAAAACCTGTATACCTTCCGATCCAGAAAGGTGAATTGGTAGAAAGTGCATAGACGTGAGGAAGAAAATAACGCATCACATTCTGGATTCTTACCCCTTCTTCACGGTTGGGAATTCCAATATGAACATGCAGCCCGAAAATAAGGTTTTCACGGGCAACATCTCCCATATCATCCACGATTTTAATATACCTTTCTCCCTGGGTGATATTATTTTCCGACCAATGAGAGAATGGGTGGGTGCCTCCTCCGGAAACACGCAATCCCTGCTCGTGGGCGATATTGATAAGATGACGTCTTAAATTTGTTAATTCAGCTCTGGCCTCCTGAATATTCTGGCAGATTCCCGTTTCCATTTCAATCATGGATTCGTGCATTTCGTGCTTTAAATTTTCACTTAAAACCGCTTTGCCGCCTTCAATGATTTTTGAAACGTGAGAAACCAGATCTCTGCTTTCCACATCAATGATCTGATATTCTTCTTCAATTCCAATAGTAAACTGATGATGCATTTATTTTGTGTTTTTTAATTCTTTTCAAAATTATTTAATGGAATCTTTCACAAAGGTTCCCCAGGCAATATTGGGTTTTCCCGGAATATATTCTTTAGCTTTTTCTATAGCCAGTTTTGCAGCGTGTTCTATGATCCATGCAAAATTCTCTTCCCCTACAGAGTTTCTGTCTGCGTCAGGAGCGGGATTACAGAAATCAATCGCATAAGGGATACCGTCTCTTACCGCAAACTCTACCGTATTGAAATCATATCCCAGGGCCTCATTCATGGTAATGGTATAGTCATGAATGGTTTTCAGGAGTTTTTCAAGCTCCTTTCCCTCTGTTTTATGGGTAGTGGCATATCTTAAATGTGGTGCATTTCTCGGTTCATATGGCATAATATGAACATATTTTCTACCCAGGCAGTAAACCCTGTAATAATCATCAAAGATAATTTCTTCCTGTACCATCATAACCAGCTGTTCTGTTTCCCCTAATTTGTTCCAGAGATCATCAGGATTTTCCACTCTGTACACGTTTTTCCAGCCTCCTCCGTCATGAGGCTTCATATAAGCAGGAAACCCTACATAATTGAAGATATACTCCCAGTCATGCGGAAATTTCAGGTTCCTGAATGAAGTTTCTGAAGTATTATCCGGTCTTTCATGCGACGGAAGCAAAACCGTTTTAGGAAGTGGAATTCCGAGTTTGGACATCAGGGCATTGTTGAAAAATTTCTCGTCAGCGCTCCACCAGAACGGATTGTTGATCACATAGGTACCGTTAAGCGCAGCATTTTTTAAATAAGCTCTGTAAAAGGGAACGTCCTGTGAAATTCTGTCGATAATCACTGCATAGCCATAATCTGCACCCTGTTCCAGTTTATCTATAATAACGGGTTCAGCTATGATTTCTCCACCTCCCAGTTCATTCACTTTGTCTATAAATACCCAGGGAAAAGTGTCTTCCATACCGAAAAGAATTCCTACTTTTTTTGTCATAATTTTTGTTTTTAAGGTGGGTGTAATATTTTTTCTATTTGTCTTTTTATTGCTTCATTTTAAGAGAAAAAGGCTCCAATAAAGGTAGGGAAAACCATTCTCCACAAAGGCCAGTCGTGACCGATCCATTTTCTTTCATCATACCAGAAGTCTATGCCTTTTATCCTGAGGATTTCAGCCATTTCAACATTTTTGTCTTTGCAGATATCCTGGTCTGAAGTGCTCAGTACAATATGCATATGCTTGTATTTCCAGGCCTCATCATTCCGGACAAACTCCCTTGGGCAGTTGAAATATACCAGATCATCAGAATAACCGTCCATAAAATTCCTTATACTGAAGGCTCCCGAAAGACAAAACAGATGAGAAACCACATCCGGAAACCTGAAAGCAAAATTAGCAGCATGATATCCTCCGAAACTCGCTCCGGCAACTGCCACACGATGCGTTTTGTGGAGTTTTTGGATATAAGGCACGAATTCCTGAATCAGAAACTGTACATACCGTTCATAGTTTCTTATTCTTTGCTGCGGAGATATCTTATCATCATAAAAGCTCCAGCTGTCGATGGTCTGTACATTGTAAAGTTTTACTTTTCCCTGTTCTATAAACCAGTTGATGCTTCCGTTAAGATGAAAATCATGATTCTGGGTATACTGTCCCTGGGAAGTAGGGAATATGATGATAGGGTAGCCGTAATGCCCGGTTACTTCTACCTTGAGACTTGTTCCCAGTATGTTTGAATAATAGTCTGTATGTTCTATGTGAGGCATTTTCCTTGTTGGGTTTTATCTTTTCTAAATTACATTTTAGCAGAGAATCTGGGATCAGATTGTATATTATGAATTCAATAACATTTTGAACATCAATGTTACGCTTCATTTTTAAGAGCTCAGTTTGTTGCTTTTGGGAGGAAGGATATTCAGCATATCTGCATGGATCATTTCTGCCGCAGAATCAAGTCTGTCCTGCACAACAGAAGGATCTCCTGATTTATAAACAATCCCGACATGATAATCTATGGGAAGGAACTTGACAACTTCTTCACATTCAAAATGGGTATAGTCCGGTTCTTTATCTTTAATCAGGGCTACAATCAATCCTGAATAGTATCCTGTGGGTGGAGAAACGCTGTAATCATTACCTCTCAGAAGGGCATCTTCAATTTTAGCCCATTCTCTCCATATATTGATGCTGCTGGATGCTTCTACCAGATCCGGAATATGGGCGCCGCCCACTCTTGAGGAGGTTTCAAGGAAATACCACTTTCCGTCTTCTTTCCCTCGGATAAATTCTGTATGGGTGGCTCCGTTAACAAGCCCGAAGTTGGAAAGGACTCTGGCATTTATTTCTTCCAATGCTTTGAACTCTTCAGAATATCTTCCTAAAGTTTTGGATCTGAAAACACCACCTTCATGGGAAACCTGCATTGGAGGAGCCAGATATTTTGATGCTGAGGTGAATACGATTTTTTTATTAAAAGTAAGGCTGTCTACATGGTAAACATCTCCGGGTTTAAAACTTTCCAGTAAGAAAAGATGACGTTCTTCTCCAAGAGTTTCCAGGGCTTCAAGAAGCTGCTCTTTGGACGTTATTTTCTTAATCCCCGATGCCGATGCTTCGGAACGCGGCTTTAATACCCACGGAGCGGGTACACGGTCCGTAAATTCATCTACTTCATGATCATTGAACACAGCTGTAAATTCGGGAACACTGATCCCGGAATCTTTTGCTTTCTGCCGCATAGCCAGCTTATCCCGGAAATATCGGTGTGTAGTTTGTCCCATCCCGGGAATACGGAATGTTTCTCTGATTAATGCAGCTTTTTCAACATCATAATCATCCAGAGCTACTACAGCATCTACTTTGCGGGTCTTCATTAGGTGGGAAAATCCCTGAATCAGATGCTCCAGATTCCATACGGACGGTTTAAGCTCAGGCATGTAAAACACCTCATCAATAGCGTGCCATGGCCAGTTTTTCTCTTTGAGATTTTCAGAGGTTACCAGAATAATTTTATTGCCGAGCTTCTTCATCTCGTCCATAAAATCATAACCTTTGTAATAGCACGAAATACATACGATAGTTTTCTTCTCCATATAATGTTTTTAAAGATTTAGTGAATTTTCAAAAATAAAAGCATTTGTTTATTATTTTATTAATACTAAAAAATGTAATATCGTGCGGTTTTGAAAATTCACTAATCAATTATACAGAGTTTTTTTGTAAAAAACTAATTTTTAGTGATAATTTTCAATTAAATTCGCGAGCAGCTGAACTCCAAAACCGGTTGCTGCTTTTTCCTTAGCATATCCCACAGCTCCAAAGGCTACTCCTGCAATATCAAGATGAGCCCATTTAGGATGGTTTTCAATGAATTGCTCTAAAAATTTAGCGGCAATAACGCAGTCTCCTACAGGCTTGAGAGAGATGTTCTTCATGTCCGCTACATCAGACTGAATATCGTCTTTCCAGACATCCCATAAAGGAAGATTCCATACCCTTTGATTGGTTTGATCTCCGGTTTTTATCAGATGGTTTTTCAGTTCCTCATTATTAGAGAACATGGCAGCGCAGGTATCTCCGAACATTCTGACAGAACTTCCCGTTAAAGTAGCCAGATCGATAAGTAAATCTGTTTTGTAATTTTTAGCAAGATAAGATAATCCGTCTGCAAGAATTAATCTGCCTTCCGCATCAGTATCAAGCACTTCAATGGTTTTTCCGTTATAAGCTGTGATGACGTCACTTGGAAGGAGAGCCTTCTCAGAAACAGCATTGTCTGTAATAGGCAGAACAGCAATAATGTTCACGGGAAGTTTCATTTCAGCAGCATAGATCAATGTTCCCAACACCGCTGTAGCACCTCCCATATCAGATTTCATATAATGCAGATTGGCAGAGCTTTTTATTGATATACCTCCGGTGTCAAACAATATACATTTTCCTACCAGCCCGAAAGTTTTGGCATTCTTAACGGTAGTTTTATATTCCAGAATCGTAAACGCAGCGTCATAAGCGCTTCCCTGATTGACAGAAAGATAAGCACCTAATCCGAGCTCTTCACATTTCTTTCTGTTGAAAGCAGTATATTTCAGTTCATATTTTTTAGCCAGATTCTTCAGGTATGCACTTAATATATCCGGTTTTTTCAGATTGGCCGGTTTGTTGAGCCAGTCCTGGCAGGCAGTCTGCCCATTAATCAACGCTTCTGTTTTCTGGCTGATATGGTCTAGTTTTTTCTGGCTTAAATTTTCAAAGTGCAATTCAAATTTTGTATTCCAGAAAGTATGTTTTTTATCAAAAGGGTAGTTGTAAGTTCCGGCCAGAAGCCCCTTTACAAATTCCTCAAATTGTTTTTCATTGATGAAATCAGCCAGTGCCAATGTAGGAACTGCCTGAAGTTTTTCTTTATAGGTTTGCGAAAACTTTGCTGCAACCTGCTGAATTTCGAAATTTTGTAAGGCAGATTTTCCCAGTCCGATAAAATAGGTGATTCCTTCTTCATGAGCATTGACAAAAACTTCATACTTCTTTCCTGTGAAAAAAGTGGAAATGTTTTTATTGAAATTTTTACTTGTTTTTGTCCACTCTTCCTCTGTAAATAATTGAAAAATCTGAGTGTAGTTTTTGTTTTTTTTATTGATTAATTTCATAAATAGATATTATATTTCTAAGTCATACAACCGTTGTCTTCATTGTATTCTGATCAGCATGAATTTTCTACGGCAGTTATATGTTTAGTTTTTAATGCTTTGTTGCTGTGGTTTTACTTCCACAGGGTTTTCCGTATTGTCATAGAACAGCCATTCAATAGCTCTTGGAAATTCCTGTGACCAGTAAAATTCATTGTGGGTGCCTTCAGGGTTAATATTGGTTTTAAATTCAAAATCGAAAAGCTTTTTTTCTTCCCATCTTTTCAGATATTCTTCAAAAATATGAATTCTCTTGACCATTTTGGATCCTTCCTGACCACCGCCGTAAAGATAAATTTTTGTTTTAAAAGGAACTCTGAAATTCATCATTGGAAAATTATTATTCGGTTCTACCCAAAGGGAAGGAGAGAATATCAATAGCTTAGAATACACCTCAGGATAAAGAAATCCACTGTATATGCTGATCAATGCTCCCAATGAACTGCCTCCGATTCCGGTATTGTCGCGGTCTTTTTTGGTTCTGTAATTTTCGTCCACATAAGGTTTTAAAGTATCTGCAATAAAGCGGATGTATTTTTTACCTTCAGAACCATTGGCCACATGATCATTATCAAAAATATATTCTTTAATTCTTTCTTCGCTGCCGTGTTCTATGGCTATAATAATAAGGTCGCCCCGTCCGTATTCCGCAAGGATGGATAGTTTTTTATCAATTTCCCAGTTGCCATAGCCGCTCCCTTCGTTGAACAGATTCTGTGCATCCTGAAGATATAAAACAGGATATCGTTTATCTGTAGTATGATAGTCATAAGGAAGAAGTGCCCAGACTTTGCGGTAACGGTCAAGCTGTGGAATATAAAAATTTTCCGAAATAACTTCTGCAGTAGGAAAATACTCTTCTTTGAACGGTCCCCAGTTTAATCTCCATTTTTCTACAGTATCAGAAGTTTTTCCGGAGCTTTTTTTCGCTTTCCGGTTGGGAGTGATTTTTCCGTACTGATCCAGTTCCACATTCTCCCAGCCGCCTTTTGTGAATTTGTATTCAATATCTTCGGGAAGATTCTGATCTTCAATTTCTATAAAATAGCTGGCGGGGTCAAGTTGCTTAAGCTGAAAATTGTAATCTTTAGGGTTCCAGCTGTTGAAATTTCCGGTGATAAAAACCGGCCTGTCGTCTTTTTCTTCTGTATAAAGTTCAAACCTCATCGTATGTGTTTAATAAATGTTGATGTTAAATTTATAAAAAGATTGTTTTGGAATCATAAAAAATGTGAGGTAAAAAATGATATATTTGATAGATAGACGAAAACCAAAATTCAGTTGATAAATATTTGATGAATAATTAATCACTGTTGCCGGTATTTTTCGTAGTTTCAGGGAAAATATAAATACAAACTGATCTTGATGAATTCTGTTAAAACCTACACGCTTTTCACCGATCATGATGTGTATCTTTTTAAAGAAGGTAGGCATTATAAGCTGTATGGTAAATTTGGTGCACATTCGGCAGAAAAGGATGGCGTAAAAGGAGTATATTTTTCCGTATGGGCACCTAATGCAAAGAAAGTTTCCGTGATCGGAAATTTCAACAACTGGAATCATAAAGATCATATCCTGTTTCCAAGATGGGACGGATCCGGGATCTGGGAAGGGTTTATTGAAGGATTAACCTGGGGTACCTTATATAAATATGCTATTGAAACACAGGGCGGAGAAATTCTGGAAAAAAGTGATCCTTATGCATTGAGCTGGGAACAGAATATTCAGGCGGCTTCTCTGGTTTCTACTACATGGTATGAATGGAATGATCAGGCATGGATGGACCAACGTTGGGAAAGAAACAGACTGGAAGCTCCTTTATCTGTATATGAACTGCATCTGGGTTCGTGGGTAAGAGACGGGGATTATCCTGACCGCTTTCTGAATTACCGGGATATTGCCAAAAAGCTGGTGCCCTATATCAGGGAAATGGGGTTTACCCACGTGGAATTCATGCCTGTGATGGAATATCCTTACGAGCCCAGCTGGGGATATCAGATTACCGGTTTTTATGCCGCTACTTCACGTTTTGGCTCGCCGCAGGATCTGATGTTTCTGATTGATGAGCTTCACAACAATGAAATAGGAGTTATTCTGGATTGGGTTCCGTCTCATTTTCCGGGAGATGCTAATGGTCTTCACCGTTTTGATGGTACCTACCTGTATGAGCATGAAGATCCGAGAAAAGGCTTTCATCCCGATTGGAAATCACATATTTTCAACTATGGGAGAAATGAGGTTAAATCTTTTCTGATTTCAAACGCCATGTTCTGGCTGGATCGTTACCATGCTGACGGATTACGCGTAGATGCGGTGACTTCAATGCTCCATCTGGATTATTCAAGGAATGAAGGAGAATGGGAGCCTAATATATATGGAACGAATGTGAACCTTGAAGCCAAAGCTTTTCTGCAGGAATTCAATACCGCTGTTTATAAGGAGTTCGGAGATAATATCATAACTATTGCTGAAGAAAGTTCAGATTTTCCTATGCTTACCAAGCCTGTTCATGACGGTGGCGTGGGTTTTGGTATGAAATGGATGATGGGCTGGATGCATGATACGCTGGATTATTTTAAAGAAGACTTTGAGAACAGAAAATTCCATCACCATAAGCTGACATTTGCTTCCATGTATATGTATAATGAAAATTATATGATGCCTTTGTCACATGATGAAGTGGTACACGGCAAAGCAAGTCTTATCTATAAAATGAAAGGTGACGAATGGCAGAAATTTGCCAACCTGCGTACCTTATATGTATATATGTATACCCATCCCGGAGCCAAGCTGCTTTTTATGGGGGACGAATTCGGGCAGACCAGTGAATGGAATTTTACCAGAAGCCTCGACTGGCATTTGCTGAAATATCCTGTTCACAAAGGAATGCAGGAACTTGTTAAAGATATGAATCACCTTTACAGATCGGAAACTGCCTTTTATGAAAATCAGTTTGACAGAAACGGATTTGAGTGGGTGGAAGCGGATGATCTTGAAAATTCAGTATACATTTATCTGAGGAAAGGAAAAAAAAGAGACGATATTATGATGGTGGTTTTAAATCTGGCTCCGAAAGTACTGGATTATAAAATCGGGATTCCTGCAGGCACCCACTGGGAAGTGATTTTGAATTCGGATGATGAAAAATACAGCGGCAGCGGGGTAGAACCTGAAATACTGGATGAGAAGTATGAAGAATGGAGAGGATATACAAAAACAATGACCGTGAAGCTGCCACCATTGGCAGGAATTGTTTTACGTCAGAAGAAAGATAAAAAATATAAATTACACAGAATTAAACATAAGAGATAAAGAATGGTTGTTTATCATTTAAGTACAGAATGCTATCCTGTCGCAAAAGTTGGTGGCCTGGCAGATGTGGTTGGAGCACTTCCAAAATATCAGAATAAAATAGAAGGAGTAGAAGCGAAGGTGGTAATGCCCTGGTACAACAAATCCTTCGTATATGATCATGAATTTGATCTGGTTTTTGACGGGTTTATTCATCAGGGAGCTAATATGCTGCAGGTTCAGGTATTGAAAGAAAAGACAAATGTTCTGGGATTTGAGCTGTATATGGTAAGAATTCCCGGATTACTGGACAGGGACAACCCTTATGGCTACCAGGATGAAAGTTTTCAGTTTCTGGCTTTCCAGCATGGCGTATTACATTGGCTGTCTGCGATGAAAATCCGTCCTGATGTACTGCATTGCCATGATTATCATACCGGTCTGGTTCCTTTTATGATACAAAACTGTTATGAATTTGAATTCTTAAAAGGAGCAAAAACAATAGGAACGATTCATAATGGCGAATACCAGGGCATGATGAGCTGGACAATGGCACAGTATATGCCTTCTTTCGATGCATACCAATGGGGACTGATGGATTGGAACGGACTGATGAATCCTCTGGCCAGTATGATCAAATGTGCCCATGCTTTTACCACCGTTTCGGAAGGATATCTGGAGGAACTTTTCATAAGCTTCCGCGGACTCGAAAGCCTGGTGCGTCAGGAATTCGGAAAGGCATATGGAATCATCAATGGAATTGACACAGAAGTCTGGAACCCGGAAACCGATCCGATGCTGGATTTTAATTTTAACATTACAAATGCAGTAGCTCAAAAGAAAAAAAATAAAGAAAACCTCTGTAAAGAATATGGATTGAAACC
Organism: Chryseobacterium sp.; assembly: GCF_041914225.1. Taxonomy (GTDB): domain Bacteria; phylum Bacteroidota; class Bacteroidia; order Flavobacteriales; family Weeksellaceae; genus Chryseobacterium. The sequence goes on from NZ_JAYSDT010000018.1 coordinate 76,151, forward strand.
CGAACTTCCTTTATTTGCCTTTATCGGAAGATTCGCTACGGAGAAAGGAGCAGATCTGCTGCCGGATGTTGTATGGCGAAGTATCAAGCAGAGTTATGGCGCTTTGAATATCATGATTCTCGGTTCAGGGAATACCTATATTGAGAATAAGCTGAAAGAATATGATTATACGTACACCAATTTTGCATTGGATCTCGGATATAAAGAACATCTTTCCCATAAGATCTATGCATCGGCAGATTTTCTTCTGATGCCTTCAAGGGTAGAACCATGCGGACTGAATCAGATGTATTCTATGAGATACGGGACTGTTCCTGTGGTAAGATATACAGGAGGGCTTAGAGATACGGTGGAAGATATTTCAACAGGAGGTGCAGGACTGAACTTTACTTATCCGGGGGTAGATGATGTTGTACATGCCATGAACAGGGCAATGGCGATTTATAATCAAAAAGGGGTTATGGAAGATCTTATCCATGCCAACATGAATTTTGATTTTGCATGGGAGAAATCTGCAGAAAAATACATAGCTTTATATAATAGCTGATATCGTGAAGATTTTCAGCTTTCTTTCCCTGGTAATGCTTATGCTGTTTTCCTGTAAAGAAGACAGGGGAAGCTATCATGGAGGTTATTATTGGATCTATGGCTACGGTCTTCCGGCAATGGAAAAGTATGAAGCAATGGCTGGCATTTCCGAAAAATGGAAAATAAAGCATTACTCTGTCGCTGGTTGTCTGGTAGAACGTGACGAAATGAAAAGGATAGATGCTCTTAATAAAAGGACTTATGCTGCAATAGAAAGAAAATATGGGAAAGGCTGGAAAGAAAAGTATCGTAAAGATGTCGATGACTTTGTAATGAAGAGCGCTGATGTAATGGATGTGCTTATTACAAATCCTTCCTTCAGGAATGAGCTTAAAAAATATAATATTGAAATCTATAACCTGGATAAAGAGATTTCAGTACTGAATGATAAAGATGATTTTCGGGTGACTGTTTATAAAAACGAACTCCAATATGAAAACAAAGAATGCTTTAAAGTAGCAGTAAACACTAAGAACAGAACAGTAAACTTAATAAAATAAAACGCAAGATATTTATGAATCGAAATGTAATCTCTATTGTTTTAGGAGGAGGCAGAGGAACAAGATTATTCCCGTTAACGTATACCAGATCAAAACCGGCTGTTCCTATTGCAGGAAAATACAGACTGGTGGATATTCCTATCTCAAACTGTCTGAACTCAGGACTGAATAAAATTCTGGTGTTAACGCAGTTTAATTCTGCTTCCCTCAATTCACATATCAAGAATTCTTATCACTTTGATATTTTCAGCAAAGGCTTTGTCGATATTCTTGCAGCCGAGCAGAATGTGGAAAATGACAGCTGGTATCAGGGAACTGCTGATGCTGTACGCCAGTCTATGAAGCACCTTGAAAAATATGATTATAACTATATCCTTATTCTTTCAGGAGATCAGCTCTACCAGATGGATTTCAGGGAAATGCTGGATTTTCATATTGAAAACGGAGGAGATCTTACCATTGCTACTATTCCCGTTAACGCAAAAGATGCTACAGGTTTTGGTATCTTAAAATCCGATGACGAAGGAAATATTACCTCTTTCTATGAAAAGCCAGGTTATGATATGCTGGAAGGCATGAAATCTGAAGTTTCGGATGAGAATAAACATGCAGGAAAAGAGTTCCTTGCTTCCATGGGAATTTATATCTTCACCAAGAATATCCTTAAAAAGATGTTTGAAGAAGGAGCGGGCGATGATTTCGGAAAAGATATCATTCCAAGTTCCATCGGGAAATATAAAACATTAAGCTATCAGTATGAAGGCTACTGGACAGATATCGGAACCATAGAATCTTTCTACGAAGCCAATCTTGACCTTTGCCTGGACCTGCCGCAGTTTAACCTTTTCTCTTCATCACCAATCTATACCAGAGCGAGAATGCTTCCACCGTCAAAAATCAACGGTTCATATGTAAGTAAAGCTGTTTTTGGAGATGGATGTATCATTATGGCAGACAAAATTGAAAATTCCGTGATTGGAAACAGAACCAGAATTGATAAAGGAAGTACCATCGTGAATTCCTATGTTATGGGAGCTGATTTCTACCAGAATACGACAGAAATTGTCATCAATGACAGAGGAGGACGTCCGAATATGGGAATCGGAAAATACTGCTATATAGAAAAAGCAATCCTTGATAAAAACTGTTATATTGGCGACAATGTGAAAATCATCGGCGGAAAACACATTCCGGATGGAGATTATGGAACCTATTCTGTTCAGGATGGGATTGTGGTTGTGAAGAAAGGCGCTGTCATTGCTCCGGGAACACACATCGGGTAAAAGTAAGGAAGTTGGATGCTGGAAGATGGATGCAGGAAGTTATTAAGGCCAGAAATAGAAAAGTAACCTCTTTATATAAATTCAGGTTTATTGAATAAGACTTGATATTTTTAATTAAAAAAGAATTAGTAATTACTTGTCGACTAGTAACTTCCAGCTTCCCTCATCCCGCTTCCAGCCATTAACCAGTTAATTATTGTTAAACATATCATTGGAGTGATCAGCATATTGTTCACTCTTTTTATTTGTATTATTTTTGTGCGATGCGTATTTTTAAAATCTTAACGGTAATTATTATCCTTTTGGGAGGAGCTTATGCTGCTTCCATGTATTATTTTGTGGACGAAAGTAAAAACTTCACGATTGAAAAAGAGATTGATTATCCTGTGGATAAGGTTTTTGCCCAGTTTAACAACCTTCAGAATTTTACAAGATGGAATAATTTTTTTACCAGCTCACCCTCTATAGATATTGATTATTATATGCCATATGAAGGACAGGGAAGTGCCATCAGCTATGTAGACCGTAAAAATGATACTGACGGAGAAATGTTCATCAGATATGAGAACCTTAATAAAACCCTGAAATATCAGCTTTTTGAGGATGAAAACGAAAATCCGACGCTGGTGGACGTTAAATTTAAGCCTGTTTCTGCGGAAAAAACAAAAATCATCTGGTACGTACATACCCCGAAACTTCCTGTCTGGAAAAGAGTGGAAAACTTCTGGACGGAGGACCGTTTTGCTGAAAATATCAACAAAAGTATGGTGAATCTTAAAAACTCTTTAGGGAATAAAGTGGAAAAAGACAACCAGATGGCAGCAATAAAATACGACAGTTTGATGGTGGAAAACGAAGAAAACAAATTGTTGCTGGGCATCAATGTGAGTACTTCAAACAAGAAAGATGCGCTTTACAAAAATATCGTGATGAACTATAATAAAGTTTATAATTTCGTAACGATGGACCTTGGAAAAAGAGATGACGAATTCGGATATCCGATCCTGATTACTGACGCAGATAACTTCAAAGACAAAGAGGTTTCTTATTTTCTCGGAATTCCACTTTCTAAGAAAATCGGAGTGTCTGACAATAACTTCAATTTTAGGACCGTAAATCCGTCTCAAAATTATGTAATTTATTACAAAGGAAACTACGAGGGGCGAATTCGGGCAATTCAGCAACTCATTCAGAAAGCCAAAAAAGACGAGATGCGCTTCGGAGATATCCGCCAGACCTTTATTGAACGTCCGATGGATGGACAAGATGTGAATGTTAAGCTCTCATTATCAGTATATAAGTAATTTTTTTTTAATTTATTTTTTCTTAAGTTTTTTTAACGGTTTCAGACTGTTCTAAGTCGGTTTTTTTTATTAAATTTGAAGATTAATTCTACAAATAAATTTTAATAAATAGATAAACTGTAATAATGGACAGATTTTCATTCCTAAACGCAGCTCATTCTCAGT
>NZ_JAYSDT010000019.1:0-76392 GCF_041914225.1 Chryseobacterium sp.
TGGTCTCAAACACCAGTTCTTAGGAGTACCGGTTCGATCCCGGTCCTGGGTACAACATTCTCTGCAAACCCTCTTCCACAAAAGGTTTGCAGAGTTTTTAAATTCTGTTTTTATTCTCGTCAGATTTCAATCGTGCAAAAAATCGTGCAAAAATGAAATCTTATTCTAACATGAAGGTTTATCCCAAAAATTGGGAGACTTCAAAAAAATCTGTGTTGAAAAATTGGATTGTTCGTTACATATTTATTGATCCAAAAGGAGTTGAACAAGAAGCCACGTTCAAAGGCATGAACCACATAAAAGATCATGCTTTAAGAGTGCAAGAAACAAAGCGCCTTATTGAAGATGAAATTTATATGCTGGAAAGAGGATATAACCCTAAAACGAAAGAATATAATGATAATTCTGGTTTAAATTTGGTAAATCCATCTACTTTATTTTTGACAGCTTGTAACATTTGTATTGAATCTAAAGATTGTGTTGAAACCACCAGAACAGATATGGAAAATTCAATGAAACATATCACAAAATATGCTACTAAGCTGGGATTACACATGAAGCAAATTAAAGACATTACAAAAGGTGATATTAAACAGTTACTTCTTTATATGAAAAATGATAAACATAGTAATTACCGGATCAATAAAACAAAATCTCACTTGTCGGCATGTTTTACGTTTTTTACGGAACTTGATATTTTCCAAGTAAATTTTGTAAGAGGTATATCAAAGTTACCACATGAATCTGCGAAAAAAGAAATTATCAGAACACAAGAAGATTGGAATAAATTCCATTCAATACAACACATGAATCTTAATGTTTACATGTTTTTATACATATTTTTATTTTCAGGATGTAGGTTTGAAGAAATGGCAAAAGTAAAAAAAGAAGATGTTGAGCTTGAAAAAAGTATTTTTTGGATTCACCTTTTAAAAGGTGGTAAACATACAAGAGCAATGCGAGCTATCAATCTAAATTCCTTCAAATATTGGAAAATAATTTATGATAGAGCAAAACCAGGACAATATTTGTTTAGTCATAATCAGCTGCCAAATGATGTACCTGTTAAAGCAAACAGCCTGTATGATCTTTCGGCAAAATATTTAAGAAAAGCGGGATTAAAGATAACAGGATATGCTTTAAAATATTCTTATTTGAATCTCGTTGCAAATGTATATGGTATTGCAACAGCAAAAGAACTTGCAGGACATACGAACGAAAAAACCACAAAAATATATGCAGTAGATTACGAAATGCAGCAAGTTGAAAAAAACAAAAATATTGATATTTGCATTTAAAATAAAATAGCCCTGATAATTCAGGGCTAAATTGCATTAGAAAAATATAGTATTGGAATTTAGTAATTTATATCATTGACAAATTTTGGTTGACTTGCTCTTTATCAAAATATTTAAGATCATATTCACTCCCAAGCCACTCTAAATAGTCTTTTTTTTTCTCAGGGTGGCTTTCTTGGCTGATGGCATATCATCATCCATCGTATCCGTATCTAATTCTGTAATCGTATTTTGCTTATCAATCACAAATTCATAAAGATGACTGTTTTCCCATCCCATAGCCATTTGTATAGCATAATGAAGGTTTTCGAATGTAGCTGTATTCTCTATAAGTAATCTTCTCCAAATAGGAGGCTTTGTCCCTTTTAAAATAATTTTGAGTTGTACAATCTCGCTCATAATCTTGTTTTAGAATTAGATTGTATTTCCAAATGTATGAAAAAAAAATAAAAGCACAGTTGGTTATCTGTAAACCAAAACCTCCCGCAATATCAGGGGGTTAAAACGCAAATGATGAAAAAAAATATATTAAATATATTAAAAATTCTTTCTTTTTACTTTAAACAAGTTCATTATTAATCCGCTATGAAACCAAAGAAAAGCATTGGAAAGATTTACATCTCTTAACTTTTTGTTGTATTTTCATTAGAAAACTTTAAACAAGTTCATAGAAAATTTTTAATTATTTTAAGATAATTTATTTTTCAATTACAAGCTTTTCAGTTTGAGTTTTTCCGTCGGCGGTTGATATTTTCACTAAATACACACCATTAGACAGGCTGTTAACCGAAACTTTTTCTTTATCCTCTTCCTTAAGTAAAAGTTTCCCCAATAAGTCGTAAACTTCTACTTTAACTTTCCCTAGACCTTTTTTAGACGCACCGGTTTGCGTAATAGAGAACTCTGAATTAGCTGGATTAGGATATAAAAAAATCCCTAAGCTTTTATTTTTGTTAATATCTTGAGTAGAAAGAATCGGCAATTCCTTAATACAACGTACACTATTACCATGAGAGCGTCTTCTATGTATAATTTGAGTAAGAGAATTAGCAAAGTTTAAATAATATGCATCATATATACTACTTCCTATACTGCTACTCCAATAGTTCCCATTACCTCCCCTTAAATCAAGCTGACCAAAAGTACTTAGGCGTTGCCCAGAAGCGGGTAATAATAGAAAGTCTCCAAATTTAATTCCGCTATCATAATTATCAGGACCACTAGTCCAAGATCCAATGTATGTCTTGGTATTATTATCTATAACTCCTTGCCATTCTATTGTTGTTGGCACACGGAAGCCATCAGGGCAAGGGTCATTTGCTGTTTTTGTCCCATCCATCCAAGAATTATCTAGAGCAGGAGTAGTATTCCATCCCACAATAGAACCACTGTTTGCCTGATCTTGCGCCTGAGTTAGAATAGGATTTTTATTCCCCCACTGGTATTTAGCTCCGTGAATTCCCTGAGAAAGACTTAATGGATCAAGATTTGTGTCTGCTCCAAGATTATGACTCATAAACTCTCTAAATTCTCCCGGAGCAATAAAAGCGCCAATTGTTTGACTAAATGCTATAGAAGGAATAATCCCCAGGATCAATAATAAATGTTTTTTCATTTTGATGATTTTAATTTTACAAAGTAAGTAAAATAATTAATAGATTTAAAATAATTAAATAAAAATAGATATTATTCTATGCTTCATTTTGAGAAATTTTCCCGGAGGATTCTTTATTGGAGAATACATGAGTATTCCTAACTATGTCGAATTTGCCATAATTAGAATTGGGATTATTTAAAACTTCTCCCATTGAAAGTGCATCCAGTCGTAATTTTTCTCACGACCAAGACTGACAAAGCCGTGCTTATAAAAAATATTAATCATCGGCCTATACTCTGGCCGGGCAAATCTTGCGGTTTGGGAAGTCTCTTTTAATTGGTTTCTTTCAGGATCTAAATCTATTGCGAGCCCCCACGAATGAACGGAATAACTTGACCCACCACGCATTTTTCGAAAATTAAAACACCCTCCGTACAGGTCAATACCTAATTCCCTTATCCTATCATAGCCGTAAACACTCAAAAGGTCATTAAGAACAGTCTTTAAAGGTTCAGCAATATCTTTGTGACAGGATATTTTTTTTACTGATTTTTCGACATCCCACGCAATCCGCATTGGATATGGAAGATCAATAGATACAAGATACCCTTTCCCTGTTTCATTCGGAATTCCGTATTTTGAAATGTACTGCGCTATTGTTTTCATGTTATCTGTTTTTGTCCTTTCTTTCGTTTCTTATTTTTAACAAATGAAGTCTTATCTGTAGAGCGAGTAGAATACAACCACCAACAAATAGTATAAACTTTTCGCATGACTCCCAGTTAGCTATTATTCCCGCCCCAGTAAATAGATAAGTTACACCATCAAATAATTTCTCTTTAAACTCTGCCATTTCTTTTCTCAATTAAAATTATACCTACTATGGATATGATAAAAGGGACAATATTGTACTCCCTATCATAGTTCCATTCCATAAAAAACTTCATAAAAGAAAATATAAGCAGGGATACAGAAAGAGATATACCTATTTTCCGAATTAGCCTGCTTTTATTCTGAAAGAAAAGCATAAGCAGTATGCTGTAATTAATTACAAAATAGAAACCACTCCACAGGTTGTTAGAAGGATCACCAATTACAGCATACACCAATGTGAAAATCAGCAGCAACAATAATGGAGTTTCGCTTAACTTGACCATTATAACCCTTGATTTGGAAGCACGGCTCCGTCTCCTCCTTTATTTTTATTAGATCTGGATAATCTATTTCTTTTTCCACTCTTTCCAACAACAGAAGGAAGCACGGCGGTTAATACAATTCCAGCAGCCTTTATCCATGCGGAAACTCCTGAGCTTATGCCTAATTCTTCTAACATTCCATAATGAGTATCTATAATAGCTCCCAACGCTGTTAAAGCTGAAACTGTTTGCAATAGTATTTTTTTCATTTCTTTTTAATTTTATATTTTAATTTTACCCTTATAACCCAAGATATATAAACATGTTGACGCTTAATGATTTAGGAGTTACGTCCAGACCAGCCTGAGATGCGTTATTAAGCTGAATAGTATGTGAATGTGATCCATTAGCGGACGTTTTTACAGCATCTGTACTTCCACCGCTTACGTTTGAATTTTGATTCAAAGTATAATGTCTAACTAAAGAATCTCCTATAGTTTTAAAGTCTGGATTATCATAGTATCTTCCTTCTTCTCCCGTTTCATGAAAGTGATCACCCTCATTAGATGTCGTAATGGCATCCGTTGGAAGATTTTCTACGGCAATGGTCTTGGTATTACTTCCGGTTACACCTCCTAATGTTCCTCCATTCTGCATAAGCACCGAATTGGTAGCATCAGGAATATTTACTGTAAAGCCTAAAGTATTAGCGGCCGTTTGTTGAGACGAAGTAAGAGAGCTTATAAGCCTTCCGTCCAGCTTTACCCAACCTGAGTGATCTGATGTAACAAGAGATGATTTAATATCTCCTACGGTGCTACTTCCTGTTGAACCTACTGTGACATCTCCTGATCCAATAAGTGACTGTCCGTTAACGGTTTTAATATTAACCCCTGATACAAGTTGTGATTGTTTAGGCTTAATGTTGCCTATTAAGTCCATGTCAACTGCAAGTCTTCTAGGATTAAATGGTGAACTAGCTCCTCCATCAGCACTATCAACACCTAATAATATAACCATTATTCCCACGATGTCATTATTCCAGGCAGGAGATGTATTAGATGCTTTAGGAATTAATATTGATGTTACTCGTCCTAGGTTTTGATATGCCGTTGACGAATAAGTAAACTGGTTAACAGAATCCTCCACAATTGAGATGTTCTGAGCCTTTAAACTTGCGGAATGTATAACAACTTCAAAAAAAGGACCTATATACCCATTTACCGGAGCTGATTGAGTTGATGATACTCTTAATATATAATTCGTAGCATCCTGCGTATAGTCCAAAATCTTGACCTTTGGATATAACGTAGGTACATATCCCATTGGAGAAACCTCAATATATGTAGTTCCTGACCATCTGTATAGCTTATTAGAGCCTGAAGCGACGTATATTTTACCGGATTCTCCCGGATTTGGAAACCCTGACAAAGTAGGATACTCCAAAACATCATCAACATAACTTGGAAGTTGGCTTGCTGGAACTTTGCTTCCTACTAAATCAGCCTTTAAACTTAAATCAGGAAGATTACTTAAATTATTGTAGTTTTTATCGTTCCATAGGGTCTTATCCGCTTCTGTAATGCTAAAAGCTGGAGAGGCTGTAAATATAGGATCGGTTTCTACAGAACCGCCCCCTACAACAATTGTAGAATCCTCGCTTACAGCAAAGAGATTATTTGCCGTAATCCCAGAAACTACGCCCTTTCCCTGATCTTTAATAACATATACTTGTCTCTTTTTCATGATCTATCTAGGTATTACTGCTATTAAACGAATTTCACCATCAATATAAGTGCAAAAGTCATAGGCTAAAGGCTTTCTTAAATACCATTGAACACCTTCTATCAAAGATTGAGAGTCGGGATGATTATCATATATTTTAATAACAGATGCAATAGGGTGTAATTCGCTTGCGGTATTATTCGGTATGTACATTTGAACTGTATCTCCTTTTTTCTCAAAATATATCTCATCATTTGAGAAATTAGTAGGGAGTTGGTTTACCTTATATCTTTTTAAATCAGCCATATTTTAATTGTTGTTTTTAAAAACCTCCCTTATAAGTTATACAAGGGAGGAATTGGTTTAAGACCCGTTAATTAACTTATACTACCACTGCGTAGCTGCCCATTGAGCTGAAACTGCTTGACCGTTATAAGTTAAAGCACCTGTCCCATCTTCGCCAATCTTATCCAATTGAGCTTTATTAGCATGGGTGTGGGCAGTAGCAACCGCAGAATCAATCTGTGTAACAGTACTTGTTGGCTTGTTTGTAATATTTGCCCAATCAAGGGAAATATTCAAGTCCATACTTTCGTACTCTGATACCTTAATGAACGTATCATTTGCATTATTGAATAAGTACAATGCCGCTCCTGCATCAACTGTCGCATCAGCAGACGCATCTTGAACAAAAACAAATGTGTTAGAGTTCAAAGTAGGAATTAGCGCATCTCTTTCTGCAATATTTGTTACAATTGTAGCTGAATTAACATTCGCCATTGCTTGAGATACAATCGTGTTTACCTGTGTTTCTGTAACAACGTTTTGAAGTGTTGCTACACCAGCTGATGACGTTACGTAAACATCGAATTTGCCTCCGTTCTTTACATAGTAAATAGCGTTAGCTACAAGACCTGCTCCTTCAGGAAGAGCGTTTACTTTAAAAATTTGCAAATTTGCCATAATTAAAAAAATTAATGATTAAAAAATATATAATACCGATTGACTACCAACCGGTTTCTTCTAGTGGGTTAAGGGGGACTTTATTTTCTACCACAGTTCCTTTTGCTGTGGTATAAGAAATATTCAACTCCGAATCATCCGTCAGAGATGCCGACACTGACGTTACCACATCAGATGGGACAGCCGATCCATCATCTCCCTCTAATTCAAAAAAGTACAATTCAGAACCATTAATATCTATACCCAGCGAGTTAATATGCTGAGCAAGAAGTGTTTTTATATCATCACCCCAGCTCGTGGCACCAATATCACTTAAACTCAAAGAAATAACCTTAGGGATGTTTTCGGAAGCTTGGGGGTCAGGGGTCTGTCCCGACCCCGACTTAAAATTTCCCGTATTCTCCGTTACAAATGTTTCAAATTCTTCAACGCTAGTAAATGGTGAACCATCCTCTTTATAAAATTCATTCCATTCAAATGTGCGATTATATTCACTATCTGTTGTGCGATAATCAAAATAATCTGTTTTATTTACACGTGTAAGTGAAATTTCTTTTTTAGGTTTTATATATTCATTTCCATCAGGAAAAACAATGTATAAATAATTACCTTTTGAATATATTTTTCTCATGATTGCTGTTTAAATTCGGTCTAATTCGGTTTGTTTTGCTTTGATGAAACTATCAAGGTAACTTTCTATTAATTGTAAAAACCCTGCTTTATTGTTTTTCATTAACCAAATCATATATTTATAACTTGGAACTTTCACCAGATCTTTTTTCCCTTTATCATCTTTCAATGTTAGTTCGACAGGTAAATTATTTGTTCCTCGCAGATAAGACCATGTTTCTTTATAAATAACCCATTCAGGGGCAGGAAGTTTAATATTAATTTCTTCACCTGTTTTTTTATCTTTCAAAACTTGTTTGTAAACAAAAACAATAAATTGTTGCTCCGATTTTGCTTCAATATTTAAAACTCGGATCGTTCTGTTGAACTGTGGTAATTTCGGGTGTTCTTGTAGTGGTAATTCAACAAAATTCAAATCAACATTTACTATTTCATTGATTATATTTTGTATATCTATTGGGATGTTTAAATGTTCGTTCATGTTTTAAAATTTATAAAGTTCCACAATGTTTGCACTGATGCCAGTAGCTGCCGCCGTATTCTGATTATACATTCCGAATGAAACAGGTCCTGTATATCCATTTTTTGTATGAATTAATGTTTGATTATTATAAGTAATGATGACAGTCCAGCTCCCAGTCCTTCTAATAAAAATTGCTGTCAAACCATAAGGACTTGGAATATTATGCACTAAAGAACTTGGTGAGTTGTCAGGGAAAAATATTGTGAATGGATACCAGTATCTTTGTTGTGCCCTTACATTAACAACAGTTTGGTTTAATAGGTCAACAGGACTCGCTGAATTAACCAAGCCAATAAAGTGCATCATTGATCCGTTTCCATTAGTAACGGTAGATGTACTTCCCGAAATTTCAACGGTCATATAGAAATCTTCATCATCTCCAACTAATTCGTTTGTTTTTCTCGCTGCGACAAATGATGAATCATCTGCCATTGCTTTTACATTGCTGTCTGAACTGTAGCTTACCGAAGCTCCTGATTCTATTATTACAGGAGATACTGTATCATTGTAAATTTTTCTTGACCAGGTAATATTGTTTAAATCAACACTTACAACTTGTGTAACTACACTCAATGTGAAACTTGTTAGATAATACGCTACACCATTCCATAACCTTATTTTGTATTCACCTACAGGGATATCTTTAAAATTATAATAAAATGTCAAATCAATTCCATTAGTATACAACTGAACCTGTGATGCCGGAATTTCTGCAACAACAGTGGCTGTGGCCGCCGATAAACTACTTACAGTACATAGTTCAACTTTAAAACTTGTAGGTGGTAAATTAAGGTTTGCCCCTTTGAGGTTGATCCAATAAGGTTTGTCAGTAATATCTACTATTGGAGGAGATATAATCGCTACACTCATTGTTCCGGTACTCCAACCACCATTCATTGCAGTTTTCCAAGTATTTTTTTCAGCATCAGAAAGTAGTGTTGGTAATGCAACAAAAACTCCTTTTCCGTTTGATTTTGCAACTCTTCCAGCTGAATTTTGAGTTAAAACAGTATTGAAGGTTGAATCATTTGAAACGTCAGCTAATCCAGTTATTGAGTAGTAGAATCCTGACGTATTAATAGCCCAGTTCGCTCCTAAACTAAGCCCTGCACCGGCAACAGATGTTAACGCAGAATTAGCAACGTTTTTACCCAAATCACCAGCCAACATCCTTCTGACATCATTATTATCATCAAAGATGTAAGCATATTTAAACGTTGCATCCGGGGCTGTAATGGTTGTTGTTGTTTTGTCTACTTTGTTAGCTAAACCACCATTAAAATTATTAACTATTGCATTAATAGTTTGTTGTACAGCGGTGGATATAGGTTTGTCAAGATCAGATGTATTGTCAACATTTCCTAATCCAATTTGACTTTTGGTAACTTGATGCGGATTATTATGATCGCTGATATGATTTTGTAAATTCTGATTTTGGTCAATAAAGCTTTGAGCCACATCAGATTTATTGGCTTTTGTTTCATTGATGTCATCTAAAACGTTTGCAACCCTCCTCGTTGGCAAAGGTTAAGACTTGAAGTATTCCAAAGGGATGAATTCACCTGTCAGATGTGTCAGGATACAGAAACTACATTGCACGTGCATCACATGAACTATCATGGATATAATCCTTGGGAAACCCCTTCGGAACAACTCATTACACTGTGTGAAAACTGTCACGAACATGAAAGTTCAATTTCAAAAGAAGCTGAAAATACTCTTGTAAGAAGTATTAAATCTAAACGGTTTTTATCCAGTGATTTATTTGTATTGTCAGAAGGGTTTGATAATATGTATGTGGTAAACTGCGCAGAAGTAACAGCTTATGCAATTAGGGACTTATTTTCAAATGAGGATAAGATGAAGGCACTTGTTCGTAATTATTTGAGTGAAATAAAATGAAAGATCCAGCATTTCTATTCTACAGCAAAGATTTTTATGAAGGGACAAGAATGATGTTGCCAGAGGAAAGAGCATGTTATATTGATCTGTTAATTTATCAACATCAGAATGGAGCTATTCCAAACGATCTTAAAAGGGTGCTTATGTATTGTAATGGGGTTGCTTTAGCGACCCTTGAAGCGACCCTTGAAGCGAAATTTGAACAAACAGCAAATGGATGGGAAAATAAACGGTTAAATGTTGAAATTTCTGCCCGGGAGAATTTTAAATCTTCACAAAGTACAAGTGGGAAAATAGGACAGTTTTGGAAAAAAGCAAAGCAAATTTTGTCAAAATCAGAATTTACAAAACTTCGTGAACTTACTTTAAATAAAGAAGAAATTATTGATTTTTTAAATTTAAATGAAGTAAACAAAGATACCCTTGAAGGGTTGCTTGGAACACCTGAAAAAATAGAAGGAAATGAATTGTAGTAACCAAACAAATTATTTAACAACACCCGATTTTGATTGCATCGGTCAGGTTGCTCAACACTGCAGTTTACCAAAACTATGTGTTGCCATTGAAGAAGCAAAAACATTTGATCTGATACCTCTATTTTGTTTTGATTTTGTGCATGATGTTCTGGAAAACTGGAATCTGAATGAGAGTGATCCCAATTATCAAAAATATCAGCAAATCATTTGTGGTGGAACATACACCGATTGCGGAGGAAGATTAAAACAGAATCTTGGTTTAAAGAGAGTTTGGGTTTATTATTCGTATGCCAGGTATTTATTGGTGAATCAGTTTAATGATACGGCAAACGGAACTGTCAGAAAGCAAAATGACTTTTCTTCTTTCACAGACATGAAAGATATTCGGGCATTGTCTGATAAATATCGGAATATGGGAAAAGAAGCATTTGAAAGCTTTCATGGCTTTTTGTGTGCAAATAAAAACTCTTATCCAAAGTTTGATGACTGTAATTGCAAACTTAATTGCGGATGCACCGGATCATGTTCTTGCGGAAAAACAAAAAAACTATCTGGGATTAAATTTTCAACAGTTAGAAAATGACAAATTTCAAAATAATAACAAATACACGGTTTACTGCCAATATTGATTTTTACAAACGGACATACTATGTATTGAAAAAAAGTAATGGAAAGGTTAAAATTTCAAGTGTTTTAAACGGTTCAGTACTATTTGACAATTTAGATCCAAATGAAATTTTAATTGATGGTAATCCAATGATGAATATACAGGAATTGCAAGATGTTGTTTACAACCAAAGTTGCTATTGTGATCCTGAAAACGATGATGACAACTACAAAATATTTGATAAAACATTTGATAAAACCTTTGAGTAATGAGCGAACAAACAATTGCGGAAAAGTCTCTTGAAATCCGTCAGGAAACACAAGAATTTGCAAACACGAGAAGGATCTTTTAACTTTTCTAAATATTTTCTATTTGCCATTTTACCAATGAGTTTTTAATATTCTGTTTTTCTTAGGAATGAATATCCTAATGATGATATTCGGGATTATCATTGTGTTTCAATTTCAATTTTCAGATCTTTGATGTCTTTGTTACCAACCGGAAGATCAAAATGTTTGTCTGGAACGTTTTCCAAACCTTTGAAAACAACCTTCTGAACCCAGTAACCTGACATTCTTATTTTATTTACACCTTTGTAGATGTATTTAAAGCCGTTCATGGTTACTTCTTCGTTTAGCTTTATATCTTTAACTTTCATAGATTTTCATTGTTTTTAGGTGTATTTCTGTTAGAAATTCCTTTGTGTAAATATTAGCGTGTGCTTTCTCATGGCAGGTCCTACACAATGCGATAAGATTTTCAATTTGATCTTGCAAATGCTTTGTTTTACTCCCGAACTCAGATCGCCGTTGAATGTGATGAATTTCGGTTGCTTGTTTATAGCATATTTCGCAATGGTAGAACCCGGAATGAGAAGGAAAGAATTCAAGGTAAACCTTTGTGTGTTTTTCCACTTACTTATAAATTATTGCAAGTCCTTTACAATATTCAAGTTCACGTTGAAATAGTTCAGTTTTTTTAATCTCCAATAATTCAGCAAGTTCAACACTTTCAAACCAGAATCTTACCCCACTGTCATTATCTTCAAGACATATTTCAACAGGAAAAGAAACAGGCTGTTCACCTTTGAAAATTGGTATCTGTAAAACAAATGTTTCTGCAATATCTGTTTTAATCTGTTTGTTGAAATTTCTTGCAATATTTCCTCTCATATCAGAATTTTCAGCAATGTCTTTTTTTACAGATGCGGTAAAGTTCTGATATGATGAAAGAAGTTTTGCGTTTTCTTCTTTATTGGGGAAAAACCGTCTGTTGTAACGAAGAATTTTAATCAGTTCTTCCCGTCTGAAAAACTTACTTTGGTTAATCCCGAATTCTTTTAATTCGTTTGAATATTCAGCTTTTCCAGTTATGACAGTTCCATATTCATCATTTGGGTTGGTTTCCAACTTAATTGATAAATTGTCAACATCACAAGTTACAATTGCGTTTTCTGGTTTAATTTCCTGGAAACTGTTTGCTTGTTCTAATTTTACTTTTAGAAAATTTCCAACTGCAGAAAAGTTACCTGATACAATTAATTTTGTTGGTTCTTTTGGTGTATTTGCTTCACCGATAAATAATGTTGAAGTTTCACCGGAAGCACTTTGAAAGTTTAAATTGATTTTTTGATCCATTATTGAATTTTTTGTTGTTGATTAATATTGAACATTGATCCAAGCCTTTCATCTGGCTTTAAACGTCTTGAAGAAATGAATTCACCATTAGCATCAAAAGAATACATTAAACCCTCGTCCTGGTCATCTACGTGATACAATACACCTTCAATTTCTTCATGTCTTGTTTCGATAGCTGTGATTAAAGAAGATTTTTCTTTAATTATTGGATCGACTTTCTTTTTGATTGCTGCAACAAAATTTTTCTTTTCAATTTCCAATCTTGAAAGTTTGATTTCATTGTCAGTTAATGTTTCTCTTTTGAGATCCAATTCCTCTTGTGTCAACGCTTTGAAATACGTTGTTTCCTCTGTTGAATGCGCCATTGCTTGAAGATTGTCAGCACGGTCCTTTGGCGTCATGTTTTTAAAAAGGGTTTTATCCATTATAAATAAATTTTGTTTTGATGTTGTTCAAGTTGATTTTCGATTTCTTCCAGATAAACAATGTCTTTTGGTTCTGGTAAATACAGATTTAAAGTCTTCATTGAATAGTTTCTAAATCTTTCAGTTGCAAGTGACATTTCTTCGGTGTTGAGTTCTTTGGTACTTCTCCACCGATCACGGACCTCGCCAGTTTTTTTGTTGATGAATTCAGTTTTGAAAATTCCTGGGTTTACAATCTTTTTAAAATGCTCTTGTTTTATTTCTTCAAGTGTATCACCATATTCCAGTGCATACCATCCCAGGATTAAGTGCAAATAATTGTTTTGGCTGTAGGTCCGGTTTTTCTTTTTTTCCAAAACCTCAATCTTTGCATTCTTATCAAGTAAGTGCTTTATTCTGTTGATTGCTTTCTTTTTCATTTCAGGTATGGAAGTATCGAAAATCATATTAAATCTTTTTTACAGTTACTTTCTTAATTTTTAAGTGTTGTTTTAGAAAGTTTTCTTTTTCTTCTATTGAAGTGTCTGGATTGAATTTCACACCTTCAATTACATTCTTATCAAACTTTTTGAGACTTTTGGAAAACAAAATGTAATCTTCATCTTTTTGGTCGTTATCGGGCCATTTATGCCAAGTTGTTATCCTCTTGTAGTAGATTATCATTTTTGCGATCAAGCTGTTTTAAAAGTTCATCAGCTGTTTTTATTGACATTTCAACAATGTGTGTTATTGAACAGCTGTTATTGTTAGCCATCAAACCTTGCATTGCTAATCCGGCAAAATATTCTCGCTTGGTTATACCTCGAAGGTTTTCATCTGTATATACTTCTGAAAGTTGGTTTTCATTGTTTACTGTACTTCCTATTTGTGGGTATATTGGTTTATTAGAATTTTCCATTTTACCAATTGTTTAAAAAGTTTTGTTTTTGATTTTCTGCCATTTTAAGGCGGGTTTTGATTTTCTGAATGTCTTCTTCATTCCTATTAATTTCGACCACATGTAGTTGTAATTCTTTTTTTGTAAATCGATCATCATAGTCAATGAAGTGCCATTTCTTTCGACCTGTTGTCAGTAAGTTTCCTTGAATCTGCCAATAAATTTTGGTTTCATGTTTCTTTAAATCTTGTTCAGTTTTTACGTTTTTTAGTCTGAAAAGATGTGTTTTTGAATCAGGACATTTAACCTCAATTCCTTCTTCATCCATAATTAGCCCATCAGGTGTACCCCCAAAGTAGCTACACAATTCAACAAATTCTTGATCTTCTCCTGTAGCATAACATTTAACACCATACTTTTGTTCAAACACCTCAATTGCTTCAAGTTCCTTTTCATTTCCACGATCCATTGAATCATTTGAAAATCGTTTTACACATTGTCCTTCTGTAAGGATTTCAAGTGCTTTTTCTTCGATATATGTCAATGCTCCTTTAGGTAATTCGTTGATCTTATCTTCATAAGTCATTAATTTCCCAAGGTCAGAAGAAGTAAATTTTCCAAGTCTTGATTTAAACCATTCTTCTCGTTTCTTTTCTGCTTCTGTTGATTTCTCTATTGAAGCAAGAGCCGCCTCGTGTTCGGCTCTTAATGCTTCAAAATCAACAACAATGTTATCTTTAGTCAGCATTGTCGAAAAGATTTATATTTAATTCATCAACATCAAATAATGGAATATTATTTCCACCTGTTGTTTTTGTTGATCCAGTACATGTGATCCGAACACCTTGACCGATTTGTGTGTTCATTAACGCTTGTACAAGAACTGTTTGACCAGCAACAAAGGCTTTTTGCTCCATCGTGTAATTTTGCGAGGAAATAAGTATTTCCTTTGCCGTCTGTTGCTTCTTTAAACCCAAGAAAGAAACATTCAACTGGCTTTCCTTGTTCGGCAATCCATTCTTCCTTTTTCTGGTATGAAACTGTTAACTTTCTGTTAGTATCAGCATTCTTTAATGCGCCAATAGCATTTGTTGAAGGCATGATAAATGTGATTTCACCGTTCTTTGGATATAATTCCGGTTTTTGTTCTGAATTTTGATTTTCGTTTGACATTGTAGTATGATTTTATATTATTTGAAATTTTTTATTACTGAAATTGAATCAGAAATTGCATCACTTATTCTTTCTAAACATCTTTCAAATTCAACTTTTAAAAGTTCATCAGTGATTTTAGGTTCAAGGTTGGAATAATTCATACTTTGAATGTATTCAACGGCTTTTTGCTTTTCAGGCTTTAAGGCTTCAAGTCTTTCCGATTCTGCTTTTGCCTTTGCTTCTGCTTCTGCTTTCTCCTTTTCGGCACGTTCTGCATCTTCTTTTTCCTTTCTTTCTGCTTCTTCTTTTGCAATGCGATCAGATTCGATCTTTGCCAAACGAGCCTTTTCAGCTTCAATATCTTCACGCTCTTTTCTCAACTTTGCTTCTTCTGCTTCACGGTGTTTTCGTGCTTCTTCGTCTTTGGCTTTTAGCTCTTCTTCGTGTTTCGCTTTTTCAGCAGCTAATGCTTCACGTTCCTTTTTTGCTCGTTCTTCTTCTGCCTTTCGATCAGCTTCGATTTTTGCTTTTTCTGCATCCAATTTTGTTTTTTCTTCCTGCAGTCTTATGTTTTCAAGCCTTTGTGATTCTGCTTCTTCAAGTGTTTTGATTTTAGATGAAAAGGCATTTTTAACCTGAATTAATTTTTCATTGAAATCAAGTTCAAATTCTTCAAACTGTTCAACATCTGTTTTATATAGATTTTCCTCAAAATCAACTTTCAATGATCCGATCATATCAAATGATAGTTTGTTGATTTTTTCAAGAGCTTCATCAATAATTGAGTTGATAAAACTTCTGATTTTGGATTTTCTTTCTTCTTCCAGACGTATTTTTTCTTGCTTTTCCTGTTCTTTGATTTCTTCCCATCTTTTAACCTCAGACTGTTGTTTGTCTTCGTGTGGCTTGGTGATTGCAATAAGTTCTTCACTTACTCCGGCAACAGCTTCACGGAATTTTTTAATTTTTGAAGCAATTAATTTGTCTTGGTTCTGAATTTCAGTTCTTGCAGTAACAAGTGTTGTTCTTGCTTTCTTTGCTTCTTCGTAAGATTTATTGTCAGTGATTTCCACAAATGGATTTTCTTTGACAATTTGAAGTTGTTTTTCTTTCATTCCCTGTAGCTCTGGAAGCTGCTTGGCATCGAATTGTTCGATTTGTAATAGGTTACTCATTTAGTTTGAAATTTTTGTTGTTATTAATCCGGTCGGGGACTTGAACCCCGATGTATGCCTTTCCGGAAAATCACTATATTTGAACTCTAACCTTAAATAATAGTGATATGAATAATTCTGATTTTGGTTTAACTATTAAGCTTAGTTTTGCTGCTCTATCATGTAGAATTGGAGCTCTTACAGCTACTTTGAACAAAGAGCAATTAGATATTTTTAATGAAACTCTTAAAAAGTTTAAAGATGATTTTATAAAGGAAAACGAGCCCCTTTCTCCACAGCATCTGCAAATGATTGAAGAGTTATTTCGTTAACATCTTCACGTCCTGATTCTTCAGGATTATCAGCGTAATAGTTTATTATTTGTGCCATCTCCTCTAACTTTTCAATCACCTTAGCATATGCCTGGGGTGAGAGTATGATATTTTCCATACTTATTTTATTCTTCGGGAAATCCGGGTAGCTACTATTAAAATTCAATTCAAATACTACCAAAGGGTTATCTCCAAATTTTGTAAAATCCTTTTTTCCTCTTTTATTTTTTTCTGATTCCTGCATTGTATTATTTTTAGTTGTTAATTGTAAAGTGGTTTAGTTTGCTTTATTTTTTTGTGACTCTCAACTTCTATCATAGCCACAAGAATTTTAAATGTTTTCATTTTTTCATTTGTTTTTTAATCGTCCAATATTCATTGATAAGTTGTTTGTCAAATGATACTGCCAAAGGAGAGTATTTTGTAATAGCGGTATTCAACCTCTCTTGCCACAGAGGAGCACTGAAAATATTTTCTATTGGAGTAAGAATGAATTCAACTCGTTTTTTAATTGGCATTTGTAAATAGGTGTTAAAATCCATAATCAGTTTTTATTAAAGAGTTATAGTAGTTTTCAAGTCTTGCCTTGCCTTGTTTTGCAAACTGTAAATTTTTCAAGTCTCTTCCAGTTACGGGAATAAATCCCCATTTATCCATCCTTGCATATTGTCAATTCTTTCTTCAAATTTCTCGATCAGTTCAATAATTATTTGCGCTTTGCAGAGTTTCTGTTTTTCAAGCAGTATGTTCATAAATGCTAATTTTTGAAGGTTGATAAAATTTTTTATTGGGAGATTTTCTTGTTAAATAGCCATCACCATATTTGAAAATTCTGTGATTTTTATATTGTCTGAACCAGTTTGCAATCATCCTTTTGATTTTTCTATATTCCTTTGAGCCTTTAATAATGAAACCATTCTTTTTACCTTCAGAATTGAGAATGAAAAATTTACCTTTCTCAATCACTATTAAAGTTTTGCCTTCTAGCCATATAAAGCCCTTTGTAAAGTTTTTCTTTAAATCCCAGTAATATTTTTTTGAAAACTCGAAGGATTTAATTCTTCTTCCTAAAATTGTTTTTTGTACTTTTGTCGTAGAATATCTCATTTCTAAAATTTTTTTTGATGAATTAATCTCGCCATCTGTTAGCGCAGGTGGCTTTTTTTATTTTCCATTTATTGCTTGTGCCAATGCAAGTTTTTTTGCTTTTGAACCTCGGCGGGTTAGGATTCTTTGGGGATCAATTACGGCTTCCACTCCGTTGTTACTGTTTTTATTCTCGATAGATTCCAATGTGTCTAATTCATATTTCATTAATTCACATTCTTTAAATAGTTTGTCTATCTTTTCCCCAAGCTTCCAAATGTTCACCCGCAGAGCTTCAATTTTGGCTTTATTGCTTTTAGCTTTCATATCACATCAATTAGGTTTTGTGCTTCATTGATTTGTTCTTGCATTTTTGCTTTCACAACCTCTTGAACACGGTCAATTTTACTCTTTGGGATTTTTGCATCATAGAACCAAAGATTTTTTATTGACTCTGTAGAAATTCCAAATTCTTTATGAAGCTGATACTTCACATCTTCTTTACGGTCATTTGTTAGACCTATGAATATTTTCTTTATGTTTTCCGCTTTGTTCATAATATTTTCTATCTTTGTTTGCTTGTTGCAAAGTTTTGATACGATAAATTTATGTCAAATATTTGACTAAATGAAATTTAATATCAATTATTTTACTTTTAAAAATATAACTAAATGAAAATCAATGCAAAAAATTTAAGAGAAGCAAGGAAAAAAGCAAAATTATCGCAGGAAAAGCTATCTAAATTATTAGGAGTATCAAGACAAACTGTCAATTCTTACGAAAATGGCGGGGAAATACCAGAAACAAAATTTGACATAATTAACAAATTATTCTCTGATTTGTTAATTAATTTACATAATGAAAATCCAAATGATACTATTACCTCAAATGATGCAAAAGATTTGAAAGAAGATGATTTCTTTTCTCATTTACCAGAGCCGGAACAACGTATTACAGAAGAAGATACCTATAAAAAATTAGAAGAACTAAGAAAGAAAAGAAATTCTAATCCTGAACCTTCTTCAAGAATCATTAACGATGATGATCTGATAGACGCAATAGAATATAAAGTTCCTTGGAAAGGACAAGCAGGGATGGCTTCCAAATTCTATCCCGAAGAAATGATTGAGGAATTACAGAAAACTGTAGTCAAAGTAAAACCGGAATACAGGGGTGTATTTTACCGAATAGAAGTAGACGGCAATTCAATGCCTCCTAAAATACAACCAGGAGATTGGTTGAGATGCGAAGAGATAAGTAGTTTATTTTGGCTTGAAAAAAACTTCTTTAAAAAAGATAAGATTTATTGCATCTGGCATAATGCAAGGGGAATAATATTCAAAAGGTTAATTTATAAAGAACTAGGTGAAATCTGGTGTTCATCAGATAATGAAGATAAAGTTGAGTTTCCTGATTTTCCTTTAGAAATAGAAAAAGTCAATAAAATATTAGTCGTTAGAGCATTAGTCGATAGAAAATTTTAAACGATATGGATGAAAAGTTTAAAGAAGAATATAAAAGAGTGCAAAATAATGCTGTTTACTTTCTTGAAATGTACTACAATAAAGTATCTGAAAATAATATTGAATTATCAGATAAAGAAAAGCAAGAATTATTTGATAAACACAAAGGAGTACCGCTTTTTGATGATTTTAGTAAATGTATATCTTTTAATGAAAAGATTAAAGAGTTAAAAAATAAAGGTTACAAAGACTGGGAAATACATTAATTTAAATAATAAAAATATATGGAACTAAATGAGTTTATAAAAACTGTAGTTTTAGAAATTGAGAAAGGAGTGAATAGTGCTCAAATCGAAGTAAATGAGCATAAAACAGGAACAATCATAAATCCTACGAGAGATCAGGCATTAAATGGCGGCGGAAAAGGATCTATGCATGATTACAAAGAAGCAATAAAAGTAGAAATTGAAGCATCTATATTAAGTTCAGAAAATACCAAGGGAGGTATTAATTTGCAGATCTTATCTGGAAATTATTCAGGAAGTATGGAAAATGTATCTAAAGTTAAATTTACTATTCCTATTCTTCTACCACCTCACGAATTGCCGGAAGGTTCTTGATATAGTAAAAAATTTCTTCAAATATAGGTTTTTCACTTTTAAATCTTGGTTTAACTGCATTAATCCATGGATTGGAAGAAGAAGCTAAAAAGTTGAGAATAGCAATCTTTAAATCATTATCCATTTTTTCTTGACTGCTATTTTCCATATTCCAAGTAAAGGTTCCTAGATCTATATTTTTAGATTGATTTTCCATAATAATAATTTTTACAAATATACTAAATGTATAACTAAGTTAAACCTAAATGTTAACATCTGATCGCCAAATATTGAAACTTCCTGAAATACTTAAAAACAACGGGAAGATTGAATATATAAAAGAATTTTATGAAGAAACTGGAATTCCGAAATCCTGGTTCTCTAATGTTAAGAATCAAGATAAACGGAATCGATCATATCATTTTACTGCAGAACAGATTGAAATAATAATAAAGCTATATAATATCGATGCAAATTTCATATTCGGAATTACAACAACCCCTTTTAAATAAAGGTTTTGTGTTTGTTCTAATCGTGCAAAGTATCGTGCAAAAAAGTGTAAAAAATAGTAGAAAATAATAATTAATCAATTCGCAAAGTATTGAAAATCAACAAGGATAAAAAATCAGTCAAAAATAAAAATGGCCTCAAACACCAATGACATTGCAAAAACAATATAACAACGAGAACGGACTATTTGGTCCGTTTTTTTTACGAATAAAATTCAAAAAGTTTAAACTAAAATTAAAATATTTTAACTGATTTCGGAATGAAAATTGGATTCACATCAGAACCCAATCACTAAAATCTTACTATTATGGATACGAACAGATTCAAAGCGTCACATGATTTTAGTAATCTTCAGAAAAACCTGCACAATAACCCGGGATACAGTGTAGAAAGCTATTCACAGCAGGTAAAAGATTACATCAGCGACATGAAAAAGAGGAATCAGGAAGCTACCAAGCAGGGATTTATGGCGCAGGCTCAGAAATCTGCAAAAGAAGTTTGGGCTGAGATTCAGGAAATTGCTTCGGAAGCCTGGGAGAAGAATAAAAACCATTCAGATGAAAAGAAATAATTTTTAATATTAAAGTTCAGAAACCTTACTTTTTGCGAGTGAGGTTTTTTATTGAAAACCATTAAACCATCATAATGAAAGTCTTTATCAATAAAAGAATTCCGGAAGCAGGAATTAAAATGCTGGAAGAAGCTGGTCTCGAAATAATTTTCCCGGAAAAAGAAAATCTGTCTTATGAAGAATGGCTGAATTACTGTAAAAATACTGATACTATTTTAAGTATTGGAACAGAATTTAAATATGACAAAAACTTCTTTGAAGCCTGCCCGGACGTTAAAGCCATTGCTTTATATTCTGTAGGATTTGACCATGTAGATATTAAAGAAGCCACCCTTAGAAATATTCCGGTAGGGAATACCCCGGATGTACTGAGCCGGGCGACTTCGGACGTCGCTTTCTTACTCATGCAGGCAGTAGCAAGAAGAGCAAGCTACAATTTCGGGAAAGTAAAAGAGGGAAGCTGGGGAGCATTTGATCCTTTGCACGCTTTGGGACAGGAACTTTATGGAAAAACGCTGGGGATTTTTGGACTGGGACGTATCGGATATGAAATGGCAGAAAAATCAAAGAAAGCCTTTGGAATGAATATCATTTATCATAACCGTCATCATAATGAAGAAGCAGAGCAGGAGCTGGGAGCCACTTATGTCTCTTTTGAAGACCTGATCAGAAACTCAGATGTGTTGAGTGTTCATGCCAACTTTACCCCGGAACATAAAGAGTTGTTTAATGAGTCTATTTTTAAACAGATGAAACCAAATGCTATTTTCATCAATACTGCCAGAGGAGGCTTTCACAATCAAAAAGATTTGTATCATGCATTGGTTGATCAGAAAATATGGGGAGCCGGTCTGGATGTTACCAACCCTGAGCCTATGGCTGCGGATGATCCCATTCTGCAGCTATCCAGCGTTTGCATTCTTCCACACATCGGCTCTGCTACTGTTGAGGCCCGAAACGGAATGGCCAGACTGGCTGCAGGAAATATCATTGCTTTTGCAGAAAACAAAAAAATGCCAAATTGTGCCAACCCTGAAGTTTATTCTAATCATTCAGCCTAACTTGGAATTATTTTTGTTCTGATTACAGAAACCTTTAAATCGTAATATTATGGCACCAGAAAACAATATTAATGAGCAAAACAGAAAGCTGGAACAGATGGATTATAACCCCAACGAAGATATATTCAAAAAAGAAAAACATATTCCGCTTGACGGAGACGGAAATCCTGTTTTAGATGAGGATTTTGATGAAGATAAAATTGATAAGGGGCTGGATATCCCCGGTGCAGAAGATGATGATGAGATGGAAGAAATAGGGGAGGAAGATGAAGAAAATAATTATTGGAGTCTCAGCGATAATGAGGATGACCATGAAGAGGAAAATGATGATGTTTTAACTTAAATTTTTACGATAATAAACCAACCTTGCTGAATTTAGTAAGGTTTTTTTATGTTGGATAACGGCTAATAGGGTAATGGCAATTCCCCTCCTTTGGAGGGGTGGATTCAAAAATTAAAGAATTTTTGAAGACGGGGTGGTTCCAAAGTGCAATACAATAAAATTCTCCAGTTCTTTCATTACAGCACTTAGATTATTCCTCACATCAAAATCACTTATTCTGAAAAAAAACAGGCCTAAAGATTCCAGATACTCCTCCCTTATGCCGTCATAAACCTGTTTCTCATCATAGCTGGACCCATCAATCTCAATGATTAGCCCCAGTGTTTTTACATAAAAATCAACAATATAATTTCCTATTATTCTTTGTCGGTCAAAATCAATTTTGTGAAAAGTTTTTGCACGGACTTTCTTCCAGAATATCACTTCACCTAAAATATGGGCTTTACGTTTTTCTTTTAATAATGCTTTTAAATAGGGATTATAGGGAAGATTTTCAACGAAATTCCTACGGATCGGAATTCCATTGATAACGGTAAGGATTTCTTTCATGATTGTGTTTATTTTTTACCACCCCGTCTTCCAAAGTTATCAACTTGGAATCCACCCCTCCAATGGAGGGGAATTGAGGTGTATTTATCAAATATAGTATTTAATATCAAATGGTGACTGGTTTACAACTTAAACCATTCTTCCCTTCACCCCTTGCCTATATTTCCTAATTTGAATATCTTTAAAACTTCAAACATTGTTTAAAAACATAGACCTTTAAATAGTAATATGACATTTCAAGAACAGATACAGCAGGGGATTCCTGATCAGCTGCCACAACCGAAACCATACGAAACCAATATCAACCATGCTCCGAAGCGTAAAGAAATTTTAGGGGAAGAAGAGAAAAAACTGGCATTGAAGAATGCTTTACGTTATTTCGACCCTAAATTTCACGCAGAACTCATTCCTGAATTCAAGCAGGAACTGGAAGATTATGGAAGAATCTATATGTACCGTTTCCGTCCGGATTATGAAATGAAAGAAAGACCGATCACAGATTATCCCGGAAAATCTGAACAGGCAAAAGCGATTATGCTGATGATTCAGAATAACCTGGATTATGCGGTAGCGCAGCATCCTCACGAATTGATTACCTATGGTGGAAACGGAGCCGTATTTTCTAACTGGGCACAGTATCTGCTGACAATGAAATATCTGTCCGAAATGAGTGATGAACAGACATTGGTGATGTATTCAGGACATCCGATGGGCTTGTTCCCTTCTCATAAAGATGCACCGAGAGTGGTGGTTACAAACGGAATGATGATCCCAAACTATTCAAAACCTGATGATTGGGAGAAATTCAATGCATTAGGCGTTACCCAATACGGACAAATGACGGCAGGAAGTTATATGTATATTGGCCCTCAGGGAATTGTTCACGGGACAACGATTACAGCTTTAAATGCTTTCAGAAAGATCAGAAAAGAACCGAAAGGAGGCCTTTTCGTGACTTCAGGATTAGGGGGAATGAGTGGTGCCCAGCCAAAAGCCGGCAATATTGCCGGCTGTGTGACGGTATGTGCCGAAGTGAATCCGAAAATTACCAAAATCCGTTATGATCAGAAATGGGTGAATGAGATTCATGAAGATCTTGATGCACTGGTAAAAAGAGTAAGAGAAGCACAGGCTAACAAAGAAACTGTTTCTCTGGCTTATCTTGGAAATGTGGTGGATGTATGGGAGAAATTCGATCAGGAAGATTTGAGAATTGATATCGGTTCAGACCAGACTTCGCTTCACAATCCTTGGGCAGGTGGTTACTATCCGGTGGGACAAAGCTTTGAAGAATCAAATATAATGATGGCTGAAAACCCTGAATTATTCAAAGAAAAAGTTCAGGAAACGTTAAGAAGACATGCAGCAGCTATCAATAAACATACAGCAAAAGGAACTTATTTCTTCGATTACGGAAATGCCTTCTTACTGGAAGCTTCCAGAGCAGGGGCTGATGTAATGGCAGAAAATCCGACATTAGGAAGAGAATTCAGATATCCGAGCTATGTTCAGGATATTATGGGACCAATGTGCTTTGATTATGGTTTCGGGCCGTTCCGTTGGGTATGTACAAGCGGAAACCCTGAAGACCTGAAAAAGACGGATGATATTGCGTGTGCCGTATTGGAAGAAATGATTAAGAACTCTCCTGAAGAAATCCAGCAGCAGATGAAAGACAACATCCAGTGGATCAAAGGAGCACAGGAAAATAAACTGGTGGTAGGTTCCCAGGCAAGAATCCTGTATGCAGATGCAGAAGGAAGAATGAAGATAGCAGAAGCCTTCAATAAAGCTATTAAAAACGGAGAGATAGGACCTGTGGTATTAGGTAGAGACCACCATGATGTGTCAGGAACAGATTCTCCTTACAGAGAGACTTCCAATATCTATGACGGCTCAAGGTTTACTGCAGATATGGCTATTCACAATGTGATTGGTGACAGTTTCCGCGGGGCTACCTGGGTTTCCATTCACAATGGTGGCGGAGTAGGCTGGGGAGAAGTGATTAACGGTGGTTTCGGAATGCTTCTTGACGGAAGCGATGATGCCGACAGAAGACTGAAGTCTATGCTTTTCTGGGACGTAAACAACGGAATTTCAAGAAGAAGCTGGGCAAGAAACGAAGGTGCTATTTTCGCTATCAAAAGAGCCATGGAAGCAGAACCGAACCTGAAGGTGACCCTGCCAAACCTTGTAGACGAAAACTTACTGTAATATATAAATTCAGCATTGGCAACGATCAACAAAAAACTGTTTTCACATCTGAACGTAGAGGATAACGATCCTGTATGGGAAAAATTTGCTGAGGTTGAATTTTCAAAAAAAACGATATTTCCGGACCGCAAAGCCTATCTTCTGGAAGATGGGCTTGTCCGAAAATATTACATCAGCAGCACATCGGATATGGATACCGAAATCTGTGCAGAATTTTACTTTCCGGGAGATATTTTTACCGTTGAAGAAAAAACCTCCGATGCGGTTTACGAATCCATCAGCAGCGGTCTGGCATGGGAAATTACCCTGGATGAGGTGAAAGATATGTTTGCTTTAAATCCGCACTGCCGTTTTGTACAGAATTATTATCTCAGCAGAAAACTGAATGCGGCCATGAAAAGGGAAATGCTCCTGTTGAAAAATACACCTCAGGATTTGTATGAATACCTTCTGAAGAACAAACCTCATTACATCCAGAATATTCCTTTAAAATATCTGGCCTCTTACATTGGCATTACGCCTATCTCTTTAAGCCGAATCAGGAAGCGTATTCATTAGTGTTATTTTTAACGCCACGCTCGCAAAGATTTTTCACTTTATTTTTACGTTCGCAAAGTCGCTGTCACTCAGCAACAGTATATTTTTAGCTGAATGAAATGCCCTTGCGATCGAAAAAATAGTCATCATTATATATTCTTTGCGTACATCGCGTTTTATCTTTCAGGATATTAATTAATTATCTTTTGTTTATTGTCTTGCCTTCCGTAAGTTTCTTCCTTTGCTGAAAAAAGAATATGGAAATACAAAAATTAAACTGGGCAGGTATCCAACTAACATCACATCACAAAACCATCTTAATAGACGCTGTAGAAGATTACTCTTACTATAAACCCGTTTTAGGGGATGCTGTTGAGAATCTTATAGAATTTTCAGACCATGTAAAGGCTGATTATATCCTGTTTACGCATATGCATCTCGATCATTTTGATAAAGGAGTCATCCGGAAATGTTTAAAGAATGACGGAAAGCTCATTGTATATAAAGGACTTGAAGATGTGGTAAGAAAAATTTTGGTTGACGTAGAGATGATTCTTCTTGATCTTGATGAAACTTTCACAGAAAACAACATCACCTTCAAACCCGTATTTGCTATGGATGGATTGGGAGAAATACAGTCGTCCTGGATTGTAGATGACGGGGAAACAAAGATCTTTCACGGTGGAGATACCATCTGGCACAACCAGTTCTGGAAGCTCGGAAAAGAAAATCCAAATATAGATTATGCATTTTTACCCGTAAACGGTGTTGTGGTCAATTTTGAGATCATCGGTTTGGAGTATAGCCCGGTTCCTGCTTCGCTTAATCTGAAAGAAGCCTTTGCTGCGGCTCATTTGCTCCATGCAAAAAAACTGGTCCCTATACACTATGGCTTGTTTACGCATGAAAAATTTTATATTCCTCAGGTATTTGATAATCAGGATTTGAAAAACGTTTCAGAGGAAGTAGGACAGGAGTATATGGTTTTGAAAGATGGAGCGATGCTGGTAGAATCTTAACTAATATTTGTAATGAAAACTGTCATTCTGAGTGAAATGCAATGGAATGAAGAATCTCAACATCAATAGGAACGGGCTTTAGCCCGTTTTTTTAGAATAATTTTCCCACTCTAATTGTTATTTCCGATCCAATTGTAATTCCATACTTTCTTTATCATACGTACAACTTCCCACGTCCTTATGTCATTCCGTAGGAATCTCAACAGAGATTAAATATCTGAAATCCCAGAACAGCTAATGAGCATATTCATATTTTCTCAAATAGCACAAGATTTATATTTTTATTTGTGAAATATCTATTAAGTGAATTTCAAAGTTTTTGAAATTTCTAATATCTCTAACTGTTTGGACTAATGAAAATTTTGCAATGTTTTGCAATCTTATTTTTCAAGAAATCATCAAGTTCTTTTATTAAACCTGGATCTTTAATTCTATTGAATAAACTTAATTGAACATAGTTAGTCTTATCAGACATTACTTCGTGAATATCAATTATAAGAGTTTTTAATTCTTCGAAGTTCAATTTTTTTCTAAAACTGAAGTATGCTCCAATTTCCATAAGAGCATTATCACTATCAATTTTATATTTTTTAAATAGTCCTTTAATTAATTCATCTCGAATAATTATTTTTAAATTCTTTGGTATTTCAGAATAAACTAATGAATCTTTTATGGTTTGAAGGTTATTATATGTATTTGATCTTTGTGATAAATTACCAGTTACACCTCGTGTATTAACTACAATTGAAATGTCATCATTTGGATTCGCAAAATGTTGATAGAATTCTAAGCCAAAATAATTATCTAAATATCTTTTGATGACATTTATTCCACTACCACCAAGTACACAATAAATTGAGTCTTTATATAGGATAAATAGTACAAATGAGAATTCTATTAGGTCAAAATTTTGCTCTCCAATTAATTGATCAGGTAAGAATAGCTTCCAATAGTTTTGATTTTTTGGTTGATTATAACAATATGTAAAAAAAGTAAACTCACCATCATCAAATTTTTCTAAGTTAGGCTTTACGATAGACATATCCTCATCATTTGCATAGAGATGTTTTTTATGATTTTCTCTAATTAATTCAATTATTTCTTCATCATACTTATCTTTGAATTCGTAGTGGAGTTTATCAATCTTAAAAATTTTTAAATTAAATTTTACTTTTTTCAATGCCATAGTTAATAGTTTATTCAAAAATAAATAATATGAGGTACATCAACCTCCGTATTTCTACGGTAATTTCTCCAAATATAAACTACATCACTCTCAAAACCTTACGGGTTTCCGTAATCCCAAAAATCTCCCACTTCAAAACAACCCTGTTTGCAACCACCCGGCACCTACAGTAGTCTAAAACAACAGTAAAACACCCTTCCCAATCTCTCCGTTTGTTAAAAACAAGTATGTTTGGAACTTCCCAAGGTCTTGGGAGGTCTCCTGCAAGTTTGGGGAAACTTCTCAAGACCTTGGGAGGTTTGTTGCATGTATGTTTGTAACCAAACAACTTTTTTCTATATTTGATTGTTAATTTATTAATCCCAAAAAACACAAAAATGAAAATTGCACTCACACAGCTGAGCACTAAAGATCTTGCGACTTTAGCTCAGAGAATTCTTTCTAATGCCCAATCCGGAAAATATCCTGTTATTGCGAGCCATCCTCTTGTATCAGCTCTGGAAACGTCTTATACGGAATACGACAAGGTTTATACAAAGCAGATCTACAGCGGAAAAGGAAAAAACGTAGCCATGGCCGATCAGGAAAGGGATACCGCTTATGCCAATCTGAAATCTTTCCTGAACGGATATCGTAAGCTGCCTTTTGCAAGCAACTATCAGCTGGCAGAGGAACTCTACGGAGTGTTCAAAACTTTTGGGCTGAATCTGGGCAGGCTGAGCTATTCTTCACAAACCGCTCAGATGAAAAAACTGATTGAAGCGCTGGAAACCCCGGAAAATAAACAAAAGCTCTCACTTCTTTCTCTGGATGCCGCTTTTGCAGAAATGAAAGGTAAGCATGATGTTTTTGAAAACCTGTTTGCAGAGCAGGCAGAAGCCAATGCAGATCTTCGCCAGATGACAAGTGCCAGCGCCATCCGTAAAGATCTGGAGAAAACAGTGAAGTCTTATCTTAATCTGCTTACAGTAATGAAAGAGGTACCGGGATGGGAACTTCTTTATACTGATACAAATGAACTGGTGAAGGCTGCCAGAAATTCTTCTTTAGGGAAGAATGAAAATGGCAATACTGCACCGAAGAAATAAGTGTTTTTTGTTGGAGTTCGCAAAGGCTCAAAGTTTTTTTTAATCTTTATATTGCTTTTAAGGCACAAGAAAATCATAGATTTTCAGCAAGGGGATGCTGCCTGCTTTTCCTTCAGATTTAACAGATCTCACAGATTTTATAGGAATGAACTTTAAAATAAACAGTATTCAATTTTATCTCCGATAAAATCTTTGCGTCTTAAAGCAGTAATTTTTTATGATTATTTTGCGCCTTTGCGTTTCCCAACAAAATATATTTTTTTTGACGCAAAGATTTTAAATTATTACTCTTTTTAAAAATAAGGAAGCAAAGGTATGTGGCTGCACCACTGATAAAGCGGGATGTAAAACGTTAGCTTCATAAAATCAATCTTGATTGATTCTTTCTTTGCCCGCTTGGTATAGCATTTTTAATTGGATCTTTGCGTTTTCAATAGCGGTACAAAAAAACTCAGCAAATCGCTGAGTTTTTATTTTTTAAACCATTAAGGATTTTTAAGGTGTGAAGATAAGTTAAGGAAATATCAAAGATTTTTTTAAGATGTGTGTTTTATCTTAATATTCTTAATACTTTCAATCTTCTTAATGGTTTATTGATTCTTAAGGGCCTTTATTTCTTCCTGCAACCTTTGGTTTTCCTTTTTCAGGTGTTCTATATAATCTCTTTGGTTTTCCAGAAGGAATTCGGGTATGTTGCAGTAATAATTTCCACTTACTGTTCCAATATTATTACTATTGGTGTTATTTTCGAAATTATTGATCTGCCTTGCTTCCTCTTCTTCATAGATATCTTCTACAGGAACATCCAGGAAACGGGCGATTTTCTCCCATTCGTCTTTTCTTATGGAAACGTCTCCGCTTTCTTTTCTGCTGTAATTAGATACATCTGTTGCAATGATGTCGGCGATCTGTTGTTGTGTGATGCCTTTTACTTTTCTTGCATTGCGTAGTTTTTCTTTTTGCATGACCCGTATTTTCTACAAATATGCAAAATTTTTGTTGGAGAATCGCAAAGACGCAAGTTTTTTATGCCTGATGTGTTATTTTAAGGCGCAAGAAAATTATAGATTTTCAGCAAGTGAAGCGTCATTCAATTTTATCGTAGATAAAATCCTTGCGCCTTAAAGTAGTAATTTTTTATGATTATTTTGCGCCTCTGCGTTTTTCCAACAAAATATATTTTTTTGACGCAAAGTTTTCAATTATCCTATTTTTTAGAAAGGAAGCAAAGTTTTGTGGCTGCGCCACTGATGAAGCGGGATGTAAACGTTAGCTTCATAAAATCAATCTTGATTGATTCTTTCTTTGCCCGCTTGAGTATAGCATTTTTAATTAGATCTTTGCGTTTTCAAAAGCGTTACAAAAAAAACTCAGCAAATCGCTGAGCTTTTATTTTTTGAACCATTAAGGATTTTTAAGGGGTGAAGATAAGTTAAGAAATATCAAAGATATTTTTAAGCTGTGCACTTCACCTTAATATTCTTAACTATTTAATTTTTCTTAATGGTTTAATGTAATTTATTATTTCACAGCCGCAATAGCCGCCTCATAATTCGGTTCCTGGGAAATATCCGGTACCTGCTCTTCATAGATGATTTTTCCTGAAGGATCTATCACCACAACTGCCCTGCTCAGAAGCCCTTTCATTGGAGAATCTACCAGCTCCACACCATAGTTCCACCCGAAGTCGGAACGGAAATCTGAAAGCATTACCACATTTTTGATTCCTTCGGCACCACAGAACCTTTTCTGGGCAAACGGCAGGTCTTTGGAAATACAAAGTACTACGGTATTGGGAAGATTTCCCGCCTCTTCATTGAAATGGTGCACGGAGGCAGAGCATACTCCTGTATCTACACTCGGAAAGATATTCAGAATAACATACTTCCCTTTGTAGGAATCCAGGGTCTGATCATTCATATTGACATCCGTAAGGGTAAATTTAGGGGCTGGCTTATTGAGAGCCGGCAATTTGGCATAGGTATGAACTTCCTTTCCTCCCATTAAAACAGTATTGATAGCTTTGGATTTTTGAGCAAAGCCTACTGCAGAACAGAATAAGAGTGTGCTTAAAACTAATTTTGAAAACATGAAATTTTATTTTTCAGCTAAATTATTCTTTTTTCAGGAGCTAAGATTAATTTTAATTCAAATAGATCAAATCTATTGTCAGAATATTTTTTTCAAAACAATTTACCTCTACCTTTATATTATTAAATCTCCGGAAGAAGGAGAATCTTATCACATAAAAAATAGAAAGATTTATGAGTTCAGAAAATACAGCATCATTTCATCACATTTTTAAGAGTGAAAACGAAATTCCTGAAGAATATAAAGTTCCGGTGATCCATCAGAGAACTTACCTTTTAAATGGCGAACTGGTAGAGTGGAACGGTGATGTCACCGAAATCTATTCACCTGTATGCATTCCTACAGAAAACGGATTGGAAAGAAAGCTTCTGGGAAGCATTCCGAATATTGGCCCAAATGAAGCCATGGAAGTCCTTGAAGCTTGTGTAAAAGCCTATGATAATGGTCTAGGTGAATGGCCGACTATGTCTGTGGAAGGACGAATTAAGTGCATGCAGAAATTCGTGTACCTGATGATTCAGCAGAGAGACCTGATCATTAAGTTACTCATGTGGGAAATCGGAAAAACGCTGGCCGATTCTACAAAAGAATTTGACCGTACTGTAGATTATATCAACCAGACCATTGATGCACTGAAAGATCTGGACAGGGAATCTTCCCGTTTTCAGCAGGCAGAAGGGACTATTGCACAGATCAGAAGAGCACCGCTTGGAGTAGTATTAAGTATGGGTCCGTTCAATTATCCTCTGAATGAAATTTTTACCACACTGATTCCTGCCCTGATCATGGGAAATACCATTCTTTTTAAACTTCCGAAACATGGTGTATTGGCACACTATCCTTTGCTAGAGGCTTTCAAAGAAGCATTCCCGAAAGGAACGGTGAATACTTTATACGGAAAAGGTTCAGAAATCATTACTCCGATTATGGAAAGCGGAAAGGTGAATGTCCTTGCTTTCATCGGGTCCAGTAAAGTGGCAAACGGACTGAAAAAGCTGCACCCGAAAGTAAACCGTTTAAGAGCCATTTTAAGTCTGGATGCGAAAAATGCAGCTATTGTTACCAAGAATGCAAACCTGGATGTTGCTGTGAGTGAATGTATTTTAGGAGCACTTTCTTTCAACGGACAGCGTTGTACAGCACTGAAGCTGATCTTTGTTCAGAAAGAAGTGGCGCTGGAATTTACAGAGAAGCTGAGTGCAGCAGTTTCTGCGCTGAAACCGGGGCTGCCATGGGAAAAAGATGTGAAAGTGACACCGCTTCCGGAAGTCAATAAACCTCCTTATTTGAAGGAATGTATTGATGATGCCCTGCAGAAAGGAGCTGCAGTGCTGAATAAAGATGGCGGCTACACGGATGAGTCGTTTGTTTTCCCGGCGGTAGTATATCCTGTAAACAGTGATATGAAGCTGTATCATGAAGAGCAGTTTGGTCCCGTGATTCCTGTTGTTCCGTTTGAAGATATAGAAGAACCTATAGAGTATCAGGTAAATGCGTCACACGGGATGCAGGTAAGTATTTTCAGTGAAGATCCTCAGGAAGTGGCGAAACTGATTGATCCATTCGTGAATCTTGTAAGCCGTGTCAATATCAACTGTCAGGCGCAGAGAGGTCCGGATGTTTTCCCTTTTACGGGAAGAAAAGACAGTGCGGAAGGAACACTTTCAGTTTTTGATGCGCTGCGTTCATTCTCCATCAGGTCTTTGGTAGCAGCAAAACTTACGGATTCCAACAAAGAGTTACTGAATACAATCGTAAAAGAGCATGATTCCAATTTTTTAAGTACAGATTATATTTTCTGATCTGGCTGAAACTGTATTTAACATAAAATAAAAATCCTCAATAAACTTCTTTGTTTGTTGAGGATTTTTTTAACTTAATGCCGGAAATTAAAGTTTTGTGTTATAATAAGGTGGTGTTTTTTAGAAATATCATCTATGATCAGTTTGTAAATCATGCCTTCAGCGGAAAAAGAATTTTTAGAGAAAATTGAAAAACATAAAGGAGTGGTTTTCAAAATCTCTAAAATGTATATGGATAATAAGGACGATCAGAATGATCTCTACCAGGAGATCATCTACCAGGCCTGGAAATCATACGGTGATTTTCAAAAGAGGAGTGATTTCTCCACATGGCTGTACAGAACTGCACTTAACACAGCAATTGTTTTTTTGCGAAGTGAAAAAAAACGTAGTTTTATACAGAATCAGAATGTAGATGGACTGAGTGCCCGGCAGGAGCCTTATAATGATACAGATGATATAAATATGAAGAGGATGTA
The DNA here is from genome assembly GCF_041914225.1 of Chryseobacterium sp. Taxonomy (GTDB): domain Bacteria; phylum Bacteroidota; class Bacteroidia; order Flavobacteriales; family Weeksellaceae; genus Chryseobacterium. The sequence goes on from NZ_JAYSDT010000019.1 coordinate 33,036, forward strand.
CGATGCAATCCATCAGTTGAGTCCCATTGATAAAGCGCTGATATTTTTCTTTTTAGAAGGTTTTTCCGGAAAAGAAATTGCAGTGCAGCTGGGAATTACCGAAGTGAATACAAGAGTAAAGCTGAAAAGGGCTAAAGAAAAACTGAAAGAGATCATTACCCGCCAGAATACGGGCTCCTATTAAAAGATAACACTATGGAGTTAGAAAATTTTAAAGAACTTTGGAATAAAGATACAGGGCAGGAATCTCCTGAAATTTCTCTGGAAAAGAAAAGAGAAATCCATTCTCCGCTGCAGATGCTGAAAGTGAATATGGAAACTGAATTCTGGCTGATGATTGTAACACTGCCAATGCTTTTAACCGGTTTCCCTTTTGCTTCTGCAGATTATAATATCAGGACCATATCAACATTTGTCACCATCCTCACTGTTGCGATTATCGTTTATTTTTATTCCCGGTTCCTGAAACTGTATAAGCTGCTCAGGAAAAATAGTATCAATACCAATTATGACCTGTTCAATCTTAAGACCCAGCTTCTTATCTCGAAAGAAATTTATATTTCCTATTATATTTCTTATATCCCTCTCGGATTCCTTTTGTCCCTGATTAAAATCAACTTCCATTTTGACATGGAATATAATCTGGCGATCTTCGGAATCAGCCTTCTGATTACATTATTGCTGATTGCTTTTATCATCAGATACTGGATCTATTATATGTACGGAAGGTATATTGATGATGTGGTGCGGCTGGTAGATGAACTTAACGGAATTGAAGTAAGCCCGAAACACGAAAAGAAAAAGACCTGGTTTGAACGCTCACAGAGTTTTTTCATGAATAAAATGGGAATTAAAGGAAATATTCTGAATACTGTCATATGGTTTGTATCCATGTATATTTTTATCATTTTATTCCTGACACTTGTTCTTCTGATCATCATCATACTGGGTGCAAAGCTGGATTTCCTAGATATCGGATCATTGCAGAGGGCTTTAAATAAACTTAATTAGAAGAGTTTGTCTTCTGTAAATTTTCTATCTTTAACAAGTTGAGCTGTTAAAAAATATCAGATGGATGAGATTAAAAATCAGATGTATTCTATAGAAGAATTTCTGGAATTTGTGAAGCATAAGAAAGACAGGAAAGAATCCTATGACCCCGAATACAATTATGCGGTGTATTCTTCAAAAGAAGAATTTGAGCCTGAAATGAAAATTTTCATCGGAGATCCTCTTGATATTGGTGAAAATGATAATGAAATCTTACCCGATTTTGTATACCATAATAAACTGAATTATATGTGCTCTGATGAGAATATTCAGGATGTGGTAGATCTTGCTTTCCGGCAGTATGGAGATGTTACTTCTTCACAGCTTATCACCGCCTTGAATCATTATCTTCAAAAAGATGATTTTCTTGATTTTAAATAAGACTTTTATTGCAGCTGAAATAATAAAAGTCTTCTGGAAGAATTGAAGATATAAATAGTTTCGGCGGGCTGAAAGCCCGCCGAAACTATTATCATTATTGTGCTTTATTTTTAGTTTACCTGGCAATTTAATTTTTTTTCCAATACAGCGGAGGATGTTTTTTATAAATAAAAATAAAATCGCGCCCGCCGCCCCCCCCCCCCCCCCCCCCGAAACTATTATCATTATTGTCCTTTATTTTTCTTTTCCCTGGCAATTTCATTTTTTATCCAATCCAGCTGAGGATCTTTTTTATCAATAATATCCTGCATGCTTTCAATAACTTTTACATCAGGAATAACCCCTTTCCGTGAATCTGAAAAATTGATATTAGGCTGTACCAGAAGCAATCCGATAGGAAATCTTATTTCAGAATTGGGAAGCTTCTGATACGAATAAAAACCTGCAACAGTTCCGTCATTGGCACCACCAGTCTCTTCTCCCACCAGCGTTGCTCTTTTATCATTCTTAAGCTTGGCCGTAATAATAGAAGAGGCTGAAAAACTTCCACCATTGATCAGTACAAAAACTTTTCCATGAAAGGCCTCTTTTTTAGGTTTTGTAGGTTTGTCAGCTTTCATTTTATAGAAAACCTTTCCGCCTTTTTTATACGTACTGAAAGCCTGTGCGAAAAAATAACTTGGGTAGGCAATACTTTTCAGCGCATATTCCAGCGGGTTGCTTTTCCTGAAGTAATTGGTACGCAGAGGTGTATTCCTTGCGGTCACCTGCGAAGGTTTGATAAGAGTAAATGGTGCATCTGCCAGATAGGAATACAGATTGTTGATCTCATAAAGAGAGCCTCCATAGTTGTTCCGGACATCGATAATGAGATAAGAAGATCTGGCATTACTGATCCTGGCAAAAGTTTCCTTATAGAACCTATCCGAAAAGTCCCTGGAAAAGCTTTTCACTTTTATATAAGCAATAGTACTGTCTTTATCGAGAAATTTGAAGCTTCTGTTATAAGAATCGCTGGAGGCTACATAATCATTCAGTTTCTTTTCCCGGGTCTTTTTCTGCATTTCCTTGTCCTTTTCAAGATCAGAGTCGGATTTTGTTTCCCTGGTTATGGTATATGTTTTCTTTTTTCCCCTGTAGAGTGTTTCAAGGGTGGCTTTGCTGCCAAAACCATTTTCTGCAGTATAAAAATTAAAGAAAAGATCCTTTAAAAAATAAGGATAGAAAGTAGTATTATCGCCGTCACTGCTAATGAGGCTTCTGTATTTTTTTATATAATCGGATACAGGAACATGATTGATGGATAAAATTTCGGTTCCGGGTTGTATATGCTCAATAGAATCTTTGTTGTCAATAATATACATTCTATCTCCTGAAATATAATATTCAAAACGACTGAACATGCCTTTCTGATGTTCCAGCTTTTTAATTTCGTTTTTGGTAAATTTTTTTCTGGGAATTCTTAGCGAAAGATGTCCTTCCCGAATGCCGGCAATCACGGGCTGAAACTTAAAATAAAACTGAAGAGGAGTAAGAGGTTCAGTAATTGTCTGCTTGAGACTGTCAAATTTATGTTCCAATTCCTTCTTGGGAATATACCAGTATAATTGAGGATGCATTTGCTGTAATTTTGAATAGGCAAAATCCACATCCTCTTTAAGTTGTTCCGGTGGAATACATGCAGCACGCTGTTCGTTGTGTTTTTTTATAGAGGCACAGGACGAAAGTATAGCGAGAAGAAATATTACCGAATAATTTTTCAATGTATCTGAGTTTTTTTAACGTGCTAAAATAGAAAGTTTAAAATTAATCATGATTTAAATGAGTAATAAATTTTCCAAAATACATGATAAATTTAGTTAAAAAATGTAGTAAAATGGAATATATTTTCATTTAAAACTAAAAGGCTATACATTTGATATTTATTTTATACGGATGATTTACTGGATTATTACGAGTGTGGCTGTTCTGACAGTTACTTTTTTTATTGTGATCAATATGAAGGCGTTTGGCGGGGTGCCCAAAGGAAAGAGGCTGAAGCGGATCAGACAGTCGAAACTCTATAAAAACAAGCAGTTCCGGAATATCAGCCATACTCCTTCCATCACAGAAGGATATAAAATGTCGAAGGTGGCGTTTGATTTCTTTTTAGGCAAGAAAGATCCGCTGTTGAAGCCTCTGAAGGCTATCCCATCTTTTCATACGGATTTGAAGAATATAGATAAAAATCAGGATGTATTTATATGGCTGGGGCATTCATCTTATTATTTACAGACAGATGGGGTTTCTTTTTTAATTGATCCTGTTTTGAGTCTGTATGGTTCACCTTTTAAATATTTTAATAAAGCATTTAAAGGATCGGATATTTTCAGGCCTGAAGATATTCCCGATATTGATTACCTTGTCATAACCCATGATCATTTTGATCATTTGGATTATCCCACTGTACAATCTGTCAGAGACAGAACAGGAATGGTAATTTTTCCTCTGGGAGTAGGAGCACATTTGGAAAGGTGGGGGTATACTGAAGACAAGCTTATTGAAGAAGAGTGGGGAGCAGAAGTTGATCTGAAAAATGACCTGAAAATTATTTTTACACCTGCCAGACATTTTTCCGGCAGGAGAGTGAGAAAGAATGATACCCTTTGGAGTTCTTATGTCCTGATTACGCCAACAAAGAAAATTTTCTTAGGAGGAGACAGTGGTTATGATAGCCATTTTAAAACAATCGGAGAGAAATATGGTCCTTTTGATTATGTAATTCTTGAGAACGGACAATATGGAGAAGCATGGAAGTACATCCATACGTTACCGGAAGATGTTATCCAGGTTGCTATTGATCTCAAAGCAGAACGTATTATTCCTGTTCATGCTGCAAAATTTGCACTTGCACTTCATCCATGGAATGAACCTTTACAAAAGATAGCTCTCGGAAAAGAAAAAAAACTGAATATCCTCACCCCGATGATCGGTGAGGTAGTAGATCTGAATCAGTCAGAGCAGCAATTTACCACCTGGTGGGAAAGCTGATCAGGCATGCCAGATTTCTTTATATCTTGTGGGATGATTTTCAAACTGTTGTCTTACAAAATCACATTCCGGGTCTACAAGCAAATCTTTTTCTTCTGCATAACGTACCAGCTCATCCAGCAATAGTTTGGCGTATCCTTTTCCCTCACGTTCTTCATCAAGCTTTGTATAATATACGATAAGCAGCCTTCCGTCAATCTCTATGGACATATAACCTGCCTTTTTATCATCAATAAACAGCTGCAATTCATCCTGATATGGAGATACCTGAAACTTTATATTTTCCATAATTATTAAGATTTGGTTGATTAAATATTGAAGAAGATTTCTAAAAAAAATTCTTTTCACTAAAATTACGAAATTAAATGATATCAAATAATAGTCTTTGATAATCTTAACGAATTTTATAACATAAATGGGAAAAAGATAAAAGATAAAAGATAAAAGATAAAAGATAAAAGATAAAAGATATTGTCGTTAAACAACTATTATGCATCCGGATATCAACATCAATAGAGGTGGGCTTTAGCCCACTTACTAAAAAATATCATCAGCTGGCTTTAGCTGAAACTTAAACGGCTTTCTTTTAAAAGTATGATAGATTATAAGTAATTAAATATCATTAAATAAATGTTGTTTAGCAAAATTAATTTTTCTCAATAATGGAATTAAAGCGGTTATTACCTGAAAATTTATCAAAAAATATAGAATGTATTTTGAATATAATCAGATGTTTATGGTTTTTCTTAACAAATATTAGCATTTACAGTTAATAATTGGCACTTTAATTGACTATCTCTTCATGTTTAATCTTAAAGTGGAGTGAAATGAAAAAATTAATATTAACAGCATTATTGGTTGGGACATTTAGTTTAACTTATGCCCAGTCCGATTATTATAACGATTACAGAAGGAGTATTTCAGATATCAACTGGCAAAGAGTGGTTACTGATCTTGTACTTTCAACAACACAGGCCAATCAGATCTATGTATTGAATGACAGGTATCGTGATTATGATTCATGGAACAGGGTTTATGTAGTAGAGCCGGGAAGATGGAGAAACGACCGTTATTCTGAACTGGAAAGAATCCTGGGGAGAGAAAAGTATATTATCTTTAAAAAGAAATATTACAGAGGACAAAATCCTGTCATAGTGTACGGAAGAAACAAAAACGATTACAAAAAGTTCCGTAAAGAACAGGAAAAATACTATAAAAACCAGGAGAAATACTATAAGAAACAGAACAAACATCGTGGTCATGGACATGACGACGATTGGGATTAACAATTATCAACTATATTCACTTACATGGCTGGCATCTTTGTCAGCCATTTTTATATCCGGTCAGAAATATTTTTATCATTAATTTGTTTGCATTTTATAATTTTGATATATGGAAACACACGAATCACTTAAGGACTTTTATGAAAGAAATGCTCCCAATCTGGAATCACCGTGTATCGGAATCAGTAAAATGGGGCATTTCAATGTATTTTCCCGGGAACACTGCTCATTACTAACCCCTTACAGCAGGAGGTATTATTACAAAATTTCACTGATCATAGGAAAGGGAAAACTTCATTATGCCGATAAATGGATTAAAGTGGACCGCCCTGCTTTATTGTTTTCAAATCCTAATATTCCTTATTCATGGGAGGCGGATGATGCCAATCAGAAAGGCTGGTTCTGTCTGTTTACAGATCAGTTTCTGCATAATGGAAGCCGTATGGGTAATCTTCAGGATTCTCCGCTTTTTAAGATTGGAGGAACTCCGGTTTTCTTTGTTGATGAAGAACAGCAGAAAACACTTTCGGATATGTATGCAAAAATGATGACTGAAATTCAGTCGGATTATATTCATAAATACGATATGCTGAGGGCGTATCTTCATCTGATGATCCATGAAACCATCAGAATGCAGCCGGCAGAAAGTTTTGAGCCTTATCAGAATGCCTCGCAAAGAGTAGCTTCTTTGTTTATGGAATTGCTGGAAAGACAATTTCCGATCGACAGTCCTGCGGCCTGTTTAAAATTAAAAACTCCCAATGATTATGCGCAGAGCCTTTCCATACATGTGAATTCATTAAACCGTTCTGTAAAAGAGATTACAGGGAAAACAACCAGTCAGCAGATCACTGCAAAGATTATTCAGGAAGCACATGCCTTGCTCACCCATACAGACTGGAATATCTCTGAAATTGCTTACGGCCTGGGTTTTGAAGAACCTGCATATTTTACCAACTATTTTAAAAAACAGACGGGAATTACCCCAAATGCTCTACGAATGAACCTTGTTTGAATTTTATAATTCTTGGTTTGAATTCTATATAACAGTTGATCTTTCCATATTCTAATTTTGTCTTGTAAAATTAAATCATACCTATCATGAAATTTAAAAAATTAGGAAACACAGAAGAACAGTTATCAGCAATCGGTTTAGGATGCATGGGGATGAGTTTTGCTTATGGTCCTACCGACGAGCAGGAAAGCATCAATACCTTACACAGAGCGTTGGATTTGGGCGTTAACTTTTGGGATACAGCAGATATGTATGCCAATGGAGAAAACGAAAAACTGATCTCTAAGGTTTTGGTTCCGAACAGAGATAAAATTTTTATTGCTACCAAATTCGGATTCAGATTTAAAGATGGTAAAGCAAGCCACAGCGGAGCTCCGGGAACTTATTTCGATGGTTCTCCGGAATGGATCAGACAGGCAGTAGATTTAAGCCTTCAAAGATTAAAAATCGATACTATTGATCTGTATTACGCCCACAGAGTAGATCCTAATGTTCCTGTAGAAGAAACAGTAGGGGCAATGGCAGAATTGGTAAAGGCAGGAAAAGTGAAATATCTCGGATTGTCAGAAGCTTCGGCAGAATCTATCAGAAAAGCCAATAAAATTCACCCGATTGCAGCTTTACAGTCAGAATATTCTATTTTAACCAAAGATATTGAAAAAGAAATTCTGCCGACCATCAGAGAACTGGGGATTTCTCTGGTTCCTTATTCACCGCTGGCAAGAGGGCTCTTCACCAATATCTATGATGCGCAGAATCTTGGCGATGACGATTTCAGAAAATCATTACCGCGTTATCAGCAGGAATATCTTGAAAATAACACTAAGCTGGCTAACGAAATCAACGAATTTGCAGCTTCCAAAGGAGTGAAAGGAACCCAGCTTGCCCTAGCTTGGGTACTGAACCAGGGAGATGATATCATCCCGATTCCGGGAACGAAGCGAATCAAATACCTGGAAGAAAATATTGCTGCGGTCAATATAGAGCTTTCCCAGTCGGATCTGGATACCATTGATGCCATCCTGAAAAAATATCCTAACGTAGGAGAAAGATACAATGAAGGTTCCATGAAATTGGTAAACAACTAAAAACTATTTTTATATAAAACTGAGTTCCTTCTTATGAAAGGAGCTCAGTTTTTTTACATTTATATTAAATGAAAAGAACCTAACTATGAACAGAAGAGAATTATTAAAGAAAGGATTATTGGCAGGAACATTAAGTATGATTCCTTTTTCCGGTTTAATGGCAGAACAGAAAACCATTCCGGAAAAAACAGGGGACGATCTTTCCGGCTTTAAAAAACTGAAGCTTGGTGAGCTTGAACTATTTGTTCTTACAGACGGATATATCCATGAAGAAAACCTGAATTTATTTGCGCCACGAGGCACCGTTGCAGAATTAAAATCAATCCTTAAAGATAATTTCAGACCAGAGAATTATATTGATATGGCAATGAATATTCTATTGGTTAAAACAAAAAATAAACTCATTCTATTAGATACCGGAATGGGGATTTTTGCTGATGAAAGAACAGGATTTCTGTTAAAAAGCCTGCAAAAAGCTGGTTTTACCTCTAAAGATATTACTGACGTTTTTATTTCCCATGCCCATCCTGATCATATTGGGGGAGTTGTGGACAAAAAGAATCAGTTTATTTTTCCTAACGCAGATATTTTCATCGCTAAAACAGAACATGACTTCTGGATGCAGGCTTCTATCAAAGACTTCAACAACAGTGCTCTGAAAACACAACCTGAATTCCTTAATCAATTTATCCCGGCCGTACGGAATATTCTGAAAACGATTCAGCCAAAACTGAAATTTTATGATCTTAATAATCCGTTATATGACCATTTCAGCTTTCAGCTGGCACCGGGTCATACACCAGGCCTGACAGTTACAACAATTTCTTCTGGAAATGAAAAGCTGATCTATATTGCAGATCTGATTCATTCCGATGTGATCCTTTTTCCGCACCCTGAATGGGGGTATTTCGGAGACACAGATCTGGATATCGCGACTGCTTCAAGAAAAAAACTACTGAAGCAGCTGGCAGATACCAGGATCAGAGCATTTGCTTACCATTTGCCATGGCCGGGCCTGGGCTTTACAAAAGAAAATACTACCGGATTTGAATGGTTTCCTGAGAGTTTTATGAGTTAGGTGGCAGGCAGCAGATGGAGGTAATAGTAGAGATTAAGGATTTGGAATCGTTGTACCTAATCAATGAACAGGTGCTCAGCATTCCCCTCCTTTGGAGGGGTGGCAAAAATTCAAAGAATTTTTGACGGGGTGGTTAACATGAACAGGTCGTTAATTATATAAGATATTTCAATCAATAGAAGCGGGCTGAAGCCCGCTTTCACAATCAACGTTTATACATTCGGTTTTAGCCAAAACTTATTGATTTAAACTTCAATAACATAAAACAACAGCACCTCCCGGGAAACGAGAGGTGCTGTTTCGAACATAAGAAAATTTTAAAATTATGCTTCGCCAAATACCATTTCAGGAGAATACAGTTTCCTGAACATCAGGTAAGTTATGGTAAGCACAGAAAAGGCAACTATCGCATCCACTGTAGATGACAAACCAAGTACTGCAATTTTTGAAAAGAAAGCGAAGAGAATATCAAAGAACATTCCTGCAAATACCCATTCTTTTAGTCTTAATAATTTGTTGGGAAGCAGAAGAACGATAACCCCTGAGATTTTAAAAACTCCCAGTATGTAGATAAAATGAGGTGGATAGCCAAGTTGTTGCGTAATGTCCCAGACTATCGGATTTTTTGTAAGTTCAAAGAACCCGCTGGCTCCAAACCATAATGACATAAAAATAGCTCCGGCCCAATAGATGATTTTTGTAGTTTTTGTTTTCATTGCTGTATATTTTAGTTGTTATTAAGTAGAAATTACTTAAAAGATGTTTTTGCAGATCCTGAGATTTCTCCGGTTTTGACATTCTGAATGAAAGCTATAACTTCCCAGTTTTCAGGAGAAAAACTTTCAGGAAGTTTGAATGTTGTTATTCCTTTCTGCTGTTTATTCAGTGAAATCTGGTTTTGTTTGTGAACGATTTGCCAGTGATGCAGATGATGCCCTTCGTTTTCACCTTTTCCAACCTGGGTAGAAGAATGTTTTTCAACAAGATTAACGAGAAGAGCACTATTAGAATCTGAGGCTGAAGTTTTATATTGAACATCAATCTTATTCCGGGAAATATTTGCCGATAGCGTTACATCTGTTTTTTTAGAAACAAGCAGGGCTTTCTGAATGCTATTTTTAATATGATTCTCATCAGAGCCTACAAATTCCGTTTTTCCATTAATTACCAGCTGCGGAGTGTAAACCTGTGAATTCAAAATACGGCTGTACTGCTGCTGTCGCTGCGAATTTTCGGCAGTACTGAACCGGTCTTTCCATCCAAGACGGTTCCAGTAATCAACATGGTAGGAGAGAAGATAAACCGGCTCTCCTTCATATTCCTTTTCAATTTTTCCCATCAGTTCATCTGCAGGAGGACAACTTGAACAGCCTTCTGAAGTAAAGAGTTCCAAAACCGCGAACCCACTATTTTCAGAGGCTGGATGTTGTGCTGTCTTTTGATCTTTATTTTGATGAATAAATGCTGAAGTTGGAAATAACACTGCGGTAAAAGCGCTTACTGTGATTAAGTTTTTTAGTATCATGTCTTTTAATTTGATTCAAAAGTAGATACTTGATAAAGGCAAAAGAATATGAAACAGGTTCAACCGGACAAATTAAAAGGTGAACCCGGAAAATGTGAGGGGAAATATTTTGAGGCTGGAAGCTGGAAGTGAGAAGCTGGAAGTTTTTGAGTGTGAAAAGGAATAGTGTTTTATTTTTTTATTATAAAAAACAAGCTTAAGAAATTAAAACAGATCAAATAAAAAGCAAAAGAAAACCCCGATTATTTCAATCAGGGTTATAATGTAGAGTTCTATATCTTAGAATGACTGCAAGTACTTCCAGCTCTCAGCTTCAAACTTCCTTACTCCCTTACCTGTCTTCAAGCCAAGTAAAGAAACTATGCGTTTTTTCTTTATTAATCAAAAGTTTTTCAGGCGTTTCAACAGTAAGTTTTACAAGAATTTTACGTTGGAAATAGTGCTCCATCTCTTTAATAGCTTTGAAATTAACAAGATATTGTCTGTTTACTCTGAAGAATTGCTTGTCTGAAACCTGTTCTGCTACCTGTCCAAGAGGTTGGGAAAGGGGAAATTGTTCCCTGGCAAAAGTTACCAGATGCGTGATTTCATTATGGATATAAAAATAAGCAATATCTTCAGTAGGAATAGTGGTATATTTTTGATTTCTAAAAACCAGAAAACTACTCTTACCGGCAGCAGCAGGCTGGTTGATTTTCTGTATCAGTGATTCCAGGTCCGGCAGATCATTTTTCCGGAAGAATTTTTTCAGTTCATCCACTTTTTTCAGTGCTTCAGCAATGTCTTCCTTTGAAAATGGTTTTAAAACATAGTCAACACCTTTGCTTTTAAAGGCATCCAACATGTACTGGTCAAAGGCTGTACAGAAAACTACAGGACAGGTGATCTCCACCGATTTGAAAATCTCAAAGGAAAGTCCGTCAGAAAGATGGATATCCATAAAGATAAGATCAGGTTTGATATCTTTTAAACCTTCGATACTTGTTTCAATACTGTCGTAAACACCCAGGATCTTGGAGTCCGGTTTCAGGTCTGAGATTAAATGCTGCAGGGATTTTGCAGCCCTGAATTCATCTTCAATAATGATTATATTCATGGATTAATGGTAGTTTTATCTGGAAAGTTTGTTCGTTCGAATGAATAACGATGTCCTTTTCCAGTAAGTGTTTGTAACGCATTTTAATATTATCAAGCCCTACTCCCAGCGAATCTTCTGTATTCATTTTCCGCTGGATGGGATTTTCAATGACAATCTGGTTATCTGTGCTATAGATTTTAATGTGCAAAGGTTTGCTTTGTGAAACAATATTGTGCTTGATGCAGTTCTCCACCAGAAGCTGAAGCGTGAAAGGCGGAATAAGGGTTGTGTTAATTTCTTTTCCAAGTTCGTTGGTAAACCTGATTCCTTCCCCAAAACGTGCTTTCTGAAGAAAAAGATAAGCGTCTACTATTTTCATTTCTTCCTGAACACTGATCAGATCCAGTTTTCTGCTTTCCAGTGTGAACCGGTAAAAATCTGAAAGTTTTACAATAAAATCAACTGTTTCTTCATCATGGGTTTCTGCCATTAATTTTAAGGTATTCAAACTGTTGAAAAGAAAATGTGGATTGATCTGCTGCTTTAATAGCTCGTATTGAGCTCCCAGATTGTCACTTTTTACCTTTTCCAGTTCAAGCTGTATCTGCTGTCCCGTATAATTGTTCTGAAGCAGCGTAAGAAACATATAGCATACCAGGTTGATCAGAATTCCCCTTACTTCCACCATCAGCATCACCGGACCAAAATTGATATGAGATAAAATCAGCTGCTGAATCCATGCCAGCCCAAACATGATCACCATCCCGAAAGCCAGTACAACCATCAATCTGGAATAGGAGATATGCTGCCTGCGTTTTGTACGGTTCAGCATATAGATATTGATATACCACATGATGATGGAAAAAGCTGCTGTAATGGCTGGTGAGATTTTTATTTTTTGCTGTTGCATGAAATCTGCTGATTTAAAAAGGTTAAATTAATGTTTTTTATTTAAAATATTATGATAAATAGTGAAATGAGATTTTTTATTAAGGCCTGCTTACAGGATGATAGCTCATGAAATACTGAATTCTTTTTTCTTTATCGTGAGTGCTGCTTTCCGACTGGTCATTTTTGATATCATAAGAGATTTTTCCAAGATGATCAGCCTGAATAGTCTCTATACTTACCAATTCTGCGGTGATGGTTCCGCCGGTATATTGAGGGTTTTCATGATATCGCCAGGTTACCAGCTTCATAATGGAACCAGCTTCCGGAGTTCGGCCCTCTTTTGATAAAGATTCCAATGCTTCTTTATTTCCATATAAGGCTGACATCGTTTCTTTCTTTGGATTTAAAGAATTGGAAATAAATTTTAGAGGGCCTGGGTCAAAAACAACCCTTGAAAGTCCGTCATTTGTATCTTTATTTTCTTTGCTGCAGGCGGTAAGGGAAATAAGGCTTACCAGTAAGATCAGGATTGAATTTTTCATTTTTTCTGTAAATTTTGAATTAGTCTTTGCGTATTTACTTTCATCGGAACATCAAACAGATAACCTGTTTTTTCTGCTAATTGTCTGTGGCAGGCGATGCAGGATTCTTTGGCAAAAGATGCAGTCTTTCCCGTTGGATGAAGATCATCTCCCGAGAATTTTGCAAATCCCCAGCCTTCGGTATCTTTATATTGTCTGGAATCCTTTACCATAAACTGTGCATTAATAAATTTTCCAGGTCTGATCTCACCATCAGGAAGCTCTTCCTGTTTCCATACAGATTTTACAACAATACTTCCGTCCGGCCATGGGTGGAAATTTTCTGTTTCTACAGCTTTTACTGCAATATCATTTCCATAGATCACACGGATTGAATTATCAAACAGTGTACTCATGCTGATTACTTTCCAGTTTTTAAATTCGGGGGTGTATCGAACTCCATTGGGAGAAACCGGAAATTTTGTTGATTCCGGGACGGATGTGCTGCTGGATGTTGCTGCAGGCACTTCACTCTTTTTAGGCGCTGGCGGGTTTACTGAGGATAAAGAAAGTGTATATTTTTTAATGGTTTCAATATCTTTTTCTGTAATCTTAGCCGAAGGATGCAGAAGAGTATATTCATGGAGAGGCATTTTACCACTTTGCATCATATTAAGAATAGCGTACATTTTGCCCTGATGTTCTGCAGGAGATAACTTTTCCCATTCTGAGAAGTTCAGGACTTCTCTGGCTCTTTTAATATCTTTGTTCACAGCCCAGGAAACCGGAGCAATTTTATCATACCAGCTTAGATTCTGCTGGTTGGAATGACAGTTGAAGCAAGAGTTTTCAAGGATACTGATCACTTCCCTTGGTGCTTCAATTTTTCCTGTAACGGATTTCCCTTCCAATGGTTTACTGAATAGCTGAAGTCCTCCGAAGATTCCTAATATAGCCAGAAATACTATAGCAATGAGATTTCTTTTTTTCTTTACGGTTTCCATAATGAGTATTGTTTTTATTTTCTGATTCAAAAGTAGGCGGGTAGCCCATACTATAAAATGGAAAACAGGCCGAGCCGGACAAATCAAAAGGTGAATCCTGAATTTTTAATCCCGAAAAGACATATGAAAAATCCCGGTAACACCATTACCGGGATTTGTTTAAACCTGTTGTTTATAAAGTAATACCACCATCAATCACAATTTCAGTGCCGGTGACATAGCTTGAAATCTGATCATCCGACAAATACGTAACCAGCTTGGCAATCTCTTCAGCGGTTCCCATTTTCTTCATTGGAATCTGTTCTATGAGATGATTTTGAATATTTTTCAAAGTCTCTTCATCCAGCCCGGCCTTACTCATAATTTCGGTTTTAATAGGACCGGGACTGATCATATTCACCCTGATTTTTCTTGGAGCTAATTCTGCAGCTGCTGTTTTTGCAATAGAATTCAGTGCTGCCTTGCTTGCCTGATAGGCGGAACTGTTAGGTTTATAGGTAGAAGCGACAATAGAAGATAAAAAGATGACCGAAGCATCATCATTTAATAATGGAATGAATTTGCTTAATGTAAAGTAAGCTCCTCTGAAGTTGATATTCATGACCTGATCAAAATTTTCAACATCCATATTTTCAATCGGAGTCAATGTACCTGTAATTCCTGCATTGATAAACAGGATATCTATTTTCCCGAATTGTTTCTCAATGTATTCTTTTAAAAGATCAATATCATTGAGGTTTGCCTGATCAGCGATAAATGGAATGGCACCAAGTTCCTGGGCGGCTTTTTCTACAGCTTCTTTGCGTCTTCCGGTGATGATCACTGTTGCTCCTTCTAAAATAAGTTCTTTTGCTGCAGCGAATCCGATCCCGCTGTTTCCTCCTGTTACGATAGCCAGTTTGTTACTGAATTTTTTCATTGTAAATTTTTTGACAAAGTTATTTCAAAATGGTATACTTTTGTAACCAGTATCACAGAGTATATCAGTATCATTCATGATATCACTTAACTTTGCAATTATGGAAAGAGATCAGAACGAAGAGCTAAGAGCTTTACAGGATACCCTTTATTTTATTGGAGGGAAATGGAGAATTCCTGTGATTAATTCACTCTGTAACGGAAACAGACGTTTCAGGGAAATTGAACGGAGTATTCCAGGAATTACCACCAGAATGCTTTCAAAAGAGTTGAAAGATATGGAACTGAATAAACTGGTAAAACGTACCGTTTACCCCGAAACTCCTGTTTTAATAGAATATGAACCCACAGAATACTGCCGAACCTTTGGAAATATCATTCAGGAAATGATCAACTGGGGCAGGGAGCATAGGAGAGTGATTGTGGAAGATAGAAAATAATGCCAATAAAAAACCTCTCACGAAGGAGAGGTTTATAACTATTTGTCAAAAATTTCGATCATTATATTGTCAGGAATTATTCCCGAATAATCATAAGACTGGATGTTGAGTTGAGTAACTGAACTTACACAGACTATCTTATTATTGTAGCTGAACACTTTATAAGGATATCTCTTTGTATTGATTGTCTTGGTTTTTGTGTAAGAATTGATGTTGTAAAGTTCAATGGTCTTACTTGTAGTTCCTGCAATAATACTGTTACTATCAAAATCAAAACTTGAAAGCTTGGAATTTCCGGAAGGTAGATCATTCTGGTAAATCATTTGCGAATTATATACAGAACCTGAACTTGCCGTAATGATTCTTCCATCAGGAAATGCTTCAAATATCCTGTAATTAAGTGGGTGATCTCCATGATAAGTATCGTCCTGATGACTCATGTAATTACCATTAAGATCAAAATTATAAAGATCCATATCTACAGGTGAAATATTTTGTGTTATGGTATATAATTGTACCGAAGTCCCTACAGCTTTTCTCATCCTTCCACTATTATAATAAAGCTGAGGCGATTGAGAAATTATAGCTTTTGTAGCTCTACTTGCTGATTTAATCACACTGTAACTACTATTACTATTTGAAGAACCGTAAAGTATACCATTATGATAAACAGTACTGATGAGTGGCATTCCAAAACTCACTTGAGCTTTCAATGTCAGGTCATTTCCATCATAAATATCTACCCAACCATCATTTCTGGGAACATATAGTTCTACACTTCCATTATAGATTCCAATATCAGAGTAGCCTAAAGTTGCATTTGTGCTGATCTGATGGGTAACAGAGTTTGTATTCACATCATAAATAGCAATTTTCCCATCCGTATCTAATAGGTACAGCTTTCCGGAGTTTTTATCAAATTGGGCATCAAAAGTTTTAAGATTAACCAATTTGATCTCAGGTCTTTCAATTTTTATGATGTTACTTTTAACCTCTTCACCATTAGCCTTAATACCAATAACCTGATATTCTACATAAGGGTTAAATGGTACAGCTGAAGTAAATGTAAACTGATTCGGATAGCTATTACCAATTTCGGATTGTATCCCATTTTGAGAATCACTTCTTACAATTTTATAATGATTATAAGTGGCGTCTCCGCTGAGCGTCCATTTTAAGCTTACCGTTTCAGTGGTATCACTGTAATTTGAAGTTAAATTGATCTTATTTTCAATAATAGGAGGTGTTACTGTTGTTATTTCCGTAATATCATCATTTGAGCTGCTACACGAAAATATTGATAAATAAGCAAATGATATGATTATAGTTTTTTTCATAAATTTTAGATTCCGTCAATGATTTCATTTAAAACAGTGCTTGGTCTCATTGCTGCATATGTTTTATAGGTATCAGTTTTGTAGTAACCTTCAATGTTCTGAGGTTTACCTTGAGCACCAATTAATTCAGCATTGATTACTTCTTCGTTTTCCTGCATTGCCTGTGCCACCGGAGCAAACTGAGCCGCCAGTTCAGCATCAGCAGTCTGGTTAGCTAAGGCTTCAGCCCAATACATTGCCAAATAGAAGTGAGAACCTCTGTTGTCGATCTGACCTACTTTTCTTGCAGGGGATTTATCTGTAGCTAAAAACTTAGCATTTGCTTCATCCAATGCATCAGCTAAAACCTGAGATTTTGTATTTCCCTGAGTTTGTGCCAAATGCTCCAAAGAAGCCTGAAGCGCCAAGAATTCACCCAGAGAATCCCATCTTAGGTATCCTTCTTCTAAGAACTGCTCAACGTGTTTAGGGGCAGAACCTCCGGCACCTGTTTCGAATAAACCGCCACCATTCATCAATGGAACAATAGAAAGCATTTTAGCAGAAGTACCAAGCTCAAGGATCGGGAAAAGGTCTGTTAAATAATCTCTCAGTACGTTTCCTGAAACGGAGATGGTATCTTTACCTTCTCTTGCTCTTTTAAGCGTTTCAGTCATTGCATCTTTTACATCAAGGATTCTGATGTCAAGACCTGTTGTATCGTAATCGGCAAGATATTTTTCTACTTTTTTGATGATTTCTCTGTCGTGAGCTCTTCCTTTGTCTAACCAGAAGATCGCAGGAGTATCAGATAATCTTGATCTGTTAACCGCTAGTTTTACCCAGTCCTGGATAGGTGCATCTTTAGTCTGGCACATTCTGAAGATATCATCTTTTTCTACTTTCTGAGAAAGAAGAACGTTTCCGGCTTCATCCTGAACTTCTACAGTTCCGTCCGCAGATAATTGGAAAGTCTTATCGTGAGAACCATATTCTTCAGCTTTCTGAGCCATTAAACCTACGTTTGGAACAGATCCCATTGTGGTAGGGTCCAATTTTCCGTGCGCTTTCATATCATCAATTACAGACTGATAGAAACCAGCATAAGAACGGTCAGGGATGATACAAACTGTATCCTCCTCATTTCCGTCTTTGTTCCACATTTTACCTCCTCCTCTTACAAGAGCAGCCATAGAGGCGTCAACGATAATATCAGAAGGTACGTGGAAGTTGGTAATTCCTTTGTCAGAGTTTACCATGGCAACTCTTGGTCCTTCAGCCAGCGCTTTTTCGATATCAGCTTTAATGTCAGCTTCCTGAGCATTTCCTTTGATTTTTTCGAAAAGGTCGGCAAGACCGTTATTTGGATTGATGTCTAAAGACTTGAAAGTCTCAGCATATTTAGTAAATACATCTTTAAAGAAAGTCTCAACAATAGCCCCGAAAATAATTGGGTCAGAGATTTTCATCATGGTAGCTTTAAGGTGAGCAGAAAGCAGAATATTTCTTTTCTTTGCCGCCTCGATAGCCTCCTGAACGAATGCTTTTAAAGCTTTTAGGTTCATTACGGAAGAATCAATTACCTCACCGGCCTGAAGACCTGCGAAGTCTTTTAATACAGATTCAGAACCGTCGTTTCTTTTGAATATGATTCTGTATTTTGTAGCGTTTTCTACTGTTGTAGAAGTTTCTGTACCGTAGAAATCGCCATTGTTCATGTGAGCTACGTCAGTTTTGCTGTCAGATGCCCAGTCACCCATTCTGTGAGGGTTTGCTTTAGCATAGTTTTTAACAGCTTTCGGAGCACGTCTGTCAGAGTTTCCTTCTCTTAATACAGGGTTTACAGCACTTCCCAATACTTTGGCATATTTAGCTTTGATCGCTTTTTCTTCGTCATTTTTAGGCTCTGCAGGATAGTTTGGAACTGCGAAACCTTTTCCCTGCAATTCAGCGATTGCTGCATCCAATTGAGGCACAGAAGCCGAAATGTTGGGTAACTTAATGATGTTAGCTTCAGGTTTTGTTGCCAATTCTCCAAGCTCTGCCAAAGCATCACCGATTTTCTGGTCGTCTTTTAAAAACTCAGGGAAGTTGGCTAAAATTCTTCCTGCCAAAGAAATATCCGGTACCGCGATTTCGATATCTGCTGATTTGGTAAAAGCTTTTACGATAGGTAAAAACGAATGAGTAGCCAGCATTGGAGCTTCATCAGTAAGTGTGTAATAGATTTTTGATTTTTCTGACATTATACTGTTATTTTTTATTTGAAATTTTAAGTCCCACAAATTTAGTAAATATCATTGTTTTATTTAGGATATTTCCATAAAAAAACAGGCTTAGCCTCTTTAATTTTATATCGGTGTAATTGTATAGCTTATAAACAAATTTGTGTTTGAAAATGATAATCGGGTGAAAGAGGAGGTATTTTGACTTTAAGATTAATTTAACCTTAATAAAACAGGAAAAATTTTCTTTTTTGATTACATTTGAAGAACTAAAAAAATAAATATTATGTCAACGACAATTACTTTAAAAGGAAACGAAGTACATACAATAGGAACATTACCGGCTGTAGGAACCACTGTAAAAGATTTTGCACTTGTAGACTCAGGATTAAATGTAAAAACACTTGAAACTTTTGCAGGAAAGAAAAAAGTATTCAATATTTTTCCGAGCATCGATACTCCTACCTGTGCTGCTTCTTCCAGAAAATTCAATGAAGAAGCTTCAAAACTTGATAATACAGTGATCATTAATGTTTCAAAAGACCTTCCTTTCGCATTGGGAAGATTCTGTGCAGCAGAAGGATTGAATAATGTAGAAACACTTTCAGATTTCAGAAGCAGCTTTGGAGATGATTATGAAGTAACGATCACAGATTCTCCTCTAAAAGGATTATTAAGCCGTGCCGTTATTGTTACAGACGAAAACAACAAAGTAGTATATACGGAGCAGGTTCCGGAAATTGCTAACGAACCTAATTATGATGCGGCTCTTGCAGCATTGAAATAATGAAAATAATTTTTGTAGAAAAGCCTTGTGAATTCAATTTTTACAAGGCTTTTTTTGAAAATAAAACTTAATCAAATAACACAAAATGATGCAAGATAATTATAAAAAATATGGGGAACTCTTTCAGGTAGACTCAGATCATTTTGATGAATTCTATGCTTTGCTTCACGATACAAGACTTTTAAAATTCGATTTTTTCCTGAAACAGGGTGAGAAATGCAGATTTCTTGGTTTTATAAAGAAAGGTACGATCAGGTGCTTTTATATCGATGACCAGGGGCGTGAAATCAATTTTGGATTCTATTTTGAAAATGAATTTTTTACGGATTACGAAAGTATTCTCTGTGATACTGTATCCAATATGAATATTCAGGCGCTGGAAAACTGTGAAATTTTACTGCTGAGTAAAGATCATCTTCAGGCTCTGTATAAAAAGGAAGCTTACTGGCAGCAATTCGGAAGAATGATGAGTGAAAAAATTTATCTGGATGCCAAAAAAAGACTTGATGACCTGCTATGTTATTCCCCAGAAAACAGATACCTTAATCTTGTCAAAAAACAGCCTGCACTTTTCCAGAAAATAGCCCAAAAACACATTGCCAGTTATCTTGGCGTAACAGAACAATCTCTCAGCCGTATCAGAAATCGTATCGTTAATTAACTTAAGTTAACGTCTGCTGATCTTTTAAGGTGTAGCTTTATCATCATCAAATTTTAACACAATCATTATGGAACAAAAAGATTTAACCATTATTTTGGTACATGGAGCATGGGGAGACGGATCACACTGGCAATACATTATTCCTCCTCTTACAAAAGCAGGTTATAAGGTAAGAAGTGTTCAGAATCCATTGACTTCACTTCAGGACGATATTAATAAGACAAAAGATCTTATTGATGCTCAGGACGGGAAAGTACTTTTAGTAGGACACTCTTATGGAGGGGCTGTTATTTCAGGAGCCGGAAATCATGATAAAGTGGCCGGATTGGTTTATATTGCTGCTTTCGCACCTGATGCAGGGGATAGCCTGGGTTCCTTGTTAGGCAGACGCGAATCTCCGGGAGGAGCGAGTATTTATCCTGATAACAAGGGTTTTCTATGGATTAAATATGATGAATTTAAATCTGCTTTCTGCCAGGATTTAGATGATGAAAAAGCATTGGTGATGTCATTGTCACAGAAGCCTATTCACAGTCAATGCTTTGGTGATGTAGCAGGTGAACCGGCTTGGAAAACTCGCCCAAGTTGGTATCAGATCTCATTACAGGACCGTATGATTCCTGCAGAAACAGAAAAAGAAATGGCAGAACGCCTCGAGCCTAAGAAAATAATCTCTCTGGATGCCGGACATGCTTCATTAGCTTCGCATCCTGAAGAAGTTACTCAGTTGATTTTAGAGGCAGCAGCTTCTGTTTAGTACAGGATATAATACAAAAATTGATAAAGCCTTGTGAATTTTTACGTAAATTCACAAGGCTTTTTAATGGAAAAACAGTATGAAATGGTAAAAAGAATCGTAGCTAATATTAAAACAGATGATCTCTCTAAAGCAGAACAATTTTATCAGGATATTCTTGAGCTGGATATTCTGATGGATCACGGCTGGATTAAAACATTAGGCAATGATGAAGAGGCAAAGGTTCAGATCAGCTTTGCAGAACAGGGCGGAAACAATACCAAAGTTCCTGATCTTTCCATTGAAGTGGATAATGTAGATGAAATGTATAATAAAATGAAAAATGCCGGTTTTGAAATCATTTACGGACTTACTGACGAAGAATGGGGAGTCCGCAGGTTTTTTGTTAAAGATCCTTTTCAAAAACTGATCAATATTCTGTCTCACCAATAAAAAAATATAATGAAAGCAGAACGTATTATTCCGATATTAAGAATCTTTGATTATCAGAAAGCAAAAGAATTTTATGTAGACTGGCTGGGCTTCGAGATTGTCTGGGAGCATTATTTTGACGAAAATACTCCCGTTTATATGGAAGTAAAAAGAGAAAATATTATCTTCCATCTGAGTGAACATCATGGAGACGGAACACCCGGAACAAGGGTTGCCATCTGGGGGGAAGGTGTTCCTCAATATCATAAAGAGCTAATTGACAAAAAGTACAAATATAACCGTCCCGGACTGGAAAAAACATTCTATGGTGCTGTATCTTTCACCGTAATTGATCCTTTCGGGAACAAAATTACATTTGAGGAAGAATATGATGATGCAAAACATAAAGACCTTGAATTTTTCTCCATTCATTAATTTCAAAGCAGAATAAATCTTACCGAATGTTGATTACAGTCAATAAAAATCCGGAATATTAAAGCTAATTTTGCAGAATGAAACGTTCAGGAACCGCAGATTTACCCCTTCACTATGGCAAAGTACCGCCATGGCTGTATGAGCGTATGTCTGTGCTGGGACTTTCCATTATCGAAGTAATTCTCATGGATTATGGTAAAGATGAGGTATTGCGCAGGCTGGCAGATCCGTTCTGGTTTCAGAGTTTTGGAGCCGTAATGGGAATGGACTGGCATTCTTCAGGAATTACCACTTCCGTAATGGGAGCACTGAAACGTTCTATAAATCCTAATTCACAATCTTTGGGGCTTTATATCTGTGGCGGAAAAGGAAAATTTTCCAGGGAAACGCCATCGGAACTGATTAAAATTGCTGATAAAACCGGACTAAACGGGACAGACCTGGTAAGGGCCAGCAAACTTTCTGCAAAAGTAGATAATACAGCCATTCAGGATGGTTACCAATTATATCTGCACAATTTCATTCTCTCAGACAATGGAAACTGGAGTGTTATCCAGCAGGGAATGCATGAGTCGGACGGCACGGCAAGACGGTACCACTGGCATTCCGAAAACCTCACCTCATTTGTGGAAAATCCTCATACAGGAATCAACGGAGTTTCAAGAGGAAGAATACTGAATCTTACCGATGCTGAAGCTTCAGAAAACAGGAAAGGGATCCTGGATATTTCCCATACCGATTCAACAGAGGTAATGAAGGATTTTGCAAGATTGATTCTTCCTGCCCACCATGATGTTCAGGCTTCTGATGTAGACCTGAAGCGTTTGGGAGCCCTTCTGTATGTAACCCGTGAGCAGCAGCCTCAGAATTTTGAGGACTTACTGATGCTGGAAGGTGTAGGTCCCAGAACCATGCAGTCATTGGCTCTGGTAAGTGAAGTGATTCACGGGGCACCGTCAAGATTTGCAGATCCGGCAAGGTTTTCTTTTGCTCATGGAGGTAAAGACGGACATCCTTTCCCTGTTCCTATCAATACTTATGATGAAAGTATCAGCATTATCAGGAAAGGGATTGAAAAATCCAGACTGGGAAATTCTGATAAACTGAATTCCTTAAATAAGCTGCATCAGATCGTAGCTAAGGCAGAAAAAGACTTCACCCCGGATTTTGACATTCAGCAGGTGATTGAAGAAGAAAGACAGATTTCCTGGCGTTTTGGCGGGAAAACGGTATTCGGTGATGCGCAGAAGCCAAACCCTCCCAAGCCCATACAGCTTTCCTTATTTTAAGTTTCTATTCCATCAAACATTTACAATTACTATTATCGACAAATAGTCATTCCCATCCTCCGGAGGGGTGGCGAAAATTCAAAGAATTTTTGACGGGGTGGTTAGATATAGTTTGTTTCAAATAACTGTTTAAAATTAATAAGCTTTGAAATGTCTTTAATTTCAATAGGGTATGTGCTTTTGATGAAAACATTCAATTCTTTGTTTAATATTTTTTCTTTTTAATTCAATTAAAAATTTTATTTTTAAAGACTTAAAAAAATTGACACCAAATGACCAATAAAGCCTTAGAAATCTGCTATGATTTTCCATTCTTTTTTCGTGAAGAACTTGACGAAATATTTAAGGCTCATGAAAAAACATCTTTTCAGAAAGGAGATTTTATCCTTGAAGAAGGAAAAACAGCCAATGAATACTATATCCTTGAGAGCGGACTTGCCCGTTCATATGTCAATGACTTCAACGGAAACGAAGTAACCACTCATTTTTTTACAGAGAATGAAGTGATTATTGAGGTTTTGTCAATGTTTCAGCGGGTTCCCTCTCAGGAAAATATCGTTTGTATTACAGACTGTGAATGCTGGAGGATGGATTATGATACCTTTCAGGAACTTTTCCATAAAATTCCAAACCTCAGAGAATGGGGAAGATCATGGATGTCGCAAGAGCTTTTTGCCTACAAACAAAGGTCTGTGGAAATGTTTACCTTGTCCGCAACCAAAAGATACCTTAATCTTCTGGAGCAGAAATCTAAGGTCATCCAATTTGCTCCTTTAAAACAGATTGCCTCCTATCTTGGAGTTACAGATACCTCTCTGAGCCGTATCCGTAAAGAAATCGTTTCCCACCCCAAGAAAATTTAGATCTTGCCCTATGACAAGTTGATTTTCATTGCACCTTGGTAATTTTGGATAACAGTTTAACACTAAAATTACAGAAAATGAAAGTCAATCAGATTTATGTGAACCTTCCGGTAAAAGATGTACAGAAAACAAAAGAATTCTGGACCAGGGTAGGTTTTTCAATTAATGAACAGTTCTCAGACGAGAAAACAGCCTGTGTTGCTTTGAATGATACCATCTATGTCATGTTTCTGCAGGAAGATTATTTCAGATCTTTCACTAATAAGCCCGTTGCCAAAGAAAACACCAGTCAGGTTCTTGTGGCAGTAGGATTAAACAGCCGTGAAGAAGTGGATAAGGTAGTGAATACAGCCGTAGAAAACGGAGCATGGCAGCATGAAGAACCTCAGGATTACGGATGGATGTATCAGAATTCCTTCTGGGATCCGGACGGACACGGCTGGAATATCACTTTTGCCGATCTGTCTAAAATGCCTACAGCATAACTCCATCCGGATACAAAGTAAATCTTGTCCTATGGCAAGCACTTTCTTAGTATATCCTGATAATTTTGAATCATAATCACCACTAAAATTTATAAAAATGAAAATCAATGAAATTTACGTCAACTTACCAATAAAAGACGTTCAAAAAACCAGAGAGTTCTGGACGAAGCTGGGCTTTTCCATCAATGAGCAATTCTTAGATGAGAAGGCAATTTGCGTAATAATGAAAGAAAATCATATCTATGCGATGTTTCTAAAAGAAGAGTTCTTCCAGACCTTTACCAACAGGCCTTTTGCGAAAGGGGATACAACACAGGTACTTCTTGCTATAGGAGTCAATAGCCGTGATGAAGTGGATAACATGGTAAAAACAGCAATAGAAAACGGAGGTTCAAAATACAGTGAGCCTATGACCACGGATGGATGTACCAAAGCAGTTTTGCAGACCTTAATGGCCATCAGTGGGAAGTAATGCATGCGGATGTTTCTCAATTGCCTTCCGAATAATTGTTACTTCTAACTATCAAATAACTGTCATATGGAAACACACTCAAACGATATAGAAATCATAAAAAATCAGGTAGTCAGTAACTATTATATGATGACTATGAACACTGACGGCATTACCCATGAAGAATCGATGGTTTTTCCCAATGGTGAGGCCAATTGTATGAACTGGATTCTTGGGCATCTGATCTATATCAGAAACCCTTTACTGAATATTCTGGGAGAAGAATCTGTTTGGGACAACGAAAAATTTTCCTTTTACAACAGAGGAGAAATTCCTTTAGATCACAAAGATAAACTGGTCAGCTTTGATGAATTAAAATCCTATTTAAAACAATCTCAGGACAAACTGGAAGCGAAACTCAGCACCCTTGAAAGTTTTAAATCTGAAACGGTTAAAGATATCTCAACCCTTAGCCTTCATGAAATTTACCACAGTGGGCAGCTGGGCTATCTCAGAAGAATTTTAGGAAAACCGGGCGCTATAAAATAGATTCCTTGCTCTGCTCGGAATGACAAATGAAACTACCGAAGTTTTTAGACTATTTTAGAAAAGTACAATTTTATCGAAGATAAAATCCTTGCGCCCTAAAAACGCACAGTTTGTAAAATACTTGGCGCCTTTGCGTTTATCCCAAATTCTAACCTCTAACTTCTAATCTCTAATTAAAATGGACACCCCAAAATCAAAAAAAATAGAAGTCATTATTCCGGCTTACAGAATGCATTCCCAAAGCTTTATGAACGTTTTGGACGGCATTTCGGAAGAAGACGCTTTGAAAAGAATTGAAAATAAAACCAACCATATTGTATGGATGGCAGGAAACTTTATCAACATGCGCTACGGCTTGGGCGCTGTATTGGGAATTCAGGAACAGGATCCTTATAATGACCTGTTTTTCCAGGGAAAAGCACTCGATGAAAGCTTTAAATATCCGACTTTGGCTGAATTGAAGGAGAATTTTCATGCTATTTCTGCTAAGGTATACCAGAAACTGTATGAGGTAACCGATGAAGAACTTGACGAAATATTTGAAATAGGAATGAATATCCCTTTCATCAAGGAAACAAAGCTCAACTTTGCAGGCATGTGTATCGGCCGTGAAGATTACTTATGCGGACAGATAGGATTAATGCGCAGGATATTAAATTATCCGGGAATGAAATATGATGTTGACGAAAACCTTAAATATTAGCGATGAATCCAGTAGAAAAAGGGTATAAGAAAGTCAACGGAATCCAGTTATATTACGAAATTTATGGATCGGGAAAACCTCTGGTTCTGATTCATGGCGGAGGATCTTCCATTTTGTATGATTTTAAAGAAGTTATTGCAAGACTGGAAGGCAAATTCCGGCTGATAGGAATTGATTTACAGAATCATGGGAGAAGCGAGCACCGCTATATTCCTGAAACCTTTGAGCAGGATGCTGACGATGTTGCAGGACTTCTGGCGGAACTGAACATTGGTAAGGCGTCATTCTGGGGATTCAGTAACGGAGGAAGTACCGTAATGCAGATTGCCCACCGCCATCCGGGAATCGTTGAAAAACTGGTTGTTGCCTCAGCTTTTTACAAAAGAAGCGGAATGATAGACGGTTTTTTTGAAGGAATGCAGGAAGCCACCTTTGACTCGATGCCGGAACCTTTTAAAATTAATTTTTTAAGCCTCAATCATGATTTTTCAAAGCTTGAAAACCTTTTTGAGAAAGACTGTACAAGAATGCAGACTTTTCAGGACTGGAATGATGAGGTATTGTCTTCCATACAATCACCCACATTATTCATCAGTGGTGATCAGGATGTCATGAAGCCGGAACACGCTACCGAAATGTGGCGGCTGGTTAAAGGTTCCCGTTTGATGATACTTCCTGCAACGCACGGTGTTTATATGATGCCGGATTTTGATGGAAGTATTGATACCAACTTAATAGACTTCACCGTCAGAGAAGTAGAAAAATTTTTAAACCATTAAGCATTTTATATTCATATTAACTTAATTAATTCTTAATGGATCCAACAATAGAACCTATTTTTTATAATAATAACTTTAAAATTTAAAATCATGGCTAAATTAAATCCGTATCTGAATTTTGATGGAACAGCTGAAGAAGCTTTCAATTTTTACAAAACTGTTTTTGGCGGCGAATTCGTCGGGGGAATTCATAAAATGGGAAATGCTCCCGGTACCGAAAATCTTTCAGAAGAAGAAAAAAACAGAGTGATGCATGTTGCCCTGCCTGTTGGAAATGATCTTTTAATGGCATCTGATATTGTACCTGGATTTGGGCAGACTCTTACTGTGGGAAATAACAATTACGTGTCTATTTTCCCTGATTCCAAAAGTGAAGCAGACAGAATTTTTAAAGAACTTTCTGAAGGCGGAAATGTGGAAATGCCTATTGAAGACCAGTTTTGGGGAGACTATTTTGGATGCTTCCAGGATAAATATGGTGTTCATTGGATGGTGAACTATAATGAAGAATATGCAAAATAGTACTATATTTAACTCATTATAAAAGAGGTGCCCGCTTTATGGGCAGCTCTTTGTTTAAACTTTAAAAAAAATCAGAACTATGGATCCAATTAAAATAGACATTACAATTTTAGCACCGGTGGAAAAGGTTTGGACTTACTTTAATGAACCAAAACATATCACGAAATGGAATTTCGCCCACGAAAGCTGGCACTGTCCTAGTTCTGAAAATAATCTTGTGGTAGGAGGTAAATTCAGAAACAGAATGGAAGCTAAAGATAAAAGCTTCGGGTTTGATTTTGAAGGAGTGTATGATGCGGTTATACCTCACCAGCTGATCAAATATCATATGGAAGACGGCCGGAAAGTAGAAGTTATTTTCGATAAAATAGATGACAATACAACGAAAGTGATTGAAATTTTCGATCCGGAAAAACAAAATTCTGTGGAAATGCAGAGAGATGGCTGGTATGCTATCCTTAATAATTTCCATAAGTATGTTGAGAATCATTAACAATATTTTTTGTAGCCATGATCAATCTAGTTATCATGTCAAAGAGTTTAAAATCAATGTATGCTTTTAATTATGACTCTAAAGAAGATTTTCTTCACGGGGTTATAGCAATACCGGCAAGAAGGGCTCTTGAAAAAGAGAAAATAAATTCTTTGGAAAAACTGTCAGATTATTCCGAAAAAGAAATCATGCAGCTTCATGGTTTCGGGAAAAATACTATGGTTAAACTGAAGAATTATATGAAAGAGCATCAGGTATGTTTTAAAGAGGCATAATAAGTATTCAACCTGGCATTTCTACGGTGTCATTGCAGATAAGAAATCAATTTCAGATGCAAAGGCATCATATTTCTTTGCTGTTGTTTATGGTGAAACTTTTCACCGGCATTTTATTCGTTATGAAACAGAATGATCCATAAGACAAAAATAAAAATACATCTATCAACCCATTTAAATATAAAGTTATGAACAACGATATTTTCCCATGTCTCTGGTATGACGGAGATGCCAAACAATCTGCAGAATTCTACTGTAATGTTTTTGGAGGAGAGATCACAGCAGACACTCCTGTTGTAATGAACATTGACCTGTTCGGACAAAGACTGATGCTGTTGAATGGTGGTCCGCAATTTAAAAAAAATCCTTCCATCTCTTTTATGGTAATCTGTGAGACGGAAGACGAAGTTCAAAAATACTGGGACCGGTTATTGGATGGCGGAATAGCCCTCATGGAACTGGGATCTTACTCATGGAGCCCGAAATACGGGTGGGTTCAGGATAAATACGGAGTAACATGGCAGTTATTCCTGGGAGAAAAAGCAAACGATCAGAAAATAATTCCTACTTTGATGTTTATCCATGGAAACAATGGAAAAGCTAAAGAAGCAATGCAGCTTTATACGAAGACTTTTCCCAACTCAAGCATAGGAAACATCTTAACATATGGAGCAGGAAGTGAAGGACATGACATTCCGGAACCCGCAGAAAATGTTCAGCATGCCCATTTTGTAATTGATAGCTACAGCTTATTCTGCATGGATAATTCCTATGATCATCCGTTTGATTTCAATGAAGGAATATCATTGGTGGTTATGACAGATGACCAGCAGCAGACCGATCATTACTGGAATACACTGACAGCAGACGGAGGAAGAGAAAGTATGTGTGGCTGGCTGAAAGATAAATACGGCTTGAGCTGGCAGATTGTCCCTAAAAAACTCATTCAGCTGATGAACGATTCCGATCAGGAAAAAGCCTATAAAGTAGTTCAGGCAATGATGAAAATGCAGAAAATAATCATTCAGGATCTGGAAGATGCCTATAACTCTTAATGTATTTCGGCGTATTGTTTGATGTGATTTAGAGAAAAAGATTTGCATATGAAAACACAGAACAAATCAGACTCTAAGTCAAAGGTCCCTAAAGAAGGACTGTTTCCGGAAATTATCCGGAATGATTATCAGGGAAGCCGGAAGCTGCAAGGAAAAAAAGCAGTGATTTCCGGGGGAGACAGTGGCATAGGACAGGCGGTAGCCGTTCATTTTGCCAGAGAAGGAGCAGACGTTGCCATTATCTATAAAGAAAGTGACGATGATGCGAAGGAAACCCAAAAACTGGTTGAGAAAGAAGGGCAGCAGTGTATCCTGATCAAAGGAGATCTTACTAGGAAAGCATTCAGGACCAAGTGTGCAGACAAGATTAAAGCAGAGTGGAAGAACCTTGATATTCTGGTCAACAACGCCGGAATACATACCTCGAAAACCAGTCTGGAAAAGATTTCTGATGAGCAGATTCAGGAAACATTTGATACCAATATCATTTCTATGATTTCATTCACCAGAAATTTTCTGCCGTTGATAGGAAAAGGAGGACGTATTATCTGTACAACCTCTGTCACAGCATATCGGGGAAGCGATCATTTGATAGATTATGCGGCAACAAAAGGAGCTGTTTTATCTTTTATCCGGTCTCTGGCAGATAACCTCGCAGAAAAAGAAATTCTGGTAAACGGAATTGCACCCGGACCTATCTGGACCCCGCTGGTGAAAGAAGCTTTTGATGACCTTGACTCATTTGGAAAAGATACTCCGCTGAAACGTGCGGGACAGCCTTCTGAAGTAGCACCAGCTTATGTTTTTCTTGCTTCAAAAGATGCAAGTTATATCACCGGAGAAATCATTCATATCAACGGCGGTGATTTTGTCGGAGGATAAATGAGAAGCCAGAGGCTGGAAGTTAGAAGTTAGAAGTGACTGATCAGTAATTTCACTCACCCTAAAACTCTCTCACTCTCAAACCCTCCAACCCATACCCACCACTTAATACTTAAAAAATGGAAAAATTATCATACGAAATAGAAATCAATGCCGAACCTGAAAAAGTATGGAGCGTCCTTTGGGGTGATATTACCTACAGGCAATGGACATCAGCTTTTACAGATGGCTCTTTTTATGAAGGAACACTGGAAGAGAATAATATTGTTAAATTTCTTGATCCCAAAAACAACGGAATGTACAGCAGGGTCGAAAAAGTGATTCCCAACGAGGAAATAACATTTCTGCATCTGGGTGAGATTTACGATGGTATTGAAGTTCCTCAGGATTGGGGTGAGGCTACAGAAGCTTACTTCCTGAAGGAAAACGAAGAAGGGACTTTGCTGAGGACTGAGATTCAAACTCCAGCAGAGTTTAAAGAATTTTTTGAGGAGAAATTTCCAAAAGCCATGTCACTTGTGAAGCACCTTTCGGAAAATCAGCTGTAGGAGTGGCCAAACTTATAATACAAATCATAAAATTAAAATATGGAAACTTTATCATACGAAACAGTAATTGATGCTCCCATGCAGAAAGTCTGGGATATTCTCTGGAGCCCTGAAACATATAGCGAATGGACCCGTTACTTTGGAGAAGGATCCGTTATGAAATCCGATTGGAAGGTAGGCGGAAAAACCTACTTCGTTAATGCCAGTGGAGAAGGCATGGTTTCTACCATAGACAGTCTTGATGAGCCAAGACAGGTTGTATTCAAACATCTGGGAATGGTAGATAAGGAAGGTCATGAAGATACACAGAGCAAGGAAGTAATGGAGTGGAGCGGCAGCTTTGAGAAATATTTCCTGATCGATTTCGATGGGAAAACAAAGCTTCATACAGAGGTTCAGGTTGAAAAAGAATGGCAGGATCATCTCAATACAGGATTTACAAAAGGGCTGATGGTTGTAAAAAGCCTTGCAGAAGGAGTTAGCCTTGATTCAGTATAATATAATTCAACATTTAAAGTTCAGGGTTTCAGGTTTAAAACTGATACTTGGGCCTAATTCCTGCAACCTATTATCAACTATGAAACTACTTGTCATACTTTTCGCAACATGTATTCTGGCTTTGCTGGCAACTTTTCTTTTTCAGGGGAAACCGGATTTTATATTTTCGGGAAACCTGGGGATGGGTGTTTTTATCATCTTTACAGGCTTTTCGCATTTTAAATTCCAAAAAGGAATGACAATGATGATTCCTGATTTTATTCCCGGGAAACTGTTTTGGGTCTATTTTACAGGGGTACTGGAAATTGTGGCGGGGATTGGACTTATGATTCCGGCCATACGTGAAACCACAGCTGTTTTACTGATCATTTTTTATGTGTTGGTTTTTATTGCCAACATCAATTCTTCCAGGAAAAACATCAATATTTTTAAAGCAGATTATACAGGTCCCGGGATGAAATACCTTTATTATCAAAGGATTCCCATGCAGGTTATTTTAATTGCCTGGACGTGGTATTTCGGAATTTATTTACACTAAAAAAGACAGTCGGGAAAGGCTGTCTTTTTTTATATTCATAATGTTTTTTTAATTAAGTGATAAAAAATTGTAACATTTTATAGGGATAATGTGTCTTATTGTATAAATGCACTTGATTTTATTATTTTAAAAAGGTGCTTTCAATAACTTTTAACCCTTAAAATATAAGTTATGAATTTACTGAATCCCAAAATTTTCGGTACAGCCTATATTGTACTGTCCACTATGATGATCAACGCACAAAGTTCTACTGCCAAACTGCCGGGAGATCCTACTTTGCCATCTTCCAAAGCCAATCTGGAAAAGCTTATTTCTTACGACAAAGGAAACTTTAAATACAAAGTTGAAGATTATTTTGCAAGACCAAAAGCTTCAGCATTTAAAATCTCTCCTGACGGAAAGTACCTTTCCTACAAAGAAAAAGATCAGGATAAAAAAAATCACGTTTATGTTAAAGATCTTGGTACCGGAAAAATTACCAAAGCTATTGTTGAAAAAGATGACCTGATAAGAGGTTACGGATGGCTGAACAAAAAACGTCTTTTCTATACGCAGGATAGAGGGGGAAATGAAAATATTCACCTTTACGCTACAGATATAGATGGAGGCAATCAGAAAGATTTAACACCGTTTGACGGCGTAAAAGTACAGGCTATTATTCCGATTAAGGATACGGATTTTGTTGTGGTTACTATGAATAAGAACAACAAGCAGATCTTTGAACCATTTAAAATCAATTTCGTTACAGGGGAAATGACCCAGCTGTATGAAAATAAAGATGTCAACAGCCCTATTGATGATTACCTTTTTGATAAAGACGGAAATCTGAGAGGATACAGCGTTCTTGAAAACGGATTAACAACCAAAACATATTATAAGGATCTGCAGACCGGAAAATTCAATCTGATCAAATCTGCAGACTGGTCTGATACTTTCAGTATTATTGAATTTAATGAAAATTCTAAAAACAAAGACGAAGCGTATGTAGTAACAAACCTTGATAGCGATAAAGCGAGGATTGTACTGTATGATCTGAAGAAAAATGCTGTGATTAAAGAAATTTATTCCAATCCGGTATATGATGTAAGCTCAATAAGCACGGCGGGTAAAAACAGAAACTATGAACTTGATTATATCAGCTATGAAGGAACCAAAGGAGAAACAGTTCCGGTAAGTAAATTTTATAAGGAGGTACATGATAAATTAAAAGCTCAGTTCGGAGACAAAGAATTTGGAATTGCTTCTTCTGATGATAATAATGATAAGCTTCTGATAGTCGTGGGAAGTGATAAGCTGTATGGAACCTATTATGAATACGATACCAAAACCAAGCAGACCAAACTTCTCTACAATCTGATGCCTCAGCTGAAAGAAGAAGATATGGCTGAAATGAGACCTATCGAATTTAAAAGCAGAGACGGATTAACAATCCATGGATATATTACCTTGCCTAAGGCTGCATTGGAAGGTAAAAAGGTTCCTTTAATCGTAAATCCTCACGGAGGTCCGCAGGGAGTAAGAGACAGTTGGGGATTCAATCCGGAAACACAACTGTTTGCAAGCCGTGGATATGCTACCCTTCAGGTTAATTTCAGAATTTCCGGAGGATACGGAAAATCATTCCAGAAAGCAGGTTAAAAGCAGATAGGAAGAAAAGCTATGGATGATGTGGAAGATGGAGTAAAATACGCTATTGAACAGGGATGGGTAGATAAAGATAAAGTTGCCATTTACGGAGGAAGCCATGGAGGATATGCAACCTTGATGGGACTGATTAAAACTCCGGATTTGTATGCGTGTGGAGTAGATTATGTAGGAGTTTCCAACATCTTTACTTTCTTTGATTCCTTCCCGGAATACTGGAAGCCTTATAAGGAAATGGTAAAACAGATCTGGTATGATCTTGACAATCCTGAAGAAGCAAAAATAGCGAAGGAAGTTTCCCCGGTTTACCAGATTGATAAGATCAAAAAGCCTTTATTTGTAGTTCAGGGAGCCAATGACCCAAGGGTTAATATCAATGAATCTGATCAGATTGTAAAAGCGATGCGTGCCAAAGGATTTGAAGTTCCTTATCTGGTAAAATATGATGAAGGACACGGATTTGGAAAAGAACCGAACAGGATTGAACTTTATAAATCAATGTTAGGATTCTTTGCTGAGAATTTTAATAAGTAACCTATAATTTTATAATGTTTGGAACGGAGGACTTACGTCTTCCGTTTTTTTATTATGACTAGGTGAGTGTTTAGATTCCTACGGTACTATATAGTATAAATCCAAGTAAATGATTAACAAATATTTATGTTTGAATAAAAATAAAAAGTGTCATTATTTGTGTCAATCAGAAAGAAAACTATAATATATCTTACTTTTACTGGACTAACTCAAATTTTCTGTATTGGCAATTCATTATAAAATAACAAAAGCAGGAAAACTCCTGCTCTTGCTTTCAAAAAATTTAAATTATAATCCCAAATACAATTTGAAATCAAAATATTTTCTAGTTTTTGGTTCAAGGTTACTGTAATACGTATTAACCGAACCATTTCGCCCAACATATTGAGGGACATAGAAAGGGTTAAATGTATTTACCTTTTCAAATTTCCATTCAGGAAAATTAAATCTCCTTTTTGTAACTTCCATCATATAAAAATTCAACAAAAAACGATTTTCCTTATCCCAAACAGTTTTTTTAGCTCTCTCGTTGATTTTAGCAATTTCAGCTTCATTTGGATTATAGTCTACATTAAGTTTAAACTTCTCGTTAAATCGCATTAAAAATTCTTTGGATTTTTCTTCAATATTTTCTGAGGTAATTTTTTCAATTTCCTCCTGAAAATCGGTTTCCAAAACACCACCAATATCTATATTTTCTTCAGAATTCAAAATTTTCATAGCTTCATTTTCATTATCAAGAATTAAAGCATATTTATGATTACCTTCTGCCGTAACTTTAAATTCACTTTTAGTTTTATGCTTTAAACATAATCTATGTGTAATAAGGTTTTGATTAAAAAATTCAAATTCGAGCAATTGAGGTATTAACTTTTTGTAATCTTTTTGATTATAGTTAGTTTCTATGATTTTGAAATTCTGCTGGATCACTGGATAAATATATTCAGGTTAAAATTTTAAGCTTTACGTAAATCATTCAAAAGCTGATTCATTCTTTCTGCTCTTTGTTTTCTCTCTTTCATTTCTTCTTTTTCATTACCCCAAAAATCAAGATATGCAGTTTCTCTACTGAATGCAGCTTCCGCCCATATCTTCACTTCAGGCTCAATCCTACCCTCCAAAAACAATTGAGAAAATGCCAATGAAATAATCATATTAT
The DNA here is from genome assembly GCF_041914225.1 of Chryseobacterium sp. Lineage (GTDB taxonomy): Bacteria > Bacteroidota > Bacteroidia > Flavobacteriales > Weeksellaceae > Chryseobacterium. The sequence continues at coordinate 68,200 of NZ_JAYSDT010000019.1, forward strand.
TAATCATGTTTAAATCAATATATTCATTATGCATGGTGCGAACAATTCTAGTTAACCTTTCCGAATCTTTACCATCCATGGAAATATCAAAGCCTAGATATCCAAAGTCTGAAAGTTGAGAGTCAATAAATTTTTTTATATCTTCTTTTGGATGTTCCTTTTTCCAGTCACAATACAAATAGTATGTATCACTACCTATATCATTTCCAAAAGGGGACCATGCATCTAAAGGATCATAATAAAATTCACTAGTCATTATTTTCTTTGCAGCGTCACTGCCGTTTTTCCATTCAATTTCTAAATATTTTGGAGAAGTTTGCCCTTTATAGATTCCAAAAATTATAAAACAGAAAACAATAGATAAGATCTTTACAGTTTTTTTCATAGGTGTATATTTCTTATTGAGTAAGTAAATTGAAAAACAAAGTAGGATTTTTCCTACTTTGTCTCATTGTGTATTTATTTAATGATCTCCTTCAAATTGAAAATTTCAGGTGCTGTAAAAAGAGTGTTGAAAACACTACTATAGCTAAATGCCAAAATATCACCATCTAGTTTAAAATTTTTGAAGTTAGCATGTGTTAGTATCTGCCAAGTCTCAAAATCCTTGAGTTTAATCCACTTTTGGTCAGAATTCCTGACTAAAGCTAATTGTGCCCGTTCTGTTGAAAGATCCATTACAATAGTATAAACATCTTTGTTATATTTCAATTTTTTCTTAATTGGTGAAATCGTTACTTTCCATTCTTTATTTTTTAGTTCATCTAAAGACTTTATTACTTCACATTTATCAACTAAAAAGTAATCATCCGAAAGATTACTGAAAAGGATCTTCCATTTTTCAATTAAGAAATCTTTTCTTTCCTGTTCAGAAAGATTATTCCAGTTAATTCCTTTTGCAGATGCTTCTAGGTTAATTATCCCACCGTTAACGACTCTTTTCTTTTCATAGTTATTTTGAAAACTGTCTAGCAAGTCACGACCTAATTCAGGAATAAGACAAAACATTATTTTCTGTACCTTTTTTTCTCGATTGATTTTATCTTGAATAGCTGGTATGAGTATTATTTCAAGTAATGTTCTATAATTATTCAGTCCAATAAATTCAGTATCGTCCTTAGTTGATAAATAGATCGTAAACCAAATGTTTCTCATTATTTAATGTTAAGATATTTATATAAAAATTTCGTTACGGCATCTTCTTTAGGATACTTCTGCGCATATGGCATAGCACCAGTATTTTGAAAATATTGCCATACATAATACTTTTCATAAAGAAAAGCTTCATTGCTCGATACTCCTTGATGTAAATACATCCATTGATGCGGTCCAAAACTTGAGTAGTCTCTATTTAAACCAGGGATTTGTTTCGACGGTCTACTATCTGGGTCCATTGCACGAGTGATGCCAAATTTTGCGACTTTTTCTCTACCCATTATTGTATATACATACGCTTTTGGCGGTCCAGAGCTATCTCCTCTAACAGATAATAATAAGCCCAAAGCGAATGTTCTTGCCAATATAGTAGATCCGGTACTTGCAACTGAAGACCATGTAATTCCCCCACCTGCTCCAATTACGCCTGCTCCAGCTATTTCAGCTCCAACAGCACCCATCAAGATCCTTGCTGTAACAGCTGATATTATACCTGCTGAAGCTAATTGACCTATTTCCGCTTTATCAAATGGAGGTTTTATTCCCCCACTTGCTCCATATTGGCCGAAACCAGCCATTTGGAAATAATGTTCAGTTTCACCTGCCTCATTATAATCAGGAGAAATAATATATCTATACCCAGCACTAATCCCATCTGTAGAAGTAACTTTATTGGTAAACAAATTCCCAGAGTAAGATATTCCACCAATCGCCCCTCCTAAGAAATTACCTCCTGTAAATGCTGAGTTGAGTCCTCCTGAGATAATACCCGGCAAAGCAAACTTAATAGCTCCGGGGTTGCTTGTGATCGTTCCCAATGCCCCTGAGATAGCTGCTCCCCCAATGGCACCTCCCAACACGGCACTCCATGTTCTCTGCCAGTCCCATTTTACAGGATTCCAGTTTCCACCATTGGCAGCCACACCGTTTAAATATCCTCCAACAAAAGCTCCAATAATCCACTGTAAGAACTCTCCACTAGGGTCATTATACATCAGTGGGTTATTCATCACATACCCGTACTTATTATAGTTCTGGGTGTTGGTAGGGTCCTGGATATTTTCATCAGCATTCAGGAACCTTCTTAACAGCGGATCATACAGCCTGCCATTCATGTGAATAATGCCTACTCCCATGAAATGTTCATGCCCGGTATACCCACGGTCTATGATAAGTGAAGTTCCGGCAATAGCTGATTTGTCAGTCAATACAGTTGCATTTCCTATTTTCAGGTGGGTAAGATTGCCCCATGCATCATAGTGTCTCTGTTCCAACCTGTTTCCAGTCTGGTCAGTTACCGCCAGAATACTTCCTAGATAATCTTTATGCAAAAATTTATAAGAACCGCTGCTCTGTTCAAAGTTTTTCAAATATACAATATCAGATTCATATGGACTGCCTCCAATGTATAAAATATGCTTTTCCTGAGCCGACATAAGATCTTTTACCACTTCAAAACTACCATCCTCACTGTAAAATTTGGTATAGGTATCTTCCCATATTGGATTCTTTGCATTCTGTGTTAAAGAAGAGATATCAATCCTTTGTCTCATGTTTCCCAACCCGTATTCAAAACTGATACGCGATTTTTCTCCATTGATCTGGACTGGATCATTATTCTCATTATACACAACGGTCTGGATCAGGTCACCAGTATAGTTCTGTACCCCCGCAGTATTAAGAGTCATTCCTGTAGGGCGGTAAATTTTGGCTGAGTTATCAAACTTGATTTCCCCTACCTGATCATTTTGTTTGATTCTCCCTTTTTCATCATAGATATTTTTAGAGAGCTGGCCTGTTACAGGATTGGTCCAGTTCAAAAGCCTGTTATTATCGTCATAATTAAAGGATTCAATGATATTAAAGTCTCCTAAAGTCTTTCTGGATTTCAGCTCATTTCTGATAGCATCAAAGCCATACTGTATGTTCAGTACTGTCTGTTGGGGAGAAATATGCTTTATTTCAGTAAGCATTCCCGTGGCATCATTGTAGGTGTTGGTAATCACAGAAGCTCCTAGTGTAGCCTGTTTTACCTGTCCCTTTGCATTAGTTTCCTGAAGCTGCCAAAGCACCTTGTCATTTTGCTGGTCCTTAATTTGGTAAAGCTCTCCGTTCCAGTCATTGTAAATATTCTCTATATGAGCCTCGGTAACCATACCTGAAGAAGAGAGCTGTTTTACATAGGAAATTTCCCTTCCTTTATCATCATAGGTAATTCCTTTATTGACGTAGGTTCTTCCATTGTTATTCTCAATAGCAGAAACAACTCTTCCATAAGGATCATACTCATATTCCGTACTGTATGGAATCCCGTTTGCCGTACCAGATTTTTTGGTAAGCAAACCTTTCGTGTTATAGGCGAAGGTAATGAGCTTATTTGTGGCTGTACCTCCATCAGCTGTAGAAAATTCCTTCTGAGAAACCAACTGCCCCAGATTATTGTAAGAAAATTCCTTGGTTCCTTTCGGACTGGTTGTCTTTTTCGCCTGTCCTAATCCGTCATATTCATATTTGTACAATCCGTTGGAAGGATCATTAAATTCTGATTTCCTACCCCAAGAGTCATAGAGTGTACTTACTGTGTTTTCAGCATACTGGGCCTTTACCTGTTCTCCGGCTGCGTTATATGAAAACTTTACCGTTCCTCCCTTATCAGTGGAAGAGATTGTATTTCCTAAAGCATCTAATGTTTTAGAGGTAGTTCTTCCGTAATCAGCAGTAGCGGTCTCCTTTACTGTTGTTGTGAACCCTGACACGCTGGTTTCTGTCTGTTTACCCGTAAATGCTGTTGCTTTTACCTTAGCAGGAAATACCGAATCGTCATAGGATATGGTATTCCACTTGGTAGCACTTTGCCCCTCGAAATACGGTTCAGACTCTTTTGTCTTTCTTCCCAGGACATCATACTGGGTTTCTTTGGAAACATATTGCCCCTGCCCGAATGCTTTAGTGGTTGCTTTGTATACCTGTCCCAGCTTATTGGTGAGTGTTTTAGACACATTCCCATCTGCCTCGATTGTCGTAACAGTAACATTATCGTTTGCATCCCTGTCATAGGTATACACTGTTTTTCCCAAAAGGCTGTTTTCTGTAAGCATAAGTTTTCCCCAATTATCATAGCTGCTCTTAACCGTATTTCCCAGCGGATCTGTCTGGGTAAGCACCTGCCCAATTGCGGTGTAAGTGATCTGGGTAGAGAGTCCCAGGGGATCTGTTCTCTTAATGACAAACCTTCCTGTAGGATCATACTGTGAGCTGGTGGTACGCACCTGTGAATCTACACTGCTAGAAAGTGTTTTTCCGGTAACGTTTCCAAATCCGTCATAAGCGTAGGTTTCAAGAAGGTAGCCTGTATTATCCCTGTTCCATTTCTTAAAGGTCTTTATATGGTTATTTTCATACGTATATTCCTGTTTTCCCAACTGGCTGTCTCCGTAAGCCTGCTGGGTTTCTGTTTTAGATTTCAGACGGCCTATATAATACCCACTGCCATTGCCGGAAGGGTTATGATCATAAGCAAATACAGAAGTAGTAATTCCATAGGTATCATTAACCTTGGAATCTATTTTCAGCGGAAGATAATACTGTTCATAGATGATATTGTCTTCTTTAACCGTTCCGGTTAAGAAATCTTTCACTCTGGTTCTGGCTGGTAAAATGGCTGTCACCACCTTTGCTTTATCGGCATCAGGAACAGAAGTTACCTGCTGTCCGTTCAGGTGTTTAATAGTCTGGTAAACTGTCGATTTTAAGCTCAGAAGCTGGGTGTTATTTTCCGAAACATCCACCGGGAAAATATTTGCTTCATTAGCAGTCCTGATGGACCATTCTTTCACAGGAACCCCATCATTGAGCGGATCTGTTTCTACCCCTGTCCAAATCTTTGTATTTTCAAATCCATCAGCATACCAGGAGGAGCGTGCCATTTTTCTAAAGCCTGTAAGTCCTCTCCCCAGAATATTAGAAGCAAGCCCCCTGTACCTGAAATCCTGCTTTAACTTTTTGTCTGTTGTAGTACTTTGCGTCAGCTGGGAAACTACATACATTCCTGTAGACTGGTTAATCTCTACAAAAGGGTAGCTGAGCTGAGAAACATTGTCATATAATCCCGGATTGATACTTTTGTCCAGCTGTTTATAGGCAATATCTGTAGTGATTCCTCCCTGTGATATACTCTTTATTCTTCCAGCCTTTGCAATATCATAATACTCATGAGAAATAAGACGCTGCTGGTCTCCAAGATCACTGCCATATCCTACAGCTGAGCCCAGCGCCACTTTTCTAAGCATTGCTCCGGTCCACTGGTCAACCGGTAAGCCTATCAGATCCCTGGAATTGACGCCAACTTCTGCATTAATACCATTGTTGTCAAGATACAGCGTATAGGTGTCAAGATTATAGAGATAAACCCCATGTGAGAACTGATTTTCTGTAGTGCCATACCCCCCGGTGGCAGAATAAATAGCAGTCGTTAAATCAATAGCAGTTATATACTTGGCTGCATTGTTGTTGTCCTGTCCATCGGCCAAAATATATTTTCTTACTGATTTTACAGCAATGATCTCAGCCTTTCCGTCATTATTAATATCATAAGCGGCAAAAGTTCGTGGATTATGGATAATAAAATTGGCCCCGTGCTGCTCTAAAAATCTTTCTGTAGGGTCTTTAAACAGTACCTTTTCATAATTAAAACCATTTCCTTTTGAAATATATTTATGCCAATATTCGGAAGTATTGCTTTCAGGTATCATCAGATCACTCAGTCCGTCCCCGTTAAGGTCTCCTACAACCCCTTTAGCCCAAATGCCCTGTAAGGTTTCAGTATTGGCCGGATTAAAGGGAGCGATGAAAGATTCATACTGTCCCTGGGTATTCTTTTTAAAGGTGATCAGTAGCGGCTTTAAATCCTGACTTAGTTTTAGGAGGTCAAATACACCGTCCCCGTCAAAGTCACCCCCTTTGTAAAGGATAAAGACATCTTTATCAATCTGATCATAATTAGGATAAAGCTCCAGAGGATAATACCATCCATTGCCAGAAATAGATTCATCAGGATCTACTACATAATAGCGCTTTGAAGTGGTGCATGTCGAAGGAGGTCTTGAGTCGGGAGTGATCACTTCCGGATAGCACTCTCTGTCATTAAGCATAACAACAAGTTCGCTGAGGCCATCCCCGTTGAAATCAACACTGCTCATTCCTGTAACAGTTGTTACAACTCCATTGAATTGAGTTCCTGTAGAATAATCATAATCGTTGCCCGGAATGGTTTTTATAAAATCAAGCACCAGGCTATTTCCTGAAAAGCTGTAAAAAGAAAACTGCAAGTCTTTTTTGGAAGTACCAGCATTGGTGATGGTTTTAAACCCTACAATACCCTGCCTGTTACCGATTAGGTTCGTCTTTTTAATATTAGACGGTATGAAATCTTTCAAACTCTGTAAGGTACTGCTAATAAATACAGGATTCTGTGTAGTATAGGTAACGGAATAAAAATTTTTGTAAAGATATACTCCTGTTTGAGGAATTCTAGACGATGTGGACGAATGGTACCTTAACAGGTCAAGATTGCCGTCACCGTCAAAATCTCCTACTACATCATTATCCTTTTTAGGTTTTAAGGCAGTACTTATACTGGAAGGTAAAGAATCTGCTTCTCCTGACTTTTCATAAGTAAAAATAACCGGGTTGGCTTCTTCATTTTTACCGTTTGAAATAGTTATCTTATCCACATATCTGTATGAAGTGCTCTGAACATCTTTCTTATAAGAAATAGTGTATTTTTTGCACTGCTGCCCACCTGTAGAAACAACGACAGATTCAAGGAGCTTTGTCTGCTTATATTCAACGCCCCTGATATAGGCGGTTTCGCTTCTGGGCCTTGCCATAAAATTAAAATCTATAGCATTTACTCCCTGAGTACCCTGGCCTTCATTACCGCCCCAGCTTATCTTTGTGATCACCGACACATTATCAGCTAAGGTATAGCTGTAATTGATATAATTTCCGTCATTATCCTTTGTTTTTACAATATGATAGTCAATAGGTGTTCTGGCCTGGCTGCTTCCGGGAGCTGTGGCCCCATACCACGACATAGAACCATCCGGAGAGGTTACTTCCCAGTATTCAGGTCCCTGCCAGCTTTGTCCTGTAATGTTTCCTATAGATTTTATTCTTAAGTTAGAATACTTTTCGGTTACATACTCAGCGCCATCTTTGCCGTATTCCCCGGATTTTAAAATTAATCTTTGTCCGTTAAAGCTGTAATAATCTGAATAATCCAATTGTACCCCTTTGGTAATACCGTCCTTTTCAAGATTTTTCCCAACCCTTGATATGGAACTAAGACCAGTGACGTTCCAGCCATAGCCTGCCAGACCGTTACCACCACCACTTACATAAACAAGACTAATGCCAGGAGACATATTTTTAACACCCGGAGGAAGATCTATAGGAAGGGTATATTGAAGCTGTCCTGCCCCAGTAACATCAATATTTCCTTTGGTATCATGAAATTTCGGAGCTGAGGTCTGAGAAAAACAGAATACGGATATAAAAGATAATATGAGCGATGAAAACAGCTGTATTTGTTTTTGATTGTACTTTTTCATAGCCTTATCTTTTAGTGATGTTTTTACTGAAAACTCTTCCGTTTTTCAGAGTGAAGCGCAGTATGTACACTCCCCAATCATATCCTGACATATTAATTTTGAGCTGCCTGTTTAGCTCTGGTAAGTTCTGCTGCTGAAATTTCCAGTGGACTGTACTATGTTGATAGAGTGATACTGATTCTATCAGATTGTCAGTTTCCTCAGTCCAGTCGATAGTCAAAAAATCATTTACCGGAACCGGGTAAAGACGGATCTGTTTCCAGAATGTTTTTTCATCCATTATCTGGGAGCCTGCTAAAGAGGTTGTTTTAGATTCAGTTTTTGACAAGTTTTCAGGAGCCTGTTTAGCTGCGGAATCAGGTCCCCGGTATTTTTGATTGCCTGCCTCGTCATACTTGAAGTAGACTTCGGTTTGCTGAGCACTGAG
>NZ_JAYSDT010000020.1:0-76228 GCF_041914225.1 Chryseobacterium sp.
ATTTTACCTTTAATTTGGTTTGCCATTGCTAAATTTTTTCTTGGTGCAAATATAGTGATTCTTCATAAACCCGCAATTGGTAAAAAAAAGATTTTTATCATGCTTTTGCAAATTTACCAATACAGCAATTTCCCCCTCACACACTCATATTTTGCCTTCCGGAAATATTGATACATCGTTATATTGATAGATTGTTACATTATATCTATATTTGCAATCAAAATTTTTCCGTTTTGAAAGTTTTCAAGAATTTTACAGATTATTCCTCACAAAAGCCTTTAGCATTATCTTTAGGAATGTTTGACGGGGTGCATCTCGGACACAAAAGTATTATCGATGAGCTGGCTAAAATAGGTACAGAAAACAATCTGGAAACTGCTATCCTTACTTTCTGGCCGCACCCAAGGTTTGTTTTTAATCCTAATGAAGATTTAAAGCTTCTGAATACCCTGGAAGAAAAGAAACAGCTGGTTGAAAAATATGGCATTGATAATCTGTTCCTGAAAGAATTTGATGAGGAATTCAGAAACCTGACCGGAGAAGAGTTTGTACGTCAGATTTTAATTGATAAGCTCAATGTAAAATACCTTATTATAGGATACGATCATTCTTTCGGAAAAAACAAAAGCGGAAATTTTGAGCTTCTTCAAAAATTGTCAAAAGAACTTGATTTTGAGGTTGAACAAATGGAGGCTATCAATATCCATGAAAACAACATCAGCTCCACAAAAGTGCGTAATGCGCTTTTAGCAGGTAATATTAAAGAAGCCAACGAAATGCTGGGCTATTTTTATTCTGTTTCCGGAACTGTGGTGCATGGCAAGAAAATCGGAAGGACTATAGGATATCCAACAGCCAATATTGATACGGAATCTATCAAGCTTTTACCTAAAAAAGGAGCTTATATTGTAGAGGTGTTTGTAAAAGGCAACCAATACAAAGGAATGCTGAGCATTGGAACCAATCCGACGGTAAACGGAGAAAAACTGACTGTGGAGGTTTATATCCTTGATTTTGATGATGATATTTATGACGAAAAGATTACGGTAAGTTTCAGAGATTTTCTTCATGATGAAATCAAATTTGAAGGTCTTGACAAGTTGATTGAAAGGCTGGATGAGGATAAAAGATTAACACAGGAATATGATTTCAAGGAGTAATAATTTTGACTTTTTAAGGCTTGTTTTTGCAAGTCTTGTTGTCATTACCCATTCCTATGCTCTTTCAGGGGCTGCTCAAGGCGATCCTCTGTCACAACTCACCCATGGACAAATGGAATTTTCTTATCTGGGAGTTCATGGTTTTTTCATTATTTCCGGATATCTGATTTTTAAAAGTCTGCTCCGCTGCAAAGGTCTTCCGGATTTTTACTGGAAAAGGCTGTTAAGGCTTTTCCCCGCACTCCTGGTAGTACTTTGCCTTACCGTATTACTGGCTCCGGCTGTATATGAAAGTACTGTTCCGTATTTAAAGAATACTTCCGTATATACTTATATTCCCCAGAATCTTACTTTATTCTTCCGTCAGAAAGGCATTGATGGCGTTTTTGAAACCAACCCTTATAAGCATAGTATCAACGGGAGCTTATGGACAATCTGCTATGAATTCAGTATGTATGTTATGGTATCGTTCCTTTTCTTTATCCGGGAAAAGACTTTTGTGAAAATTGTTGTCATTCTGCTATTTATATCAAGCTATATTTTAAGCATTTTCCATCCTTATTTTCTTTACGGATTGTTTCACAAGTTGGCATTGGGAAGCAATCATTTTTACAATCTGATGTGCTTTTTCGCCGGAGGAATGGTATTGACTTATCTGAACACCAACAAAAGAACAGAAAACATTCTCATTATACTTTCCTTCATCGTTCTTATAGTGAGCCTATACTTAAACATCTTCAGGTATACCTGTTATATTACCCTGCCTCTGCTTGTCATACTTATTGGTAAGAGCTCTACCCGGTATCTCAATAAGGTAGGAGAAGTGATTGGTGATACATCTTACGGGATTTATATTTATTCCTTCCCGATCCAACAGGCACTGATGTACTTTTTTAAACTGGATACAGCTATGCTTTTTATACTTTCATTACCGCTTTCAATTCTCCTGGGATATATTTCCTGGCATCTGATCGAAAAGAAAGCATTAGGATATAAAGATTTATTTACAAAAAAGGCTATTCCGTGAGAATAGCCTTTTGATTTACTTCAATACTTTTAAGTAGATTTTCTGAGTTTCATTGTTCAGTTTTACATTCGGAAACTGCTTGTCATAGTCTATAACAATATCGCCTTTTTCGCCGGCTTTCCCGTTGCCGTCAGAATCCCAGCTTATCGCCACATAATATTTGGCAGGACCTGCAGGCTTTGGATTAATCTTGCTTTCTGCATCTTCAGGTATAGGCAGATTGATGGTAAAAGGTACCGACTTCTGCTCATATTCCTGTTCTGTAATTAATGTGGCAGGAGCATCAGCCAGTTTTTCGTCTATTCCATATAAGCTTACTTTGAGCAGGGCACTTTTTATGGTGAATTGATCTGTCCCTGAAAATTCTATTTTAAGAGTTCCGGGAGTTTTCTCAGAAGCTGATACAGCAGGTTCTGTTTTTGTGTCAGTGTTTTTATTTACCGGCTTGGTGCAGCTTGTCAGCATCAATGCTCCGGCTGTTACGAATAATAAAAGGTGATTTCTCATTTGTTATTTATTTATTATTAAATATATATTTCACTGCTGAAAGATAACAAATACCATACCCCTGCCTTATTCTCTATAAAGAATTGACTTCATTCTGAGCTTTTTTAGTCAGGGATTTAAAAACCAGATCATAGGATTGGTCAATAAGTTTAAAGATCAAATCTCTTTTCAATCCATCTACTGTTACAGAATTCCAGTGGGTTTTGTTCATATGGTAGGCACCTGTAATCTGTGGATACTGCTCACGAAGCTCTGCACTCCATTCGGGATCTGTTTTTACATTGATTGCCAGTGGCTGCCTTTCAAGACCCATCAATAAAAACATTTTGGTATCTACCTTCATTACAAGTGTTTCATTATCAAACGGAAAACTTTCCGTAACTCCTTTTTTAGCAAGGCAGTAATCTAAAATTTCGTTGGCATCCATATTCAATATGAGTAATGAGTGATCAATAATGAGTAATGATTAAATTAGTTCTTTACTCTTTAATTCAAATTTAGTAAATTTAAGAAAGAAATAATCTCACAAAATCACAATTATTATGAAAGCTCTGGTAATAGGTGCTACAGGTGCCACAGGAAAAGATCTGGTGAATCAGTTACTCAATGATAAAGAATTTGATGAAGTGGATATTTTCGTCAGAAAGCCTGTTGATATTCAAAATGATAAGCTTAAGGTTCATGTTGTGAATTTTGAAAAGCCTGAAGAATGGAAAGATATGGTAAAAGGCGATGTTGCCTTTTCGTGTCTGGGAACAACCTTAAAGGATGCCGGAAGCAAAGAAGCCCAGAAAAAGGTAGATTTTGATTATCAATATGAATTTGCAAAAGCGGCAAAAGAGAACAATGTGGAAGATTATATTCTGGTATCAGCTTACGGAGCCAATCCACAGTCTAAGATTTTCTATTCCAAAATGAAAGGTGAACTTGAAGAAGCTGTAAAACAGTTACATTTTAATAAGATCACTATTTTCAAACCGGGAATGCTTGAGCGAAAAAATTCTGAGAGAACCGGAGAAGTGTTAGGCAGCCGCATTATAAAATTTGCCAATAAGCTTGGGCTGCTGGAAAGTCAAAAACCTCTGCCGACTGATATTCTGGCAAAGGCAATGATTAATTCTTCGAAAATAAAAAGTAACGGTTATTCCAGTATAAAACTGGGGAATATTTTCTGTTTTGCGGAAAAAAGCAACCAATAATATTTTAACTTATCTTCTGTTTTGTTGTATCAATAACCTGCTTGATCCATTTGTAATCGGGTAATTTCCTAAGTTTTAAAATTAATTCATAAGGAATATTTTCAGTTCCGATCAATGTTCCGGCAATTGAAGCGTTGGTATCTGTATCTCTTCCCGAAAAGATAATTTGTTTCAACATTTCTTCCAGACCTAAATCAATAATTTTGGTTGAGCAATAAATTGCAAAAGGAACTGAATTAACAACATAGCCATTATTGCCAATTTTGATATTTCTGAAATTGAAGTGTTATTTCCAATTGAATTGATTTCGATTAAGCTGTCTCTTACATTTGTATCAGGAATTTCTGGAATAATAATATCAAAAAGGTTATTTTTTCCATTCCAATCAGAATTGAGGATAGCTTTTATAGAAAGAAAAACAGCCAAAGCTCCAGAAAAGGCTTCATCATTTCTATGTGTTAATTTACATGCTTCGTAAACATTCTGTCTTGTAATATCTGAGAAAAAAGCAAAGGGAGCAATTCTCATCGCTCCACCGTTTCCAGCAGCAAACTCTCCGATTCGTCCAGCCTGACTCCAATGAAGACCTGCTTCAGTATCTAAAATTGCTTTAAGTGTAGAAGCGCCAATTCCTGTTAATTTGCGACTTCTGTAATATTCTATAAATCTATTGATAAGATTTTCAGGAGTAAAGCTATCAGACAGAACCTCACAGGTTGCCAGTGTCATTTGTGTATCATCTGTAATACTCCAAACTCTTCGCTTTATGCTCTTTTTTCCTAAATAATAAATATGTGAATCATCGGTTTCTACTTCATTTTCATAGCTGCTTCCCCACGCATCTCCAATTGCTCCGCTAATAATACAGGCTTCAAACCGATCCAAAAAATCCATATAATAATTCTTATTTCAGATACTTTGTAATTGCCTCATCTGTTGGCTTTGTAGTGCTTACAAAAGAGTCAATCAGTTTTCCGTTTTCATCAACCAGAAATTTGGTAAAGTTCCAAAGGATGCTTGTATTTTTTACTCCGTTTAGCTCTTTCTCTGTTAAATATTTAAAGATAGGAGCTGTATCATCACCTTTTACAGACACTTTTGCAGCCATAGGAAATGTTACACCATAGTTTTTCTGGCAGAAAGCCCCGATTTCAGTATTCGTTCCAGGCTCCTGTCCGCCGAAATTATTGGCAGGGAAACCTACTACTACCAGCTTATCTTTATACTGTTCGTATACTTTTTCAAGATCTGCATACTGCGGGGTAAATCCACATTCTGAAGCGGTATTGACAATCAGGATTTTCTTTCCTTTGAAATCAGCAAAATTGATTTCTTTACCATCAAGACTTTCTACTTTGAAGTCGTATATTGTTTTTCCCATAAGTTCATTGGTTTTAGCTTTAGAAACTTCACTTTTTTGGTTGGTGCAGCTTTGCAGAAATGCGATGAATGAAAGCAGCAGTAAAAAAATTTTTTTCATTTTTTATAATTTTTTGCAGCGAACCGCAGTTAATTAAAACTTAAAAATATTTGCCGGAAACACTTTGTTGATATCAATTCTGTTAAGCAGCATCACATAATCTCCGTCTTTCTTGGCACTTGAAGATTCTATTCTGAAAGGCATGGTAAGGTTTCCAACTTTTTTAAAATCAGAATATACCAACGTTTCATCTTTTTTCACTTCTTTGATCAGCATATATGTCTTTGCATCAAAATAATACATGTTCTTATTGACATTCTTGGTCAGTTCAACCTTATGGCAGTAGATCTCTCCTACTTTTTCTTTTCCAAGATATCTGGCTTCAAAACCTTTGTTTTCCCAATCAATGAAGTCATTGTCAAAACTTTCCGGAACATATTCAGGGTATTCCTGAAGTTTGTTAGCTGCATAATTCATGGCATAGCCTTTAGTTCCGTCATAGCCTTCAATTGCTGTTTCTTTTCCTCCGACAGTAATCAATGTTTTAGTAAGATTCGGACGCTGCTGATAGATTTTTATCGGATATTCATCTTTGATTCCCAGTATTACTTTTCCCTGAAGCAATACCGAATTCAATAATTTCCAATTGGTTAACCCTCCGGATAATTCAATGTTTTTGTCAATAATTTCCTTTGCGGTCTGTGCAAATACGACATGCGAAAATATCAGTCCGAATACTAATAATAACTTCTTCATTAATTTTATTTATAAATTCAAATATAGGGGGATTTCTGTAAAATTACAAAAAGGCAAAAGAGCGGGTTGATAATTTGCTTTTTTGCCTTCAATATTTTTAAATCAGCTTTCTGGCTTTTTCCAGATCTTCCGGGGTATCTATGCCCACTCCTATGAAATTGGTTTCTATCATTTTGATTTTCATTCCGTATTCAAGATAGCGTATGCATTCTATTTTTTCGGATATTTCCAAAGGTTTCATAGCCAGTTTTGAAAACTGCAGCAAGGCTTCTTTTCTGAAAGCATAGACACCAATATGTTTAAAATAGCTTACATCATAAGAAACTTCCCTGTGAAAAGGAATTACAGAACGGCTGAAATACAAAGCAAAACCATTGTTATCCGTAATCACTTTTACGTTATTCGGGTTTTCTATTTCTTCTTTTTCATGCAGCTGTATTTTTAAAGAAGCTAAAGAGATTTCCTGTTGATCATCATGTCTGAAAACTTCTATCAGCTGCTGTAATGGCTCTAATTTAAGGAAAGGCTCGTCTCCCTGAACATTGATCACGATATCACAGTCTATATGCTGTACAGCTTCGGCAATACGGTCGCTTCCGGTCTCATGCTGGCCTGTCATCACAGCTTTTCCTCCGTTTTTTTGAATTTCGTCAAAAATAATTTCAGAGTCTGTAGCCACAAATACTTCATCAAACAGTCCGGTTTCCACTACATTCTGATACGTTGTGGTAATAACGGTTTTTTCTCCTAAAATCTGCATCAGTTTTCCTGGAAAACGGCTGGCTTCGTAGCGGGCAGGAATAACAGCGATTATTTTCATTCAGTAAAAATATTAAGTAATTCTCTTTAATTCAACAGGTTTCCATTTCAGCATATACCAAGCTGCCATGTTTCCTTTATATTGAGATCAAATGTAGTGAAAAGTATCTTATTTACTATACAAAACAGAGATTTCAGCAGCTTAAAAAGAGAGTTTTACACCTATCATATTGTATTCCCATTGGCGGGATGCCACAAAGTTGAGATTATATTTTGTTTTTCCTATCGTTCCTTCTGATGAAGTATATCTGCTTTTTGAGATTGTTTTTCCGATAAAATATCCCATTAACAGAGCTAAGGGATAATCTGAAGCCCAGTGTACTTTACTCTGCATCATTTGAAAACATAATGCTCCTGCTAAGGTATACCCTACCGGCTTAATCCATTTTGCGTCAGGATAATTGTCTGCAATCACCGTAATACCAGCCATAAAGGTTGTTAAATGTCCGGAAGGCATTGCATCATAATTCGAGGTGTTTTTACTGAATGCTGAAAAGCTCGGAAACGGATTCCATGCTCCTCCTTTATTACCGTTTATCTCAGCAATAAAAGGGCTTTCTCTCCCTGTAATTCTTTTAAGGGTTTGGGTGAAAACTCCGGAAAGAATTAAACTTTCCATCAAACTGCTGGCTGTAGCCTGTGCCTTGTAATCATTTTTGATCAGGCCATAAGTACCAAAACCAATACCTATCAGCACCAAGGTAGAGCCGTTCCCTATCAGATACAAGGTAGACCCGATATCTTTTGGAATTTTAAAGACACCACCTATTTTGTGATAGTTATTATCTTTATCCATTCCCCATCTTTCTCCCAGCTCCCTGGAATTGTCAATAAGCTTTTGATCAAAAGGTAAGAGAATAAGGGTTGCAGCCACTGCTCCTCCAAGATAGTAACCATGATCTTTCGCTATGAAATCTTTATTGGTATTGATAAAATTCCGGGGTAATTTGGTTACAAAATCCAGTAACCTGGGCTTTGGGTAGGTTCTGACAGATCCGTCCTTTAACGTATAGGTTTGTACTTTTGTCAACTCAGATTCCTTTGGAAGTTCTTTTATCTTCAATGTATCAACCTCTTGTGAGCATACCAGTATTGAAACTGGTAAGAGTAGAAATCTCAGTTTTTTCATCGTTGTAATTTTCAACTTTTTATATTTAGGCGTGTAAAATCCCAAAGATAACTCCTGGCTGAGTGTCTTACAAAGCAGTTATTTAACTTTTAATATTTATTTAATTTTTATGTTATCAGTTTAAATATTTAATAAAAACGAATCGACTCTGTCCAGAATGACAATGCTAATACAGGTTCTTGTTTTAACGATGCCATGCCGGACAGAGTCGAAGCATTTATTATCTGAAGGTTACTTTAAATTGTTCAAAGCATTTTCCAGTTTCGGAAGCATCACTTTAATCTCATCCACTGCCAATCCTCCTACAGAAGCACGGAACCAAGGTTCTGATTTTTCTTCCCCGAAAGCTGAGAATGGTACTAAAGCAACACCTGCTTCATTAATTAAGTAAAATACCAGATCTGAAGAGTTTCCGATAACAGCTCCGTCAGGTTTTGTTTTTCCGATATAATCAAGCTTAATGGTAAGATAAAGTGCTCCCATCGGCTCAATACTGTCTACAGAAAGACCTTTTGCTTTCAAATCCTGAACTCCGTTATGAAGAACTTTTAAACTTTCTTCAAGCTTAGCTTTAAAATCGTTAACGAAAGTATTCACGTTATCCGGATTTTCATAGAATTTAGCGGTTGCCTCCTGCTCAGGTTTTGGTGCCCATGCTCCAACGTGTGTCAGAAGCGCTTTCATTTTATCAAGAATATGAGAAGGACCAAATCCCCATCCTACACGAACTCCGGTTGCAGCAAGGCATTTTGAAATACCGTCGATATAGATGGTGTAGTCTTTCATTTCAGGGAAAAGAGAAACAGGATCTACGTGCTCTGCTCCAAAAGTAAGGCAAGAATAGATCTGGTCATACATTAAGTACAACGGTTTTTTATCGGCTCCTCTTTTGTTGTTTTCAGCAATTACCAGTTCGCAGATTTCTGAAAGCTGTTCTTTTGTAAACATTGTTCCAGTAGGGTTCAATGGTGAACAAAGTGCTAATAAAACAGCTCCGTCCAGGTGAGGTCTCAGGTCATCAGCAGTCGGAAGGAAATTGGTTTCAGGTTTTGTTTTTACTTCTACAGCATTGGCTGAAGTAAGGTAAGCGTAGTGATTGTTGTTCCATGATGGTGTAGGATATACTACTTTATCTCCTTCATCTACGATGGTTTTGTATACAGCATAGATCAAAGGTCTTGATCCTGCAGTAATTAAAATATCCTCAGGTGAGTAATCCAGGTTCCATCTTTTTTTAAGGTCTTTGGAAACTTCTTTTCTTAAAGATAAAAGTCCGTTTGCAGGAGGATAGTTCGTCAGATTATTCTGATAAGCTTTCTGAATCTCTTCCTTCAGCAATGCCGGAATAGGATAGATATTAGAATTCAGATCACCAATAGTAAGATTGGCAATTTCCGCTCCCTTTGCTTTTAAGTCATTTACTTCGTTACCAATTTTTACAATTTCAGAACCGATCAGGTTCGCTGCTAATTTTGAAACTTTCACTTTTTTTTATTTAAAATTTATATTATCGTTCGCTGTTGATCTTCTCATATATTTGATCTACCGGCATTTGAGCATCAAAAAGGGCTATTGCTTCTTTTGCTTTTTTTGCCGTGTTGGAATTCGGATATTTTTTGATAATCCTGTTAAATTCCGCTCTGTTTTCATCGTACAGTTTTCCGGTCCCTTTATCCAAATCTCTTTCGAAGGTGGGTGTATTATCCATTCCTAAAAGATAATCAGACAAATACATCTGATATCCCGGTTTCACATCCTTTACAAGCTTACTTCCAGGATATCTATTCATAAAATTCTCCCAGAATATCAGCCTGTCTCCCAGCTGTTCCCAGGAAATTATCAGTCCTGCGTCCGCGGCATAATTGGATTCGCTTTCTTTGTCATTCTGTAAAATATAGGCTTCATAATCCGGAGTTACCTTATTCTTAAACAAAGAAGAATAATATCCCGGGACAGTCCATATTTCAGTCATTCCTTCTCCTACTTCCCTGAATTCAAGACCTGCTTTTTTCAGTTCTGAAGCTATCTTTTTAATATTGTCCGGAAAGTTGTACCGATCCTTATCTGGATCATAATAATTCACATATTTATCCAAAATATCAGCATGCAAATTCATCAGACATTCTGTATACTTATCTCTTATTTTTAAATAATCTTCATATACTTTGTCATTCTGTTCCGGATTGTTTCCAGCCATTTCTTTTTCGATTTTTGTCCGGTACCATTGAAGAGACGTGATATAATCCTCCGTTTTGCTGGCAGGTGAACAGGCTGTATCTATCGGTTTGTACTGATCTTCTTTGGATTCAGTTCGGGCAATTGAATCACTTTTCTGCTTTATTCCTGCAGCTGCTGCTTCCTTTTTACAGGAAATTACAGCTGCAGAGAGTAAGCAAACTGCTATTATTTTTTTAATCATCTGCTGCTTCGGAAAATTAATCCAGTTTCAAATCTGTTTTAACGGCTCCGATTTTAGCTTCCAATGATTTTAATTTGTCTCTGAAATCTGCTTCTGAAGTGATAGAATCCTTTACAGAAACATAAAACTTGATTTTTGGTTCTGTTCCTGATGGTCTCACGCATACTTTTGTTCCATCCTGTGTGTAATAGATCAATACATTGGATGCAGGAATATCATTCATTACTTTTTTCTCATTTGTAGAAACGGTAAGGCTTGTCTGTTCCTTGAAATCCTTAACTAGCTCTACCGGTGATCCAGCAAGTTCTTTTGGAGGATTTTCACGGAAGTTTTTCATCATATTCTGAATCTCTTCAGCACCCTCTTTTCCTTTTCTTACAATATTGATTAATCCTTCGTAATACATTCCAAGATCTTCATAAATCTCGATCATGTACTGATACATTGTCCTTCCATTGGCTTTACACCAGGCTGCAATTTCACATGCTAAGAGGATACTTCCGCAGGAATCTTTGTCACGAACGAAATCTCCGGTCATAAATCCGAAACTTTCTTCACCACCACACACAAATTTCTGCTTTCCTTCTGCTTCACGGATCATTTTTCCGATCCATTTGAATCCGGTAAGGCCTACTTTACATTCAACTCCGAATTTTTGTGCTATGTCAAAGAAAATATCCGAGGTCACAATCGTAGAACCTATAAATTCTTTTCCTGTAATTCTTTCCTGCTTTCTCCATTCATTCAGGATATAGTAAGTAAGGATGGTATTGGTTTGGTTACCGTTCAAAAGCTGCATTTCGCCATCAAGGTTTCTTACTGCAATCCCTAATCTGTCTCCGTCCGGGTCTGTTCCGATCACAATGTCTGCATTGGTAATTCTTGCCAGATCCATTGCCATTTCAAGTGCTGCAGGTTCTTCCGGATTTGGAGAATCTACTGTCGGGAAATTTCCGCTTGGGATCATCTGCTCTTTAACAAGATCTACTTTTTTGAATCCTGCTTTTGCAAGGGCTTTAGGAACGGTTGTATAGGTTGTTCCGTGGATAGATGTGAAAACAATATTTAAATTTTCTTTTCCAACATTCTGATAGGTAGAGTTTTCAATGCATGCATCGATATATACATCGTCCTGCTCCTCTCCGATCCATTCGATCAGATCATCATTTCCGTCAAATTTAATTTCTTCAAATTTTACAGAATATACTTCTTTAATAATGGCTTCATCATTAGGTGGAACAATCTGTGCTCCGTCGTTCCAGTATACTTTGTAACCGTTATATTCCGGTGGATTATGAGAGGCTGTCAATACAATTCCTCCGTTACATTTTTTATCACGAACGGTGAAAGATAATTCAGGTGTCGGTCTGTGGTCTTTGAAAAGCAATACTTTAATTCCGTTTGCTGTCAAAACATCTGCCACCAGCTTCCCGAATTCTTTTGAGTTATTACGAACATCATAAGCGATGGCCACTTTAATCTCTTCACCTTTGAATTGCTGCAACATGTAGTTAGCCAATCCCTGTGTAGCCTGTCCTAATGTATATTTATTCAAGCGGTTGGTTCCTACTCCCATTATCCCGCGCATTCCTCCTGTCCCGAATTCCAGTTCTCTGTAGAAAGAATCTTCCAGATCAGGGGAATTGCTGTCAATCAGTAATTGTACAGCATCTCTCGTTTCTTTATCGAAGGTATCACTTAACCAAAGTTTCGCTTTTTCTAGTGTATTCATATTTATATGTTGTTCTTTATAGTTGTAAAGTTCCTGCTTTTAATAATACTGTTTTTAATCCAGTTTTTTGTTTTCGACCTTCGTCGTCTTATCAATTTTAAACGCCCTGATCGGATCGTTATAATAGACAAATTTTGCGGTATTCTGAATATGTCCTTTTAAAGAATCTTTTACATTTACTTCTGCATAATTCCCGTTTTTAGAATCAATATTCAGATTGGTGATCTTCCAGTAAGGAGCAATTAAACTCGCTGTATCTGAGATTTTTATAACCGCTTCTTTTGTTAATCCTAAAAAATTAGCCCGGCTTCTGTTCTGCATTTCCACTTCTGCCCTTCTGGTGTTTACAGATCCCATGAAGCTGGCATTATTCTTCATAGCAAGCCTGAAATTATCAGTTTTAATTTCGCTTGAAATATTCATCTCTACAGAGTCTGAAACCGCTACTTTTTCAAGGTTATATTTTGAATAGATTGTTACATTATAAAAATCAACTCCCTTTGTCCCTCTTTTTTCTTTAATGAAAAGCGTTTTGTCTTCTACATCCACATCCAGATTGTTAGCTACATTCGGGTAAGTTTCTATTTCCACAAAATTTTTAGGCCCTCTGGCATAAAATACACGGAATTTTCCTTCCAGATCAAGGTTGACGAATTCCGGTACATCCACATCTTTCTTCTCAATATTTCCTTTTGGAGAAACTTTTCCGCAGGAAACCAGTGCCGCCAGCATTAATGTGTATACAACTTTTTTCATATTTAATTTTAAATATTCTATATTACAATCGCAACGATTTTTACTGAAAATCTCTGAAAGGTTTTTCTCCCGTCTTACCGGACCTTCAATAATTACTTCGAACAAAAATAGGATTAAAATTTCTAAAAATCTTTGTCTTTTGACAATAAAATACCTGATAATTTTCAATTTTTAGGCTTTTGAAAGAAAGTCTGTTCTGATTCTCTTTTCCTTACATTTTATCTGATCAGTTCAAAATACAAAAAGCACTCTGTCTTGTAGAGTGCTTTTATTTATTGGGATTGAAATAATTATAACATAATTAGTTGTGATCTAACTACATGTTAGTATTAAACCACAAATTGCACTAATTTGAACACTAATATCACAAGCACTCTTAGTGTCATTTGTGAAATATTCGAGTTATTAGTGTTTAAACTATATCACCTCATCAATATTATAATTCTTATGCTCGCGGTTGGTTCTGATAATCATTTCTCCTAAGAATCCTGCGATAAAAAGCAGTGTTCCCATAATCATCATTGTTAGGGCAATATAGAACCATGGATTATTGGTGATTAAATGTCCGTAAATTCCTCTGGCAACGTCAATCAGTTTAGAAATTCCCAGCCAAAGTGCAGAGAGGAAACCGACAATAAACATTAAAGTTCCTACTGCTCCGAAGAAATGCATTGGTCTTCCCCCGAAACGGCTTACAAACCAAAGGGTTATCAAATCCAGAAATCCTCTGATAAATCTTTCCGTTCCGAATTTGGAAGTTCCGTAAGGTCTTGCCTGATGCTGTACCTCTTTTTCGGTAATTCTTCTGAAACCCGCATTGGCAGCCAATACCGGGATATACCGGTGCATATCTCCATATACATCAACAGATTTCACGACCTGTCTTTTATAGGCCTTCAGACCGCAATTGAAATCGTGAAGATAAACTCCAGATACTTTTCTTGCTGCAGCATTGAATAGTTTTGACGGAATATTTTTCGTCATTACATTATCAAAACGCTTCTTTTTCCAACCGGAAACGATATCATAATTATCATTGATCACCATATTATACAGCTCCGGAATTTCTTCAGGGAAATCCTGTAAATCGGCATCCATGGTAATCACCACATCTCCGTTTGTTCTTTCAAAGGCGGCATGAAGCGCCTGGGATTTTCCATAATTTCTGGAAAATTTAATAGCGTGGATCTGAGGATGCTGTACTTTCATATTCTCAATAATGCTCCACGACAAATCCGTACTTCCATCGTCTACAAACCAGATTTCATAAGATAAACCATTGGTTGTGCATACTTTATCGATTCTTGAAAAAAGCTCTTCCAGAGAGTCTTCTTCGTTCAGTAACGGAATAACTATAGATAAATTCATTTAATTTTAATAAAAATTAGGCTTGATTTGTTTCTTCGGGCTGATGTATTGTTCTTGTTCTGAAAAATGCTCCGAAAAACACCGACAAAACTACGTAAAATATAAGAATTGCTGCAAAATATCCTGAAAAATGACTCGCAGTCAGCATATCTTTTCCTTTAACTGCTTCAGGAGTGAAGCTTTGTAGTCTTTCTTTGTATTTCTGATCCAGCTCATCAATATCTTTCTGATGTTTCAGAATTTTTCTTGCAGAGGTATATTCTGTATCCAGTTCTGATTTTTGTCTTTGAACATATTGATAGTTCAGCAGGCTTTTGGCAGCAGGATCTACAAAGTTTAAGAAAGCATAAATGCTGAAGATGGAAAGAATTCCTCCGATGAACATCGGTACGAATGCTCTTTTGAAAGCTTCTTTGAATTTTACCACTCTATGTTTGTTCCAGTAAGATTTTACAGACCAGAAAGCTGCCCCTGCATACAAAACAGGCAAAAGAAAAGCATTGGCTTTCAGAGAAATATCAAAATAATTGATTCCTGAGAAAAAAGTATATACTACAAAGAAAACGATCATTGTAGCGATAAAAAGTATAATTCCTAGTGTTGATGGACTTTTCGTCATATTTAAATTTTTAGAAAAAAGTTGAAAAATTTTCCCTCTAAATGTCAGGCGATTAGCTTTACCACTGCATTTTTTCAACTAATTTTCTCTAATAAAGTTTTGAAGTTTATAAAATATTCCTACCTTTGCAATGGCAAGTCCTAAACAACCAGCTCCTGAGAATCCTCCAGGGTGGGAACGCAGCAAAGGTAATCGGTCGTAGCGGTGTGATTTAGGTAGCTTGCCATTTTTTTTTTGATTTAAAGTAAGAAGAGAGGTAATTTGATAATTATCTTTTTTTGTTTTTAATACCTTACACATCATTTTCATTTTTCTAATTTTCAGATTACCTCCGGTTCCGTTATTGATTAAAATTCGAACGTCTCTCCTAATTTCGGTAAAATCAGTTCTACATTTTTATCAGCAAAATGCTTTAATGCACTTTCATGATTGATTTCAATAGCAGGAAAGGTATCAAAATGGCATCCGATTACTTTCGGTGTTTTTAACAGTTCTGCAGCTGCAAAAGAAGCTTTTCTCGGGCACATTGTGTAGTGACTTCCGATGGGAAGGATAGAAAGATCGATGTTTCCGTATAATCTCGGGAACAGCTCCATATCCGCCATTACTCCTGTATCCCCAGCCAAATAGATGTTCTTACCTTCAGGAAGTCTGAAGATATACCCTACAGGAACGCCTCCGTAGCTTCCGTCCGGGAAAGAACTTGTATGGTGAGCCGGAACCATGGAAATTTTAAGATCGTCGATTTTTGCCGATCCTCCAAGGTTCACATCATCTGTATTTTTAGCCTGCTTGAAATATCCGCATACTTCAGGAACCCCAATGATGGTAGCTTCAGGATAATGCTGCAATACTTCTCCTACATCGGCAATATGATCACCGTGCGCATGAGTTAACAGGATGTAATCGATTTTTTGGGCAGAAATATCAAAACCTGATTCTGCTTTTTTGTAGTTGTAAAAAGGGTCACTCAGAATTGTTTTGTCCTTGTACGTGAACAGGAAACAATTTTGCCCTAAGAATTGTATTTTCATTTTAAATTTAGTTTCAATTATTATTAAACACAAATGACTCAAATAATTTCACAAACAGCACAATAAGATCAGTGATATTCATGAAAGCATTCGTGCCATCCGTGTTGTCTTTAATCTAATTATTTCGATGGGAACTTATCCTCAATCAGATTGAGTTTTATTCTATGCTCCAGATAGGCTTTGCAACCGTCTAATACCGTTGTAAAACCTCCTGTATTGTCATTAATTACTTTCAGCAGATCTTCACCTGCCTGGCTGAATCCGTAGCTTTTAATGATAACGAGAGTTCCTTTTTCCATGGTTCTGAATTCATAGTCTACGTTTACTGAAGGCTCTCCCCATTCTGTTCTGATCAGTTGGTTCGGAATAATCTGGTGAACCTTCACTACATTTTTTACTCCATACATTTCCCATTCCCAGGTAACGGTCTTACCTTCTTCCAGTCTTCCGGTAGATTTGGTAAACCAGAAATTAGTGGTCACTTCCGGATTGATAAATGCTTCAAAAACATCTTCAACCGGTTTTCGGATAAGCATCTGAGCTTCAACATATGCATTAGAATTCATGATATAATATTTTGGATTTTAGTGAAATAAATTAAGTCCGGCTGCTGTAAGGATTGCCATTACAAAGGTCATGATCCCTACCTGCTTTAAATATTGATCTAATTCTTTCGGCTCTTTTACAGATAAAATCTTTCTTCTCAGTTTTGATAACGGGAATAACAGAATCATTACAATGAAAACATAGTAGTTCTGCTCCTGCATGAATCCGTTTATTCCTAAAAACGTAAGAATAAGCAATAATGGAAGCTGTAACAGCACCATTTCGTAGATCATTGCATTTTTGAATCCTATTTTCAAAGCAAAGCTGTTTTTCCCTGATAGTCTGTCGCTTTCAATATCTCGCATATTGTTCAGGTTAAGAACCGCCATACTCATCATTCCAACGGCTGTTCCCGGTAATAACATATCCCAGCTGAAAGTTTTTGTAAACAGGAAATAGCTTCCACACACAGAAACAAGCCCAAAGAAGATAAACACAAAGATATCTCCTAGCCCCATGTATCCGTAAGGCTTTTTACCTACAGTATACCCAATGGCTGCCAGAATACTTGCCACTCCCAATCCTATGAAGATATAGAATTCATTCATATAGTTTGGAATGAAAGCTACATACAGTAAAGCAATGGTTGCAATGAATGATAATGCTGCGAAAAGAATCACTGCATTTTTCATTTGTTTTGCCGTAATTTTCCCTGAGGCTACCGCTCTTGCTTCTGCTTCATTGATTCTTTTGGCATCGGTTCCTTTTACCCCGTCACCATAATCATTGGCATAGTTTGATAAAATCTGGTATAAAAGCGTTACCAAAAGGGCAAGGGCAAAAATCTTCCAGTCCCAGGTTCCTCCTTCTCCGTAAAGCCTCCATTTTGCAATGAAAGCTCCCATAATAATCCCGCTTAAAGAAAGCGGCAAAGTCCTTAGCCTTGCGGCTTTTATCCAATCCGTCATAAATTTATAAGTAATGAGCAATGGGTAATAAGTAATGAAAAATATTGCTCATTACTTATTACTCATCACTAATGTTATGATATCCATTGATCTTCTCCGAAATTAGGTTTTCTCTTTTCAAGGAATGCATTTCTTCCTTCTTTAGCCTCTTCTGTCATATAAGCCAGACGGGTAGCTTCTCCGGCGAACACCTGCTGCCCTACCATACCATCGTCTGTAAGGTTCATCGCAAATTTCAGCATTCTGATAGAAGTCGGAGATTTTGCCAATATTTCCTGAGCCCACTCGTACGCTGTATCTTCCAGCTCTGCATGAGGAACTACCTTATTTACCATTCCCATTTCGAAAGCTTCCTGAGCGGAATAATTTCTTCCTAAAAAGAAAATTTCACGGGCTTTTTTCTGTCCTACCATTTTAGCAAGATAAGCAGAGCCATACCCACCATCGAAACTTGTAACATCAGCATCTGTTTGTTTGAAAATAGCATGTTCTTCACTTGCCAAAGTAAGATCACATACAACATGAAGTGAGTGTCCTCCACCAACTGCCCATCCCGGAACCACTGCAATAACCACCTTTGGCATAAAACGGATCAGACGCTGAACTTCAAGGATATTCAAACGGTGTCTTCCGTCTTCTCCTACATATCCCTGGTGTCCTCTGGCTTTCTGATCTCCTCCGCTACAAAATGCCCATCCTCCGTCTTTGGGACTTGGCCCTTCTCCTGAAAGCAATACAACCCCTATGGAAGGATCTTCATAGGCATCATAAAAAGCATCGTATAATTCCGAAGTTGTTTTGGGTCTGAAAGCATTACGTACCTCAGGTCTGTTGAAAGCAATTCTTGCAACTCCGTTACATTTTTTATAGGTAATATCTTCGTATTCCTTGGCGGTTTTCCACTCGATCATCTTATAAAATTTTTCTCAAAGATACGGAATTACAGAGAATTTCTGAAGGTGAAATTTAAGGTTCATTTCTATAAAAAACAGAAATTTTGAATGCATAAATTCGGTATGAAGAATTTTCAGCAGAAACTGTATAGGAGGGCTGGTAACAAATTAAACCTAACAGGTTTTAAAAACCTGTTAGGTTTATAGATTTTAATTCAAAATTATAACAGATCTAAAAGCTCCTACATGAAATATGAAATCCGGATAAGAACTGCAGCCAGCACTTTCTGTTTAAATAAAAAACCGGAACAGAAATGTTCCGGTTTTTTATCTGTTGTTATCAAAATGATTATTTTGCTCCAGCAGCTGTAAGTTCAGCTTCTTTAGCTTTCATTTCTTTAACTTTATCCATGTTTTTAGTTACTACATAAATTTCTTTTAATGCAGAAACCGCATCAAGACTTTTTGGATTGGCTTTATACCATCCTTCAGCGTATGGTAAAGCTTTTGCAAATCTTTCTCTTCTTGCGTCGATCAGTTTAGAAGCTTCATCCGGCTTGTCTTTTCTCAATGCATTGATTTCACCTACTACTTTAGCATCGTCACCGATCGTAGTGTATACTAAGTTCTGATATGCATCAGAAAAGTCAGGTTTAAGCTCAACTGCTTTTTTGAACGCTTCCAAAGCATCGTTAACTGTAGCTGGGTTTTTAGCCTGCATTACTCCAAGGTTGTACCAGTTTGTAGCATCGTTAGGGTTTTTAGCTAACTGCTCTTTCAATCCTGAAACGAATTTGTCTGTATTTCCTGACTGAAGGTATGCTGTAGTCTGAGCTTCTTTAAGCTTTGCATTATTAGGAAACTTTGCCAATCCTTTTTCGATAACAGCAAGAGCTTCCGGTTTTTTCACATTAAGAAGTAATGAAGCAAGAGTCTCATATAAATCCGGTTCTATACTTTTTGTCTGTTCTGTTTTGAAATCAGTATAGTCTGAATTTTTCTTCATCAGCTCCCACGTTGCTTTATCAAGATTTACAACCTGTCCTGTTTTCTTTTCTTTTGCAGTGTAAGTAGTTTCTACTCCTGTAAATCCGAAATTAACAAGATCTGTATATATTTTGATAGACTGGTCACTGTTATTGGCTAACGCATGGCTCAATCCCGCATAATACATATATATTTTGTTGTCTTGTCCGTTAGCTTTCAATAAGTCATAAACTTCAATAAACTTAGGTGCTGCAGCTGCATAATTTTTTGCATTGTATGCATCCATAGCGGCCTTGTTGGTTTCCTGAAGCTGAGCGTTCAGAGCATTGGCATCTTTTTTCTGCCCAAAAGCAAAAGCAGACGCTACGATAGCCATTCCTAAAATTAGTTTCTTCATAATAACTATTTTATATTAATTGTACAATTTATTCTTCAGAATCAGAATTCTCATTTTCCTCTGCTGAATCTTCATTTCCAGCCTGAGGTACTGTATTGTCTTCCTGGTTATCAAATAGCGATCCTACAACTCCTTCTTCTGTTTCTTCAAGTTCTTCAGAATCTTCTTCTACATCTTTATCCATTTCTACTTTTGCAATGGCTGCAATTTCGTCATTTTTCTTAAGGTTGATCAGTTTTACTCCCTGAGTATTTCTACCCATTACTCTCATCTCATCCATTCCCATTCTGATGGCAACACCGGATTTGTTGATAATCATCAATCCATCTTCGTCTGTTACGTTTTGAATAGCAATCAGATTACCTGTTTTTTCAGTAATGTTCAGAGTAATAACTCCTTTTCCTCCTCTGTTGGTAATTCTGTAGTCTTCTACTGCAGTTCTCTTACCATATCCTTTTTCAGATACCACAAGTACTGTTTCGTTTTCTACATCGTTCACAACAATCATACCAATAGCTTCGTCACCATCTTCAAGCAAGATTCCTCTTACCCCGATAGATCCTCTACCTACTTCTCTTACCTTCTCTTCAGGGAAACGGATACATTTACCATTTTTGGTAGCGATCATGATCTGAGAATTTCCGTTTGTCAGGTAAGCTCCCAATAACTGGTCATTATCTCTGATCTCAATAGCATTCACCCCGTTTACTCTCGGTCTTGAATAAGCTTCCAATGATGTTTTCTTGATGGTTCCGTTTTTGGTTACCATCACAACGCTCATTTGATTTACATATTCGGAATCTTTAAGGTTATTGGTTCTGATATAAGCTTTGATCTTATCATCCGGTTCAATGTTGATAAGGTTCTGCACTGCTCTTCCTTTTGCTGTTTTGGAGCCTTCCGGAATTTCAAATACTCTTAACCAGTAACATCTTCCTTTTTCTGTAAAGAACAGCATATACTGGTGGTTGGTTGCAGAAACAATATATTCAAGGAAATCGGAATCCCTTGTTGTTGCTGCTTTATTACCTACACCTCCTCTGCTTTGGATTTTATATTCTGAAAGTGAAGTTCTCTTGATGTATCCTGCATGAGAAATAGTAAGAACTACAGATTCGTTCGGGATAATATCTTCGATAGACATTTCTCCTCCTGAGTAATCTATTTCAGTTCTTCTTTCGTCTCCGTATTTTTCTTTGATCTCAAGTAATTCTTCTTTGATGATCTGGAATCTTCTCGGCTCATTCGCTAAGATGTCTTCCAAATTCGCGATTTCTTTCATGATCGCATCGTATTCATCACGGATCTTATCAAGCTCCATTCCCGTAAGACGGGCTAATCTAAGATCAAGGATTGCCTGCGCCTGGATATCAGAAAGCTCAAAAGCTTCAATCAAGCCTTCTTTTGCAGCCTGCGGGTTCGCACTGTGACGGATAATAGAAATAGCTCTGTCTAAAGCATCCTGAGTGCCAATCACTTTCATGAAGCCTTCAAGGATATGTGCTCTTTCTTTTGCTTTTTTAAGCTCAAACTGAGTTCTTCTTACAATGACCTCATGTCTGTGCTCTACAAAGTGATGAATGATATCTTTAAGGTTCAGCTGCTCCGGTCTTCCGTGTACCAATGCAATATTATTTACACTGAAAGAAGTCTGAAGTGCTGTATATTTATATAATAGGTTAAGGACAACATTCGGAATGGCATCGTTTTTCAATTCGTAAACAATACGAAGTCCTTTTCTGTCCGATTCGTCTCTGATCTCGTGGATACCAGGAATTTTTTCGTCCTTAACAAGCTCTGCTGTTCTGGCAATCATTTCAGCTTTGTTCACCTGATAAGGGATTTCAGTAACGATAATAGCGTTTCTGTTTCCGATTTCATCAAAGTTAACTTTAGCTCTTAAAACCACTCTACCTCTTCCTGTATGGAAAGCGTCTCTTACTCCATCGTAACCATAAATAATACCTCCTGTAGGGAAATCCGGAGCAATAATATGCTGCATTAATTCATCGATCGTAATTTCTTTGTTATCGATATAAGCACAGATTGCATCTACAGATTCTGATAGGTTGTGCGGTGCCATATTGGTTGCCATCCCTACTGCAATACCTGAAGTACCGTTTACCAAAAGATTCGGAACTTTTGTCGGCATCACTGTCGGCTCCTGTAAGCTGTCGTCAAAGTTATTCTGAAAATCAACCGTTTCTTTGTCCAGGTCTGAAAGAACCTCATCAGAGATTTTTTTCAGTCTTGCCTCAGTATAACGCATTGCTGCAGGAGGGTCACCATCCATAGAACCGAAGTTACCCTGCCCGTCTACCTGGGGATAACGTAAGCTCCAGTCCTGAGCCATTCTTACCATAGCATCATACACAGAGGAATCTCCGTGCGGGTGGTATTTACCCAAAACATCCCCAACAATTCTCGCAGATTTTAAATATTTTCTATTAGAAAACACCCCTAGTCCATACATACCGTAAAGTACTCTTCTGTGAACGGGTTTCAAGCCGTCTCTTACATCCGGTAGCGCTCTGGAAACGATAACCGACATCGAATAATCGATATAAGACGACTTCATTTCATCAACAATGTTGATAGGAATCAGTCTTTCTCCTTCTTTTTGCATAAACAAATTTTATTGTAATGATATTCAGACCCTTAGCTGTAAGTCCGAAAATTATTTATTTCCAATTTTTATTAACGGGCTAATTTACGAAAAAAATGCCGATTTTTGCTGTAGAATTTATCCAAAAAATCTTAAAAATTCATAAAAATATGAGCGTATTAAGTATAACTTTCCACTGTACAAAAGACAGGCTAGAAGAATGGGAAAATTATATTGATGAAACACTGGTTTTAATGACTGAAAACCTGATGGATGTAAGCAAATATATTCTTTCTGAAGTGCACAGCGACTTTATTGAGGAAGGAAAAAATTATAATCTCCTGCTAATTTTTGATAATAACGACCTTCGTGAAGATTTTATTAAAAGTGAACTTTTGAATATTTCCGAAAGGATTGAGAAAAAGTTCGGGCAGGAAGTGATGGTTTTTAACACTTTTCTTAATCCGAAAAAAACAAGATTATAATAATCATAAAAAAGCACTGAAAAAATTCAGTGCTTTCTTTTTATCTGTGATTTCCATGACCGTGACCTTTGTGATGTCCATGTCCGCGATCATCATAAATATACACTTTCTTTACCTGGCCTGGTGCGTAGTACCTCGCACTTCCGCCATAATACCTTTTTGCATGACCTGGCGGCATTCTTCTTCCATGATGCTCATGTACCACACAAGAGGACAACAACAATGCTACCACAGCTGCTCCTGCGATTTTAAACATACTTTTCATTATTTTCACTTTTTCAATTTCGATAGCGAAATATATCAATGATAATGCCAAAAAGTATTTAAATCAACATCATGCAGATAAAAATCAACTGTTAATTTTTATTCCTGATTAGTGACCATATCTTTTTTTCACTTGTCCCGGAGCATAATCTTTTGCGCTTCCACCGTAGATTTTTTTAGCCTGGCCCGGCGGAAGTCTCTTGGTCTGATATCCATATCCATTATCATAAGCGACACACGATGTCATCATCGATACTATAATAACAGCTCCTGTAATTTTAATGATACTTTTCATTATTCCCACTTTTTCAAATTTGAGTTAATATAACAATGGTAATGCCAAAAATTAAAGTCCAGGGTTTAAAGACGGAATATACAGTGTGTTAAGGTCAATGGTCAATTTTGCTTCGCAAGTCAATAGTGAATTTTGTTATGGAGATAGTTTGCTGCTTATTAAACAAAATCATCAATTATAATTTATAATTCTAAATGATTTCACTTCTTTTTTCCATCAGAATAACGTCTTTCCACTCTCCATTGAGCTTCCCAATTTTTTTACGGATACCTACCATTCTGAAACCGTTTTTCTGATGAAATTTAATAGAAGTTTCGTTTTCGGAGAAGATATTGGTCTGTAATGTCCAGAATCCGTGATCTTCGCTGTCTAAAATCAATTTTTTAAGCAATACGGAACCCAGTCCCTTTCCCTGGTATTCGTTATCAAAATAAATGCTTACTTCTGCAACTCCTTTATAACATTCTCTTTTGCTGACCGGTTTTAAGGCACACCATCCCACAACTTCGTTATTTTCATTTTCCAACACCCAGCGGCAGTCGTTAAAATATCCCATGCTCCAGGCTTCAGCAGTTGGGACTTCTGTTTCAAAAGTGGAAATTCCACCGTCTATTCCCTGGCGGAAAATTTCCAGGACTCTGGCCTCATCAGTGGGAAGCATTTCTCTTAATTCGTAATTCATCGTTTTAGTGATATTTTCTTTTGATTTTTCTTTTAATTCTTGAATAATGGGTCTGCTTGCTTTTTTCATCCTGCGAAACAACACTGATATTTCCGTCCACTTCCAGTACAGACAGCTTTACATCATTTATATTTTCAATTCCATGTTCCCTTATTGCTTCTTCAAGCTCGCTTTCTGTGATTTTTACACGGTTCAGAGCTGCCTGGTCTGCTATTCCGTCCCTGATAAGAACAACCGGCTCATCTTCCATAAAGGTCTGAAAGGAACGGCTGGAAAACATAAGTCTTTTTAAAATGAAATTGGCAAGAAACAAAACGAGTGCTGCAACAATACCACCCTGCAAAGAAGTATCGGGCCCTACCATCGCATTCTGAACAGCATTTGAAATCAGCAGTAAGAGTACTACATCACCTGCATTGAGCTGTGAAAGCTGGTTTTTACCAAATAAACGGATGGCAATTACCATGAAAAGGTAAACGCAGAAGGAACGGACAGCAACGTTAAGAATAGGATCCACAATTTTTTTATCTGCTCAAATGTATTGATTTTTGTGATTTGCGAAAAATAATTTATTGACGGTTGGTATAAATTTTGACATCTGGATTGTGAATTTCGATATTATAAAAATACATCATGAAAAAATTATTTCTCCTTTCAGGGCTCTTTCTATTGTTTACATCCTGTAAAAAGAATGAAGTACAACCTGCTTTAACCCAAGATTCAGCCATCAATGCAAAAGTAAATGAGCTTTATACTGCTTACGGAAAATCTAATGAAGCAATTTACAACCAACCCATTCCGGAAGATTTGTTTTCCGCAGATTTAAAAAAAGTTTTGGAAGAGGCTATCAATGATTCAAAAGCAGACATAGAGAAGGTAAAAAACAGTGATCATCCTGATGAAAAACCCTTAATCTTTGAAGGTGCTGTTTTTTCCAGTTTATATGAAGGGTTTACAGGTTATAAAATTAAATCAGTCAGGATAAAGAATACCACTGCAGAAGTACCGGTGGCATTTGAATACAACCTTTCTTCACCTAAGGTAGCATGGACAGATACCATACGTCTGACAAATACAGGGAAAGAGTGGAAGATAGATAATATTACTTTTGATACAATAGGGAATTCCAGGGATCTTAAAGCAAGATTAACAGAATTTGTTAAAAGTACAAGACAATAGAAAAGCCGCTTTTAAAAGCGGCTTTGTTTTTTACGGGCATTGAACGATTGGAACATCGCTGCAAATTACTTTATTTGCCCATTCGCAAAATGTACAGTATTTTACCGGCTCTCCTCCGTTCACTGACTTCAAATCTGATTTTGTCAGTTTCTTTAAATTTTTCATATAGTTCTAATTTTATGGTAGCCCAAAACTAAAACATATCTGTTTATTCTTTATTACAATTTAATCTTATAAGGTTTCATTATTCACACATTTTTGAATAATATGCAATAAATATTATCTGCTGTGAATTTCGACTGTCACAGGCATTACATAAGTATAGGCAACCATATTATCAGTCAGTTTTTTACGGTCTACTCTATAATCGAGATCGCTGAGTACCGTTTCAATTTCCCTGCTTACGGTTTTGCAGTCTCCTGTAGAATGAACATTAACGATTTTACCGTTTTTGGCAATATCAAATTTAACCACTGAGTTTACGGTTCCCTGTTTATAATCAGGATTGGTAAGATCAAAGTTGGCTTCCAGTTTATTTCGGATATCATTAAACGTTTCACTTCTATTCAGTTGAATTTCCTGAATGGTACTATGATCTGTAGTCTGAGCTTTAGCAGTGTTTAAAACAGCAGCAAATCCGCAAACAAAAAGTGAAGCAATGCATATTTGAATTCTATTTTTCATAACTAACTGGTTTTAAATATTATACTAACCTATTTTTGTATCTCTTACCCAAAGTTATTAAAAATAATTCATATTAATTTTACATTCAGTTAACATTGAGTTAACATTAAAATACAATTTACTGATTATCAGATAAATAATTTTCAAAAATAAATGAAAATTTAATATTGGAGTTAGATTTTTAAGCATAAAAAAGGCTAAACCTGAGAGTTTAGCCGATTATTATGTCAATCTTTAATTTAAAAGTTGATCAATATTTTGAAATAAATTATTTAAATTCCTTCGGAATGACAAAATACTGAATAATTTTATCTTTACTCCAGTTCTCTCTTCAAAAACTTCCCAGTCAAACTTTTCTTAGACTTCACAATTTCTTCAGGAGTTCCCTGTGCAACGATCTGTCCGCCATGTTTTCCTCCTTCAGGTCCAACATCAATAATATGGTCAGCTAATTTGATCACATCCATATTATGTTCGATGATGATGAATGAGTTTCCAAGTTCTACCAATTGATTAATAGCATCCATAAGGATTTTTACGTCTTCGAAATGCAATCCTGTTGTTGGTTCATCAAGGATATAAAGGGTGTTTCCCGTTTGTCTTTTTGCCAGTTCGGTTGCCAACTTGATACGCTGTGCTTCACCTCCTGAAAGGGTTGTCGACTGCTGTCCAAGGGTAATATATCCTAATCCTACATCCTGCAATGTTTTCACTTTTGAAAAAATCTTAGGAATCGGCTGGAAGAAATCTACTGCTTCATTAATGGTCATATCCAGTACATCAGAAATTGATTTTCCTTTATAGCGAACTTCCAGAGTTTCCCTGTTGAAGCGTTTTCCGTTACATGTTTCGCAATGAACATAAACGTCCGGAAGGAAATTCATTTCAATCACTTTCAATCCTCCACCCTGACAGGTTTCGCATCTCCCGCCTTTCACGTTGAAAGAGAATCTTCCCGGCTTATATCCCCGGATTTTACTTTCCGGCAGTTCGGCAAAAAGATTCCTGATATCGGTAAACATTCCTGTATAGGTTGCCGGGTTCGAACGTGGTGTTCTTCCAATTGGTGTCTGATCTACGTCTACAATTTTATCAATATTCTCTAATCCTTCAATTTTTTTGTAAGGTAACGGCTCCTGGACCGCTCTGTAGAAATGTTTGTTCAGGATTGGATACAGAGTTCCATTAATCAGAGACGATTTTCCGCTTCCTGAAATTCCGGTTACAACAACCAGTTTTCCAAGAGGAATATCCAGGGTTACATTTTTAAGATTGTTTCCTGTAGCTCCTTTTAATAAAATATTTTTACCGCTTCCTGCTCTTCTTACTGCAGGAATTTCAATCTTTCTTTTACCATTGATATATTGAGCCGTGATGGTATCTGCTTTCACCAGATCTTTCGGTTTCCCCTGCCAAAGAATCTCTCCACCAAATTTTCCGGCTTTAGGACCAATATCCAGCACCTCATCAGCTTCCAGAATCATGTCTTTATCATGCTCTACCACCAATACAGAGTTTCCGATATCTCTGAGGTTTTTCAGGGAGTTGATCAGCCTTTCATTATCTCTCTGGTGAAGTCCGATGCTTGGTTCATCAAGGATATATAAAACATTCACCAGCTGAGATCCGATCTGTGTTGCCAGACGGATTCTTTGCGATTCTCCTCCTGAAAGGGTTTTTGAACTTCTGCTCAGACTTAAATAATCTAACCCTACATCCAGCAAAAACTGAAGCCTGGTTTCGATTTCTTTTAAGATCTCATGAGCGATGATTTTATTTTTTTCTGAGAATTTATCTTTAACATCAGCCAGCCAGTCTTTTAAATCCGCTAAGCTTAAAGCATTCACCTCTGCAATATTCTTTCCATCAATTTTAAAACTTAAACTTGAAGGCTGAAGACGGGTGCCATGACATTCCGGGCAGGTTTCTTCTGTCGTAAAATGTCTTTCCAATAAAACAGCTTCATATGAGTCTCTGTCATCAATAATCTCCTCCATGAAAGCAATCAGACCATCGAAACCTATTTTTATTTTTTTGGTAATTCCGGCGTATTTCAGATCTTTATTGAACTCTTTATGACATCCGTTGTAGATATAATCCAGTGCTTCTTCCGGAATATCTTTTAAAGGTGTTGTTAACCCCAATCCGAAAATCTCAAGAATATTTTTAATCTGTGACAGTATCCATTTGTTAGATTTGATATCTTCCAATGGCAATAATCCTCCCTGATTGATGGATAGTTTTGGATTATCTACGAAATAATCTGTATTGATCTTTTTGATGGTCCCTAACCCTTTACAGTTCGGACAGCTTCCTTTCGGTGAGTTGAATGAAAAAGTATTTGGTTCAGGCAGTGCCAGAGAGTGTCCGGTTTCTGCATCCATCAGGTTTTTCGAAAAGTACTCAATATCTGTACTTCCCAGCTTCTGGATACCGATAATTCCTTCTCCCATTTCCATTGCGGTACGCAATGATTTTTCCATTCTGCTTTCTGAGGCATTTTCCTCGATGATCCAACGGTCAATGACAATATCGATATCGTGGGTTTTATAACGGTCAAGTTTTAAATCATATTCAATATCCTGCAGCTCACCGTCAATTCTTGCCTGTCCGTATCCTTTTTTAGCCATCTGAACAAAGAGCTCATGGTAATGTCCTTTTCTGGAACGAACAACCGGTGCCAAAAGCATGATTTTCTCTTTTTTATAATTTTCTTTGATGGTCTCAAGAATCTGATCTTCGGTATAACTCACCAGTTTTTGCCCTGTAGACAAAGAGTAAGCGTCCGAAACTCTTGCATACAAAAGACGCAGGAAATCATACAGCTCGGTAACCGTTCCTACGGTAGAACGAGGGTTTTTATTGGTGGTTTTCTGCTCAATGGCAATAACGGGAGAAAGTCCTTCAATTTTATCTACATCAGGACGCTCCAATCCGCCCAGAAACTGGCGTGCATAAGCAGAGAATGTTTCGATATAACGACGCTGGCCTTCGGCAAAAATGGTATCAAAAGCCAATGATGATTTTCCACTTCCGGAAAGGCCGGTAATCACGACCAATTCGTTGCGTGGAATTTTTACGTTAATATTTTTAAGGTTGTGTTCACGTGCCCCGTAAACTTCTATATATTCTGTTGATTTACTCATAATTTGGGGTGATTTTGCCTGAAAATCACAACGTGCAAAAATACGAAATTTTATAGACTTTTTTTGAATATAAAAGGGATAAAAGTTTCATAAAAAATTCTTAGTTTTTGTTAATGGAATAAATAGAAAATTGAATTTCTACAGAATGATTTATACGTTTTGGCCAAAATCAATTAAAAAGCTTATTGGATAAAAAACGGGCTAAAGCCCGTTTCTATTGATATGATTCAAAAAATGCCGTATTAATAACGGCATTTATATTTTAAACTGATTTAATTTTCTTTAAAGATTACATATCCTGGAAATCAACATCTTCATTGGTAATCCTTACGATGTATTCGATTCCGTCGATGGCCTTGGAAATAATCTGGTTTCTGATAATATTGGCCATATTTTCCCAGTAGGCTCTTCCATAGAAGGAATAATTCTGAGGAACAATCTCTACCTCAACGGTTCTTACGAAACCTTCTTTCGGTTTGTTGCTGATCATTGTCCCCCTTCTTACCCTTACTTCTTTTACCTCATCTTTCAGGATCATACGGCAGTAGTTTTTAACATCTTCCAAAGAAATAATTTTGTCTCTGGTTGTCAGCGCATACTTATAAGCCTGGATACTGTCTGTTCCTTTCTGCTCTTCAGCTCCGCCTAATGTTTCTGTAAGCAGTACAACCGTCTGGGACTTTAACTGATTGGAAAGCTCAGTTCCCGGACGCATATGATTGGCCAGAGTACAGTGTGTTACCCAGAAAGAAGCATAAGTATGATCTGTTTTTTCTACAGGCTCCATAATCACGTAGTTCAATTCCTGTCTGATATTCCTTTTGGCATTGTTTACTTTCTGTACCATGGATTTCATTTTATCGGACATTTCGCTGAGAACTCCTTTTACATTATCTCTGTTCAAAAGGGAAAATGCAGCAATCTCATCCCTTGTCAGTTCCAGAACATTGGCAATCATATCCACCGCATTTCTGCTGGTAAAACGTTCCATACCTCCTTTTCTTACGGTGTATAAACCTTTTTTAAGATCATCAGCCGGAGTGAAAGGGATTTCGGTATATTTTCTTCCGTCACCGTCCTGTACTTCATCCACATACAGGAAGTGCTCCCCTTCATCTGTTACCAAAGGAATATTATTCCCCATGATATCAAGGCTGTATTCTGTTTTTTTCCAGCCTCTGTTGTATATCGGGAAAGTATTCAGAACAAAGGAAAAATTGTCAAGGATTTCTGCTGAAAATTGTGGTGGAAACTCAAAAGTAAGCCACAGATAACATTTATTATCCAGGAATTTAGTGATTTCTTCTTTTCCTGCCAGGAAATCAAGGTTCTGCGGAAGCTCTCCCGGTTCTGAAAACAGGCTTTGGGAGATCCCTGTCACTTCAATAAACTTATGGCGGTAAATGCTTTTAATATCTTCAATGACCTTATTTCTGATGGATTGTTCTTTGAACATCTGTTCGTAACCATCCGAATGACTTTCTGTAAGATAACTTAATCCTTCCCTTACAAACAATGGATTACCATTGCTTGATACAGTGATGTAAGGCAATAATTTATATACAAAATCAAGATGCTCAAAAGCCGGATTGGAGCAGAAAATGCTCAGGTATTTGGGAAAATTTTCACTTACATATTTGCTTACGTCTACTCCTATTGTGATTTTTCTGTAATCTTCCGGCCGGCCCTGAAATCTTGCAATAGGAATTTTATTAAATCTGTCATCAATGCTGTAACAGGTATTTCCTACAAACATGACAGACGTATGAACTTTATTGATTCTTACATTTCCTACAGGAGTAAAAGGAATGTTCAGCTGCTTGTCCGATTCTGATTTTACTGTGGACGTCATTTGTTTACGGAAGAAGAATTCCGTATGTTCCAGTAAAATTTCAGAAGACTCATAAGGCTGTGTAAAAGCCACGGAATGAGCCGGGATAGGATGTGTATAAATAGAAGGTGTAAGCAGTTTTGCTAGTTTTTCCAATATACGGGCATTTACTGTCTGTATTTCATTATTCGCTTTGAAAACTTCTGTACTGAATGCATCTATCAGCAGTTTTACAAAAGGATCTAAAGACTGCGGGCTTTTTAATCCCCATACTTTAGTTGCATTCTGCAGCATTCTTGCTTTTACAGATTCTTTGGAATAAATATTCTGATCTAAATTCATAATTTTCTTTCGCTGTTAAAAATATTAATCAATAGACATTGGACTCAGAAACAGTTCTGTTGAAAAACTGAAACGTTCTCCTGTTTCCTCCATTTTTGCATTGATGGCAATTCTTACTTTCTTTTTAATTTCGGTGTGTTCTTTAGTATCATAGCTGTGCTCTACAAACTGTATATGAGCATCAATCTGCGGGTTCACGATTCTTGGTTCATATTCCTGAATCTGTCTTCTCAGGCTTTTGATAAAAACGCTTTCCCAGATGGCACTTGTAACTCCATTATCAAATTCAAGGTTCCAGACATCGTTTCCATAGTTTTCATCGTATCTGTTCTCTCCTTTTTTGGTAGTGATCAGCAGCATAATATTGTGTGCAATGCTTTCCCCCATATCGCAGGTATCGATACTTCCGCATTCGGTCATTAAAGTAGACGGTACGAAAGGCATTCTGTAATTTGGTGTATCCATAACTTATTGTTTTTACTTCATGGTCCTGTTTAAAAACGAAATACCAAAATACGCATTTTCGGCAAATAATGGCTACAATACTTTAAAATATTATTGAAAAATAAGGGCCTTCAACCTGAATTGAAAGCCCTGAATCTTTTATATCTCTTATCTTTTATATTATATTTTACTGATCTGCCTTTTTACGGTTGATAAAATAATACACCGGAAGCCCGAGCAATACCAGTATAAAACCAGGCCATGTATATTGCTGCTTGTAAATCAGCAATAAGATGCAAAAACAGGTTCCTATCAGAAGGTAAATAACAGGCGTTACCGGATAAAGCCATGTCTTATAAGGTCTTTCCAGATCCGGCTGTTTCATTCTTAAATAAATAACTCCAAAAACCGTAATCATATAGAAAAGAACGATTACGAAAGAGATCATATCCAGCAAATTTCCGTACTGCCCGCTCAGACACAGAATAGAAGCCCAGACTCCCTGCATCCATAAAGCATTTTCAGGAACTTCATTTTTATTGTTTTGTACTGCTGATCTAAAAAACATACCGTCTTTTGCCATCGTCTGGAAAACCCTGGCTCCTGCCAGAATGAGTCCGTTATTGCATCCAAATGTGGAAATCATCACCAATAAAGCGATAATAATGGTTCCCGCACTTCCAAA
Organism: Chryseobacterium sp.; assembly: GCF_041914225.1. Lineage (GTDB taxonomy): Bacteria > Bacteroidota > Bacteroidia > Flavobacteriales > Weeksellaceae > Chryseobacterium. The sequence continues at coordinate 32,379 of NZ_JAYSDT010000020.1, forward strand.
TATATTCTGAGAGGCTGCTACTGCTACCCTGTCATTGGCTGCAAATGCAATACTATCTCTATCCAAAGCATTCAGATAGACATAGTTTACTGCGATATAAAGAATCATTACGGCAGAAGTACCATAAATCATGGACTTTACCACATTCTTTTTAGGATTTTCAATTTCACCGGAAACAAATGTTACGCTTTCCCAGGCAACAGAGCTGAAAACAGAGCCTACCATTGCGGCGGCAATTCCCCCAAGCAGAGTCATTCCTCCGATAAGTTCCCAGCCTTCCTTCAGGAAATTACCACTCAGATCTTTTTTAAGATTATTAAAAGAATCTGTTCCCCAGCTGAAGTTTTCTGATAAATGAGAGATGTCTACCAATATAAAACCGGCAGCAATTAAGCCTAATAATGCAATAATTTTGGAGCCTGTAAAGATATTCTGAAGTATTTTACCACTTTCTACTCCCCTGGTATTAATGTAGGTAAGCAGCAAAATCACACCAATCGCCAGAATCTGGATCCATGTTATTTTAAATTCACCACTTTGAAAAATTGGGGCAGCATCATTCAATGACGGAACTAAATAAGCGGTAAATTTTCCAAAAGCCATTGCCACTGCAGCAATAGTTCCGGTCTGTATTACCGTAAACAGCCCCCATCCGTAAAGGAATCCCATTTTTTTTCCGAAAATCTCTTTCAGATAAGTATATTGCCCTCCGGCTTTCGGAAAGAGTGCAGAAAGTTCTCCGTAGCTTATAGCTGCTGCCACAGTCATCACTCCCGTAATGACCCATACTATAATCAGCCAAAAACCTGATCCCAGGTTTCGCATCATATCAGCGCTTACAATAAAAATTCCGCTTCCGATCATCGATCCCATCACCAGCATGATGGCATCCCATAGTTTCAGTTTTTTCTGCATAGTCAAGTATAGGGATCAAATATAATCAAATCTGCCGTTGATTTTCAAATTTGTTGAAAATTCCTTAAAACAACTGCCTTTTGTTATTCTTTATTCCGTTATGATTCAATTTTAATTAGTATTTTTGGAAAAAATATTAAACATGAAATTCAAAGCAATATTATTTGGTGCAGCATTAACAGCTTCGTCATTAGCATTTGCCCAATCCGGTCCTCCGGAAGGAAAGGCTTTGGTAGGTGATACTTATGGAAATCAGGTAAGTTCATCCGCTGAATCCAAAGCGATCACAGCAGATAAATTGAATAAAAAGCTTAAAAAAGACAATAAAAAAGTCGAGAATATTGCTGTTAAAGGAAAGGTAACTGATGTCTGCGACAAAAAAGGATGCTGGCTAACCATTCAGACGGAAGACAACTCTAAGTTTTTTGTAAAAAAGAAAGACTATGCTTTCTTCGTACCTACAGCTTTAAAAGGGAAAAATGTAGTATTGGAAGGGAATGCGGAGAGAAAAGTAACTTCTGTGAATGAGCAGAAACATTATGCGGAAGATGCTAAAAAGCCTCAGTCTGAAATTGATGCGATCACTCAGCCAAAAGAGGAAATCAGGTTTGTAGCGAACGGGATTAAAGTGGTTAACTAATCTTTAGAGGAATCGACATTCTAAAATTAAGTTTTGGCTAAAGCCGGATGAATATTCATTAAGCTAAATTGGCTAAAGCCCATTCCTATTGAATAACATTATAATTTGAGTGGACAGCCATTTGAATTTTGGAAATTAGTTATAAAAAGTTTCGGCAGCCCTGAAGGGCTGCCGAAACTTTTTATGAGGAGATTATTTAAAGTCTTTTAATCTTCTATTTTAAAATCTACAACCGCATCCAGTTTAGGATATTTAGTTGCAGAAATAAACTTCTTTCCGGTACAGTCTATTTCAAGCCAGCCTTTTTTTTGTTTCACATCTCCGGCCTCCATTACGAAAGGTATAAAAGAAATATCATCCTTTCCTTCTTCTTTGATTTCCCTGTATTGAACGGCAATATCCAGAATACATTTATGGTCAGTATTCAATTTTACATTTCTGTAAATAATATCATAATGGGTTTCCCTGTTCTCCGGGATTTCAAGGTATGTTTCCCAGCCTGTAATATCAGAATTCAGTTCACTGATCGCTTTCAAGGCATAATAAAGGGCAATGGTATAATATTTTCTGGTTCCTTTTCTGGTATAATCATCCACAAAGTGTCCGCCTTCAAATAAAATAGTCGGCATTCCGGCTTTAATGAAATTATCACCTGTAGAAGTCGGATAGAATTCATCAGAATATCTTCCGATCTGGTTAGGAATCATTTCCTTCAAATGATTGTATACCCTTCCGATAACCGCCATACATTTTTTCCTGTTTTCAGTCACAGTACGTTCTACATTTTCAGACGGAGCTAAAAAGGAAAGTGTAGCAGGATGAATGCCATCAGTTGTAAAAATGGTTCTCTGCTCATGAAGGTTTAAAGCATAATCATATTTTTTGGAAGCGGCTGCTTTTTTCAGGAATTTAATCTCTTTACTTGCTTCGTTATGAAAATCTCTGTTCAGATCGATATCGGCTGCATTCAGTCTGGTCCATCTTTCAGATCCGTCGGGATTCAGCATGAATATAAAATCCAGTCTTATTTTACTGAATAAGTCTTCTTTTATTTCCGGAGCTTTATCAAGACTTACCAAAAGATCAAGCATCGCATGGGTAGCATTGGATTCATTCCCGTGCATTTGTGACCAGGCCAGTACCTGAATGTTTCCGGTTCCGATGCTTAGCTGATAAATCGGCTTATCTAAATAAGATGTTCCGATCTGCTGAATGTAATCGCTGAGATTTGCCTGTAGATAAGAAAATAATTTTTCAGGGGAAATATAGCGATTTGAGAAATCGGGGTTTTGAGAATAGATCTGTTCAAAATTCATTTGCAAAATAATTTACAGGAATCAAATTTAGCCATTTTTAGGTTAAAATTTAAATTACCATTTGTAAATATTAGTAAAATAGCTGAATTTACATTTGACATTTCAGTTAAAAGCGGATTTACAAAATTTAACCTGCATCAATTTTGAGTTAATTAATCAAGTTAACTTTTGTAACATTATTAAACAGCACAGATGGACAAATTGTCTGTGGATAAAATTGTGGATTGCGAATAATTTAATTGAATATATTTAAAATGCTTAAATTCAATTAGTTATGAAATTTATTTAAATTATATTTATAACTATACTTGAAGTAAATATAATGCTGTATAAGGCTGATTGAGCGTTATTTTTTTAAACATCTTAATTGTGGAAAACTTAGATATCTATTCATATATACAAATGTAAATACTCGGAAAATCAGAATTTTTGTGGAATAATTTTAGTTTTTACCGATTTTTTCCAGGAATTTTAATCTATAGAAAAATAAGTAGTTTATCAATAAGATACTTTCTCCAAATTGATGCTTATTTAGGCCAAAAAAGCGTATTTACATTAGTAATTTACCTTTGTATATAGAAAATAAGTGTCTATTAATCATATAAATATGGTGTTAAATCAGTTTATCTTATGAGAAATGGATTAATAATGTAAATAAAGAATTTCAATAAAATTTTAAGGATTAAAATACCTAACAAATAGCAATAATTTACAGTATTAAACCTATTTTTTAGTATAATAAGTTGTTTAACCGATAAAGCTATAGAAATTACTCGTGACAGGATTTTAGAAAATTTTAGTCTTAAATACAATTGTAATTAGTATATAATGTATTGATTTATAATATATTAATATTGATTTACAAATGTATATAGACAAAAATCAAATTTATTTACATTTGTATTTTGCATTTGTAAATTATAAGAGTTACATTTGTAAAATAATTAAAGGCATATTTTTATGAGTTTAAATGAAAGAATTTCAAAAATTATAGAGTATTCCAATCTTACTCCTTCTGAGTTTGCTGATGAGATTGATGTGCAGCGTTCGTCCATTTCCCATATCACATCAGGAAGAAACAAACCGTCTCTTGAATTTATCCTAAAAATAAAATCCCGTTTCCCGGAACTTTTATGGGACTGGCTGGTTACCGGCGAGGGTGAGATGCTGAAGTCCCAGCTGCCGGAAACAGAAATTAATGAAGAATATACTGAAGAGGAGAAAATAAAAACAACTCCACTACCCGATCTTTTTACGATGATGAATGATGATGAGGAATTCGGAAGTGAAGAGACGGAAGCAGAAACTCCGAAATCAAGTGCTGGAGAATCGGTTATAACGGCCAATGATAAGGCTCCGGAAAAAATATCGGATTCTCAGCGATTAGAAAATTCTGGTGAACAGATTTTAGGTCAACTATTTGGTAATCAGCAAAGTAAAATAAAACGTATTGTTCTCTTTTATGAAAATGGAAAATTCGAAAGTTTTGAGCCTTAAAAAACCTGATCAGAGAAATGATCAGGTTAAAAAATATTTGAAGAAGAAAACTAAAGCTATTGCTTTATTTTATTTTTAAAATTTTTGACAAGGTATCAACTGATGGAATTTATATCATCATCATCTGCTCCTGTTTATAATTTATAAAGCCGGTTTTTAAGGGGGTAATTACTGTGGTTTACCATATGGGTAAGATGTCTATGGGACTTATCACAGTCAGTGAAAACATTTTCATTTGTTAGTTTTTATGTCTTTATCAAATATAAATATTTAAAATCAAATCAGCAATAAAAATATAATTATTTTAACATATAATCAATGTAAACAATAAATGGATTGGTTATTATTAAATTAACTTAAATTTCCAATTCTTGATTCACTAATTAGCACTATTTAAGCAATTAACCCAATAAAAAAGACCCGCAAAACTGCAGGTCTTTTTTATTTATTGAGAACAATTATTATGATTGTTTCTTTCTTCTTTCCAGTTCTTTTTTGATGAGTCCAAGCTCTCTTCCGGTTTGTCCGGCCACAGAGGTGTTTTCCTGGGCTCTTCTCGTCAAATAAGGAACAACATCCTTTACAGGTCCGTATGGAAGATATTTAGCCACATTATAGCCTTTATCTGACAAATAGAAGGTGATATTATCACTCATTCCGTAAAGCTGTCCGAAATAGACATGTGGATTACCGTTTTCCAGAGATTTTGCCTTCATTTTATCCATAATCAGCTCCGAAGATATCTCATTATGAGTTCCGAAAAATGCTGAAACCTTATCCAGATGCTCCATTACAAAGTCGATTCCTGCATTATAGTTTTTATCTGAAGCCTCTTTTGTCGGCTGAATCGGATCTGCATATCCTTTTTCTGCTGCTCTGGCTCTTTCTTTTTCCATATAAGCACCACGAACGATTTTATAACCGATGAAGTAATTTTTCTCTCTTGCTCTCTGAAGATGAGCTTCCATATATTCCAGCCTTCCGGTTCTGTACATCTGGATGGTATTCCAAACGATAGGCTTCTGCTGGTTATATTTCTCCATCATCTCTTCGCAAAGGTGGTCTGCAGCGTCCTGCATCCAGGTTTCTTCAGCATCTACCATTACTTTTTTATCGTTCTCATGGCAAAGACTACATACTTCATCAAATCTTCTCACTACTCTTTCCCATTCTTCTTTCTGGCTTGTAGTAAGCTCTGCCCCTTTTCCAACAGCTTCATAAAGATCAATTCTTCCAAAAGCGGTAGGCTTAAATACGATAAAAGGAATTGCCGGATTTCCTACCGAGAATCTTACAATATCCTTAATTTCCTTGCAAACTGCATCAAAAGTTTCCTCATCTTCTTTTCCTTCAATAGAGTAATCGAAAATACTTCCAACCCCTCTTTTGAAAAGCTGCTTCACAACTTTCATACTTTCTTCACGGGTTTCACCTCCGCAGAACTGCTCAAATAAGGTATTCTTTACAATTCCTGTAACGAAAGGAAAATTGTTATGTACTGTGAAATTCAGAACAGATGTTCCAAGGCTTGTAAGAGCGGGCTGTTCAATCATTTTAAACATCCAGTAAGCCTTTCTCAATTGTGCATCAGACTTGTCTGCAAATGCAATTTTAGTATCATTAAAAATGGGCATTCCTATTTATTAAATTTAGTTTTGCAAAGGTAATAATAACCTCAGTTTATTTAAAAGAATTTTTTTATAATTTATGCTCTATTCCGTTTAGGAGCATTGCTATAATTCCTACGAAAACCCAGAACCGTAATATATTCAATGTAAAGAAGTTACTCCTCCGGGAAGCATTTATAAGAAGATAAATACATACAATCATGACAAAAAGGCCGCCGGCAAAATAATATGCCATGAATCCGCTAATACCGGTTTTTGTAATAATCTTCATAGAAACTACCATGGTAATTATTAATAAGGAGGTCAGAATGATTTTTGTATTTCTGGTTTTAAAATAATTAGGAATGGTAGTATATCCGAATGCTTTATCAACACTTCGGGTAAGGGTATCTTTCACAATATCAATACATAACAAAATAAGGAAAAGAAAAACAGCCATCAGGAATACCTTTTTGGAAAAGGTTTCGTAATATACCATCATTCCAAAGAACGGATACAGTGTGAGACTGACAAAAGTAAGGTTGTTTAGTATCAATATTCTGCTCAGTTTATGGCTGTAAAACCACATAAAAAACTGATAGATTACAAAAAAAACAAAAACGTTATGGGAAATCATCCAGGCAATCCCCAAAGAAACAGCACTCAGCGCCAGGTAGGCATACAGGAAATATTTTTGTTTGATAAAGCTCTGAAGCCTTGTTCTGAATGGTTTTACCACATGATCTTTCTCAAGATCATAGAACTGGTTGATGATACCGCCAGCCAGGATGGTAAGGACGGTACAAAAAATAATACCGTGTACTTTGAAATCAAATACGAAATTTCTGAAAGATTCATCCTGATTAAACAGGAAAAAAGTAGAAACATAGAGGGCAAATGTCAGCAGGGCAGCTACAAAAAAGCGTGCTCCGAGCAAAAAGCCCACGAATTGTGAAAATCTGTAAAATAGAGATTTTGAGAGATAGTCTTTAGATTGGAAAGGTTCTTTTTCAGAATTCATTCCAGGCTGTTTAAAATCTGTAAATCACTTCTTTCTGGAAGCCTTCAAGCATTTTTTCTGCTTTTGCATAGTCTTTGGTAAATCCTAAGATATAGCCGCCTCCACCGCTTCCGCAGAGTTTCAGATAATAAGCGTTAGAATCCAGTCCTTTTTTCCAGATATTAAAGATACTTTCAGGGATCATAGGACGGAAATGTTCATAAGCCCAATAAGAAAGCTTCTTAAGATTTCTGAAGAAAGGGTTCATATCTTTTTTAAGGAAAGAATCAATGCATGCATTATTGTAACGGATGAACTCTTCTTTCAGGGTTTTTCGGAAACCTTCTGTTTTCATCTTTTCAAAGAAAATCTGAATCATAGGTCCTGTTTCTCCTGTCATACCGGAATCAATCAGAAATATAGCTCCTTTTCCTTCTTCACCTTCGGGAATATTTACCCTGTCTAAATTTTCTTTATTTTCGATAAGAATCGGCAGGTTCATGTAGCAGATCAGTGGATCCATTCCTGAGCTTTTGCCATGGAAATAGCTTTCCATTTCACCAAAAACAGCTTTTAATTTTTTAAGATTATCCTTGGAGATGTTCTCAGGATTAAGTTTACTGACTGAATATTTTTCAAAAATAGCAGCTACCAGCGCTCCGGAACTTCCCACTCCATATCCCTGCGGAATATTGGAATCAAAAAAAAGTCCGTTTGAAATATCTTTTTTGAAACTCTCAATATCCAGCTTAAAATCGTCGGAAAGATCAAGTTTTGTAAGAAATTCAGAATATTTCTGCAGATGCCTGTTGGAATTAAGCTCAAATTCAGAAGCCAAACCGGAAAACTTTAAAGTCCCTTTATAGAAGCTGTAAGGTACTACAAGCCCCTGGGAATCTTCAATCATTCCATATTCTCCAAACAGGATGATTTTTGCATAAAATAAAGGGTTGGTCATTTTGACAATAAATCTTTTTGCAAAGTTAAAATTATTCCGCTGAATATAAGCAAAACTCAGGCCGAATTGTTTTCTATTTTACTTTCTTCAGTTCTTTTATTAAAAATACGAAATAAATATGATAAATAAATATAATTTTAAAGAAAAAGACAATAAAAAAGACGTCAAAAATAACGTCTTTTCAATTTTATAGTGTTTCTCTGTCTTTTCTCATTTTGACCTTAAGGAATCGTATTAAAATAAGACCTGCGCCAAAAAATATTGTCATAGACAGTGCGGCAATACGCATGTTATTGAAATGTTCGATGAGCGTTGCGAAGATAAAGGTTCCGATAATGATCGCAATTTTCTCCAACACATCATAGAAACTGAAGAAGGTTGTATTTTCCATGGAATCTTCAGGAAGCAACTTTGAGTATGTAGATCTTGACATCGCCTGAAGCCCGCCCATTACAAGGCCAACCACTGCAGCTACCCCATAAAACTGGTATTCTACCGTAGGATTTTCTTTGTTAAGGAAATAAGCCCAGATACAAGCTATGATCCACAGTATGATAGCAATTGAAATAACATTTTTATTACCGATTCTCTTAGATAATCTTGAGAAAATAACAGCTCCGATAATCGCTTCAATCTGGATGACCAGAAGTGTTCCGATCAGTTTATCCTGAGCCAGGTTGATTTCACTTTTCCCAAATAAGGTTGCCATCAGGAAAATAGTCTGCATTCCTACGCTGTAAAAGAAGAAACTTGACAGGAAGAATTTCAGATTTCTGTCTTTGAAAAGCTCTCCGCCTACTTTGAACAGTTCATGGAAACTTTCTTTTGCAATGTCTTTATAAAAGCTAAGATTATCTTTCAGTACTTCGAAAAAGCCTCCCTGCTCTTCGTGCTTTTTGAAGATATTTTTATAGTTCAGCAATACAAGATCTTTAGGAAGCTTATCTTTTACATCCCCAAACTGAGGAAGGTGCTTGAAAGTATATTGAGAAAACCCGAACCACCATGCTCCTGTAAGCAGGAAGCTGATTCTTGTAAACAGTAATTGCTGAGCAGCTCCTTTGGCAAAAACCTGAATCAGTACCAAACAGATCACCACTAACACTACAGAGCCGATATATCCGTAAACATATCCTCTTGCAGAAAGAGCATCCTGCCTGTCCGGTGTGGCAATATCAGGAAGGAACGAGTTATAAAACACCAGGCTTCCCCAAAACCCGACACTGGCCGTAATGCTGAATAGAAGCCCCAGAAAGACATTATGCATTCCTGTAAACATAGCCAATCCCATACAAGATGTTGCCCCCAGATAACAGAAAAACTGCAGGAAAGATTTTTTGTTTCCGATGGTATCTGCTAAAGAAGATAAAAACGGCGACAACAATACTACAATAAAAAACGATATGGTAAGTGAATACCCATATACAGCATCCGGCTGATATCCTTCTCCAAAAATTTTGATCGTATGCCTTACCGGGACATCAATCCAGGATTTTGTTTCTGCTACGTATTCTTTTTTCTCGTAAGCAGTGGTAAGGATAGAATAATAAATGGGGAAAATGGTAGAGGTAATAACCAGGGAATACACGGAGTTTGCCCAGTCATATACAGCCCAGGCCTTCATAATCTTCGGATTATTCTTTATGTTTTTAGGCTGTCGATTCTCAGTTTCAGACATTTCAAATAAATATTAGTAGCACAAAAATAAAAAAACCATTAAGAAATGGATAAGTTTTTAAAAAAATTATCGATTCCTTAATGGCAATATATTCTGAAACAGAATATTAGATATTTTCAATCACGATAGCAGAAGCACCTCCACCACCGTTGCAGATTGCTGCGGCACCGTATTTTGCGTTATTTTGCTTCAATACGTTAATTAAAGTTACAATGATTCTTGAGCCTGAACTTCCCAGAGGGTGTCCTAATGCTACAGCACCTCCGTTTACGTTTACTTTGGCAGCATCCAATCCTAAGATTTTATTGTTCGCCAATCCTACTACTGAAAACGCTTCGTTGAATTCAAAGAAATCAATATCTGAAATTTCCAATCCTGCTTTTTTAAGAGCAATTGGTAACGCTTTTGCCGGAGCAGTAGTAAAGTTTTCAGGCTCCTGAGCGGCATCAGCATAAGAAACGATTTTCGCAAGAGGCTTCAGTCCAAGTTCTTCCATTTTTTCTTTGGAAACAAGGATCAATGCAGAAGCTCCGTCATTCAAAGTAGATGCATTTGCTGCTGTTACTGTACCTTCTTCTTTTTTAAATACGGTAGGAAGTGTTGAAATTCTGTCGAAGTTTACTGCTTTGTATTCTTCATCTTCAGCAAAGATTACTGGTTCTCCTTTTCTCTGAGGAATAGAAACCGGTACAATTTCTTCATTGAATTTTCCTTCGCTCCATGCTTTTGCAGATCTTTTGTAAGATTCTATTGCGAAGTTATCCTGATCTTCTCTTGTAATATTATAGTCTGCAGCACATTTTTCTGCGCATACACCCATATGTACTTTGTTGTATACATCTGTAAGACCGTCAAGTACCATTCCGTCAAGCATTTTGATATCGCCTAATTTAGTAGCCACTCTTGCATTGTAATAGTGGGGAACCAAAGACATATTCTCCATACCTCCTGCAACAATTACGTCCGCATCACCGGCTTTGATTGCCTGAGCAGCCATTGTTACAGCCTTCATCCCTGAAGCACAAACTTTATTTACTGTAGTAGATGGTGTATTGATTGAAAGACCTGCTCCTAAAGCAACCTGACGAGCCGGCGCCTGGCCTTCTCCTGCCTGAAGAACATTCCCCATATAAATTTCCTGAACATTATTTGGGTCTAAACCGATTTTATCTAATGCTCCTTTTACGGCAGTTGCTCCCAGTTTTGTAGCCGGAACTGTTGATAAGCTTCCCATAAAACTCCCCATGGGTGTTCTTACTGCGGAAACAATGAATACTTCTTTCATGTATATAATTTTTATTTTAGCTAAGGGAGCTCATTCCCTTTTTATAGTTTGAATTTATTTTACTTTTACGTACACCACATCAAATTGGGTTCCTTCAATTTTAGTATTCACTTTCAGAAGGTTATCCTGAGTGGCTACAATTTTATTATTGAAGACGTCTCCTATCTGTGCAGGATCATTTTTATCTGATTTTTCCATCACGATTGCTTTGTAATTGCAATCATCCACAAAAACCAGTGTCGATTTGATATAATCTTTTCCATTATTCAAATATTCAGTCTGAATATTATCCTTAATGGTCATATGCCATATTCCTTCCGGATAATTGGGTCGTACAAATTTTCCTTCTTTTATATTGGCGCATTTAGGCGGATTATCCGGCTTTTTCTGTCCTGTTGCCTGGGCATCTACCTGGATAGCTGCTGCCAGCAAAATTCCTGCTGAAAATATTTTTAAGAAATTCATTTTTATATCTGTGTTCTATTGTTTACTTTTTTATTTCCTCCTGCGAAAATCATCATCAAAGCACCTGAGAACTCTACCGCCCATCCCCATTTCAGCTTAACAATTCCTGCAAAGGTTTCCTGCCATGATTTGAATGGTAAAAAGCTAAAGTATTGAAGCGACTGCATTTTCACAGCAACTAAAGTAAATCCGAATAAAAGGATAAGCAGAATACCAAAAAATCTAACGACTCCGGCACTGTTGTTTACAATCCCAAAAACTGCACATGCAGAAAAAATCCAGCACATAATAGCCAGATAATGATCAAGCTTCCAATAGTTCCAGTTTCCGATGACAGGCACATGTACCAAGGGTAAAAAGCTGCCCACGATGACTAAAATTAATCCTAATAACTGAATATTTTTCATATTTACTAAATTGCCAAAATACAAAAAAAAACACACTTTCGGATCGTGTGTTTTAAAAATACAATTTTACGATACAAACGTTCGTTAGTCGTAAAAAAACAATACTATTTTTAATTATTAACTAAAGAAATAATTTATTTATTGTTAAATTAAAAATTAACATTTGCGATTTCTATACCAATCTGAAGTCCATATTTTTTCTTCAGCAAAGCATTGTTATTGAAAGCAGGAGTAAAATCTTTCTGAACAAACAGATTAAATCCGCCATAACTGATTCCCAATTTTCCTCCAAAGATAAAATCGTTCAATCCATGCATCATTTTTTCCCTTTCTACAATTCTGTCAGAATATTCATTGGAGTATTTGATATAATTAAGGTTTCCTACTTTAATTCCTCCGTAAATACCTAAGATGAGGGCCAGCTGATTCTTTCTGTTATCCAGATATTTTACGCCTTCATATTCTTTATATTTCGGAGATAAAACAAATTTCAGGTCTACCGGAATGGTTAAATAGGTACTGTAAAGAGCTGTTTTTTTAAGATTTCCACGATCGAAATCACCTATGAATAAGTTGTTTTTATCCTGCTTAAAGACCTGTCCGTATTTGGGCGTATACAAATCAGACCTCATCCCAACCCCGAAACGATAAAAAAACGGGCTGGTATAGCTTCCTATCTGATTTCCATACCACAAGCCAATCTGCCAGGAATTGATAACCGTATTTTTGACATCTGAATCTTTATTATAAAAATTAAAAGGTTCATTTTTTGCGGTCAGGCCTGCTCCTATTATACCAATGGTAATTTCAAACGTCTGCAGATAACTTTTGGGATTATTATTTTTCTGTCTTTCATTGAATTTCATATTGATCCCATTGAATCCAAGCCAAAATTGATTTTTTCCCGGTTTTAAAGAATCATTTGACTTAAAGACAGCATCTTTTACAAGTTCTTTGGTCGCCAACTCCAGATCTTCTTTATTGGCGTCGATTTTTTCATTAATAATCTGCTGGTATTTGGTAGCAACTGCTGTACGTTGTTGTTGTTTTTCATCGGATGTGATTTTCTTTTTCTTAAAATCCTTATCGATTTTATCCAGTTCTGAATTCATCTTTTCTTTTTCAGCACCGACAATACTGTCGATTTTTTTTGAATAGAAGCTCAGATTATTTTCAGGAGATTCCTGAGCAAATCCATAACTGAAGGCCATTACAGCAGCCAACAGTGTTAATTTTGTTTTCATATTTTACTAATTTTAAGACAATATTGAGGTTCTGTCCCTTTTTCTGGGGGCAGTTTTTTGTGATAAAAAGATTGATTGCTTATTTACTTTCCAGTGAATCGGAATAAACTGTCATTCCTAAAACTTTAAAAGAGCTGGGACTTTTAACCTTAATTTTAGTGATATCCAACGCACCAAATTTCCTGATGTCGGTTCTGTGTTCTTCCCGCTTTTTTTGAAATTCTCTGCCCTGCAGAAGCTCATCGGCCTTTATATATTCAGTCTTCTTCTTTTCTGCAATAGACACCGGTTCAGGCACTATTTCAATGCTTTTTTCCAATACCGGAGCTTTAATATTCTCATTGGCTACTATAACCTGCTCTTCCCGACTGCCGGGTAACGTCTTTTCCTCTAAAATTTCTTCATGCTGATAAAATTCCGGAATATTCAGATTTTCTTTTACTGTTTTCTGATTTTTCCTGTTTTTTACTTCTGTATCCTCAGGGGTATTTATATCAGGGTTGGGAAGAGCTATTTCTACCTTTTCTTTTGCATGTTCTGTATGAGCTACAGGATTATTGAGATGAGCAGTATGATTTTTATTAAAATAAAGTAATGCTCCTAATGAAAGCAGCAGAACTACAACAGCAGCATATTTCAACCACTGGAATGGCTTTTTAAGGATCAAAATAGAACTCTTTTCTTCTTTCTGGTCAATTTGGTCTATCTTATCCCAAAGATCTGCGGAAGGCTTTATTTCAAGCTTTTCGTAATCAGATTTTAACTGTTTCAGGAGTTCTTGTTTCATTTTCTTTTGCTTTTAAAAATTCAGCGAGCCATTTTTTTGCTTTACTCAGCTGGCTTTTACTGGTTCCTTCGGAAATATTGAGGATCTTAGCAATTTCACCATGCTTTTTCTCCTCAAAGACATAGAGATTAAAAATCAGTCTGTAACCTACCGGCATTTGGGAAAATATTTCTTCAATATTGATTTCTTTCGGATATTCTTCCGCATCTGTTTCGATGTAATTATCTGCAATTTCCACGTCTGCATAAAGAATATTTTTATTCTTCCGGAGGAAGGTGATAGCGTCATTCACAATAATTTTTCTGAGCCAGAACGGAAAGCTCTTCCAGTCTCTGCATTCATGAATCTTCGTGAAACATTTCATAAATGCACTCAGGAGAATATCTTCCGCATCATGAAGATTGTTAACATAAGAATTTGCAATGGCCAGCATTTTGGGAGAAAACATCTCGTAAAGAGCCTTCTGCCCTTTCCGGTCTTGCTTTTTAGCCAATAAAAAATTCTCTTCGATGTTCTTCATGGATTTGTTTCTATTGATAAGACGCTATGCTTTACAAAAGGTTGCCTTGAAAATAAAAAAAATTGCATTTTTTTCAAAAATGCAATTTAATATCTTTATAAATATTGGTTTAAATTAATGTTTTACAGATGAAACATCTTCCGGGTTATGTTTGTGTTTAAACAAAACAGCAAAGAATATTGCCAGTACTAGTGCATAGATAGCAAAAGAAAGCCATATCTGATGCCAGTCTTTTACCATCACTACAGAAGATAGTGTACCATCTGAATTAACAGCAGCATTGAAACTGTTCTTCAAAATTTCCAGAAAAGTAGGATTATCAGGGCTGGTTTCAAGATAAGCAGACAGATCTGCAGCGGTTGAAAACTTATGGGTAAAGAATTTGTCGATTGCCCATCCTGCAATATAACTTCCGAAAACAGCTCCGAAACCGTTCGTCATCATCATGAATAATCCCTGAGCTGAAGAACGTATTTTTTTGTCAGTAGTTGTTTCTACGAAAAGTGAACCGGAGATATTAAAGAAATCGAAGGCCATTCCGTATACAATACACGAAAGAATGATCAACGAAAGTCCGAACCCTTCCGGAACTCCATAGGCAAAGAATCCGAATCTTAAAACCCATGCGAGCATTGACATCAACATTACTTTTTTAATTCCAAATTTCTTCAGGAAGAAAGTAATTGCCAAAATAAACAATGTTTCTGAAACCTGTGAAATTGACATAATGATGGTAGATCTCTGTACTACGAATGAATCTGCATACTTAGGAAAATGGGCAAATTCACTTAAGAAAACATCTCCATAGGCATTGGTAAGCTGAAGTGCTGCTCCCAAAAGCATGGAAAACATAAAGAACAATGCCATTTTATAGTTTCCGAAAAGCTTAAAGGCATTCAAACCTAATTGTTCGGATAATGGTGAATTTTTATCAATCAGTTTTTGCGGCGGACATTTTGGTAATGTAAGCGCATAGATTCCCAGGAATATTGCTACTGCTCCTCCTATATAAAACTGTCCTTCTGTAGCTTTGTTTCCACTAAGGTTGGTGATCCACATGGCAACAATAAAGCCAATAGTTCCCCATACACGAATCGGCGGGAAGTCTTTCACTACATCCAGATTGTTATTTTTCAGGATTGTATAAGAAATTGAATTGGCCAGTGCGATGGTAGGCATGTAGAAACACATTGCCACAAGCATTACCGAGAAAAAAGAATTAGGATCTGCGGAATGAGGCAGTATGAAAAGAATAACCCCATAAAGAATGTGCAGTACTGAAAATATACGTTCAGCATTTACCCAGCGGTCAGCAATAATTCCAGTAATGGTTGGCATAAAGATGGACGCAATTCCCATTGTTCCGAAGACAGCTCCAAACTGAGTTCCGTCCCAATGTTTTGTGCCAAACCAAAAGTTTGCCATCGTAATCAGCCATGCTCCCCAAACAAAAAACTGGAGGAAACTGAGGATGGTCAGTCGTAATTTTAAATTCATAGTTTATATAAAAAGTATCTCTTTAGTCAATTTTCTTTTTCCTCCTCTTGATTTCTTCCTGGATCTCAAGGGCAGTATCATAGTCTTCTTCTTTCACGGCTTCATCCAATAGTTTCTGAAGCTCCTCCATAGAAAGAGATTTTAGATTATCTTCTGTCTGTACAGTTTCTGAGAACGACTGGTCTTCTTTTGAAACATCTTCCAGCTCCAGTAAGATTCCTGCTTCATTTAATACCTGTTGGGTTGTAAATATGGGAGCATCAAATCTTACAGCCATTGCAACAGCATCAGAAGTTCTGGCATCAAGAATCAGTTCTTCTTCAGTCACTTTATTTTTAAAGTTAATATTGGAGAAAAATACTCCGTCTACAATCTGATAAATAATGACAGAAACCAATTCATAATTGGCAGAAACTATAAATTTTGTGAATAAATCATGGGTAAGAGGACGCGGCGGATGAATATCTTTTTCCAATCCTAGAGAGATAGACTGGGCTTCGAAGTTTCCTATAACAACAGGTAATTTTATGTGTGTTTCTTCATGCTCCAGTAACAATGCGTACGCGCCTGATTGAGTCTGGCTGTACGATATTCCGCGAATAATTAGCTGTTTATAATCCATAGCTACAAATATAGATTAATTTTTTGTTGTGTTTTCACTTTTTTACGCAAAAATAAAAGCCCGGAAAGCCGAGCTTTTATTTGTATTGTTGATGATTGTCAAACGTCAATAGTAAATTTTGCTTCGCAAGTGAATTATTTAATTAAAAATTGACGAGCAAAGCGAATTGACTATTCACAATTCACGTTCTTATCCTTTAATTGCTTTAATCTTCTCTGTTAATGCAGGAATAATCTGGAAAGCATCTCCTACTACTCCATAATCAGCAGACTTGAAGAATGGTGCTTCAGGATCACTGTTGATTACTACGATTGTTTTTGAAGAGTTAACCCCTGCAAGGTGCTGGATTGCTCCGGAAATCCCTACTGCAATGTAAAGGTTTGGTGAAATTGCTTTACCTGTTTGTCCTACGTGCTCTGTGTGAGGTCTCCATCCGATATCAGAAACCGGCTTAGAACATGCTGTAACAGCTCCTAAAACGTTTGCCAGATCTTCGATCATTCCCCAGTTTTCAGGACCTTTCATCCCTCTACCGGCAGAAACAACGATTTCAGCTTCTTTAAGGTCTAATTTACCTGAGCTCTGCTCGTGAGAGATCACTTTGGTATCTTCATTCGCTACAGATAAGTTTTTCACTTCTTCTGAACCTGATACCGCATTTTCTTTAACACCGAAAGCATTTTGAGAAACCGTAACGATTACCCCGTTTCCTTCAGCTTTAGCATGCATGAAACCTTTTCCTGAGAATGCTCTTCTTTTTACCTGGAAAGGAGAAAGACTTTCAGGAGCTTCCAATGCATTAGTGATTAAAGAATAATTTTTCATTACAGCAAGCATAGGAGCAACAGAAGAAGCATCAGTAGTGTGAGGGAAAACGATGATATTTCCGTCTGCCACTTCGCTTACTGCTTGTGCAAATGCTTTTGCTGAGAAGTTCTTAAGACCTTCGTCTTTGATATTGATTACGTTTGACGCTCCATATTTGTATAATAAATCTGAAGAGTCAGTTGGGTTTACAGAGATTGCTGTAACGGTATCTCCTGCCTTATCAGCGATAGCTTTAGCATAAGAAACTGCTTCGAAAGCCGCTTTTTTGTAAACTCCGTTTATATTTTCTGCGTATACGAATACTGCCATTGTTTTACATTTAAAAATTAAAGATTGAAAATTTAAAGATTAGATTACTTTAGCTTCTTCGTGAAGTAATCTTACCAATTCATCCAGATTGTCAGGAGAAACCATTTTCACAGCTGCTCTTGGCGGAACACTGTCATAAGATACACCCTGAACTTTTACTTCTGAAGAAGAAGGCTCTACTACCTGCAATGGTTTTGTTCTTGCAGACATAATTCCTCTCATATTCGGGATGATAAGATCTTTCTCATCTACCAATCCTTTCTGACCTGCAATAACTGCCGGTAGTTTTACTGAAATAGTTTCTTTTCCGCCTTCAATTTCTCTTACTGCAGTAGCTTCGCTTCCGTTTACGTCTAATCCTACTGATGCATTTACAAAAGGCTGGTTCAATAACTGAGCTACCATTCCCGGAACAGAACCTCCGTTATAATCGATAGATTCTTTTCCGCAAAGGATAAGATCATATCCTCCGTTTTGAGCTACGGCTGCAATTTCTTTTGCTGTAGAATAACTGTCTTTCGGATCAAGATTTACTCTTACTGCATCATTGGCACCAATAGCCAGAGCTTTTCTGATTACAGGTTCTGTAGCAGCATCCCCTATGTTGATTACTGTTACTGTTGCTCCCTGAGATTCCTGAAGTTTAACCGCTTTTGTCAATGCAAATTCATCTAGAGGGTTGATCACCCACTGAATTCCGTTTTTGTCGAAAGCAGATTTATCTGCTGTAAAGTTAATTTTAGAAGTAGTATCCGGAACACTACTGATACAAACTAATATTTTCATATGTTGCTTATTGTTTTTATTGTAATATGTAACCTTACGGTTTCATGTGTACTATTTTATTTTTTCCTTTGATGCATCAATCCATGATGATTTTTGCAGAGATTCTGTTTGAATTAATTTTTGCTAATATAAGCAAAAAATATATTATGCATGCATAATATATATTGATTTGCTATTCAGAGCATTAAAATTAACAAAACGCCCTGAAACAGGGCGTTTTTATGCTATTAAAATAATGATCGGTATTATTTTTTAATGAACTTTTTAGAAAATTTGCTTCCCTTAATTTCCATGCTGATGATATAAATTCCGGGGGGCAAATTTCTGATATCTATTTTATCATGATCAAAATGCATATCCTTTTTTCTTCCTGCAATATCAACAATTTCAATTTTAGTGACAGGCGATTCAGATTGTATATGAATAAAATCAGTTGCAGGATTCGGATAGACTGAAACATTGGGATCTTCTGCCACAGCCTCTCTGGTTACCAGTGTCGCATTATTTGTTGCGGTTACCATATAGTCATCAAAAGAAGTGATATGTGCTACGGTATTCCCTGCACCAGCTACTGATACAAAATCCAGCTCAAAAGGATCTACACCCGCTGCTGCCGGAACATGCGTGGATGCAGGCCCATAAGTAACCCCTCCAGGCGTTGTCCACGTAACTGCTCCTGTAGTTTTATTAAATGTACAGTTCAGGGTAATCCAGGTATTAGGTGGGTAGGAATAGGCAGGTGGCTCCAGATAAAAAAGATAGTTCCCTGTTACTCCATTTGCTATTTTAGTGTAATATGCAATTCCTACAAGTCTCTGTGTATCATACTCGTATCCTGCGCCAAGCAGTGTTTTATGAGTTGTCCCGTCATATATTAAAACGGTTCCTCTTCCCACACCTCCTGTGGGACTTCCTGTGTAAAGACTAAAGCTCAGTTTAAGAATATCATTTCCGGAGGTTCTTGCCGCCCAGGCTGTTCCCAGCCCGTTCTTCCACATATATTTTGTTGCTGATGCACCCGCACTTCCGGTAAGCTGTAGAGATTTTCCGTGGGAAGCATCTATATTCACAATCTGTGCTTCTGAATTTGAACCTCCGGGAAAATCTGTGTAAAACCCTCCTTGTCCTGGAACAGATGCAGTGATATCCGTTCCGACATTTCCGATGGTATAAGCATTAAAATTGTCACTTTCCAGTGTCTGGGCATTCAATGTTTGAAATAGAATCAACAGGAATGCATTAATTGATAGAAAATTTTTCATATAATATTTTTAATTCAGATTCAAACTTACTTCAGTTTAAAAATGAAATCAATACCAGTTATTAGGTAGATTTACCGATAAGACACCGTATTCCTGAAGATTACAGCTGACCAGACATCAGAAATCCTAAACTGCGTACGAATAAAAATATTGTTGATTAATGCATTAGAGGTTAATTTGATAATTCAAAAGCATTTATTACAGAGATACTTCAGTGCTATCACTACAAAGGTTTTGTTGCCCTGAATTCTATTTTACTTGGCAAAACCCGTGGATTCATCTTCAGAATATCCAATACGAGATTCCCCATATCTTCAGGCTGAATCTTCCAACTGTCCTTTTCTGAAGGAACATTTCCATTGAAATGAGTTGCTACAGAGCCCGGCATAATCACCGTAGATTTAATATTGTATTTTCTTAGATCAATCATGGCGGCCTGCGTGAAACCTACCACCCCGAATTTTGAAGCATTATATCCTGTTCCGTTTTCAAAGAAATTGGCACCTGCCAGACTGGAAATGGTAATATAATAACCTTCTGTTTTTTTAAGTTCTTCCACAGAGGCTTTTAAGGTATAAAAAACACCCGTAAGATTGGTTTCTATCATATCGTTCCACTCTTCTGCAGTCAGCTCATCTACGGGCTTAAAAATCCCCAATCCTGCATTTGCAACCACATAATCCAGTCTTCCGAACTTTTCAATCGTATATTTTACCGCTTCCTGTTCACTTTCCAGATTTCTTACATCAGAAACAATTCCCAATACGTTTTGTGAGTACTGTCTGAGCTCTTCTTCCGCCTTCATGACATCCTCTCTTTTTCTTCCTGAAAATGCGACAGAGATGCCATTTTCAAGCAAAATTCTCGCAATTCCGAAACCTATTCCTTTAGTTCCTCCTGTTATATAGGCTGTTTTATTTTCTGGCATATGATTAAAATTTTAATTCTCTAAAATAACAAAAACACCCCAATCGGAGCGTTTTGTTGATACTAAGATTTATCAGGAATTATTTTTTGATGAACTTCTCTGTAAAATTTCTTCCGTCTGTTTCCACATTCAATAAGTACGTTCCGGAAGATAGATTTTTCACATATACCTGATCACCACTTACAGTTACATCCATTCTTTTTCCTGACAGGTCATATACTTCAATATGCCTTATTTTGTAAACAGTTGTGATCTTTATAACTTCTGTGGCAGGATTTGGATAAATAGATAATTTTACTTCATTTTTAACCGGATCTTTTGTTGATAAAGTTGCCTGGTTATTGATTTTAATGTTATCAATATAGGCAGAACCCAAGGCATTATTGTGTACAAAGCGAAGCTGGTTTATAGGTAAAGAGCTTGCTGCCGGGCCGGTATAAATCAGCAGATCATTAAGGTAATATCTGACATCCGTAGCGGTCCCTACTACTTTTATCCGATACCAGATATTAGGCAGCCAGGTTGAAGGTACAGCAATCAGGTTCTGTATGCCGGATACCATATTCAGGAGCTTTACCAATCCGGTTTTTTCGAAATCCAGCCTCACAACAAACTGGTCATCCATATCATTTACTCCCTGAAAACCAAAATCAGAGCCGTTAAGCTGTGACATATTGATGTCGAATGATACAGAAAAATTGTTGTAGGAAAGAGGTGTCGACAAGTTATAAAACACTCCGATAACAGGAACACTCTGGGTACCGTAAGTATTTTCTTTGACAATTTTCAGGGAGCTGCTGCCATCGCTTGCCTTATCCAGGCTGATGGTCTGGTGGGTTACGTTTTGAGGAACACCTCCAGTGGGAGTACTGATCCATCCTGCCTGTCCATTGATATCTCCAATGTTGAACCCCTCAGTAGACTCAAAGGATATGGACTGCTGTGCACAAATGCAAACTGATAGTATTAAAAATGCAATTGAGTAGTATTTTTTCATAGTAATTCAAGTTTTGTATTAAAAATATAAACTTTCCATGAATGGTGAAATAACTTATTGCAAATAAAAAATAACGCTTTTATTATCAGGGAATTTATTTTTTCAGCCCTTTAAAAATATGCTTCTAAATGTATTTTATGATAGAAAATAAAACAAAAAATAAGGTATCTCTTCTCAGAAATACCTTATCATACCTTGTTTTTGTTTAATTATTTTGAATAATTCTCAAAAAATAACGGAATACTTTCAATCCCTTTATAGAAATTGAATAGCCCATAATGTTCGTTTGGAGAGTGAATTGCGTCAGAATCCAATCCGAATCCCATAAGCACAGACTTAGCGCCTAAAACCTGCTCGAACATCGCTGTAATCGGAATACTTCCCCCTCCTCTGTATGGAAGTACTTCTTTTCCGAATGCTGATTCCATTGCTTGTTTTGCTGCAGCAAATTCTTTGGTATTCGTTGGTAAAACATATGGCATTCCTCCGTGGTGAGGAGTAACTTTAACTTTTACTGTATCCGGAGCGATTTTTTCAAAATATTTCGTGAATTTTTCCGTGATCTCCTGCGGAGTCTGGTAAGGAACCAAACGCATTGAAATTTTAGCAAAAGCTTTTGAAGGAATTACTGTTTTTGCACCTTCTCCTGTATAACCTCCCCAGATTCCGTTGCAGTCTAAAGTAGGACGGATAGATGTTCTTTCTAAAGTTGTATATCCTTTTTCCCCTTCGATATTGCTTAATCCGATTGATTTTTTGAATTCTTCCGGATTGTCCTTCAGTTTATTCATTTCAGCTCTCTCTGCATCTGAAACCGTTTCTACATTGTCGTAGAATCCGTCAATGGTGATATGACCGTTTTCATCAATTAGATTAGCAATCATTCTTGAAAGAACGTGGATCGGGTTTGGAACTGCTCCTCCGTAAAGCCCTGAGTGTAAATCTCTGTTTGGACCTTCCACTTCTACTTCCACATAACTCAACCCTCTTAAACCTGTTGTAACAGTCGGTTGTTCGTTACTGTAAATATGTGTATCGGAAATCAGGATACAATCGCAGGCTAATTTCTCTTTATTTTCATTTACCCAGTCGCCTAAGCTTACGGATCCTACTTCTTCCTCTCCTTCTAGGATAAATTTAACGTTGCAAGGAAGAGCATTGGTTTTCATCATAGCTTCGAAAGCTTTCAGGTGCATGAAGAACTGCCCTTTGTCGTCTGCGGCACCTCTGGCAAAAATTGCTCCTTCAGGGTGTAATTCCGTTTTCTCAATATAAGGCTCAAAAGGCGGCTTAGTCCATAATTCCAACGGATCTGCCGGCTGAACATCATAATGCCCGTACACCAATACTGTTGGTAAATTTTTATCTAAAATTTTCTCTCCGAAAACAATTGGATATCCTTTGGTCTGGCAAACTTCAACATGATCAGCCCCTGCATTTTTAAGGTGCGCTGCCACTACATCTGCACATTTCAAAACGTCATCTTTATACGCGGGATCTGCAGAAATAGAAGGAATTCTCAATAACTCAAATAATTCATCCACGAAACGCTGCTTGTTTTCGTTAATGTAATTTAATGTCTCTTGCATTGTAAAAATTTATTTTGTTAAAATTAAAAAAAATGGCCGGCAGGGGCAAACAAAAAGGCAGGATTTTCCCAACCTCATGTTAATGAGCCGTATAGCACTCTTTTTAATAAAAAATGCCCTGCAGAAACAGGGCAATTATATATTTTGTACTTGTAATTAGTGTTCAGCTTTTGGAGCTTTCTCAGCTTCAGCAGGTTTTGCAGCCGCAGTACTGTCTGTTTTCGGAGCAGCAGCTTCCGGTTGTGCAGGAGTAGTTTCTTCTTTGTGCTCTGCAGCAGCTTCATGCCCGTGAGCTCCTCCCTGAGGATCATCAGAATATCTTTCTACTCCTTCTTCAAGTTTCAAAGCACCTCTGTTTCCTCCTTGCGGAACTTTTTTACAGCTTACCGCCACCGTTGCAATCGCCAAACATATCACTAATTTTTTCATATGTAAAATTATTTTTTAAAGGTAATATGAAACCGCACTATTTTCAGTCTGTATAATCTTCCAAACAGCAAGCGATCTCATGCTTAAATTTTTGATTGCCCAAAAGTAAGAAATCCTGCTTTTTTCGGCAACATTTTTATACTGATTTTAATATAATTTTTCCTTTTTTGGATTGTGTAAAAATAAGATACCGGTCTCCTCCATCTTTTAAGCCATATTTCTTTTTGATTTCTTCAGGTTTTAAAGGGTAATTTTTTGAAATAATATTAAACTGATCTTTTTTCTTAATACTTTTAGAATCAATCATTACCATTTCAAAAATTCTCCCCGGGAAGTTTTCTATTTTTTCACCGGAAGTATAGAGATGGCTATTCGGGTGAAGCTTTTTTAATCCGAATTTCTGGGAAATCAAATTAAAAACTCCTGCTTTCAAAACAGCATTATTGGGGATATAAATGTATTTTTCAGGTTCAGAGTATTCAGCCTGTGCAGTTTCTTCTTCCCCAAATGTGTAATTAAAGGCAGCTTCATTGCTTTCAAGATTTACGCAATTGCAGAGAATCTTGCCCGTATTTTTGTTGGAAAGAAACACCACTACTTCTTTTACATCGTTTTTCAGGGCAATAATATCAATCTTTACAATACCCGGCAGCACTGAAACAAGGTATTTAAGATCAATGAGCGGGGAAAGTTTAACGACTACCAGATTGGAAACAGACTGTAATTTTTCTTGAATTTCAAGAATATCCGGAGAAAGATCTTCCAAAAGGAAAACTTTGTTTTTATTCTGGTCTCTTCTCGCCGGATCAAGATAAATAATATCAAAATGTTCCTGATTTTCGTTTAGGAAATCTTCAAGTTTGCTGTTGATAAATTTTGCCTGACGGCCCAGGACCTTCCAATTATGCTCAACAATGTCCAGAAGTTCTGTATTCTGCTCTACTAAAGTAATATCGTCAAAGTTTTGAGACAGGTAGTATGCATCAATGCCAAAACCGCTTGTCAGATCAATGAATTTATTTCCTTTTAAAGTTTCCGATTTGTAAAGGGCTGTTTTTTCTGATGATGACTGCTCTAGGTTAAGCTGCGGTGGAAAAATGATCCCTTCTTTCAACAGAAAAGGAAATTTTCTTTCGGCAACCTGTTTTCCTTTGATCTGCTGAACAATTTCATGCATGGATACCTCCGGAAACGGGGATTTTTTAAGCAGTAATGTGTGTAAATCTGTATTCAGATTTGCATTGATGTAGTTTTGGATTTCTTTGTTTATTAACTTAACCACAGATGACACCGATTTTCACAGATGTTTATGTTTTATTTATTATCTTCTATTTAATTATTCAGTCTATTTTTCACAGAACAAGAATGTTCACTGATGTTTATGTCATATTCTTATTCCAATACAGATATAATCATAAAAAATATACGCAATCATCTGCGAAAATCAGTGTCATTCGTGGTCATTAGAATGATGTTAGTCTAAATTTCCTCTTACTTTCCGAAAAATACTTTTACTAATAAAATCAGTATTAAAGTTCACCAAAATTCCTAATTTCAATCCTGTTAACTTTAGATAGGTTAACAACTGCTGATGATGAATATTTGCTATTTCCGTTACGGCTTTCACTTCTATAATAATTTTATCTTCAACAATTATATCGGCAACAAAACCAGAATCAATAATAGTATCTCTGAATTTAATCTTCATCGGAACCTGAGTCTTAACTTTTAAACCATTATTTTCAAGTTCGTAAGCCAAAACCTTCTCATAGACTTTTTCCAGAAGCCCCGGCCCAAGTTCATTATAAACAGAAAATATAGATTTTCTGATATAAAAACTTATCTCATTTTCTTTCATAACATTTGCATTTTGTGTTTCATAAATCTACACAAAATCTTGTTCGAAAAATGATTATTAATCAAATTATCTCTTATAGAAAATGTAATCCGTCAATATCGGGGTCAAACCGTTCTGCTTAAGCAAAGAATTGATTTGCCCTCTGTGATAGGTAGAATGGTTGACTGCATGAAAAAGCATTTCAAAAATACTGTTTTCAAATTTTGTCCCTCTTGAGTTCTGGTATTCTATTCTTTTATCCAAATCAAGGGTACTGATAATGTCAATACTTTTAAGAAAATTCTTATGATTAATCTCCTGCAGAGACTCAAAAGGATTGATCTGCCAGACTTCAAAGGTGGATTCTCCAAGTATTCTGGCATTCCAGATCTGTTGTGCATTAAGGGTATGATTAATCAGACTGATCGTTTTATCATCTACAAGTTCTCTATTCTCAGCAATAACTTTAATCATTTCAGCATTGAAATGATAGGTGTATTCAAATAAATCGATCAGTTTTTCTTTCATTACTCAAACATTTCAGCCCAGCGAACCGCTTTTATTTCTTTTTCGTTGTAAAGATCAGCAACAGACTTTTTAATGTCTAATTTAGGGTATAAATTCACTCCTATCAGCTTTATTTTTCCTTCTTCGATCCATTGCTGCTCTTCCACAGCATGATCATAAATCTTTTTCTGAACAACTCCTTGTCTTAATAACTCAAGATATCCCCCCGCTTCTTCCATTTCAACGAATAAAGCCCATGCTTTTTCAGCAAACTGACGGGTAATATCTTCAACATAATAACTTCCGTTGGAAGCATCTTCAAATACATTGATGATACTTTCGTAGGCCAGAACAATCTGTTGCTTGAAGGAAATTTCTTCTGAATTATCCGTACTTCTGTCCACAAGGTAATTGTTGGAGAAAACAGCGTCTGCTCCTCCAATCATGGCTGAAGCAAGTTCCAGTGTGGAACGGATCAGATTGTTTTCATTATCAGAAACGGCTTTATTTCGCAATGAAGTCTCTGCAAAGATGTAAGGAACTTCATCCAGTCCGTATTCTTTGGAAAGCTGGTTAAAGACTATTTTAAAAGCTCTCAGCTTTGCCATTTCAAAGAAATAATTTCCTCCTACCGCTATTCTGAAGATGAGTTTGTTTACAATTTCAGCACCGTATGCCTCTATTAATTCTTTGGTTTTAGCAAGGGCAATACCAAGCTGCTGATAAATCGCCGCTCCGGCATTCTGGTGGAGTGAAATATCTACACAGATGTTTCTTTTAAAACCTTTTGCCAGTAATTCTTTTGCCAGCTGATCATCAATATTCCCTTCTTTTTCATTAAAAACATCGATCAGCGAAAAATACTGATCCTCTTCTTTAGGACTGATGTGCCCTGCAAGATCTTTATTATTCACAAAAAGAGTCTTCTGATCCAGATTTTCTACATTCTGATCCAGCATAAATGCAAATACTTCCTCTTCCAGACTTTCGTGATATCTTGCTACCAGATGGGTACTTTCTTCAACTCTGGGCAGGTTTACCAAAGGCTTCTGCACTTCTGTATAAAAAGGCTTCACCTCTATTCCTTCCAGATTCTGTTTCTCTAAAACAGGGTAAATATCCTCTGTTTTAAGCTGTTTTCTGACTAAATTTTCCCAGTTTGAAAGTATATCTGTATTTGACATTAGTTTTTTATTTGTGAATTGTCAATAGTGAATTTGCTTGCAAGTGAATTTTGAAATTAAATATATTTCACATTGAAATTCTATTCAACTTTATTATTTCTTAGCGACTTTTGTACTGTCTACCACCAAAATGAAGATTTCTTCATTCGGTTTTTTCATAAAATAATTTTCTCTTGCGTATTTTTCTTTCTCTGATTTGTTATTCATCAGTTTTTTATAAAAAGCATCATTTTTCTCGTACTCTTTTTTATAATAGTCCAGCTGCTCTTCATATTTATGAATCTCACCATTCAGTTCGTTAATAACAAGAAATGAGGTTTTATCGAAAAAAATCATCCATACCAAAAACAGACAGATCGTAATGGTATACTTGTTCAAAACATATTTCTGGATAAGTTTGAATGTTTCAGATTTCGGCTGAATGTCTTTGATAAGGTTGTTTTCTTCCATTTTTTTAATGTTTTTTCAACGAGTTTTTAATAACAGTAGTTAAAAAATCTATCGCTACGGAATTCTGCTTCATATTCGGGATAATAAGATCGGCCTCATTTTTAGACGGCTCAATGAATTCCTGGTGCATAGGTTTCAAAGTAGTCTGATAACGGTGCAGCACCTCACTCAGATCTCTTCCTCTTTCCTGGGTATCCCTCCTGATCCTCCTGATTAATCTTTCGTCAGAATCAGCATGAACGAATACCTTCAGATCAAATTCTTTCAGTAATTCTTTGTTGGTAAGAACAAGAATTCCTTCTACTACCAATACGTTTTTAGGTTCTACAGTGACATGATCTCCTGTTCTGGAATGAGTAACAAAGCTGTAAATCGGCTGTTCAATCGGCTCGTTGTTTTTTAAAGCTTTTACATGTTTTATCAGTAAGTCAAAGTCTATTGATTTTGGATGGTCATAATTTAAAGCCTCTCTTTCCGTCAATGTAAGACCCTGGTTGTCGTGATAATAATTATCCTGAGAGAGGATATTCATTCCCTCAATATCAAGCTGCTGAAGTATCTTGTCAACAACTGTAGTTTTGCCGGATCCTGTACCACCGGCAATTCCTATTACAAGCATTGTTTTTTTGTTTCTTTATAGTTGGTACAAATATACTATTTTAGATAAAATGTGACAATGTAAGTGTGTTGAGAAATTAAAAGATTAAAGCATTTAAAGATTAAAATATTTTCAGGAAACCGGCCAGTCTTTATGATTTATTGTTATTACTCAAATTTACTCTCTGGATTTCATAAAAAAAGTCCGGTAAATTTTATTACCGGACTTTATTTTTATACGATTTCGCTTGTTAATTCGCGCGAAATTAATTTTTCATGCATAGGCTTCAAAACATCCATTGAGCCTGTTTTTACGGTACATTTACCCTTGTAATGAACAAGAATCGTACATTGCTCAGCCTGCTCAAGGGTATGTTTGCATATTTCGATCAGGCAGTCAATTACATAATCAAAGGTATGAATATCGTCATTGTGCAGTACCAGCTTATAAACGTCATCCGTATCATCCAGAACAAGGACTTCTTCTTCATACTGACGTTTTGGGTTTTCGTAATCTTTTATACTGTTATAAAAATCCATTGTTACGGTTTTGTTTTAAACTTCTCCGATCTTGTCTGCCAAATTATCTACAGTGCTAGGCTCCTCATACACAAGCTCTACCAGCTCAACACTTTTATTATTCATCTTCAGAATTTTAAAATGATAGTTGGCCAGGTCAAACTCCTGATTTTCTTCAGGAATCTCTTCCAGTTCATAAAGAATGAATCCTGCTAATGAATTATATTCACTTTCTTCAGAAAGCGGCAGTTTTTTAGGTAAAAACTCATTGATTTCGTCCAAAGGCTGGGTAGCCTGTACCCAATAGGTATTTTCAGCTATTTTATCAACGATTTTTTCCTCATCATCTTCTTCGTCCTGAATTTCCCCTACCAGCTCTTCTAGAATATCCTCCAGGGTAATAATCCCCTCTGTTCCTCCGAATTCATCAATCACAATGGCAATATGCTGTTTTTTAAGCTGAAAGGTCTTCAGCAAATCTGAAACTTTTTTGCTTTCTACCACAAAGAAGGCATCCCTCATGAGATCTTTAAGGTCTTCATGATCAAGGTCTCCTTTTCTTTTTACATATTCCCTTATAATCTCCTTGGTATAGAAAATCCCGATCACATTGTCAATTGAATCAATATATACAGGAATACGGGAATATCCGCTGTCCATAATCTTGTTGATAATCTCATTGATATCTTCTTCAAAGTCTATGGAAGTGATATTCTGTCTCGGCACCATGATCTGCTTGGCAGAATGGTCTGTAAAATCAAATGCATTTTTGATGATCTCATAGTTTTCCTCTTCAATCTCACCGCTATCCGCACTTTGCTTTACCAAAAGCTGGAGCTCTTCGGTAGAGTGGATCTCCTGTTCGGAAGCCGGATGGATTTTGATTAACCTCAGGAAACCATTTGACATCGAGTTCATCAACCAGATAAACGGTTTAAAGATCAGGTAGAAAACTCTCAATGGAACTGCTGTTGCCATGGTAGTTGCTTCAGATTTTCTGATCGCAATTGATTTTGGAATAAGCTCACCAAACACAATGTGCATGATGGTAATTAATACGAAACTGATCACCAGTGATACCGAAGTAATGGAAGCCTGGCTCATTTCCATATTAAGGGAATGGAAAATATTTTCAACAATATGATGCAGGGCACTTTCTCCTACCCAACCCAAGGCAAGGGATGCCAATGTAATTCCTAATTGTGTAGCGGAAAGATATTCATCAAGATGCTTGATGATATGTTCTGCCTGCTTAGCCATAGAATTTCCTTCTGCAGCTTTTAACTGAATTTGCGAATAACGAACTTTAACAATTGAAAATTCTGCGGCTACGAAGAAGCCATTTAGTAAAACAAGAAATAAGGCCAGCAAAAGCCTGACTATGTCCGAGTCCATTTAGAAGTTGTATAAATTTTATTAAGTACAAAGATATGTAAAATAAAAATAACCTGAATCCGGGATAGATTATTTCGATGAAGGAATTTTTGAAAGGAAAATATGAAGTGATCTGACCGTGTTTTTGCTCAATAAAAAAAATAATTAAGGTCTATTATCATTATGATGTCAATAAAGAGCTTTTTGGATATTAAATGACATTTTTAGCCTTGTAAAAATAAAAAAGCACCGATAATATCGATGCTTTAATTGTATGTTAAAATAATTCTTTACGAATTTTTCAAAGCTTCTGCTCCGGAAACAATTTCCAGGATTTCGTTGGTAATTGCTGCCTGTCTTGCTTTGTTGTAGAAGATCACAAGATCATTCTTTAAAGCCTGGGCATTATCTGTTGCTTTGTGCATTGCTGTCATTCTCGCTCCGTGCTCAGATGCTACTGAATCTAAGATCGCTTTGAAAACCTGAGTTTTGATAGACTTTGGAATCAAATTATCAAGGATTTCAGCTCTGTTAGGTTCAAAGATATAATCAGTTTCAACCTGTGGCTCTGTATTTTCAGGCATTGAGATCGGAAGAAGTTTTTCTGTAGTTACTTCCTGAGTAGCTGCATTAACGAATTTGTTATAGATAACATAAACTTCATCAAACTTTCCTTCTTTGAAGCTTGTCATTACTCCTTCAGTAATATGTGCAACTGTATCAAAGTTCAGATTATCATAAACAGAACTTCCATTAGCATAAACCGAACGGTTTTTTCTTACAGCATCATATACTTTTTTACCTACCGGAAGAACTTCAATCTCATACTGAGCGTTGTTCTGGAACTGGATGTTAAGCTCCTTTACGATAGAAGAGTTAAAAGCTCCCGCAAGACCTCTGTTTGAAGTAACAGCGATGAAAAGTACTCTTTTAACCTCTCTTTTCTGAGCATATACAGAAACCTGGTCAGGATCAGAGCTAGAATTTACATTCTGGATAAGCTCCTGTAATTTTTCAGAATAAGGTCTTAACATTACGATTGCGTCCTGTGCTTTTTTAAGTTTCGCTGCGGAAACCATCTTCATAGCACGTGTAATCTGCATCGTAGATGAAATTGACGTAATTCTGCCTCGTATTTCTTTTAAGTTTGCCATAATTGGGGTTAGCTGTTGGTTGTCGGCTGTTGGTTGCTAGTTTAGAAAATTCTGTCTACTAACAACCAAAAACCCTCAACTAATTTTTAGTTATATTTAGAAGCTAAATCGTTAGCTGCCTGCTTAAGAACACCAGTGATTGAATCATCGATTTTTCCAGCTTTGATAGCAGCCATTGTATCAGGATGCTTAGATCTAAGGAATGCGATGTACTCGATTTGGAATTCTTTTACTTTTCTGATAGGAACGTTTCTCAATAAATTCTCTGTTCCTGCGTAGATCATAGCAACCTGGCTGTCTACAGGAAGTGGAGAGTTTACAGGTTGTTTAAGGATTTCCACGTTTCTTTCCCCTTTAGAGATTACCGCTAATGTAGCAGCATCAAGGTCAGAACCGAACTTAGCAAACGCTTCTAATTCTTTATATTGTGCCTGGTCTAATTTTAACGTACCAGATACTTTTTTCATTGATTTAATCTGAGCATTACCTCCAACTCTTGATACAGAGATACCTACGTTAATCGCAGGACGAACCCCTGAGTTGAATAGATCTGATTCAAGGAAAATCTGTCCGTCTGTAATAGAGATTACGTTGGTTGGGATATACGCAGAAACGTCACCAGCCTGAGTTTCAATGATCGGAAGAGCTGTTAATGAACCTCCACCTTTTACGATTGGTCTTAAAGACTCAGGTAAATCATTCATTTGTTTAGCAATTTCGTCATCAGCAATTACTTTTGCCGCTCTTTCCAATAATCTTGAGTGAAGGTAGAAAACGTCTCCAGGATAAGCTTCACGGCCCGGTGGTCTTCTTAAAAGAAGAGAAAGTTCACGGTAAGCCACAGCTTGCTTGGATAAATCATCATAAACGATCAATGCTGGTCTACCTGTATCTCTGAAGAACTCACCAATTGCAGCTCCTGCCATCGCAGAATACACCTGCATTGGAACCGGATCTGACGCATTAGCCGCAACGATTACCGTATAAGCTAAAGCTCCTTTATCTGATAACGTCTTAACGATTTGTGCTACAGTAGACGCTTTTTGTCCGATAGCAACATATATACAATATACAGGATTACCTGCATCAAAGAATTCTTTTTGGTTGATGATCGTATCAATCGCAACAGTAGTTTTACCTGTCTGTCTGTCACCAATGATAAGCTCTCTCTGTCCTCTTCCTACAGGGATCATAGAGTCGATTGCAACGATACCTGACTGTAAAGGTTCAGTTACCGGTTGTCTGTAAATAACTCCTGGAGCTTTTCTTTCCAATGGCATTTCGTATAATTCCCCAGAAATAGGTCCTTTACCATCGATAGGATTACCTAGAGTATCTACTACTCTTCCCAACATACCTTCTCCTACTTTAATAGAAGAGATTCTGTTTGTTCTTCTTACGGTATCTCCTTCTTTTACTAATTTACTTTCACCAAGTAGCGCAACCCCAACGTTGTCTTCTTCAAGGTTTAGTACAATACCTTCTACATCACTAGAAAATTTCACCAACTCTCCGTATTGTACGTTTTCTAACCCGTATACACGAGCAATACCATCACCGATGGTTAAAACTGTACCTACTTCCTCAACGTTTGATTGAGTATCGAAGTTGGCCAATTGCTGTTTTAAGATCGCAGATACTTCTGCCGGATTTATTTCTGCCATTGTATGGTTGTTTTTCTTATTTAAAAAGTTTAATTTTTAGATCTTCGTTAGAATATTTAGCGATAAACAAGTCGATTTTAGATTCATCAGCATTTCCGTTTTCGTCAAAAATACCAGACTTATAGATATTTTTAATGATATCTTTATCTGCTAAATCTGTAACAAGTTCTTTGTTGTATTTCAAAAATCTTACTGTATAAATTACTTTAGTCCAGTAAGGAGATTCGTTCGGATAAAGCGGTGGTGTTTTAGGAACCTGGTAAGTAGAGCCTAAAGCGGAAACAACTGCATTATCTTTAATGTCAGATAGAATAAAATTAAAATCATTTGTTTCAATATGATAGGTTTCCTTATCATCAATAAATACTTTATCTTTTTTAATCTTAACTTTTTGACCAAAAGCTAAGAATGAAAAAGCAAGCATTGATATGTATAAAACCTTTTTCATATTAGTTCAATTGGAAATCTTTTTTAACTTGGTTAAGTTTTGTCTTCACAGACGCATCTACCTGCTGGTCACCTACTCTCAGAATATATCCTCCAAGAATTTCAGGCTTAACATTTACTTTCAGATCAAAGTTTGAATCAGCATTTACAAGATTTGTAGATCTTAAAATCTGGTCAAGGTTTTCTTTTGAAAGCGGAGTTGCTGTAGTAAGCGTTACTCTCTGTACACCGCTAAGGTCTTCTACTTTGTTGATGAATTCCTGAGCGATATTTTTCAATTGGTTTTCACGTCCGTGTTTAATCACCAATCTGATCAGATTTTGAGAAGAAACAGATAAACCTTTGAATATTTCGCTTGCTACTTCTATTTTCTTTTTAGAATCGATGTAAGGAGTAAGGAAAAACTTGTTTAAATCTTTAGATTCAGCCATTACCTTTACTACATCTTTCATTTCTGAAAATACAGTAGCCGTTTGCCCTGCTTCGTTGGTGAAGTCAAGTAAACCTTGTGCGTATCTTTTAGCTACTTTAGATGTAAGCATTCTTAGTTAAGGTTTGATTTGTTTAAATAATTTTGAACTAATTCGTTTTGAGCTTCGCTGTTGTCCAGCTTTTGCTTCAAGATAGATTCAGCAATGTTTACAGATAAAGTACCGATTTGAGTTTTGATGTCTGCCATAGCAGCATTTTTCTCAGCATTGATAGTCTGTTTAGCAGCTTCGATCATTTTGTCTCCTTCAGCTTTAGCAACATCTTTAGCTTCTCCTACGATTCTGTCTTTAATTTCTCTAGCTTCTTTAAGGATAGCATCTCTTTCGATTTTAGCTTCACGAATGATTCTTTCGTTATCCTCTTTTAAAGTTTCCATTTCTTTTCTTGCTAATTTAGCTTGATTAAGAGCGTCAACAATAGAGGTTTCTCTGTCATTGATAGACTTTAAAATAGGTTTCCAAGCGAATTTACCTAACAAAAATAATAATGCTAGAAAAATAACAGACTGGATAATAAATAATCCTGATGAAAACTGATGAATTAATTCCATTATATAAATGTATAAATAATTATTACTTTTTTTAAAGAACCATTACCTGTAACCAACCGTTACAGATAATGGTTTGATTTTAATTAGTTTACTGCAAATAGAGCAGCAAACGCAACACCTTCTACAAGTGCAGCTGCGATAAGCATAGCTGTTTGGATTTTTCCAGATTGCTCAGGTTGTCTAGCGATAGCTTCAAGAGCAGCAGCTCCGATTTTACCAAGACCGATACCTACACCTAGTACTACGATACCAGCACCTACAATTTTAGGGATTTCCATAATATATAATTTTAAAAAATTTGTTTTACTTTAATTAAATTTCAATTAGTGAGCAGCATGATGTTCGTGCTCGTGCTCTTCTACTGCCATTCCGATAAACAGAGCTGATAACATTGTAAAGATATAAGCCTGTAAGAACGCTACCAATACCTCTAGTAAATAAATTACCAATGTAAGGAACGGGAATGCAACACCTGCAATAAAGTTTTTGAATACGTAGATCAATCCGATCAAACTCATTACTACGATGTGACCTGCTGTCATGTTTGCAAAAAGTCGGATCATCAAAGCGAATGGTTTAGTGATTGTTCCTAATAATTCGATAGGAAGCATAATCAGTTTCATTGGAACCGGAACTCCTGGCATCCAGAAAATGTGTTTCCAGTAATCTTTATTCGCTGAGAATGTTGTAATCAGATAAGTAAGGATCGCAAGGAAGAATGTCATTGTAATGTTACCTGTAACATTGATCCCGAAAGGCATTAATCCAAGAACGTTAAGAAAAAGGATAAAGAAGAATACAGTTAATAAATAACCCATAAATCTCTTATACTTATGCCCGATGTTAGGAATAGCAACTTCGTCTCTTACAAAAATGATTAGAGGCTCTAAGAATCTTGCTGCACCTGTAGGGATAGCTGATTTCTTATAGGATTTAGCGATTCCAACAAATAATACAAACATAAAGATTGATACCAATAAAATAATCAGTACACTTTTCGTAATAGAAAGATCCAAAGGCTTTTCATTAGTTGGATGACCATCTTCACCAAGTGTTAAAGTTCCTTTTGCATCCGTCTTATAAATTTTCTCATGGTGCAGTACATAATAAGAACCATCTACTTCCGTAGGCTCTCCGTGCATGAAACCTTCTTTGTTACTCATGAAAGAATGGAAACCATTATCATAGAAAATAACAGGAAGAGGGAAACCGATATGGTGACCTTCTTTATCAACCATCAATGTGAAATCATGTGCATCTAATAAGTGATGATCGATGAACTCCTTGTTTTCCTTGCTTACTTTGTCTTTCTCTGAAAGCTCTTGAGCAGGAGCTGCCCCAGCAGTAGCTTCACCGTGCTGTGCAGACACTAAGTTTAATACAAAAATACTGTAGAATAAAACTGCGAATTTCTTAAACATTGATAGGTTTTTTTCGTTGTGCAAAAATATGATATTTTTTCTAGTTTCAATAAATTATTTTACTGTTTTTTATCATGATTAATCAGCTTGATTGCATAGTATGTAAGCAGTGCTGTCAGGACAAAATATGGGATAATGAAATGAAATTTATAGCCTGGAATCACTTCAAAGTTCAGTTTTTTTCTGATTAAGTACATCAAACCGAATTTTAAAAGAATCAAACCTATGACAGACAACCCTAAAAATTCCGGCGCTACCCTATTGATTAAAATGATAAGAGTGATCATCATCATAAACATGACACTCAGAAAAAGATAAAATTTTATGATCACTATTTCATCCAGATGAAAAACAAATTTCCATAGAGAAAAATGCACCAGGAAAGTCAGAAAGAATAAAACGACAACAAGGATATTGGGATTGATCTTCATTCTATATTTTAATTGATCGCAAAAATAGACTTTTTCTATCGTATTATCGTATGATTTGATATTTATCATTTTTCTCTGTATAATAATATTGCGTATATATATAATATTACGTGCTCAAACACTTTGGATATGCTAAAAATTCCTTATTTTTGCAAACCTATAATTTACAATAAATATGTTTAACAGTTTACAGGATAAATTAGATAAAGCGCTTCATAATATTTCAGGACGTGGAAAAATCACGGAAATCAATGTAGCGGAAACCGTAAAAGAAATTCGTAGAGCATTGGTGGATGCCGATGTTAATTATAAAGTTGCAAAAGATCTTACCAAAAGGGTTCAGGATAAAGCTTTAGGACAAGACGTTCTTACATCACTTACTCCTGGACAGCTCATGACGAAAATCGTTCATGATGAATTGGTAGATTTAATGGGAGGTTCTCAGGAAGGAATCAACCTTTCGGGAAAACCTTCTGTAATTCTTATTGCAGGTCTTCAGGGTTCTGGTAAGACGACATTTTCCGGAAAATTAGCAAATTACTTAAAAACCAAAAAAAATAAAAAGCCTCTTTTAGTAGCGTGTGACGTTTATCGTCCTGCTGCGATTGACCAGCTAAAAGTTTTGGGTGGACAAATCGGAGTTCCCGTTTTTACGGAGGAAGGTTCTATGGATCCGTCAAGCATTTCTCAGAATGCTATTAATTTTGCTAAATCTAATGGTCACGATATCGTGATTGTGGATACAGCAGGTCGTCTGGCGATTGACGAGCAGATGATGAAGGAAATTAAAACAGTTCACTCTGTTATCACACCTAATGAAACCTTGTTCGTCGTTGATTCCATGACTGGTCAGGATGCGGTGAATACGGCGAAAGCATTCAACGATACTTTGAATTTTGACGGCGTTGTTTTAACGAAATTAGATGGTGATACGCGTGGTGGAGCTGCTTTAACGATCCGTTCCGTGGTAGAAAAACCAATCAAATTTATTTCTACCGGTGAAAAAATGGAAGCCTTAGACCTTTTCTACCCGGAAAGGATGGCAGACAGAATCCTGGGAATGGGAGACGTTGTTTCCCTTGTAGAAAGAGCTCAGGAGCAGTTTGATGAAGAAGAAGCTAAAAAACTTCACAAAAAAATTGCTAAAAACGAGTTCGGTTTTGACGATTTCCTTAAGCAGATCAATCAGATCAAGAAAATGGGTAATATGAAGGACCTGATGGGGATGATTCCCGGAGTAGGAAAAGCGATCAAGGATGTAGAAATCAGTGATGACGCATTCAAGCACATTGAGGCAATTATCTACTCTATGACTCCTGAAGAAAGAAGAAAACCTTCTATTATCAATACACAAAGAAAAAACAGAATTGCCAAAGGTGCCGGAAGAAAAATCGAAGATGTGAATCAATTGATGAAGCAATTTGATCAGATGGGTAAAATGATGAAGATGATGCAGGGACCTCAGGGAAAACAAATGATGCAGATGATGAGCAAGATGCCGAATATGCCTGGAATGGGTGGAATGTTCGGAAAATAAGAAAAAGAAAGACAAAATCATTCATAAAAAAACTCTCAGAAATTCTGAGAGTTTTTGTTTTCATAGATATCTGTTTATTTAAACTTGTAGCCTACTCCTAGCTGGAAGAAATTCATTTTTAATGTTTCACCATCCACAGGATTCTTGATCATATTGGTAAGACCAAAACTGTAACGAGCATCTACAAATAATCCTTTGTATACATTATAATCTGCTCCCAGGAATAAACCAAAATCGGTAGATTTCAAACCATCATTCAGCTCTTTTTCCAAATAACGTTCTCCTTCTTTAAGCCCGGAAGGATCTACCATACCAGCATTAGGACCACTTACTTCAAATTTTGCTTTATTATTCGTTTTAAAGCTTACATAAGGACCTGCATAAATTCCCAGTTCCGGCGTTGCATAATATCTTGCAGATACAGGAATAACAATCCTGTTAAGGTTCATCTTTTCAGTTAAGGTAATACCTGTACCTGGCATTCCAACTTCAGCTTTTCCACCAAGATTAGCATATTCTACCTCTCCCTGAACAGCAAACTTATTATTGAATTTATGCTCAACCAATCCTCCGATATAAAACCCTGATTTGGATTTTAAACTGGCTTCGAATCCTCCAAATTCGAAATCGCCCTCACTGGAATTTAATTTTGATAAAGCATAACCTGCTTTCACACCGAATGTAGTTTGTGCATTCAGACCTGCAAATAAAGCGATTGCAGACGCTAATAAGATTTTTTTCATGATTATTAATTAAATAGTTTTCAAACTTAAAAAAGCCCGGGATATTGATCCAGGGCTAAAGTATATATTTGTTTATTATTTTGCAAATACATATTTTACTCCAAAAGTCACGGAACTTAAACTGATTCCAAATTTGTAATTATCAGTTCTTTTTGCCCCTTCAATGTCTTTTTTGTAAGTATTGTACCCGAATTCCCCTATTGTAGCTTCAATTGACCAGTTCTTAGTCAGGAAATAATCCAGACCCGGCTTAATATTCACTCCGATGTTGGTGTAGTTATTTTTTTCTGTAAACGGAGCGGAAAGTATAGGATCTCCGCCATCACCTTCACTGTTAAAATCCCGTTTTTCATTACCGAATTCCAATGGAACCTGTAACTGTCCGAAGATGTATAATTTATCGGATAAAGTCCAGTATTTTCTCACAAAGGGAGCAACAACAAATGCGTTGTCCGTATTTTTAATTTCAATTGTATTAAGGAATTCAAAACCACTTACCGTATATTTTGTAACAGCACTCTTATAGCCCACACCAAGCCCTATTGCCAAGTTGTTATCCACGAAATAACCAGCTGTAGGAAGAATTCTGATTACATCATCCTTTGTTTTGGCTTCGAATTCATTCTTTTCATTGTGGTAATATTCTACCTGACCTGAAAGATAAGAAGTTCCTTTTGCAATCTGTGCATTCGATAAAGCGAAAAGCGCAACAGCGCCCATCAATAAGATTTTTTTCATGATTATTATATTAGTTTTACAGAAAAAAAGCCCTAAGAGTTTCTCAGGGCTTTCTTGCTATATGCTTTGTTTATTATTTTGCAAATACATATTTAACTCCGAAAGTTACAGAAGATAAATTCAATCCGAAGTTGTAGTTGTTTGTAGCATCACCATCTTTTGGTTTGTAGTTGCTATAACCGAACTCACCGATAGTAGCTTCGATAGACCAGTTCTTGTTTAAGAAATAATCTAAACCTGGCTTCACAGTAACACCGATTTTAGTGTATTTAGCTTCAGTAGAAGTAGAGCTTGTAACAACTGTGTTTCCTACTGTAGTTACAGAGTTAGTTTCATTCTCAGTTTTACCAAACTGCATTGGAACTGCTAATTGACCGAAGAAATATAACTTGTCAGATAAAGTCCAGTATTTTCTTACGAATGGAGCCACAACAAAAGCTGGTTGCTTAGTTACGCTTTCACTTACTGTGTTACCCACAGTGCTAGTTAGGGTGTTTTTTTCAGTTTGGTAACCAACTCCTAATCCGATTGCCAAGTTAGTGTTTACGAAATATCCAACTGTAGGTAATACGTTGAAGTTTTCTTTTTTATCGTTACCGTTGTTAGTTTCTTCTTGAGAATAACCAACAGATCCTGATAAATATGTAGTTCCTTTAGCAATCTGAGCGTTTGATAAACCAAAAAGTGCAACAGCACCCGCTAATAATATTTTTTTCATTGTAAAAAATTTTAATACTTTCTGAGGGCAAATTTACAGTGGCTACTACGAATATTAAAATTTGTTAACGTGATTAATATCAGTACTAAATTTTAGGGTTTTATAAAAATAAATCATACTTAAGAGATACTTTTGAGTTTTTCACAATATTATGAATAAAAAAATCACATTTTAACAATAAGAGCCAGATATATTTAATTTTTTAAATTTTTACTTTTTCCCTAAAATACCATGGATTCTGGGAAAATGCCAAAAACAATTAACCTAATTTGTTAATTTTTAAGTTATTAACTCTTAAAATTCAAACAAATGTTTATTGTCCGGTTCTGTTTTTCACTTTTGAGTCCGCTGTAAATCCATTTATTTTTAAAACTTTCCATCAAAAACATCCGTATAACTTATTATATAATAAAAAACTCCGGCCTTCGGCCGGAGTTCAGTTATTTTTAAGTTGCCTTTATTTAATAAAGAAGTTAAACCCTAAGTTGACAGCGCCTACGGTCCAATCATGCTTGTACCAACCATAATCACGTCTGTTACTGATAGACTGATATCCGATATACAGCTCTCCTTTGGACATCTGGTATCCGAATTTAGGCTGTGCATAGAAACCACCATCTACCCCATCTTTTGTAGAAATACCGTATCCAAGGTCTAATCCTACAAAAATAGGAGCTCCTTTAAATTTATATTTCCCGGAAACAGCTACAGGAACAAATCCGAAATCATCAAAGTTATCTTTTCCGAAGAAATGAGAATATCCTGTTGTTACCCCAAGGTCAAAACCTTTCGCAATATTCCACATATAAGCTGCATCCACTCCTAATGTAAATGAAGATACATCGCTTGCATCAGATACAGGAACACCAATATGACCACCCAATTTGAAACCTTCCTGTGCCTGAGCAACACCTCCTAAAAGTGCAAAAGCACCTAGTAATAATAGTTTTTTCATTTTTTTAAGTTTAAATTTTACTTTGCAAAAATACTAATTATTTTCATCATTAAGATAAAACAGTCTACAACGAAAAAAGCAGGACAAAATTTGCCCCGCTTTATATTTATATCATGATTTGATATTAAAATTCCAGAATTAGTTTCCTCCGAATTTGAAACCTACACCTACCTGTACGAAGCTATTGGTTAACTTTTCATTCCCTTCAGCATGTTTCGCAAGGTTAGAAACTCCAAGATTGTATCTTGCATCAAAGAACAATCCGTTTTCCAATGCATATTCAGCACCAAGGAAAGGAGCAATGTTCAGAGTATTCAATTGATCTTTGATATCTCTTTCATCATTACCATCAATTTCAAAACCTGGAATTCCGAATCCGAAGTCAGCAGTAAGTTTTTGCTTTGCAGAAAAAATAAATCCGAAGCTTGCTCCTGCAGAAACGGATAATCCTTCCGTAATGAAATACTTGGCAGAAATAGGGACCAATAAAGTGTGATAAGTCTGCTTTGCTTTTACATTTAAAAAGGTTGTTGGATCTTCCGGATCAGCTTCAGCTACATTTATTTTTCCTCCAAGCGGCGAGTATAAAAGTTCTCCCTGCAGAGCAAATTTATCGCTCAGTTTATATTCAGCGATACCACCGATATAAAATGTATGCAAAGGATCTGAAGTTTCAGACT
This sequence comes from Chryseobacterium sp., assembly GCF_041914225.1. Taxonomy (GTDB): domain Bacteria; phylum Bacteroidota; class Bacteroidia; order Flavobacteriales; family Weeksellaceae; genus Chryseobacterium. Next base: position 73,943 of record NZ_JAYSDT010000020.1, read on the forward strand.
GATTATCTCCCTTTAATTTAACTGTAGAATAAGAGTATCCGGCTTTAGGACCAAATCGGAATTCTTGTGCATTTGCAGAAATTCCCATTACAGCGACTGCTGCAGCAAGTAAAAGTTTTTTCATGTTTAATTAGTTTTACATTTAAGGACTGCGAAACTAATTATTTTTTTTTAAAACACCAAATTTTGTCTTAATTTTAAGGTTAATAAAAGGTTAACAAAACTTTTACTGATACAGAGTTAGTCATTTCTCAGCCTTTTTTCTTCATCGTTATAAGCAAGGATAATCTTTCTTACTACCGGGTGTCTTACCACATCTTCTTCTGTAAGATGTACAAATCCGATCTCCTTTACCCCATTTAAAATCCTCATAGCCTCCTTCAGCCCTGACTGTTGATTTTTCGGAAGGTCAATCTGGCTTGGGTCACCGGTAATAATAAACTTGGCATTCATCCCCATTCTGGTCAGGAACATTTTCATCTGCGCATGGGTAGTATTCTGTGCTTCATCAAGAATCACAAAAGCATCATCCAGTGTACGTCCTCTCATGAAAGCTAACGGAGCTACTTCAATTACTTTTTTCTCCATAAAACCTTCCAGTTTTTCATGTGGAATCATATCACGAAGCGCATCATACAAAGGCTGTAAATACGGATCCAGCTTTTCTTTAAGGTCGCCAGGCAGAAATCCAAGACTCTCCCCTGCTTCTACAGCCGGTCTTGTCAGGATAATTCTTTTTACTTCCTTATCTCTGAGGGCTCTTGCAGCCAATGCCACACTGGTATATGTTTTTCCGGTTCCTGCAGGACCAATAGCAAAGACCATGTCCTTTTTCTCCGTTTCCTTCACTAGCTTTTTAAGATTGGTCGTCTTAGCCTTAATTACTTTTCCGTTGACTCCTTTTACGATAATATCCTGGTCAAATACCAGTTGTTTCTCATTTTCGTCTTTAATATTCAATATATTTTCAACATCTTTCAGTCCTATTGAATTGTTTTTGGAGATAAAACTGACAATATCATCCAGTTTTTGTTTCAGTATGTCTAAAGCTTCCTGATTCCCCATGGCAAAGATAAAATGATCTCTTCCTGTAATTTTAATGGTTGGAAAGCTTGATTTTATTAAGTTGAAATATTGGTTATTAACTCCATAGAAGATTTTCGCGTCGATATCTTCCAAATCATATGTTAATTCAAACATGCAGTATTTTTATTTTTAGATTTTAAAATTAAAGCTTTTTTTCAAATTTATATCAAATTCTTTTCAACAATCTTTCGGGCTTTCTTTTTATTTAAATAACTTTGCAATACCAGACTATTCTAAAATTACTCATGTCAATTATTACCCTTACTTCGGATTTCGGAAATTTGGACTACAGAGTTGCCGCTGTAAAAGGCAAAATTCTGTCTCTAAACCCTGAGGTTAATATTATTGATATCACCCACGAAATCCAGGCATTCAACCTTATACAGACTTCTTATATTGTAAGAAATGCGTACAAATATTTTCCTAAAGGAAGCATTCATATCCTTTCGGTAGACAGTTTTCACCACAAATCAAGAAAAAATATACTCTATAAAGCAGATGGATCTTACTTTCTGGCAGCAGATAACGGCCTTTTAAGCCTTATCTTTTTTGATATTAAACCGGAAGCCATCTATGAGCTTACGCTGAACAACCGCTTTGATGATGTCATCAACTTTACTTCTACAGACATTTTTGTTCCTGCAGCGGTACATCTTGCCAACGGCGGGCTTCCTGAAGTGATAGGACGGAAAATACATTCTGCAAAGCAATTAATGTTCCCGAGAGCCGTTTACAATGAATCGGAAGGTATGATCATTGGTGAAGTCACTTATATTGACAATTTCGGAAATATAATATCAAATATTAATAAAGATTTTTTCGAAAATATCAGTAAAGGCTACAACGGTTTTACCATAAAATTCAGAAATTTAAGCCTTTCAAGGATATTTTCCAGCCATACGGAAGTGGTTTCGGACTGGAATAGAGAGACGGAATTCCACGGACAGTCTGCTGCTATTTTCAATGATAGCCAGCTATTGGAGCTTACCATCTACAAAGGAAGCAAGAAAAACGGCGCCAAAAGCCTGTTTGGACTGAATGTGGGAGAAAATATTTACATCGAATTTAGCTAAGATTATATATTTCTTAAAAAAACCGATTTTTTTTATATATTTGTCAAAATCTAAAAATCAAAAATGGCAGAATACAAATTATTGCTTCCTTCCATGGGAGAAGGTGTTATGGAAGCGACAATTATCA
>NZ_JAYSDT010000021.1:0-69116 GCF_041914225.1 Chryseobacterium sp.
TACTCATTACTTATAATCTGCCTAGCCCTGATAGGAATGGTTACCCCGCAGCAGGTGTTGGAGCGTGGGAGAGTTTGAGGGTGGGAGACGCTGGCGCGAGGAGTAAAAATGTATAGCAGGAAATAGCTCCTGAAAAGTTTGAGAGTCAGAGTGTGGGAGAGTTGGAGAGTTTGAGAGTGATACCTTATAAAGAAAAGGAAAGTAACAATCACAAATCTTAACTACTTCTAGTAATGGTTTTCTTTTTATGATTCAAGTTTTCAACTATAAGAATAGATGTAATAATGATAAAAAGAGACTGACATTTTTTTTGATTCCTTACATTTGCAGTGCATTCCGGTTTCTAAGGAATGAAATGAGTTTATATATGGCAGACAGAAAATATAAGGAAACAGTTCATACAGATAATAACCACTACGAATATATTACAGTAACAAGCGACGAGAACAGCGTCAGAATCTATACTTTGAAGAATGGATTAAAGGTTTTTCTTGCTCAGAATTTTGATGCTCCGAGAATACAGACCTTTATTCCCGTAAGAACAGGAAGCAACAATGACCCTGCTGATAATACAGGACTGGCTCATTATCTGGAGCATATGATGTTTAAGGGGACTTCAAAAATCGGAACCCAGAATTGGGAAAAAGAAAAGGAACTTCTTGATCAGATCTCAGCATTATATGAAGAGCATAAAGCAGAGCAGGATCCTGAGAAAAAAAAGGAAATCTATAAAAAGATAGATGAAATCTCACAGGAGGCCAGTCAGTATGCCATTGCCAATGAGTATGACAAAGCAATTTCTTCTTTGGGAGCAAGCGGAACCAACGCACATACCTGGTTTGATGAAACGGTTTACAAAAATAATATTCCGAATAACGAGCTTGAAAAATGGCTGAAAATAGAAAAGGAAAGGTTCTCTGAAATTGTACTTCGTCTTTTCCATACTGAGCTGGAGTCGGTATATGAGGAATTCAACAGAGCACAGGACAATGATACGAGGCTTGTGAATTATGAGCTGATGGATGCTCTTTTTCCTACCCACCCTAACGGACAGCAAACTACCCTTGGAAAACCGGAGCACCTGAAAAATCCTTCAATGAAGGCTATTCACAAGTATTTTGACGAATACTATGTTCCTAATAACTATGCCATGGTATTGGTTGGGGATCTTGATTTCGAAAAAACGATTCAGTTGATTGATCGGTATTTCGGTACTTTACCTTATAAAGAACTTCCTAAAAAGAACCCTGTTATTGAACAACCTCTAACAGAAATTGTCACAAGAACAGTAAAAAGCCCTACTACTCCACGGACTCAGATTGCATGGAGAACGGAAAGCTATGGGACAAAAGAAGCTATGCTGGCCGATATTGTAGCCAATATACTCAGCAACAGAGGGGAAGCCGGATTATTGGATTTACATATCAATCAAACGCAGAAAATGCTATGGGCACAGGCCTTTTCTGTTGGATTAAGACAATACGGCTACTTTTCCATTGTTGCTGTTCCTAAGGAAACACAAACGCTGGAGGAGGCGAAGAATATGGTACTTGATGAAATTGAACTGATCAAGAAAGGAGATTTTCCGGATTGGATGCTGCCTGCTATCATCAATGATTTTAAACTTCAGAGAATGAAAGGGCTTGAAACCGCAGAAGGACTCGCCACTACACTTTATGATTCTTATATAAAAGGAAGAACCTGGGAACAGGAACTGAATGAAATGGATGAATACGCCTCTTTCACCAAGGAAGATGTGGTGAATTTTGCCAATGATTTTTTCAGGGAAAATTATGTTGTTGTTAATAAAGAAAAAGGGGTAAACGATAAATTGATCAGAGTTGAGAACCCCGGCATCACTCCTGTTAAGATCAACCGTGATGTTCAGTCTGAATTTTTAAAAGAGATTCTGGCAGATAAAACTGAGGATATTAAGCCTGAATTTATCGATTATCAGAAGGAAATCATCACTGATCAGCTGAATGGCAAAAAATTAAGTTTTGTAAAGAACAAGTACAACGATATTGCACAGCTGCATTTTATTTTTCCTATGGGAAGTGATCATGACAGAGATTTAGGAATTTCAACTCAACTGCTTCAGTATTTGGGAACCGATACGCTTTCGCCGGAAGACCTGAAAAAGGAGTTTTTCAAAATAGGAATCAGCAATGATTTTAAAACAACGAATGATCAGCTGACCATATCTTTAAGCGGACTGGAAGAGAATATTGAAAAGGGAATTGCCCTTCTTCAGCACTGGATGCATGATGTAAAACCTGATCAGGAGATCTATAATCAGTTTGTAGGAACAGTACTGGAAAACCGCCAGGCTGTCAAGAAAGACAAAAACCGTATTATAACGGCTCTGAATAACTATACAAAGTTGGGAAGCAATTCACGTTTTACGGATGTTATTTCTAAGGAAGAACTTGAAAACAGCAATGCGGAAGTTTTTACAGACAGAATGAAAAAACTATTCAAATATCCTTACCAGGTATTTTTCTATGGTAAAGACTTTGAAAACTTCAAGGGATATATCGGAAAGTATGTAGAACCTGAAAGTCTTCAGATCCCTGATGCCAAGCAATATCCTGAACCTGCAACAGGAGGAAACGTCAATTTCATCAATTATGATATGGTTCAAATGGAAATGAGCAAGATCGGGAAAGGAAACGAGGTGAACCCCAATCATTTTGGAAAGATCAATGTATTTAATGAATATTTCGGAAGAGGATTGTCTTCGATTGTGTTCCAGGAGATCCGTGAAAGTAAAAGTCTCGCCTATTCAGCGTATGTTTCCTATGCAGCGAATTCTGAGCTTAACCATCCTGACTACGTGACCACTTATATCGGCACCCAGCCGGACAAACTGATGATTGCAGTGGATACTCTGAATGAACTGATGACAGAACTTCCTGAAGTACCTATTCAGTTTGAAAATGCAAAGAACGCAGCCCTGAAACAGATTGCATCGACAAGAGTTACCCGAAACAATATATTTTTCAACACCTTAAGATTGAAAAAGCTGAATATTTATCATGATTTCAGAAAGGATATTTATGAGCAGATCCAAAGCCTGAAATTTGATGATATCAAACATTTTTATCAGACAGAAATAAAACCGGTACAATTTAATACGGCCATTATCGGAAAAAAAGAAAATCTCGATATGGAAGCCGTCAATAAAATGGGAACATTCAAAGAAGTAAGTCTGAAAGATATTTTCGGACATTAAAAAACAATCGCCTGGTAGTATTATCAGGCGATTGTTTTTTTAATAAATGATGATCGATAATTGATAAGTTATAATACCTTATTATTCTACTTACGTCATCATACAATCTCCATCGCCATCCTGATAGTTTGGGTTAAAATTATCGGGTAATAATGCCAAAAGGTTCGTATGGAAAAGATATTCTCTTCTGAAATCACGCTCGTAGATATGGGAAAATACTTTTGAGTTTTGTATCGCTTTGTTTAATCCGGTTTGATAAGAGGTGAAGCCTTTCACTTTATGGGTAATGATGAAGTAATTTAAAAAACGGACAACCTCATCTGAATTACTATCCGTAAAAAGATAAGGTATTTTAAGATAGCCATCACGGAGCTGCAACAGAAAACAAGATGTAAGTTTATTGGTTTGATCAAAGATTTTAATCCAGAAGTATTTAAATGTCCCAGCAAAACTCGAAAAAAAGTATTGGTCATCTTTTTTGCCCTCCAGCACCCAGGGGTTGTCTATAAAGATGTTGATCTCATCTGCGTTCCGTCTGTTAGGAAATCCATTAATAAAAACAGCACTTTCCTGATCGATTCTATCCAGCATTTCATACTTGAAATCCGGTTTTTGTGTGGAAAGATTTTTTATTGAAATCAGCCCATTGGCTGCAACATCCAGCAATTGAAAAAGTGGCTTCAGGGATTGCGTTCCCGGTTTTTTTTCGGGAATCATTTTAGCAGCATCTGTTCTGAAATAATAGCGCTTTCCTTCTTTAGGAAAGACATACTCAAACACTCCCATAATATTGTAAAGTGCTTCTGCTTCTTTGGTAAATTCTGTAATGGCAATTCTTCCTTCGTACTCTTCAAAAACTTTTTTCAATAATGCTTTTGCTGGTCTTTTCTTTCTGTATTCCGGATTTACATACAGCGTACTGAGCCATGCATAGCGGATTTTTTTTCCATCAATGTCAAAATGATCCGGAAAACATCCTACATAACCCACCAGTTTTTCTTCATAGAAAGCCAGAATAAGAAGTGTGTCTTCAGCTGATGCTTTTGGATTCTGAATATGAGACAACGCACGATGCCTGGTAACCGGAAGAAAATCATATTGCTGAAAATCTCCGGATGATATAAAATCTCCCAGTTCTTTTCTGTTGTATGTTTTCAGTGTTATCATTTTCTCACAATCGTATTTTTATTGATCAGCTTTTTCAGCCTGAAATAAGCGATTTCCTTTTTCAATATCTGTGCCCCGCTCTCTCCCATTTCCATCGGAATTCTTTGAAAATTTTTCTTTACACTGTCGAGCTTTATGCCGGCACATCCGAAGCTGCAGTAAATTTCTTCATTTTTATAGAGTTCATCAAAAAAATCTTTCCGCACTCCAAAATCGGTAAACGGGAATGCAAAACTTTCATACAGGAAACCATTTTCTTTTACATAAGCAAAAGCTTTATCTGTTGTTTCCATCTGTTCTTTCAGAGATAAATCCCCGTATTTCGGGTGGTCCCAGCTGTGCGATGAGATTCCAAAGCCTTTGCGGGTAAGGTCTTTTAATTCTTCAGTACTCAAATAAGGTTTATAATCTTTGGAGTAAGCTTTAAAGTCTACCTCAAGTTTTTCCGCAAGCCAGTCCAGGATATCTTTTTCCTGATAATTAACCGATAAAATTTTCTTTTGTAAAATGTGTCTTTCAGTATTTTTAAGTGATAAGGTAAAATAAATTTCAGGATCTATGGTTTTTATTTTTTCAACAGCATCTGCCAGCAGGCTTGCCTTACACCTGAACATCATTCCTTTATTATCAATGAAAGCAGGATTGATAAAATTACAGGCATAAATTCCTTTACGTTCCAAAACGGGAGCAGCTACCTCATAAAACTCCCTGAAACCGTCATCAAAAGTAAGCAAAGCAATCTTTTTCGCAGGTTTAAAGTTCCCTGACATAAAATCTTTGAACTCCTGCCAGTTCACAAACTGAAAATTCTTTGAGAGATGGTCCAGATCTTCTTCAAACTGCCTGGTATTCTTATAGCGGATCACGTGCTTTAAATGAGGAAGTTCCCTGTCTGAGACACTATGATAAAGAGGCAGACAGTAATCCAGCGGAAAAGATTTTCCGATATTCTCAGATCCGAAGGCTGCCAGTACATTGATGATCCTGTCTTTCATCTTATTTAAAATAAAAAAGAATCTATTCAAAACTCAATTCAAATAGATTCTTAAAGGTATAACTTTTAAATTATTTTATAATTTTCATTTCATCAATAAGCCACTTTGAGTCAGCAAACTTATCAATGATGAAAAGGATATATTTCGTGTCTACCATGATATTTCTGCTGAAACGCGGATCATAGTTGATATCACTCATAGTCCCTTCCCACTGCCTGTCGAAGTTAAGTCCGACAAGGTTTCCGTTGGCATCCAAAGCAGGACTTCCTGAGTTTCCTCCGGTGGTATGGTTTGTCGCAGTGAATCCTACAGGAACATCACCTGTTTTATCTTTATAAATTCCGTAGTCTTTTTTGTTGTAAAGATCAATCAGCTTCTTTGGAACATCAAATTCATAGTCTCCCGGAACATATTTTTCCATTACTCCTGCCAGGTGGGTCTGGTATCCGTAAGAAACGGCATCTCTTGGTGTAGATCCTTTTACTTTACCATACGTCACACGAAGCGTTGAGTTGGCATCCGGGAAGAACTTTCTGTCCTTATCCGTCTGCATCTGCTGGGCCATGAACGTTTTCTGTAAAGCATCGATTTTTGCCTGCATTGAAGTATATTGAGGATCTGCAGTTTTCATATAGGTTTCCTTCATGGCAACATACAGCTGATACATCGGATCTTTCTTTAAAGTTTTAATCAATTTATCCTGGTTGGAAAACGCTTTATCAATATCTGTAGTCAATGTTGCTCCGTTGACAGCAGTTCTTCCTGTGATGACAGAGTTTTTAGACATATCTTCCACTACAGGAATGTTGGCATTCTCATCTTTATATTTGCTGAATCCTGCCGGTAAAAACTGTGGTGCTGTTTTATTAACGTATAATGCCAGTAATTTTGCTGTTACTTAGCATCAAGTTCTGCACTGTAGTCTTTGTAGAAAGAGGTTAATTTTGATTTTAATTTTGTAAGTTCCTTTTCATCCATTCTTCCGGCTTCCACAGCAGCTACGAAATCATAATAGTCTCCCGCAAGCTTTAAAGTCTCCGCATTTCTGGTCACTTCCGTATAGTAAGCATTGTTTAATGCATAAGGAGCCTGATCATTGTACAGTTTATTCAGCTGGTCCAAAGTATTCTTGATCTCAGGATTTTTAGCAACCAAAGAGCCTTCGTACATTACTTTCTTTTCTACAGCGTTGGATTTTTTCAATCCTTCTACTTCACCAATCCACTTTTTCCAGTAATTGGCTACTGAAGCATATTTTGAGGCATATTTGATACGTGTTTCATTATCAACGCGCATTTTCTCATCCAATGTTTTTAAAGCAACATCACGTACGGCAATTTTTGCAGGATCAATATCTTTCATGATCTTCTCTACAGCAACGGCAGGAAGATATTCCGTAGTTCTTCCCGGGAATCCGAATACAAAAGTAAAATCGTTTTCGTTTTTATCTTTTATTGAAACCGGTAGGTAGTGCTTAGGTACGTAAGGTACGTTGTCTTTTGAATATTCCGCAGGTTTGTTGTTTTTGTCTGCATAGATTCTGAACATAGAGAAATCTCCGGTATGTCTTGGCCAAACCCAGTTGTCCGTATCACTTCCGAATTTCCCGATGCTTTGAGGCGGAGCTCCTACAAGCCTGATATCTTTATAAGTTTCGATGGTATAAGCATAGTATTTGTTACCATAATACATAGGCTTTACCATGATCGACTGGTAAGATTCGATTTTCTGAGCGTTTTTATATACCTCAATATTATTATTGATCTTTTTGGTAAGTTCCGGTTCTGTAAGATGATCCGTACCTTCTAAAATTTGATCCGTAACTTCTTTTATATCTACAATAAAATCTACTTTTAGTCCGGGATTAGAAAGTTCCCCTTCTGTATTTTTTGCCCAGAATCCGTTTGAAAGAAGATCATTCTGAACGGTAGAGTGCGCCTGAATCTGACCGAAACCGCAATGATGATTGGTTAAAAGCAGCCCTTTAGGCGAAATAATTTCCGCAGTACATCCGCCGTTAAACTGTACTACTGCATCCTTAATGCTCGGTTTCTGAGGGTTGAAAATATCTTTTGCAGAAATCTTCATTCCCAAATCCTTCATTTCCTTTTCATTCAGCTCTGTAGGAATCCACATTCCTCCATATTGTTGTGCAAATGCCATTGCAGCTGGCAAAAGAAATACAGATAAAAGTATCTTTTTTGTCATAATCAAAATTTTGCCCCAATTTACGAAGAAAAATATGAACAGGCTTTATAAAACAGATGGAAAAGTTGTTAAGAGTAGGATTTTGAAAATAAGGATAGTCAAAGTGAATTTTGCTTCGCAAGTGAATAGTGAATTTTTATAATCAAACGATAAGTAATTTCATTAAGAATTGACAAGCAAAGCGAATTGACTATTCACCATTCCTTAGATCTGCTGTTTAATGCTCTTCTGGCTCAGTTTTTGTTGATTGGAAGTAACTTTATTATTAAAAACATACTTAAATCTATTATTATGATGAAAAGCAAAATGCTCATGTTGGGAATGGGAGCCGCTCTGTTACTTGCTTCATGTTCTAAAAAGGAAACGACTGAAACAACGGCGACAACAGATTCTGCTGCGGCTGTTCAACCAGCAGCAACAGACAGTATCATAAAAGCAACTCCTACTGCTGTCGGAGATACTTCAGAGAATGCACTGGACTGGGCCGGAACTTATGAAGCCACTGTTCCATGTGCGGACTGCCCGGGAATCAAGACTTCTTTAACGTTGAACAATGATAAAACATTCAGCATTACAGAAGAATATCTTGACAGGAATTCAAAGAATCAGGATAAAGGGACTTTTACATGGGATGCAACAGGAAGCATAATCACTTTAAAAGGTAAATCTGCAAACTACAAATATAAAGTGGGTGAAAATATACTGATCCAGCTGGATATGGAAGGAAAGGAAATAGACGGTCCGAACAAGGATCTTTATGTATTCAAGAAAAAATAAAAATAAAGGCTCCGGCCTTTATTTTTTTGTTCTTACAGCGTCTAGAACTGATAAGCAGTAATTTTAGGATCATTTATCAGACTCCGTATTACTTCTTCATGGTGCCTGTTTTTTCCCACAAGCCTCCAGATAACAGTAAAACTGTCCTGTGAATACTGCTGTTTAATCATCTGATATCTTAAATGATGTTCTTTAAAGATATGCTCACAGTAGCTGATGTCTTCTGCCCTGGTTACAGCAATTCTGTATTCCCTTACTTTATTATAATCATCAATAAAATTCTGAAGATAGGTTAAGGCACTCAAAACGATCAGTACCAAAGCGGTTCCCAGCAGGGCAATATAAACATATCCTGAACCAACTGCCATTCCTATAGAAGCTGTAGCCCAAATGGTTGTAGCGGTGGTAATACCTTCAATTTTATTATCTCCTTTGAAAATAACTCCTGCTCCCAGAAATCCGATTCCGGTAATGATATTGGCAGCAAGGCGGTCCGGGTTTTCAACTCCTATTTTTATAGAAAGAATGGTAAAAAGACAGGCTCCGAAACAGACCAGAATAAAAGTTCTGAGGCCGGCAGACTTATTCCGGTATTCACGTTCAGCACCAATGAACAGTCCCAGAATAACAGAAATGAGGATCAGCAGTAATTCATTTTTGACAATATAATGGTCCTGAAGGAAATCCATAGCTTTTTAATTTAAACCAGGAATAAATTTACAATAAAATACAATTAAAGAACTACTTTTGCCACTCGGATTTTGTCTTGTACATTAAAAAAATATTTCACGAAAAACTTTTGTAATATTACACCTTAACAGCAACAATTCTTGAGATAAAGAATTACGAAGATAATCAACGGCAAATTCGCTCAAAAAAGATCAAAAAATAATACTTATATACATTATGGATAAAGAAATTTCACACTTCTGGTTAGGATATTTTAAAAATGAAGAAGACTTTTACAGTTTCGTGGAAGAAGACGAAAATTATTATATCGAAGAGGAAAGCGAAGATCAGTACGTTTCCAAGTTTGCAGAATCACAGAACATTAAATGGTTTGATGATGATTTTATAGAATATGGCTTCGAAGATGAAAGCCTAAGTCTTTATGACAAGTTTGCAGAATATTCTTATGCTGACCAGTGGCTCCCGATCCTGGAAAGAAAACTGAATGAATTAAGCCTGGATACACCTGTAAATGCCATTATTTTTGCTACAAGATTTGTGATTCCTAATCCTGTTTCTGTGGAAAATGACGATTTTTCGCTGCATTATGTGGGAGAAATAGAGTACGATATTTAATATCAACTTCAGTTCGGGGATATTTGGATTTTACATTATCAGGAAATAAAAGCTAGATTTGTATTTTGTAAAAATAAACACCATTGAAAAAAAACATTTCTATTTTACTTTTTGCTTCTTTAATTGTTTATTCATGTAATAAAACCAAAACAGATGCACCGAAAGCTTCTTTGACGGTAATGAAAAAAGATTCAGTGCAAAACATTATACAAGGAAATCAAGAACTATCAAAAATAGGAAAACAAGTGTCAGATTTTGTTTCCAAGGAGTATGAAATCCAATATGAAACAGAAGGTGACCTCAACCAGGATGGATTTCCCGATAAGGCTCTGGTTCTCAGAAAAAAAGAAGACACTTTAGCACAGAGAACAATGATTGTTCTTTTAAAGAATCCTGATAAAACCTATCGGTTATTTAAAACCTCAGAAGAAGTACTCCCCGCCGAATATAATGATTCAGGTTATAAAATGCATGATCCGGAAGACATCAGTATTGAAAAAGGAACACTGAATATCAATCTCTATGACATCGGACCTTACGGCAATCAGTTCAGTAAATTCAAATATATGAATGACAACAACCTCGTTCTCACCTATATTGAAACTTATAATATGGGAGCTGGTTCTCACTCTGCCCTCTATTACGAACCAATGAAAGGTAAAGTAGCACTTGAAACGGTAAATACTATGGAAGAAGCAATGCCTTCAAAAACTAAAAAGGTATTTGTAAAGAAAGAAAGATTCTTATTTGAAAACATTTCTCCTGATAATGTTGTCACCAATGCTTATAATTCTGTAGAACAAGAGTAGGCTGCCACAGTTCTAATAAAATAAAACTTCCGCCTAAAAAGACGGAAGTTTTTTATATTAAGGTATTATTTTAGCCTGATTAATGCGCTTCCAGCCAGTTATCTCCTACTCCAATCTCCACCAATAACGGAACCTGTGTTTTTAAGGCATTTTCCATTTCTGTTCTGATCAGTTGGGAAGCAGATTCAATTTCATCCGTCGGGGCTTCAAACACCAATTCGTCATGAACCTGAAGAAGCATTTTTGTTTTCAGTTGCTGCTCTTCCAATTCCCTGTCAATTTTAATCATAGCAATCTTAACAATATCTGCTGCGCTTCCCTGAACCGGAGCATTTACAGCATTTCTTTCAGCATGACCTCTTACCACAAAATTGTTGGAGTTAATGTCTTTCAAATGACGTTTTCTTCCCAATATTGTTTCTACATAGCCTAACTGACGTGCTTTATTCACCTGTTCTGCCATGTATTCCTTCAGCTTCGGATAAGTCTCGAAGTAGGCTTCGATCATCTGCTTGGCTTCTGTACGGGATAACCCGGTTTGTTCTGCCAATGCAAAAGCTCCCTGTCCATAGATGATCCCAAAGTTGACGGTTTTGGCCTGGCTTCTCTGGGTTTTGGAAACTTCAGCTAATGGAATTTTAAACAGCTTCGCGGCTGTAGAGGCGTGAATATCCTCTCCATCCTGGAAGGCTTTGATCATGTTTTCTTCTCCTGAAATTTCAGCAATCAGACGAAGTTCAATCTGTGAATAATCGGCAGAGATAATCTTTTTTCCTTCTCCGGAAACAAAAGCTCCACGAATCTGCTGTCCTCTCAGAGTTCGGATCGGGATATTCTGCAGGTTCGGGTTTACACTCGCCAGACGGCCTGTTGCAGCTGTAGTCTGTGAGAAATTGGTATGTACTCTGTTATCATCTTTATCGATCTGCGACGGTAAAGCGTCTACATAGGTTGATTTCAATTTCTGGTAAGTTCTGTACTCCAGAATATGTTTGATGATCTCATGTTTTGAAGAAAGCTTCTGAAGAACATCTTCTGAAGTTGCATATTGCCCGGTCTTTGTTTTCTTTGCTTTCGGATCCAGCTGCATTTTTTCAAAAAGGATTTCTCCCAGCTGCTTTGGTGAATTCATGTTGAACTCTTCTCCTGAAAGTTCAAAGATTTTTGCTTCTAATCCTTTCAGGTCGTTTTCAAGATCCACACTTTCCTGTGCCAGCCATTTTTCATCCAGGGAAATACCGGCCAGTTCAATTTTGGCAAGTACTTCCATCAGAGGCATTTCGATATTGTAGAAAAGTTCTTCCAGGTTTTCTTTTTTAAGCTGTGGTGCAAAAAGTTCGTACAACTGGAATGTTACGTCTGCATCTTCTGCCGCATAATCTGTCTGGGTTCTGAGATCAGCATCTCTGAAGTTCCCTTGCTTTTTTCCTTTCTTTCCAATGATGGTTTCAATGGATACCGGCTTATAGTTCAGGTATACTTCAGAAAGATAATCCATCCCGTGTCTTCCGTCCGGATTCAGCAGGTAATGGGCAATCATGGTATCAAACATGGCCCCTTTCACCGTAATATCGTATTGTTTTAAGACTTTATAATCAAATTTGAGATTGTGCGCCACTTTCAGCAGGTCTTCCTTTTCAAAAACCGGTCTGAAGATCTCCAGGGTCTGCAAAACTTCTGCCCGGTCTTCGGAAAGCGGAATATAATAGGCAAGCCCTTTCTTATATGAGAAGCTCATTCCTACCAATTCAGCTTCCAGCTCGTTCAATGAAGTGGTTTCCGTATCGAAACAAACCACTTTTTGCTGTAAAAGGTTATCTACAAGCTTTTTCTGAGCTTTCGGATTATTGATAAACTGATACAGATGATCGTTATGCTCAATGGTTGATTTTGTAGAGGTAGCCTGCTCCAGTTCTTCAAAATTAGCGAAAAGGTCAAGCTGCATTACCTGTCCTTTAACTTCTGTTCCAGCCGGAGTCTGTTTTACTTCTACCTCGCTTACGACAATAGTTTCTGCCGGCGCCGGAGCAAAAGCTCTGTAAAGGTTTTCGTACAGCCTTCTGAATTCTATTTCATCAAAGACTTCTTTTACTTTTTCAAAATCCGGAGTTTCAAGATCATATTGTTCCTGATGGAATTCTACCGGAGCGTCACAGATAATGGTTGCCAGTTTTTTAGACAAAATCCCACGTTCTGCGGAGGCTTCTACTTTTTCCTTCAGTTTTCCTTTCAGTTTATCCGTATTGGCTAACAGGTTTTCAATGCTTCCGAATTCTTTAAGGAACTTCATTGCCGTTTTTTCTCCTACTCCTTCCAGTCCCGGAATATTATCTACCGCATCTCCCATCATGGCAAGAAAATCGATAACCTGTTTGGGGTCTTCAATTTCATATTTTGCCTTTACTTCTTCTACTCCGAGAATTTCGATATCACCTCCTTTTAAACCTGGCTTATAAATTTTAATTTTATCGGTAACCAGCTGTGCAAAGTCTTTATCTGGTGTCACCATATAGGTGGTATATCCTTCTTTTTCTGCTTTACAGGCAATGGTACCTATTACGTCATCAGCTTCATATCCTTCTACTCCAAGAATAGGAATATGCATTGCTTCCAGAATTCTGTGGATGTATGGAACAGCAATCTTGATCGCTTCAGGAGTTTCGCTTCTGTTGGCTTTATAATCTGAGAAATCATCCGTTCTTACGCTGGCTTGTCCTACGTCAAAAACTACGGCCAGATGAGTTGGTTTTTCTCTTCTGATCAGTTCAATCAAAGAATTGGTAAAACCGAAAATAGCAGAAGTATCCAGCCCTTTGCTGGTGAGTCTCGGATTCCTGATTAATGCGTAATATCCTCTGAAAATCATCGCATACGCATCGATGAGAAACAGCCTTTTATCTTGTGTTGCGTCCATATTATCTATAATGAACAAATATAAGAAAATAGGAGTAAAAGTTGATAGTTTGAGGAAGAGTTTCGGGAATGGAGATTCAGGGTTCGGGGATGCGGGTTGCGGGTTACGGGATGCCGGGTTAAGGTTTCGGACATGTGATATTACAATCACTTTTAGCAGCTATTTTTTTCAAAACTTATTTGTTCATTCTTATTTCAACAGCTTTCCATTCTTATGACAGCTATTCTTATAAAACAAAACAGCATACCCAAGGGCATACTGTTTCTTTTTTTATTTAAGTTTATGGGATTATTTACCAGATGTAGGCCATAGTCCTGCGTACTGAGAATTACCGTAATCAATGGTTTCAGCACTTACTACGAAGCTGATCAGCATACTGTTGCTGTCAATAGCATCAAAGTCTACTTCGTGCTGGATTACATATCCGTTCTCCCATTTCAGAGTGATCAGTGTTCCTTCTTCATGAGATTTGTTGAAGGTGATTTCTCCTACGGTCGGTTTGTATTTACCATTTAATAAACTTTCAAGGATGTCTGATTTTTCAGTAGCTTCTACCGTAACCTTGATGAGTGCATTGGAAGGATCTGATGCTACACGTCCTGATACGTCTGTAGATCTTGATACGCTGTAATTCATTTTTAACAGCTTCTGTCCTTCTCCGTTGTTGAATTTTAAGATTCCTCTTGAATTTCTTTCGGCCATGATTGTAAATTTTAATCGTTAATATTTTGTGATTCAGTGATTGTATAACAAAGATAGAGGCTCTTTACTGCTAAAAAAAACTTTTAAATATAAATCTGAAAAAGTGTAGTAATTCTACGATTTATTGTCGTAATTCTACGACATTAGATTTATACATCATATTAAAATACTGTTTATAAGCATATTACACAAATAAAAGAAGAATCGTAAAAACAAAACATTTCACATATAAAAGACAAATAACATCCGGAAAACCATATGATTAACCTTTATTATATTATTTTCCTTTAATTCTGTTCAAATCTTCCTGATAAAGGTTTTCTCCGTAACTTTTTTTGAAATTTACCGATAGTTTATCTTTAGGGCTTAACGATTCATATTGTTTTATTCTGAGTTTTGCTTCTTCCAATGTGTCCTTCTTATATGGGAACGAGACATTATATTTCTCAACCAGCTGTTTTTTAATTCTGAATAATTTTTCATAGTAAGGAGAATCAGGCAGATTACGTTCATTTTTCTGCTTTTCCTTATACTGAATATAATCTGCGATCGGACAAAGGTTCGTTCCTTTTATTTTAGGCAATCCTCCTTTAGTTAAAAAGTATTCCGCCATATCCAGATCGTCCCTGGCAGCGCTTTCCATAATGTTGCTTCCGTTATAAGAAACATTATTGATGTCAGCTCCATTCTGAAGTAAGTAATCAATCATTTTCTTTTCGGTACTTTCATCCCCTCCAAGGGTCATTGCATCAGATAGCGGGGAATTTCCTACAGCCGGGTTAGGATTGGCTTTATATTTAAAAAGCAATTGCAGCATTTCGTAATTATTAAGTGCGACGGCATGATTCAAAGGAGATTCAAGACCTTCATGAGGCACTATGATATTGGGATCAGCCCCCAGCTCCAAAAGCTTTTCCATTGCTTTTAAATCTTCAATAATGGAAGCATACATCAGTAAGGTATATCCTGTATTTTCCTGCAATTTATTGATATCGATATTTTTTTCCTTAATCAGTTCTTCCATGCCTTTAAGATCTCCGTCAAACATTTTCTGGGCAGCTGATAAAGCGTCTCCCGTAAACATTCTTGAAGGAGGATATTGATTTCTATTTTCGTTTTTACGCGATCTAAGATTAAAATCTGAACAGGAAAAAAGTGTCATGATGGAAAATATTATTAAAATAATTGGTTTCATATTATGTATTATTAGCTACAACATCAGTATTTATAGTGGCCAGCATCGCCTGAAACGCATCATTATATGCGCTATGTCCGCTTCCAATGGTTTTAATTCCAAGCCCTTCATTATCATCAATGTATCCGAAGATTTCATGCTGTTGTCCTAAAGCCCTTGGAACTCCTCCCGTAAGACCGCCAAAAATCGCAATTTTATTAAGCCCCGGAATTCTGGATAAAGCCAATGTAGAGAGCAGACCTTCCCTGTTATTTTGCAGCCCGTTAAGAATATCATTACTTGTACTGTAATTGATAATGTTTGAAGTTGATTTTACGGCACCTTTTTTATCAAGATAATCAAGTGTATTGCCATGTACTCCTCTTGCATTGAAGGTATATCCCGGAAGACCGGTATAATAGGAAGCCATGGCACTGTTTCCTCCTCCTAATGAGTGTCCTGTAAATTTCACTTTTCCTCCGGTAGCATTATCCATTTTTTCAGCGAGCATTCTCGTTTTTTCTATCTGAGGGGTTGCAAAGCCAAGAGCCTGCCCTCCATCTTCAATAAGCCAGTCATGATAAAACTGCATTCCTTTAGGCTCGGATCCCCTGAATGCTACAAAATAATCTCCTGTTTCTTTGTTATAGTATAAAGAGGAAAAGAAACCGTTATCTTTATTGGTGTTGAAATCTTTGCTGTTCAACACTCCGGGACCGAACAGCTTATCCAGCTCAGCCTGATCATCTGTATTGATTCTTGTATACCCTTCAATGTTGGTATTCTTCCCGTTATCTTCGTAAGAATCCTGAGCCATTCTACTGGCAATAGAGGCCTCCTGCAGCTGGGCAACAGGTAAATGAAAGGTAATTTTACCTCCTATGAAACAGTGTAAACTGGAATTTTGCAACAGAGGTTTTTTATTTTCAATTTTTACTTTGGGATGGGTATTTTGCCAGTCGCTTCCCTTGCATAAAAATGAACAGATATTGAGGCAGTCATCTATGAGGGCACTTCCTGCCCAGGCTGCCGCAGCCAAAACAAAAAGACCTCCGGAGAAAGCTGCCGCTACTGCCACACCTGCTAATGCTCCTGCCATCATCATTTCAGGACAAATAAAATTGTCTTTAAACCGGTCCTTTTCCGTAGCCATCAGCTTAGCTCCTTTTTTCAATTTTACTGAAGACTGGGAACTGACTCCAATTCCTATAAGTCTCCGGCCTTTACTACAAGTAAGCGGAGTATCCTGTGCAATATATAATTGACTCATAGTGATGGTATTAATTGTTATTTTTTATTTAACTTTATATGGTACCTGCAAACATAGATCATCTTTTCATTCAGTTCTTCTTTCATATGAAATATGACCTCTGATAATACAGAATCTTCATTATAAACATACTCTCCCTCAATGGCGTACTTATATTCCAGAGCATTTCCAAGTGTTCTCTGATATTTATCTTTATAAATACTTTCAAAACGGGACTGGTTCCCTTTACTTTCGCCATCCAGTTTAACAGTGAAACCTCCATCTTTATTGTTTGAAATTCTGTATAAGGAACTGTACTCAAGTTCTTCCCCCGGGAAAAGGGTTGACAACGTTGTTCTTACAGGAATTTCATCTGTAAAACTTCCTCCGCTGAATACAGGTAAAGGATAAAACATGATCTGATACAAAAAGTTTTGTCTGATATTACGATCTATATTGTTAAATTCCTGATCATAGATCTGAATAAATACTTTATAACTTTCTTTTACCAGCTCAAAAAAATGAAGATCCTTTTTTATCTCTTCCCACCTGCTTACAATTTCATTTTTATTGGTTACTTCATGAATACTTTTATCGGTATTTAAAGATAATTCAACAACCTCCGTCGCTTTATTTATTTGTTCAAGGATCTCATAAAACGGCTGCATCTGTCCGTCTGCCTGAATATATCGCTGGGTAGAAGACTGTATGGTAATATGATTGTATTCTCCCGGCATTACTACCCAGTCTTCTTCTATTTCTGTCTCGTTAGCCTTCCCTGTACCTAAAGTAAGATAGGATTTGATATTGATATGATATTCTCCTTTTTTATACCAGGCATATTTAAATCCTGACAACTGGTCATTTTTTTCAACTTTATTCGGGTCCAAAGTCATGTTTTAATACGTTTTAGAATACATTCGCGGCATCAGTTAATATCAACATTACTTCCGGTAATAAATATATCTCCCGTAGCATTCATTGAAGTGACTGCTTTACTGTGAATACTCAGATTATCCTGTGTTACCAGTAATGCATTTTTTAATGAATTCAAATCCAGCATTCCTTCTTTGGCAGATATAGTAATGCCTTCTTTAGTAATTGTGATACTGTTTTGACCTACCCTTATTTCAATTTTTGTTTTTCCTTCCAGAGAAATATTTCCGTCTGCATCCATTGTCAGGACTGAATTGGCTGCCCCACCTTCTTTTCCTCCGACATTAATGGAATTTGTACTGCCGGCATTTACCGTATTATTATTTCCTACGTTTACCGTTTTATTGTTATTGGCATTGGTCTGGACATTTCCTGCTCCGTCAAACTTCATATTGGCCCCGCCCTGATCCGTTAGAAATACCGAGCCTTCACCATCATTTAATTCTAATTTATTTCCGCTTCTGCTGCTCAGGCTTTTTATATTGTTACCGGCTCCGCCACCACCACCTATTCCACCATGGAACATTCCTCCCATCACAAACGGACGGTCCGGGTGCTGATGTACAAAATTGACAATAACCTGGTCGCCGACTTCCGGAACAGCCATAAATCCTCTGTTCTTACTTACTTTATCACTACTTCCGGCATCCGGGGTCATTACGCGGATAAATTCAGTAGTATCTGGTCCGCTTTGCCAATCAAACTGCACCCGTACTCTTCCCTGGTTTAAAGGATCTGTATTTGAAATTACTTTTCCAAACTGGGCTTCTGCTTTTGGCATCTGAAATTCGGGACGCGGGATAAATCCTGTATCTGCGGCAATTGCTTCAAATTTACCATCGTAATAGCCTCTGGCATCTACTTCGTGAGTAACTTCAATAATCATCAGCTTGGTAAAATAAGTCGTTTCATTACTCCCGGATTTGCGCATTTCGATATCTGCGGTACATCCCGGATATAAGAAAGGAACTGTTGTGGTTCCCGAAGTAACGAAGACTTCTGAAGCTTTGCTTCCTGCGGTTCCCTTCTGGGAAGCATCAATATCCATAAAGGAAGAAGCTTTGATAGGAGCAACTCTCAAAGAAGGGGTTGTAAAAGTTTTTTCTGATATTTCGTAAGCTCGTCTTGCAATATCTGATGTATGGTTAATTTTTGAACTGCCAGTTGTCAGCTTCTCATTTTTACTGCTGTTATAGCCATAAAAGGTAGGACTTACATGCTGGGCCTTCATTTTGATGGCAATATCACTTACACTGCTTCCATAAGTAAGCCTTACAGGCTTTTCCTGAGGCGGCAGTTTCCCGAAGTGCAGAACTTCACCATCATAATAAAACTGCTCTCCATAGGCTTCGGCCATTCTGGCGAGATAATTATAATGGGTTTCTTCATATTGTGAGCTGTAGGATATATTTCCATGTTGTGCATCTACTCTGAAATCGAATTTATGCTGTCCCAGTCCTTCTTTAATTACCTGATCAGCAATACTGTTCAGACTTACAGGCTGGCTTCCTCCAAAGCTCTGAATATGAGGAGCAGCATCTAAAAGTACAGTTGGGCTGTAGCCTTTGATCATAATATTTCCAAGACTTCCTTTTTCCTGGCTGAATCCCACTTCTGTAACCACTCCTACAAAATTACGTTCAGCTCCTTTTTCAATATCTTTATATTTGAAAACAACTGTGATTCTTTTTCCTAAAAATTTCTGAGCTTCTTCCAGATTGTGGTTTTCCGGTTTACCCAAGGTATCATGGGCCAGCATCAGACTGAATTCATGGTGCCTGGTAGCACTCTGCACCAGCTTAAAATGCTTGAAATGATTAATGATCTGTCCTTCAATAATGACATCGAGCCTGATAACCCGATTGATTCCTGCTATATAACTCTGAGAAATAGCTTCTGCATTATGTATTTTTGAAGTAGGCTGCTTGGCCCACACTTTTGTCTCAACAACGGAAGGATCATTGGAAACCAGCGTTTGATTCAGAAACTTACCTGTTTCTTGTACCGGGTTTAAATGTTGCGCAGTTTCTGCTGTTTTTTTTATTTTATCCCCTGCTTTGTGTACCTTTTCCTCTGCTTTTGCAACCGCATTTTCCTGTGCAGTTTTTTTGATTGTCTCTTTATCCTGGCTGATAGATTGTTGAGAATTCTTTACTTTAATTTTATCATCTTGAAACATAGTGTTGCGTGTTTAAGTTAATAAATATTGAATTGAAACTGTAGGTATTATTACCGGCTCTGTAAATTTCAGATATGGTTTCTATTGAGTGATTATTTATCTGAAACTTATTTTAAAGCAGAAAACAGAACAGCGTCTCTTGCCCGCTGTCCTGTACCAATTTTATTTTTACTAAGATGATGAATAGGCTTATTTACCTGCTGAAGGCCATAGTCCTGCGTACTGAGAAGTACCGTAGTCAATGGTTTCAGCACTTACTACGAAGCTGATCAGCATACTGTTGCTGTCAATAGCATCAAAGTCTACTTCGTGCTGGATTACATATCCGTTCTCCCATTTCAGAGTGATCAGTGTTCCTTCTTCATGAGATTTGTTGAAGGTGATTTCTCCTACGGTCGGTTTGTATTTACCATTTAATAAACTTTCAAGGATGTCTGATTTTTCAGTAGCTTCTACCGTAACCTTGATGAGTGCATTGGAAGGATCTGATGCTACACGTCCTGATACGTCTGTAGATCTTGATACGCTGTAATTCATTTTTAACAGCTTCTGTCCTTCTCCGTTGTTGAATTTTAAGATTCCTCTTGAATTTCTTTCTGCCATGATTGTAAATTTTAATCGTTAATATTTTGTGATTCAGTGATTGTATAGCAAAGATAGAGGCTCTTTACTGCTAAAAAAAACTTTTGAATATAAATCTGAAAAAGTGTAGTAGTTCTACGATTTATTGTCGTAATTCTACGACATTGGATTTAATAAATCTATTCAATACACGATTACTAAAGGATTTCAACACATTTAAAAGGATAAATAAAATCAACAATTTTCCACATTATTGAGAAATATTAAGATTCTTTTAATAAAATTAATATATTTTTAACAGGTAATGAAAAACGCAGCAAGTAAGAAACCTGCTGCGTCTTTTTATTCTATTCGATAGTATCTACTGTTGAGCCTTTCCGCCTTCTTTTATGGAACGAACCAATATTTTATTTTTTCTCAGCAGAAAATCAGGCATCAGATCAACCGGAAGATAGAAAGGGCTTTCCCCTTTTTTCTGCAGTTCTTCTACAATTCCCGGATTCCAGGCAAGAATTTTATCTACTCCTATATTCAGTTCAGCCGCAACAACATTCAGATTGAATCCGGCATTGATTTCTGTTTCTGAAAGTGCAGCAGCAGTCTCTTTCCGGTCTCCTTCAAAAAATACCTTATTGATTCTTGATGAATTATAGTTATTCAGGACACTCTGAAGTTCTCCGGTAGCATAACATGCATTCAGGTATTTCTTCACGTGATTAATGGTTTCTCCTGGAAGATATTTATAAAATTCATGATATTGAGAGGAACCTGCAGCTTCCATTGCCTTGGCTATATTTCCTTCGCCACAGTTGTAAGCAGCGACTACTGTCACCCAATTATTATACTTTTTATAGAGGTTACTTAAAGAAATAGCCGCTGTTTTGGTACTTTTATAAAGATCCGTACGTCCCTGCTCAGTAAGCCCGTACTGATTGGCATGTGCAGTCATAAACTGCCAAACCCCTACTGCTCCGGCTCCTGAAGTGATATTTCTGTCAAAATTAGACTCAATCAGAGCCAGGTTTCTCAAATGTTTGGGAAGTCCTTTCTGAAGAAGTAACTGCTCAATAAATTCTACCAGATCTTTATTGGCATTAATGATACTCCTGTACTTTTTCACACTGCTTTCCGAAGTATCGGAAGCGGCAAGAAACTGTCCGTTGATCATGATAACGGATCCTAATAATAGAAAACCTGTAAAGATATTTCTGACAATCGTTTTCATTTTAATTTTATTTATAAGCAAAAGGCAAAAAAACGGTTTGCAGATCTGCCTTTTTACTGTATACTTAATCTACTTTCCAGCTTAGTTTTTCTTCTTCTTTATTCCAATCTACATGTATAGTTTGTCCGGATTTTACTTCTTCTCTGACAATCATTTTAGAGATAGGTCTTGCAAGCTGTGCACGGATTACTCCAGAGATCTGTCTTGCTCCGTACTTACTGCTGAATCCACCTAATGCAAGGTTTCTCACAGCATCATCACTTATTTTTAAAGTGATACCCAGCCTTGTTAATGAAGTATGAAGTGATTTCAGTTGAATATTAAAGATTCTCTCCGCGATGGATTCTGTGATCGGTGCAAAAGGAATGATCTCTGTAATTCTTGCCAGGAACTCAGGTCTGAACCGTCCTGAATTTGACATAATCTGCATCAGTGAAGATGATTCCGGAATTTTCCCTTCTTCAAACTGTTTTACAATTTCTTCACTTCCGATATTGGAGGTAAACAGGATCAATGCATTACTAAAATCTCCTTCTTTCCCTAATTTATCATGAACTTTTCCTTCATCCATAATCTGAAGGAAGACATCAAAAACAGAATGGTGGGCCTTTTCAATTTCGTCAAATAATACAACAGTATAAGGCTGTTGTCTAATTTTATTTACCAGCATACCTCCTTCTTCATATCCTACATATCCCGGAGGCGCTCCATATAGCAATGCTGCGGAATGCTCTTCTTTAAATTCTGACATATCAAAGCGTACCATTGCCTTTTCATCGTTGAAAAGTAATTCTGCCATTGATTTTGCCAGCTCTGTTTTACCGGTTCCTGTAGGTCCCAGAAGGAAGAAAGATCCGATGGGCTGTCCCGGCTTATTCAATCCGCTTCGGTTTTCAACAATGGCATCGGAAAGGATTTTTAATGCATGGTCCTGTCCTACCACTCTGTTCAACAGAAGGGATTCCATATTCAGAAGTTTTTCTTTTTCCTGGGCCTGGATTTTCCCGATTGGAATATTGGTTTTGGCAGCCATTACCGCGGCCAGTTCCAATCTGTCTACTTTTTCTCTTTTCTTAGCTGCATGCTGTAAAAGCTCTGCGTAGGTATCTTCAATAATCTTCTGAATCTGATCTACGGGCATAGAGTTGTCAATCGAAGGCTGTTCACTCAGTGATCCCCACAGAATCGGGCTTATTTTATCTCTCAACAGATTGTAAGTCCAGATCAGCTCATCTGCTTTATCTTTGCTGTCAGCATATTCTTCCTTCAAAATTGCATCATAACTTTCTTTCCAGCTTTCAAGTTCTTTTTCGGAAAGTTCATCAAGCATTTTAATCGCAGCCATTGTTCTGTCTAACAAATCGATAGCTGCATCCGGTAATTTTTTACCTTTGGCATATCTTTTGGCAAGACGTACACATTCGGGAAGGGCTGTTTTTTCCACTTCAATACCGTGGTGTTTTTTGTACCCTTCAAGAAGTACATCTATCATTTTGACGCAGGTTTTCTCGTCCGGTTCAAGAACGGTTAACACTTCAAAACGACGGTTGAAAGCCTGCTCCGGCTCAATAATTTTTCTGTATTCTTCCTGTGTAGTAGCTCCGATTACGGTAATTTCACCTCTGGCAAGCTCGGGCTTCAGGAGATTGGCAACGTTTCCGATACTTCCTTTCGGGTCTAAAAGGGTATGAATTTCATCAATGAAAAGAATGGCTTTTTCAATTTTCTTACATTCATTGATGACTTTTTTCAGGCGGTCTTCAATTTCACCTTTATAAGAGGTTCCTGCCAGTAATGCTCCGGTATCCAGTTCTAAAAGGGTACCGTTTTTAAGCATTTCAGGAACATTTCCTTTAATAATTTCTGTAGCAAAGCCTTCTACCAAAGCTGTTTTTCCTACTCCCGGCTCTCCGATAATGATCACATTCGTTTTGCTTCTGCGGCAAAGAATTTCCACCAGCATTCTAAGTTCTTTATCTCTTCCGATAATATTTTCGATTTCTCCTTTTCTTGCCTGTGCCGTTCTGTCTACGCAGTAACTTTTAATGGAAGGAAAGGAAGTATCTGAATAGTCTGAACCATTTGAAAATAATGATGAGAAGTTCCCATCTTCTGAAACAGTAAACGGAGTATCTTTTCTGTACAGATTAAAGATTTCATGTTCTCTCAACGGAAGTGATTTTAACTGCTGAAGAGAGAATACAACCTGTGGTTTTACAATGGCTGTAAGGATGCAGATCGGAGTAATCTCATCCAGTCCTAATTTTAAGCGGATATCGTCAGCCTCTTCAATAAGGGTATCCACTGCATCATCCTGCCCTACTTCATCCGGAAGATGACTGGTTTTCGGGTATTCTTCGATTCGGACATCTGCCCATTCATAGAAGTAGCCCGGATCTTTATCTATGCTTTTCAGGAATTCATTAAGTCCGATATCTTTATGCATTAAAGCCTGCAGGATATGCGGGCCACCATAAGTTCCATTATAATTTTCCTTCGCTATTGACTGAGCAATGTGAAATAGTTGCTTTACTGTTTCGTTGGTTACTAGTACTCCCATTTATAATTTTCTTATATTAATATATTTGCGTTCTGTTTTATGTGCTGATTTGATGGTTTCGATCTATATTTTCCATCCCTTTTATAAGGGTATAAAAAATTGTTTCTTTTTGTGATGCTAAAATTAGTTATTTTATTCTAAATGATATAAAGATAGTTAATTCTTCAAATAGAGAAGAAACATGGTTTTTTGTTTTACCCTCATGACCTCTATTGGATTATTACCTAAAAGAGGTTATTAATATTGCTGAATTAATGAATTCACCCATAGGATAAGCTATAAATTTAATTATTAGTTAATCCAGATTTAGAAAAAAGAATATTCTTTTCAAAGCATTTTAATATTAACTGCTCACAAACGGAACCATTTTTTTCTCCAGTTCTGCACCTGATTGACCATCTAAAACAACTTTTTGAATATCTCCGTCCGGGATAAGGTATTCTATTACCCAGACCTTTTTACCATTGAGAACATCTTTTCTAACCCGGGTATAAACCCCGGAATCATGATACCCTTTCGGAAGCTCAATTTTATTCTTTTCACAATACCTCACTACCTTTTCAGGAGTAAAACCATATCCTTCATCTGTATTTTCTTCTCTAATAAGCTTACCTGATTTATCAAAATAATATAACATTCCTACGGGAGAACCCATGTTAAATGACAATGATTTATTTTTTTATGTAACCATTTTATAATAGAATTTATCTGATTTATAAAAAGAATTCTCATAGTAAATACTTAATCCATATCCACCTTTAGAAGCAGAAAAGATTTCTTTTCTTTCTTCCGGAGTTTCAATACATCTGTCATCCTCTTTTTTCTTAGAATTCTGTATAGTAATCTTTTCAAATTCATTAGTAATTTTTGGAATCATTGTTTTTTGTAATTCCTGAGATCGACATTGTAGAAAAAAAACCAACAAGAATACTACGAATAGTTTTTCTATAAATCTTTTATCAATCATGTAATTATGGGTTATAAAAAGGTACTGTCTTCTTTTGAAGTTCTTTTCCTGTTTTACCATCCAGAATGATTTCTTCTATTTTGTCGCCTGCAATTTGGTGAGAAATCCTCCATACTTTTTTGCCTTCAAAATCCTGTTTTAATACTCTGGCCTGATAACCAGAATCATGGTAGCCTTTAGGCAGATCAATTTTATTCTTTTCACAGTATGCAATAATATCTGCAGGTTTAAAGTCGTAGCCTTCATCTGTGTTTTCCTCTTTGAGGAGCTTACCAGATTCATCATAGTAGAACCATATACCTATTTCAGTACCATTATTGAACGTAATTCCTTTTTCCTTAATTTTTCCAGTTGGGTAATATAGGACAGTATGACAAAAGATATCATCTTTCTTGTATACCTGTTTTATAAATCCATACGATTGCTTATCCTCTACAACAGTAGCATCATTAGACTTTACAATCAAGGTTCCTCTTACAGAATTTTTTAGAAAATTTTCAATATCAAATTTTTCATACTTATTATCAACAATTGGTATCATATATTTATCTATTTTTTGAGATTGGCATTGTATAAATATACTCAACCATATTAACACTATTATTTTATTCATAACTACCTATTTTATAGATAAATTGGCCTTTCTCCATTGCCAATAATATAATGAACATCGCTTATTGTCATTTCCTCCATGATGCGAGTAATCCAATAAATTATCTGTCTTTCTATACTCATACGTATACAATGCGTGAGAAGATGCCTCCTTATTTGCAAATGTATGGGCTAAATTCATAGAATGAAGAAATTCATGTGCTGCTGTCTGATCGTTTTTGCTTTTAAATACGACCACATAATCTGCTCCATAATTTGAATACCCGGAAACATGTCCCCCTACATCGTAACCATGCTCAGCAAAATAAAATGCTTTGAAATGCTTTGTGTATTTCTTAGGATAAGCTTTTTCCAATTGAACTTTCAAATAATCCTGAAGCTCTTTTCCTCCGCTCTTTTTATCAGGATCTACCTCACCATTGGTTACAAAATCAATAAAATTTTTATCTGCTGTTAAATCTAGCTCAACAATATCAGAATCATCTGATAATTTGATATATGCTTGCTCAAGATATTGATTAATCCTATTTTTTTCATCGTTTATTACTGGCTTTTCTTCTTTTTTTGAAGAAATAGCAGGAGTCTTTATTTCAACAAATACAACATCTTTTTTCTTCTGTTTTGTATTATCATTGGCCCAGACATTTATTTTTCCGGCAATTGATTCAACGGTTGCACCTGCTTCAGTTTTAAAAGCTTTTAACTCTATAGTCTGATTACCTGTAAACTCTTTTATGCATTTGACTGTCACTTCATAATCGTTCAAAGCTATTTTCTTTTTACCTTTTATTTCTATTTTGTCAGGAGTAAAAATAAAATAATCAGATTTGGTAAACTCCAAATAATCAGCTTCCTGTTGGATTTCTGCAAAAAAAGTAATCTTAACTTCTTTATCTTTTAGGATGGATAGCCACGGTATAAAATATTCTTCAGGAACATCTTTTCCTGTTTTTTTATCTTTTTTTGTTTTCCATGCAACAGAGAAAGGATTATACTCTTTTTTAAGGTTATTAAACATTGTTTCATTAACCTCAAAGTATCCATCATATTTATTGTCATTTTTTACTTTTGTAGTAAACTTTGCATCTTCATACTGATAAGCTACAATATCCTCAAATTTTTGATCATTAAAAAGGCTCGTATCTCCTATTCTCATCCAATCAAAGCCAAACTCTCCTTTCCAGTTTTTATTCGGCCTGAATTGTACAATCAATTGTATAAGCTGTTGTAGTGGTGGAGATTGCGGCGTATTATGGCTCACCCCTTTAGCATTACCCTTTTCAGAAATCCATTTCATGGCACGTGAAATAATACTCTCCTGAGAATACATATTATGATTTTCATGTGAGATTTTGTTGTAGGTGCCTTTTACAATTCTCGTTCTGCTCATGGCTAATGTGCTTTAGATTTCTCACCGCTGTTATTTTGAACTTCCTGCTGGGCATGTTTGTTAATGGAAGCGTTGGAAGTAATGTTGATTTCCTTCTCCGAAATCTCATTTCTTTCCTTCTTTGTTTCGCTGTGTACATCTCCCTCAATGATCTCAGTAAGCTTTCCCGTAATAAATGTACTCACATTTCCTATGACCGAAGTAAGTTTCATAGCGCCTACAGTCTCGGTATTATTTAATCCGATACTATCAGACTTATTCATTCCCACCGTCGTAGTCATATTCTCCCCTACATTGATGTTCATATTCTTACAGTTCAGGGTCATGGTTTCCGGTGCTGTAATATTGATATTGCTTCCTGTAGTATCCAGATGGATCTCATTACCGCTTTTATCAGTAATAATAATACTTTCATCTTCAGTGAAAACTATTCTGTGGCCGCTTCTTGTCTGGATAGATTTTATACGGTTGTCTGCTCCACCGCCAAGACCTATTCCTCCATGGAACATTCCTCCCATTACGAAGGGTCTGTCGGGATGACTATGAACAAAATTCACCATTACCTGATCTCCTACTTCAGGAATTGCCACATACCCGCGGTTCTGAGTAATCTGATCGGTTCCTCCTGCATCCGGACTCATAACCCGGACAAAGTGAGTGGTATCATTCATCTGCCAGTCGAATCTTACCTGAACCCTGCCCTGGCCTTCTGGATCAGCGTTTGAGATTACTGTTGCTATCTGCGGTTGGGCAGCAGGTATTGTAAATTCCGGTTTGGGTAAAAAGCCTGTATCAGCCGCTATGGATTCAAAAGAGCCTGTGTAATGGCCAATTGTATCAATCTCATGAACGGCTTCAGTAACCATCACCTTTGTAAAATAGGAAGTTTCATTACTATCCGGCTTTCTCATATGAATATCCGCAACGCATCCCGGATGCAAAAACGGAACAGTTGTAGAACCTGAAACAGAAAATACATTGACCGCTTCGCTGCCTGATGTACTTCTCTGGGAGTGCTCTACATCCAGATGTGTGGTTGCTTTGATGGGTGCAACCTGTAATGCGGGAGTTTTATATATTTTATCGTTATGACTATATGCTGTACGGGCCAGATCCCCCAGATGGCTGACCGGCGTTTCACCTGAAGTCAGTTTTTCATTTTTACTGCTGTTATATCCGTAGTATTGAGGTTTTGTATGAACAGCTTTTAACTCTACTCTGATATTGTCTGCATTACTTCCGTATATCAGCTTTATAGGTTTATTTTGCGGCGGAAGTTTTCCAAAATGCAATACCTCACCATCGTAGTAGAATTGTTCTCCATACGCTTCTGCCATTCTCGCCAGATAATTGTAATGGGTTTCGTTATACTGGCTGCTGTAAATAATCTGAGAATAATCGTTGGTATCCACTCTTATATCAAACCGTTCTTTATCCAGTCCCTGTTTGATTACTTCTTCTGCAATGATTCCCATATTCACAGGCTTTCCACCGCCAAAACTTTGAATATGAGGAGCTCCATCCAGCAAAATGGTCGGACTGTATCCTGAAAGCACAATATTGCCAAGACTCATCTTTTCCTGGCTGAATCCTACTTTGGTAATAACCCCAACGAAGTTTCTTTCAGGGCTATTCTCAATATCTTTGTACGACATAACGGCTGTCAGACGTTTTCCAAGGAACTTATTAGCTTCTTCAAGAGTATGGCTTTGTCTGTCTCCCAGCGCATCATGAGCAAGGATAAGATTGAATTCGTGGTGGTGACCCGCTTTTTGTTTGAGAGTGAAATGTTTATAGTACTTAATAATTTTGCCTTCTACAACCAGTGACAATTTAACCAGCCGGTTGATGCCCGTATGATGATTCTCGGATATTCCGTCTGCATTTTGTGACGGACGGAAAGAAGATCCTTTTGTCTTTGATTCGGTTTTCATATGCTTTGTGTTTGTGTTGGTATTAAAGATAACAATATTTTACATAACAGACATTATATAAGCCTGTTGTAGAATAAAAATCCTTTGAATTAGTTTTTATTCAGGCAAAAAAAGACCGCCTTTAATAGGGACAGTCTTTTCTCTTATGAATGTTGATAATGTGTGTAATATTAGCTTGACGGCCATAGTCCTGCATACTGAGAAGTACCGTAGTCAATGGTTTCAGCACTTACTACGAAGCTGATCAGCATACTGTTGCTGTCGATGGCATCGAAGTCTACCTGATGCTGGATTACATATCCGTTTTCCCATTTCAAAGTGATTAATGTTCCCTCTTCGTGAGATTTGTTGAATGTGATTTCTCCTACTGTCGGTTTGTATTTGCCGTTTAGAAGGCTTTCAAGGATGTCTGATTTTTCAGTAGCTTCTACTGTAACCTTGATAAGTGCGTTGGAAGGGTCTGATGCCACACGTCCTGATACATCTGTAGATCTGGAAACGCTGTAATTCATTTTTAACAGCTTTTGTCCTTCTCCATTATTGAATTTTAAGATTCCTCTTGAATTTCTTTCGGCCATGATTAGTAAATTTTAATCGTTAGTAATATTTTGTGATTCAGTGATTGTATAGCAAAGATAGAGGCTCTTTGCCGCTAAAAAAAACTTTTCAGTACAAATCTCAGAAATTGTAGTAGTTCTACGATTTGTTGTAGTAATTCTACGACAATGGATTTAAACTGTACCTTATAACTCCCACCAATGAAGCATTTTAAGTTAAATCCCGTTTTTAATACAAATAATTTTTTTACACATAAAAGAGAAATAATGAGACTGAAAGTCTAATTTCAAAGTATAAAATTCAAGGGTTATTATAAAACAGAGAGGTTAATTACAACACAAAAAAAGCAGAAGTAAATACTCCTGCTTTTGATATCATTAAAATAAGATTCTTAATGTTTTGTATATTCCGGCTGTTCTGTTGGAATTCTTGATGGGGTAAAGTATTCATTAAGCCAATAGAAAGTTTGTCCGTTCTGCTGAATTTTTACCGCCGGGTTATTTCTGTTCGCAAGCATTCTGTCTGCCAGATTTTTATAGTGGTAAAAATAGTTTTTCACTGTTTCATTAGGAACAACTTTTGATTTCTTCCAGCCTTTCAGTTTATACTTAGCCATCAATTCTTCTTCAGAAAGATCAAATCCTGTGCTCATTCCGATAGCATAAGACATAGGCAGCTCGTAAAGCGCTCCTTTGTCTAAGAATTTTATCGTAGGATTATATTTCTTAAGCAGCTTAACGTATTCTTTGATAGCTCTTGCCTGGTTGAAATCTGCACGGTCAGCCTGAGTATTTCTGTATACTTCCGTATAGAACGCTTTCAGGTTATCATATTCCGATTCGGAAATAAGGATTCCCTTTTCTATTGCCGGTGTAAATTCTTTCAGATCTTTTGGAATATATCCTTTCACAAGGAACGGGCTTCCGTAATTGATCAGCTGTGCTGCAATGCCTGCAGAAACCGGATTGGTAAGTCCCGGATACAGATATTTATATTTCAGATCAACATCTGTTCTTCCTGCTCCTACTGATGAATGGAAATATTCATTAAGGGATTTATCAACCGTCTGATTGTCCAAAGTAACCTGTGCAATAAGGCTGTCAACCGATTTTTTCAGGAATCCCGGAGTCGTAATGTCTCCTTTTTTAGGGAAGATAACGAATCCCTGGGACATACTCTGTTTAGGATAAGCTAAAGAGAAGAATCCGGCATCACCTTCCACAAGGCTGAAATTATTCTTGGTCAAAACATCATTTTGGTCTATGATCTTTTGTTTTTTGAGTTCAGCAATATTCTTAGCCGTATTGGTAACTACATTTTCCGCCATCAGTACAAAATCATTGTAGGTATCTGCAGATCTTGCACTGGTCTGGAACATGATCAGTCTTGCCTGAGCCTGAGTCAGTGAACTGATTACGCTGTACATATTCCCACTCTGGTTGGCAGAAGTTCCTACAGTTACAACAATATTGGTTTCATCAGGAACATTTGAAAGAAGGTTTCCGGCTGCAGTAAGAGCTTCTCCTACCGGCTGATAACCGTTATTGCTTGCGCAGTTCATTTCATTCGTTTTCTGATCAATAAATGCAGTGATCTTACTGTAGTCTGTGCTTAAGTTGGATACTGCCACATTATCTCCACAAGGATTATTCTTGTATAAAACCGCTCCATATTTAACATTGTTAAAATATGATGGTTTTTCGAATCTAAGCTGAAGATCCTGCAGCAATGATTTTACAATAGGTGCATAAGGCGCATTGGCAGCACTCACATCCAATGCAAACACAATATTGATATTTTTATCTTTTTCCGTGATCTCTCTGTAACGGTCAAAATAGATAGGCTCTCCCAATACGTTGGATACAAAGTTTTTGCTGTAGTCTAAAATATTGGTGAAATATTTTGTCTTGGTATCAGGAGTCGGGGTTTCTTCTAAAGGAAGGTTTACCGGGTAAATATTTTCCAGAGGTCTTCTCTTGTTTACATCGGTAAGAAGAATTGCTGTTTTATTAGTTGCATCTGATGCCGATCCGCCAGGGTACCCTTCATGGATTCCCAGTGTTGTATCGTTAATCCCTGTTGTATTTTTAAGTTTGATGGCAGAACGCTCTCCCCAGGTAGAAATTACATTTGAGCTTACCCACCCGTAAAGTCCCTTGCTGATACTGTCCATATCAACAGAAGGTTTTTTACCTACCAGGAAACGTTTGTTATTCTCAGCCATCTTGTATACGTATACAATCTGTCCGTTAGGGATTTTCACATTGGCTTTTTCAATAAGACTTGGTGAGTTAAACACCATAATAGAGTCATTTTTATAGTACCTTTCAGCATTTCTGATGACTTCGCTGTTATTGGGTACTACCGCTACTCTTACAGGATAACCTGTTTTTTCACTTTTTAAGGCGTTATTCCAGAGAAGAAGGTCAGATTCCGGAATCCAGCCATATGTTTTAACCGATTTTGACGAAACTTTTTTCATTAAAGCATCCGGAACATATTCCGCTACTTTTACCATTCCGTCTCTATGTTTGAGAACCATTAAAGGTTCAAGGAATTTTACTTCTTTGTAAGACTTCTCATCATCTTTGTCCAGGTAAGCCGTATTTCTTGATCTGTCTGAAATAACGATCCATGGAACTGATTTTTTTGGATATCCGTTAACGACAGGGGAAGCATCCACCTGCCCATACTGTGAAGGCTCCGGGGTTTTCTTTGACGGCAGTTTTACCTGGCAACTCGTCAATAATACTGATAACCCTATATAATAGGCTGCTAGAGGAAATTTATTTTTCATCCTATTTAATCTTTTTATGATTGGTACATCCGTAAGGCCGGACGAAATTATTTGCTTTGATTGATATCTACTTTCGTTACACAGTTCTGGGTGTCATCCAGGTTTACTTTTACAGTCTGGATCACCGTATTCTTGTCAAACTGAAGGCCTGCACAATACATGTAGAAGTTGTTTACTTTACTGTCATTTACTTTTACCACTGTATTTTCATTGTTACACAGGTAAGTTTTCAACAGGTAATTGTAATGCATATTGAAACTGTTTCCGTTAGCAATCTGCTGCAGATGATATTTGAAATCGTTGTCAACTTTTGCGTAAGAATCTTCCACAGAAATCTCATCTTCTGCAAGAGCATCATAAGCAGGAAGAATTTTAATACGGTGATAAACAGGGTCTTCGCTTTCTTCTGTATAAAGCGTTACAAGATAATCACCGGGTTTTTTATAGGAATAGATTGTAAATTTATCTTTAGCATCCGTGTTTCCGGTTTCTCCGAATTTCCATGCAAAACGTTTTGCTTCAGAAACAGCACGGAAAGGTACGTTTTCATTTTGCATAGCCTGTGTAGGAGCTTCAATTGTTGTTGTAATCTTGGCTGTATCCTTTGGCTTCTGAACGCTTCTTGCGCTTACCATTACAGGGAAAGATTTCGTATACTTATTGTCTACGATCAAACTCACCTGATAGTATCCCGGTTTATTATAGAAGTGAATACCACTGTTTTTATCTGAAGTTGTCCCATCTCCGAAATTCCATCTTTTGGTTTTGGCAAACTGGGTTTTATCTTCGAATAAAAGTGTGTCTCCTACCGCCAGTGAAGACGGATAAACCACCCCAACAATATCATCTGCCGAATGTATTACCTTTTTCTGCAGCCACAGAGCAACCAATGCTGCAATCAGCAACGTTGCAATAACACCGATAATAATGTTTTTCTTGTTCTTTTGAAAATAATTCATAGTTAGTAATTGTGATGTGTTTTATTTATGTTCCTAGTATTTATTTGCTTACTGCATTCTTGCTTTCAGATCCTGCTCGCGCTGATAGAGCTTATTCTGCTTATCTTTAAATCCGATTCTGCATTCATCTACCTGCTTCTGGAAAATTTTAATGTCTTCAGAGGCTGTTGAAAGAACTTTTTTGTCTTCAAAATACATTTTATAGAATTTTGCGATCTGAGGATAGGCATCCTTACGGATATCCACAACGTCTGTACTGTTGAAATAGCTGTTAAGGTCATTAACGCCCAGCTGAATATTGTTTTCGATGAAAGGTTGTGGACCGTCATCGGTAAGTTTGCTGATCATGGTATAGGTACTGTCCATGATAGGAAGAACAATTTTCTGGTGTTTTTCAAAAGCAGCTTTCTGTTCAAGATTCTGAATACCTCTTACATCTTCATCAGAAAAGGGAGACTGGAATCCTTTTAAAAAGATCACTCCCAAAAATAACATGGCAGTCACCAGCATCAGTATTAAATAAAAAAACTGATAATGCCTTTCTTTCTTAGATAATGTGATTTGTCCCTGCATATCTTTTCTTTTTATCTTCTTCTTTTACTTCCTGTGAAATTTCTTGTAGGATCTTTTCTGAGCTCATTGTTGGTCACTTTTATCTTACCCATACATTCATCCAGATCCCTTATAATACTTTTCTTCTGATACTCTACCTCAATGATCTTAGCTTTCAGATTCATCATAGGTACAATCTGCTTCATGAGTACGGCATAATGCTTAAAGCTCTCCACACTGTCTTTACCCATAATGTTTTTGGCATCTCTCACATTATCCATAATATTGGTTCTGAGAAACACTTCATTCTCCACCTTATTAATACTAAGCTGGTTCATTTTGTCGTAAATATCATCAATGTGATCTTTCAGTACGTCACTTCGAAGCATCAGTTCTTTATAGGCTTCAGCTTCACGGCTGATCCCTTCCCGCTGTATATCATAACTCTTAAAGAAGAGAAATAAGCAAGCAAAAGATACAACCGACAAAACAACAAATGACAGAATAAACTTCCAGATGCCCATTCTGACGTCAGATTTGTTCAATTTTTTTTCCCTGTTAGAAGACATAATTTGCGATTTGTTTGGCCTGTGAAAATATAAAAAAAAAAAAAATTCATGCACAATACGTAATTTCCCCAACGCCATTCCGTGGAAACCCTGATTAAATTAATATTAATTTTCACTTTGATAAGTTTTTCATAAATTAGACCTCTGAATTTTAAATATCATTCGCCAAATCGATATTAAGAATGAGC
The DNA here is from genome assembly GCF_041914225.1 of Chryseobacterium sp. Lineage (GTDB taxonomy): Bacteria > Bacteroidota > Bacteroidia > Flavobacteriales > Weeksellaceae > Chryseobacterium. The sequence continues at coordinate 34,544 of NZ_JAYSDT010000021.1, forward strand.
AAAATATTATCTAATACCGTACGTTTTTCCATTGCTGACAATGATTTTTATTTTAAGAAAATAATGATCAAAACACTTATGGAAAACCCTTTCTATATGCTTCTGAATGATTGTAATAACGGACATGAACTGGTAAACAGAATCTATAGAAGACAGGAAGACGTGTTCATTATTGAACTCTTTATGCCGGTATTAAGCGGGATTGAAGCAATCAAATATATCAGAAAAAATAATACAGAAACTCCTATTATCACCTACTCCGGCACTTATCAGGAAGATATGGCTGAAATCCTTTCAAGGATTCCCAATATATACTACTGTCAGAAAAAAAGTACCATTATAAAGGATATTATTAAAGGAAGTATTGCTTCTGATGACTTCGACTATCAGGCCTATTCCAAAGAATGGGAGCAGCAGCCTCTTGCCGTACAGGAATATATGGACAGGCAGAAGAAAGGACAGGAAGAGCTTTCACCGGCTGAAATACAGCTTATGAGGTTCTGTTATGAAGGATTCAGCAATAAGGAAATTGCAGAAAAGCTTAACCTGAGTACCAGAACTATTGATACCTATATCAACCGGCTTACAGAAAAGCTGGGATTAAAGACCAAACTTCACCTTATACGTTTCTGCGTAGAAAACGGATATTATAATTCCAGTCTGTAAAATTCTGATTCATAATAAAAATTTAAATTCCGGCTAACAAAAGAGGTAAGCAGGCATTCTGTTAGTGTCTTTTATAAGACTACAAAACCCTGCAGAGCCATCCAGATCCGCTATTTATTAAGTTTTGTTCATGTTTTTTCTGCACCCTTATCCTGCTGCATTATTTTATTATTAAATTATCATAACACTGCCTTAATATAGTGTATACACAAAAAGCCCGGCTCTTTAAATAAAAATATTTTGTCACTAATTTGCTAGTATTCAATTTTTTTTAACTAAATTTGCACACCTAAAATTTAAAATTAAAATAAGGAAATGACAAAGGCAGAATTGGTAAACACCATCTCAAATAAGTTGGGAACAGAAAAGAATGAAACACAGAAAGTTGTAGAAGCTTTTATGCAGGAGATCAGAACTTCTATGTATAATGGGGATAACGTTTATCTAAGAGGTTTTGGATCTTTTATCATTAAAACAAGAGCTGCTAAAACAGGAAGAAATATTTCTAAAAACACTGCAATTGAGATTCCTGCTCATAACATTCCTGCTTTCAAACCTTCAAAATCTTTTGTTGAGAAAGTAAAAACTAAAGTTGCAGTAAAATAAGAACATTAACTGAATATTAACTAGTTACTAAAAAATTAAAATTATGCCAAGCGGAAAGAAAAGAAAAAGACACAAGGTTGCGACTCACAAAAGAAAGAAAAGAAGAAGAGCAAACAGACATAAGAAAAAATAATCTCTTTTTCTCGAGATTTACAATATAATAATATAGTTGGTGGATTTAAATTTTTAAAGTTCACTGACTATATTTTTGTTTGCAACTATAAGATTCCGAGGAAAACGGATGGTTTCAAATATTATTTTAACAAACATATAATGGTTTTCATTCAAAATCCTTATATTTAATAGATGAATTAATCGAAAAAACATCCACTTCCTATAATCTTAACAATTTTATCTTATTAAAAAATGAAGAAAGAACTAATAGTTTCGCATGAAGATGATCTTACAAAGATTGCGCTGCTGGAAGACGGAAGACTATGTGAACTTCATGAGCAAGAAGACAAAAGCGATTTTATAGTTGGAGATCTGTTTATAGGAAAAGTAAAAAAACTGGCACCCAATCTGAATGCGGCATTCGTCAATATCGGATATGACAAGGATGCATTCCTGCATTATCAGGATCTGGGACCGCAGTACCTTACGTACAGAAAGTTTTTAAAAGATACTATTTCCAAAAAACAAAGCACTTCGAGCTTAAAAAATTTCGAGATACAGCCCGAAATAGACAAAAACGGAACAGTAGACAAAGTAATCGCCAAAGACGATCTGGTTCTGCTACAGATTACCAAAGAACCAATTTCTACCAAAGGTCCCAGGATTTCTACCCAGATTTCATTAACAGGACGCTTTCTGGTTTTAATTCCTTTTGACAATAAAGTTTCAATTTCCAAAAAAATCAGAAGCTCTGAGGAAAAAGAAAGACTGCGAACCCTTATCGACAGCATTAAGCCTGAAGGATTCGGGGTTATCATCAGAACAGTAGCAGAAGGAAAAAAAGTAGCCGACCTTCATAATGACATGAACCAGCTGGTTCAGAAATGGGAAAGCACTTTTAAAAATATCCAGAGAAATAAAGTTCCGTCTAAAGTTTTAAGCGAAGAAGACAAAGCTTCAGCTATTTTAAGAGACAATTTTAACCAGGACTTCGTGAATATCATCTGTGACGATGAACAGATGGTGAACGAAATGAAGAATTACATTGAAGTAATTGCTCCTGAAAAGAAAAATATTGTCCAGTTTTATGATTCTCATATTCCACTTCTGGAATATTACAATGTTGAAAAACAGCTTAAACAGAGCTTTGGAAAGCACGTAAACATTCCAAGTTCTAAAGGAGCCTATCTTGTTATTGAGCACACAGAAGCCCTTCACGTCGTTGACGTCAACTCCGGAAACAATATTACTACCGGAACGGCTGTCAATAAAGAACACGCACTGAAAGTGAACAAAATGGCGGCTACTGAAATCGCAAGACAACTTCGCCTCCGCGATATGGGAGGGATCATCGTTATCGATTTCATAGACATGCCGAATTCTGATCACAGAAGAGATCTTTACGAGCATCTCAAAGAGGAAATGAAGCGCGACAAAGCCCGCCACAAAATACTTCCTCCAAGTAAATTTGGTCTGATCCAGATCACCAGACAAAGAAACCGTCCGGAAAAGCAGATCGAAACCAAAGAAGAAAACCCGAACAAAGACGGAGAAATTGTAGCTCCTATTGTTATCGTGGAAAGAATGGGTGAAACCTTAAGAAACATCCTGCAGAAGGAAAAAGGAAAAGTCTACCTGCATGTACACCCGTTTGTGGAAGCCTACCTTACAAAAGGCATTAAAAGTATCCAGATGAAATGGTTTATCAAATACAAAAAGTGGGTAACCATTGTTCCAAGAGATTCTTTTAAATATTTAGAATACAAAATCTACAATGCTAAAAAAGAAGAATTAATAGAATTCTCCAATTAAAAAATTTAAGGCCTTCAGTTGTACTGAAGGTCTTTTCGTTTTTGTAATTTATTGATAAGAACAGAACATGATTGACAATTTAAGTTTTGGCTGAAGCCAATGGATATTTTTTGGTCAGGTGGGCTAAAGCCACTCCTATTGAATTTTAACAAAAAAACTTTTTACTTTTTACATATGAAAACTCACCATTACAAAACCACCATCCAATGGACAGGAAACAAAGGTTCCGGAACCAGCAGTTACAGAGATTATGAAAGAAGCCATACCATTTCAGCAGAAAACAAACCTGTTATTGAAGGATCATCTGATCCGGCATTCCGTGGAGACCGAACAAAATATAATCCGGAAGAAATGCTTTTATCTTCCCTTTCCTCCTGCCACATGCTCTGGTACCTGCACTTCTGTTCTGAAGCCGGTATTATTGTGACAGAATATACTGATGAAGCTTCGGGCATAATGGCAGAAACAGCCAGCGGAAGCGGTCATTTTACAGAAGTGATCTTGCATCCCAGAGTGACCGTTGCAGAAGCATCAATGGTTGAAAAAGCAGAACAGCTTCATCATAAAGCGAATGAATATTGCTTCATTGCCAATTCGGTTAATTTTCCGGTAAAACATATTCCTGCTGTGTTAGTTAAATCAGAAAAATAAATTCAAAAAAATAGCAGTAAAATTGAAAATTCAGCAATAATAACTATTGCTGCATAGCTAATTTGCTTCGTTTGTCAATTTTTGTGACAATAACAATTCACTATCCACTTGCGAAGCAAAATTCACTATTGATGAACTTTTCCTATTGGTTAATTAATGTTAAGGGCCCTTATTTCTTCAAGATATATTGCTAAATTTGAGCTATGGAAAATTTTGGAAAAGATTTATTGAGAAAAATAAAAAGTGTGGAACTTCCGGGTGAGCACGCCCATGGAGTCTTCTCACCTCCCTACCGTCCCGTTTTTACTTATGATGAAGTATTGGCAAAGAATCCCAAATTTGCAGCAGTCAATATTGTTTTATATCTGAAAGACAACGAGTGGTATTTTCCATTGATTCAAAGGACTATTAATGAGCACGACAGACACAGCGGACAGATATCACTGCCCGGGGGAAAGCGTGAGGAAATGGACAGAGACTTTGCAGAAACTGCAGTTCGGGAAACCTCTGAGGAAATAGGGATAGACAAGCATTATGTAAGAATCATCAGAGAAATGTCCCCTATTTATATTCCGCCAAGCAATTTTTACGTATATCCTTATATTTCCTATACTAAAAAAAATCCTGCCTTTGTTCTTCAGCAGACGGAAGCAGTGGAAACGATCGAATTTCCGATCACATCTTTTCTCAATCTTTCAGACACGCCTGAAATTATGGCTCTGCCGAGTGCAGGCGGACATGAAGTGCCGGTCATTAATTTCAACGGATACATTATCTGGGGCGCTACAGCAATGATATTAAGTGAATTCAGCCAGTTGCTGAAAAAAATGTAACTTTGCACTACCGTGTTTAATTGAGAAATGGCGAAGAAAAATATTTTCACCGATGCATTCGGAACACCTTATTTTTTGAAAAGGTTTATTATTTTTATTTTAGGTATTGTATCCTACAGAAGGTTCAATGGCTTTAATAAACTGAAGATTACCGGCACAGAACACCTTGTGGATCTTCCAGATTCCAATGTATTGTTTGTGTCTAACCACCAGACCTATTTTGCAGACGTAGCAGCAATGTACCATGCTTTCTGTGCTGTAAACAACGGATACTTAAACACGATAAAAAACCCGATCTATCTGCTAAACCCAAAGATCGATTTTTACTATGTTGCTGCCGAAGAAACCATGAATAAAGGTATTCTTCCCAAGATTTTTAAAATTGCAGGAGCTGTAACGGTAAAAAGAACCTGGAGATCTGAAGGAAAAAATGTCAACCGAATGGTAGACATGAGTGAGGTAGACAATATTATGAAAGCATTGGACAATGGCTGGGTAGCTACTTTCCCTCAGGGTACTACATCAGCTTTTGCACAGGGACGAAGAGGAACGGCCAAATTGGTAAAAAATCAGCGTCCTATTGTGATTCCAATTAAAATAAACGGATTCAGAAGAGCTTTTGACAAGAAAGGACTCCGCGTGAAGGTAACCGGTGTGAAACCTACGATGGAATTCAAAGCTCCTTTGGATATTGATTATGATAACGAAAAAGCACCGGAAATCCTGTTGAAAATCATGACTGCTATTGAGCAGACAGAAGATTTCAATCTTTTACACAATTATGATGAAGAACTTAAAGCTAAAAAATTAGAACAAAAGGATTCAAATAATTAAGTAAATTAAAAATTATGAACAAAATACTTGGAATATTATTCGCAATCATAGTATTAGTTTCATGCAACAGCCAGAAGGTATATTCGGATTTTGATATCAGCTATTCGAAAAGCGGAGGCTATGCTCCTGTTTATGAAAACCTGCTTATAAAAGGTAATAATGCACACTATTCTTTTGAAGGCCAGGGAAAAAAATACAAACAGGATTTTAAAATTTCTGATGAAGATTTAAAGAAACTGGACCAGGTTCTTTCTCAGAATAATTTCAGGAGGATACAGGAAGACCGTAAAAAATTGTATGACAATATTTCGACTTCCATCAATGTTAAGAAAGGTCCCAATGAAGGCAGTAAAACGGATGCCAGCATGATCATTCCGAATTACCAGACCAACTGGAACAATATTCTTGAAGCTTTCCAGCAGATCATTAATATTAATGTTAAAAAACAGTAAAGACAATTGAAAACCCACTTCATTGCCATTGGCGGAAGCGCCATGCATAATCTTGCCATCGCATTAAAAGACAAAGGATATCAGGTAACCGGTTCTGATGATGCTATTTTTGAACCTTCAAAATCCCGACTGGAAAAGAAAGGAATAATGCCCCAGGAAATGGGCTGGTTCCCGGAAAAGATCACTCCGGATATTGATGCTGTCATTCTCGGGATGCATGCACATCAGGATAATCCTGAGCTGGCAAGAGCAAAAGAACTGGGCCTGAAAATATATTCTTATCCTGAATTCCTTTACGAACAGTCTAAAAATAAAACCAGAGTTGTCATTGCAGGATCACATGGTAAAACAACCATTACCTCAATGATTCTTCATGTGCTGAATTTCCATCAGAAAGACGTTGATTTTATGGTGGGTGCCCAGCTTGAAGGTTTTGACTGTATGGTAAAACTGACCCAGGATAATGACTTCATGGTGCTGGAAGGTGACGAATACCTTTCCTCTCCTATTGACCTTCGCTCAAAATTTTTACTGTATCAGCCGAATATTGCTTTAATGAGCGGTATTGCATGGGACCACATCAATGTATTCAAAACTTTTGATGATTATATTGAGCAGTTCAGAAAATTTGTGGCAAGCATTACTGCAGGCGGGGTTCTGGTATACAATGAAGAAGACCCGGAAGTAGTAAAAGTAGTGGAAAATGCTGAAAATTATTTCAGAAAGATCCCTTACAAAACTCCCGAATATGAAATCAGTAACGGTAAAGTATATTTAAAAACTGAAATGGGAGATGTTCCGCTTTCTGTTTTTGGAGCACATAACCTGTTGAACCTTGAAGGAGCAAGACATATCTGCCAGCAGCTTGGCATCATGGATGAAGATTTCTATGAGGCGATCATGAGCTTCAAAGGTGCCTCCAAACGTCTTGAAAAAGTGGAAAGACAAGATAAAGGAATCCTTTACAAAGATTTTGCCCATGCACCAAGTAAGGTAAAAGCTGCCGTAAAAGCATTCTTAGAACAGTTTAAAAATGATAAGAAGCATGGATTTCTGGAGCTTCATACTTATTCAAGCTTAAATCCTGCTTTCCTTGAGCAGTATGACCACGCTATGGATGGCCTGGACGAAGCTGTGGTTTTCTATTCTGAAGATGCTTTGAAGATTAAAAGAATGGAACCTATTTCTCCTGAATTCATCAAGGAAAAATTCAGAAATGACAATTTAAGGGTTTTCACCAATGCTGAAGATCTTCATGCCTACTGGAATACATTAGATAAAACGGATGGTGTTTATTTAATGATGAGTTCCGGAAACTTTGGCGGATTGGATTTAACGAAATAACTCAATAAAAAAGCTTCAGAAATATGATCTGAAGCTTTTTTATTGATGTTTGTTTATCTTTTTTCACACTGGCTGATTAAATTTTTCAGAATATCTTCTGTAGAACGTTCACTATACTGATGAATGGATTGTCCGACCCAGATTCCCACAAACTCCGGATTTTGCAGAGATTTTGCAGCTTTACGTAAGGCATTGGTCAGTTTATTCTGATAGGGATACGGTAAAATATATTCTGAGTTTTCAACGGTTTCTATAAATTTATTTTTTACTCCTCTGGCATATCTTCCGGAGAAGCTCTTCGTTAAAACAATTTCTTCTTCTCTTACTTTTTTCAATCTTTCTTTTTCAAACGGCAGCAAAGCACTTTCTCGGGAAGCTAGTAAAAGGTTACCAACCTGAAAGCCCTGTGCCCCTAAATCTTTAACAGCCTGCAATGTTCTTGAGCCATAAATTCCTCCTGCATAGATCAAAGGAGCATTTACCTGATCATATATCTGTGACAATAAAGATAAACCTCCGATCTGCGGAATATCTTCGGCTTCGAAACTTCCCCTGTGACCTCCGGCTTCTATCCCCTGAACACAAATAATATCAATCCCCGATTTTTCAAGAATTAAAGCTTCATTTACAGAAGTGCACGTACCAATAAGGATAACATCGTTTTCTTTTAATTTCTGAATACTCTGAGGATCCAGATTTCCAAAGGTAAAACTCAGAATCTTGCAGCCTTCCTGAATAATAGCATCCACCTGTTCATGATAACTGTTAATACCGATCGCATCAAGGCCCGGAAGATGTACTTCTATATTATTTTCTCTGGCCAGCTGTTCTATAAACCGCCTGGTTTTACTATATTTTTCTTTTAAAGCATCTGTCAGTGCAGGAATGTGATGGACAAAAATATTGGCAGCAAAAGGTTTATCTGTCAGTTTTTTTGTCTCTCTGATCAATTCAACAGACTGGTCTGCAGAAAGATCAGCCAATGCCAATGACCCCAGACAGCCTGCCTTAGCCGCTGCTGCAGCCATTTGTACCGTGCTGACTCCAAACATCGGAGCCTGAATTACAGGATATTTTATCCCCAGTTTTTTACTGATTGTATCCGGCCAAAACATAAGAATTATTTTAATTAAAAGGTACAAAAAATAGGAACAGCTCATTTTCAACAGGATATGATATTCCTCATCCTGAATAAAAATACAATTCCCACAGATCTCAGAGAAAACACAGATTGTAATCTGTGAAACAGTGAAAGCTGTGGGAATATTCTTAATTTCTGATTTCTATTAAATATCTGCTACAGAATTTAACATCTTTTGTTCCCATGCAGGGTCCTTCGGATCAAAGAATAATCTTTTTCCCGTATCTAAGCTACGAACGACATTCATCTCATCTTCTGTAAGCTCAAAATCAAATACATTAAAATTCTCCTCAATTCTGGACGGAGTCACAGATTTTGGAATCACCACAAATCCTTCCTGCAGATGCCATCTCAGAATGACCTGTGCTACGGTTTTACCATATTTTTCTGCAATTGCTTTCAGGTCAGGATTGCTTAAAAGATCCGCATTACCATTTCCAAGCGGGCTCCATGGCTGTGTTATGATATTATTTTCCCTGTCATACACCTGCAGTTCTTTTTGCTGGAATACAGGATGCAGTTCAATCTGATTGATTACCAGTAAAACTGCTGAATTTGCTTTCAATTCTTCCAGTTTCTCAACTGTAAAATTACATACTCCGATAGCTTTGATTTTCCCCTCCTGATAGAGTTCTTCCAAAGCTTTCCATGTTCCCAGAAAATCTCCATAAGGCCAATGGATAAGATACATATCAAGATAATCCATCTGCAGCCTGTCCAATGTTCTCTGAAAAGCTTTTTTAGCTTTTTCATATCCGTGATCCTGAACCCAGACTTTTGATGTAATAAACAGTTCATCCCTGTCTACACCACTATTTTTTACGGCAGCACCTACTGCTGTTTCATTCTGGTAAATAGCAGCAGTATCAATCATTCTGTATCCTGTCTGGATAGCTTTGATGACTGCATTTTCGCATTCCTTCAGATCATCCATCTGCCATACTCCAAAGCCTAAAGCCGGAATATCCACTCCATTATTTAAAGTTACCACAGGCTGTCCTGGATAGGTTTTCTTTTGCATAAGTCTTTATTTTAATGATTAATATAAAGTGATAAACAAATTTGCAATAAAAAAATGAAAATCCTGCCTACCATTTTTACTGTTTCTGTTAAAAGATTCTTATTCATAAGGTTTTTAAGATGATGTATAAACGACCCCTTCAAGGAAGGGGAATGAGTAGTCGATAAAACCAACCCTCTACACTTCTAACCTCTAACTTCCATCTTCCATCCTCAAATCTTAACTCCTGCTGGCATTCCTCCTCAATTTTCTTTATTTTTGTTCAAATTAAAAATCATGTCACAACACATCAGACTGGCTCATGCAGAAGATTATCCAAGAATTATGGAAATATGGGAATCGGCCGTAAAAGCAACCCACGATTTCCTTGCAGAAGAAGATTTCAATTATTTTAAAGAAGCTATTCCAAGAGACTATCTTCCTAACCTTGATGTTTATTTAATTACAGAAAATGATAACGCTAAAGGTTTTGCCTCCGTAGCAGAAGGTAATCTGGAAATGCTTTTTATTCATAATGATGCCCGTGGAAAAGGCTATGGAAAAACGCTTTATCAGTTTATGAAAGAGAAAACCGGATTAACTAAAGTGGATGTTAATGAGCAAAATCCTCAGGCCATCGGGTTTTACGAAAAGATGGGTTTCAAAAAAATCGGAAGATCTGAAAAGGACGGTTCTGGAAAAGATTATCCGCTTATTCATATGAGTCTGTAAATGGGAGATTTTATTTTTCATCAATTAAGTTCCGATTTGGAAATACCTTATCATCTCCTGTTATTGGCCGATGAAACCAAAGAAGCCATTGATCAGTATATTTTCAAATCTGACGTCTATCTTTTACATGATGGCATAGAAGATATTGCTGTAATGGCATTATGCAAAATCAGTGAGACCGAACTGGAAATAAAAAATGTTGCTGTAACTGAAAGCTACAGAAGCAAAGGAATCGGAAGTATCCTGATGAACAAGGCCAAAGAAATTGCCAAAGAAAATCATTATAAAACACTGACCGTTGGAACGTCGGATACCGGCTTCCAACAGATCAGGTTTTATGAGAAAAACGATTTCATAAAAACCGGAATCCGGAAAAACTTCTTTATTGAAAATTATCCAACTCCTATTTATGAAAACGGTTTACAGATGTGGGATATGGTTTTACTTACCCATCACCTGACGGAATAAGCCTTTAATATGCTCTATTTCGGCCTGATAATTCGTTTTCTTGCGACATCCGAAATACAGTGTATTTTCCAGCTTTTTCTTTCCTTCCCAGATCATTTTCACGTCACCGCCTTCAATGTCGTTTTTACATAGGAAATCAGGGACAACAGCCAATCCTGTTCCTCCCTTCAGACAGCGGATAATTGAATTCAGATTGGGAACGATATAATTCGGCCTGAAATTCGGTTTATGCCCAAAATTCAAGGTCCAGAACTGGAAAAGATGTTCCATATCTCCGGTAGTTCCATACCATTTTTCGTTCTTCAGCCATTCCTCTATCTGCTCAGCATCTTTTGTTTTTAAAACTTTATTGAAAGCGGCAGTATCTACATCCTTCCCTCCAACCAGAATGATCTGCTCAGAAGAGAATGCTTCATGTTCTATATTGGGTGAAGAGCCTTTTTTAGGAGTAATGATAAGGTCCAGAATTCCTTTATCCAGCTGATCCAGCATTTCGGGATATTCACCAAAACTGATAATCAGGTTAAAAGGCAGTGATGAAACATATTGTTCCAGCGTAGTCTGAAAAGTCTCAAAACACATTCCCACACTGATTGTAGGTGTAAGCTTTTCTGTGGATTTCTGAAAATTTTTCTCTACATCTTCCAGTTTGGTAAGAGGCTCGGCTACTGCATTAAACAATACTTTACCTCGCTCTGTCGGGATCATTTTTCTACCGGTTCTGTCAAACAGTTTATATCCTACATAAGCTTCCAAAGAGCTTAAATGCAGGCTTACTCCCGGCTGTGATATGAATAATGCATCTGCTGCGCCTGTCAACGTCCCGGTTTTATATATCGCCTTAAAAGTCCGATACCATTCTAAATTAACCATGACTTAATTATTAATATTCTGATGCAAATTTACAAAATAATTATAATATTGATACAATTTTATTCTCCAGAATATGGCATAATAATCCGGAATACCGCTTTCACGTATCTGACGGGCAGTTTCATCAACCGGATAGGATAACTGTACAATTTCAGGGATAATCTTTTCTTCGTCCAAAGTCAATACCAGATAAGAAGCCAGTCTGTTTTCTTCTTTGGAACGGCCTACAGAACCGCAGTTGACAGCCCATGTTTGGTCGTCAAACTGTTTTTTAAATGATAAATGGGTATGTCCCATCACAACCAGATCAGCATCCGCACTTTCCAGCATCATCCTGAAAACTTCATCATTTCCTGATTCGTACAGGTAGGTATCGTTACTCTCAAGGCTCGAGTGAACCAGCTGAATATTCCAGTGCCTTTTTCCTGTCTTATAATTGAGTTTTAAATGAAAAGGAAGTTCAGCGAGAAACTTTTTATTCTGTTGTGTAATATGTTTTTTAGAATGATCTATCGCAATAAAGCGGGCATTGGTTTCTTCTTCTGAATGCTTGGACAATGGAACAACAGGAAGATCAAAGGCAATTCTTTCATCATGATTTCCCATCAGGCAAGGAATGTTCAGACTTCTTATTTTTTCAATCACTTCATTTCCCCAGGGTGCAAAATCTACCAGATCTCCCAGGCAGAATTTCTGGCTGATTCCCCTCTGCTCAATATCCTTCAACACCACTTCCAATGCAGGAAGGTTTCCGTGTACATCACTAAAAACAGCTATCTGTATCATTATCCTTCAATTTGTTAGACAAATTTACCTGTCATAACATAATTCCGGTTTAGGGATGATATGATATTTTACCATGAAAAGAGAAAAAGTCAAAAATCAATCGTCAATTTTTGCTTCGCAAAGTCAATAGTGAACTGATATATTCTCAAAAATTCACAAGCGAAGCGCATTGACCATTCACCATTCACTATTCTCAACCTTAAACTTTAAACCAAATTGCTGAACTCAACAAAATATAATTTAAATAATACTTTCATATAATTTATATTATTTTTATTATACAAACATCCATCCTAACTTTGCAGAGTAAAATTTAAACAATCATAAAAAAATGAAAAAAGTACTAATCATCAACGGAGGACAGAGTTTCGGACATTCCGGAGGAAAATATAATCAGACTATCGCAGAAAATACATTGGCAGTTCTTAAAGAATTTGACAACGTAGAAGTAAAGGTCACCAATGTAAGCGAAAATTATGACAAACACGAAGAAGTTCAGAAGTTTGTATGGGCAGATTACATTATTTACCACACTCCGATCTGGTGGTTCCAGCTTCCGAACGGATTGAAAAAATATATTGATGAAGTGTTCACTGCAGGCCATGCCAAAGGAATTTATATGAGTGACGGAAGAAAGGCTGAAAACCCTGAAATCAATTATGGTACAGGAGGAATGCTTGGCGGCAGAAAATACATGCTTACTACAAGCTGGAATGCTCCTTCAACCGCTTTCACGCTACCCGGAGAATTTTTTAATGAAAAAAGCGTGGATGAAGGACCATTGTTTGGGTTCCACAGAATGAATGCTTTTGTTTCTATGGAAAAAATGGAAAGCTTCCACTTCCACGATGTGGAGAAAAATGCCAATATAGAGCGCGATATGAAGCTTTACAGAGAACATGTAAGAAATGTTTTTGAAAAAGAATTAAAATCTGAACTGGTATCATGAAAAAAATACTGATCACCGGTATTACCGGCTATATTGGCGGTAGTATTGCCCAAAAGCTCCTTGAGAGGAATTATGAAGTGACAGGACTGGTCCGTAATGAATCCCATGTACAGGAACTGGAATCATTGGGAATCAAAACAATTATTGGAAACATTCACAATGAAGGCCTTATCAAAGCAGCTGTTGCCGGTGTTGATGCCGTCATTCACAATGCTGATTCTGCTGATGATGCTTATGCTGTGGATAACTTTATCAAAGCTCTGGAGGGAAGTCATAAAACCTTCATTTTTACTTCAGGATCTGCCATTTTTGGAGGTAAAGAAAATGGTAAAAGGAGTGATTTTGTGTATACGGAAGATTTTCCTTTGACTCCAAGACTGGAAATGGCATCAAGAGTACTTATCAATAATTATGTACTTCAATCTGTTCAAAAAGATATAAGAAGCATCGTTATTGTTCCTACCATGGTGTATGGGGAAGGTCTGGGCATAAAAAAAGACAGCATCCAGGTTCCGGCCCTGATTAATTTTTCCCAGAAAAAAGGACACGGTGTTTATTTTGGCGAAGGTGAAAATATCTGGTCGAATTTACACATTGAAGATCTGGCAGACCTGTATGTGCTGGCTTTGGAAAAAGCAAAAGAAGGCTCTGTGTATTACGCAGAAAATGGTTCATCTTCTCTGAAAAACATTGCAGAAATCATCAGTAAAAAATATAACCTGGAACCGGCCAGATCTTTAAGCGTACAGGATGCTGTTGATAATTTCGGGCCTGCAGGCGGCTATTTCGGTTTTGCATCCAACAGTATATGTAGTGCAGATAAAGCCAGAACAGAACTGGGATGGAAACCAATCTATACTTCAATTGAAAATTATATTTAATTATGAAAATTCATTTAACAGCCATTATAAAAACCAAAGAAGAACATCAACCAGAAGTATTGGAAGTTCTTCAGAATATGGTAAAAGAAACAAGAAAAGAAGAAGCATGTGAGCTTTACAGCTTACATCAGGGAATTGAAGACAAAAATGAATTTGTTTTCTACGAAATATGGAAAAGCAAAGAAGGGCTGGATCAGCACAACCAGCAACCTTATATCCAGGCTTTCGGAGCTTTGGTGGATGAAAAGCTTCAGGAAAAACCACAGATTTATACCACCCATATCATATAAGTATGAAAAGATTAGCGTTTTTAATGCTTGCAGTCTTTACCATAGGATTCGTTCAGGCTCAAACCAAGAAATCAAAGAATATGAAAAAGAAAATATTATTCGTTGTTACCAGCCATGATAAAAAAGGAAGTACCGGTGAAGATACAGGATATTATCTGGGTGAAGTGTCTCACCCGTGGGAAGTTCTTCACAAGGCAGGATATGAAATAGACTTTGTAAGCCCGAAAGGCGGCACTCCTCCGGTAGATGGTTTCGATCTGAAAGATCCGGTAAACAAAGAATTCTGGGAAAACACAGAATACAAAAACAAGATTGATCATTCTATGATGCCGTCACAGGTAAATCCTAAGGAATATTCAACCATTTTTTATGCAGGAGGACACGGAGCCATGTGGGATTTTGCAGACAATAAAGAACTGTCAGATATCGCTTCCAAAATTTATGAAAACGGAGGTATTGTAGCCGGAGTATGCCATGGTCCTGCAGGTTTGGTGAATATCAAACTGAATAACGGGAAATATCTTGTGGACGGAAAGAAAATCAATGCTTTTACCAATGAAGAGGAATCTGAAGTTAAATTAACAGATGTTGTTCCTTTCTTACTGGAAGATAAGCTGAAAGAAAGAGGAGCAAAATTTGAGAAATCAGGACTCTGGCAGAATCATGTGGTAGCAGATCAGAGAGTGATTACAGGACAGAATCCACAATCTGCAAAAAGTGTGGGAGAAGCAATTTTAAAGGAATTAAATAACAAATAATTTTTAACCACAACAAAATAATCAATAAACTGATTGAAATTATCTCAAAAATCAAATTATTTGAACTTTGTCATTCTGACGAAGGAAGAATCTCATTAACAATCAATCATCTGAGATTCTTCATTACATTTCATTTCATTCAGAATGACATTTTAGCAAATAAAAGGTTTGACGGGGTGGTAAATAAACAAATCAATTTTAAAACAAACAAAATGGAATACAGAAAATTAGGAAACACTGATTTAGAATTATCAACAATCACACACGGAGCATTTGCAATCGGTGGAAATATGTGGGGTGGTAATGAAAAGCAGGATTCTATCAACTCTATTCACGCATCATTGGATCACGGAGTAACATCTATCGACACGGCACCTTTTTATGGTTTCGGGCTGAGTGAAGAAATGATTGGTGAAGCTATCAAAGGAAAAGACCGTTCAAAAATCCAGCTTTTAACAAAATTCGGATTGGTATGGGACGGAAGCAATAATGGCAAAGGAGAATTTTTCTTTGATGCTGAAGACGAAGGAAAAACTCTTCCGGTTTATAAACTGGCTTCTAAAGAAAATATCATCAAAGAAGTTGAAGAGAGTTTAAAAAGATTAGGGACAGATTATATCGACCTTTTACAGCTTCACTGGCCGGACAGCACTACGCCAATCTGCGAAACTATGGAAGCTATGGAATTATTGATCCAACAGGGGAAAATCCGTGCTGCAGGGGTAAGCAACTACAGTGTGGCTCAAATGGAAGAAGCTAACAGAACGTTAAAACTTGCCAGCAACCAGGTTTCTTACAGTATGCTGAACCGTGCTATTGAAAATGATCTTGTTCCTTATTCTTTGGAAAACAATTCGGGAATTATCGTTTACAGTCCGATGGAAAGAGGTCTTTTAACCGGTAAATATTTCAAAGAAACCCAATTGAAAGATAACGATCACAGAAACGGATATTTCTCTCAGTTTGATTTGAATAAGGTAAAAACTTTCCTGGAAAAAATCGGACCTATTGCGCAGGAAAAAGGAGCCAGCCTTTCTCAACTGGTATTAAGATGGACAACTTTACAGCCGGCAATTACCGTAGTATTGGCAGGAGCAAGAAATGCCCAGCAAGCCATCGAAAATGCAAAAGCAATGTCTATTGACCTTTCCCAGGAAGAATTGAACTTCATCAATTCGGCTTTAAGCGAGATATAATATAAAGCTGGAAGATGGAGGCTGGAAGATGGAAGTTATTGATGTCGGATAATAAATAGATTGGTTTACAATTTAACTTCAATTGTCATTCCGACGAAGGAGGAATCTCTTTGTTACATGCAGAAAAGTGTAATATAAGCCTTCTGATTATCAATACACTAATAAAACTTCCCTCTCCCAGCTTCCGGCTTCCTTTCTTTTAACCTCAATCCTTATAAAAAATGAAAAATAATCTGATCAAAGTGTTCGGGTTAGCAACACTATTGACTATCAACAGCATTAGCATAAAGGCTCAAACATTAGTTAATCCGGAAGACCAATCATGGTATCCTTCTGCCTATGGCTCAAAAGATGAGATCGGAGCTGCCAATTTATTGACTCCTGAAGTTGTAAAACAGGCATTAGGACTCGTGAAACAGGGCAAAACGTTAGCGCTTGCCGTTCCGATTGATAAAAACCTTCCTGCTTTCAGACACAGAAGTTTTAATTTATATAATATCCAGCCCGGAGAACAGGGCGGAAAAAGCATAGGACCAAATAAATTTACCTTCAATGATGAATTGGTCAACGGTTGGACCGGAGTGGGAACACAGCTCAACGGAATCGGGCACATCGGTATTGATAATACTTACTACAACGGAAACAAAGCAACAGACTTTGTAACCGTAGAAGGTGTCAAGAAACTGGGCGTTGAAAAAGTGCCACCTTTTGTAACCCGTGGTGTAGTGCTTGATATGACTGCTCATTATGGAAAACCAATTGTACCTGGCGGAACAGAATTTACTATAGAAGACATTAAATCTGTTTTAAAAAAGCAGGGTCTTACCCTTAGAAAAGGTGATATCATCCTTTTCAACACCGGATGGCTTGAATTGATTGGTAGAAACAACCAGCAATTCCTTGAAACAGAGCCTGGAATCGGAATGGATGCCGCAAAATGGCTTGCCGATCAGGGAATCGTAGCTTTTGGAGGGGACACCTGGGCTTCTGAAGTCTATCCAAATCCAAAAAGCAAAGAAGAATTTCCCATCAATCAGTTTATGCTGGCCAAAAAAGGAATCTATAACCTGGAACTGATCGACAGCCGTCCATTGGTGAAGCAAAAAATCTGGGAATTTTTATTTGTATTGGGACAGCCTTTATATGTAGGCTCTACCCAGGTGAATGTAAATCCTGTAGCGATTTATTAATTTAAATACTTACAGGATGAAATTGTTTAAACTTTTATATTCATTATTTTAACCACAAAAGGAACAAAAGTTTTAAACACTTAAGTGTTTTCAGAAACAAGCCTTATGCGTAATAAGTACACCTAAGTTTTATGTAAATCTTTGATTTTCATCTTATGTGAACTTTTCTGCGGTATCATTTTAAACTTACTTAAATGAACTCAAGTGTTTTAAATTGAAACCTTTTGTGACTTTTGTGGTTGGGTAAAGTTTAAGCAATTTTTATATCTGAGAAATGAAGTGACAATGTAATTCCGTTTAAAAAATAAAATTAACCTTAGAATTTATTTTTAGAATTAATACCAGACTGTTTACATTATCACTTTGAATCCTGTATTAAAACACGGCCTTTCAAATTTGAAAGGCCGTGTTTTAATAAGTAAACATCCGTAAATTATGCAGTCTTCATTGACTTCCATCTTCCATCTCCCCGCTCCCGGACTTCACTATTTTGCAATCGGAAGATGAGTACTTATTGCAATTCTGTTCCATGCATTAATGGTTACAATAGCCATAATGATCTGGGCAATCTGGTTATCATCAAAGAATTTTTTAGCCTTTTGGAAGGTTTCTTCTGTTAATCCGTTTTGGCTGATCAGTGTAATTTCCTCTGTCATTGCCAAAAGCACCTGTTCTTCTTCGGTGAAAAATTCTTTTGCCTCTGTCCATCCATTCAGAATAAAAATTCTCTGAGGGGTTTCACCGTATTTGATGGCATCTTTGGTGTGCATATCAAGGCAGAAAGCACATTTATTGATCTGTGAAGCCCTGATTTTAATTAATTCTTTCTGAATATGGGTTAAAGAAGTGGTCTGTAAGTATCCTTCCAATCCCATCATCGCTTTGTAAACTGCCGAATCTACTGTTGCAATATTTAATCTTGCGCTCATAATATTATTATTTTTTGGTTAATTGATCTATACTTAAAGAATAACGTTGTTGTACCGCCAGTAAAAGTGCAGCAGCACTTCCCACCCATACCGAGTAATTCAGCGGGGCTTTCGGTCCTGATGCAATGGTCATGGATACCGCAAAAACCAGCAGCAGAATACTGCTTCCATACGCTGCAATTCTGGTTTTAAATCCAAAAATCAGCATCAGAGGGAAAAAAATTTCCAAAAAAGTAGCGGCATACGCTGAGAATGTGCTTAAAGATTCCGGAAGGAAATAGGTAAGCTGTCTTGTATATTCTTTGAAACTTTCCATATTCCCCCATGACGAATTTTCCTTGCTCCATAATCCGAACCGGTCTGCAACAGCAGAAAGCATCGTCACTGCAAGAGCCAGCCTTAAAAATAGCTGCGGAAATTGATTATTGGTATCTGTCATTGCATTGGCTTTTAATTACATGACAAATTTCCGGGTTCTGATCCGTAAAAAACTTAAACTGGTTTAAGATCGTAACTTTGCTCTGATTTCACTCAGATATTCCGGGGTAAGATTCAAAAAGGAGGCTATAAGATATTGAGGAATCCTTTGGATAAACCATGGATACAATGTACTGAAATGCATATAAAGTTCTTCTCTGGACATTTCATACAAATACCGGATTCTACGCTCTGAAGCAGCATACGCTCTTTGATAAATCATGCGGAAATAGCGTTCCATTACTGGATGTTTTTTCAACAATTCTTCCTGACGCTCAAGATCAATCACCAGAATAGAAGAATGTTCCACTGCCTGTATGGAGAAATCTGTTGGTATCTGTCTTTCATAAGCAAATGTATCGGTAATCCACCAGTTTTCAATGGCAAATTCTGTCGTCTGCTCTACTCCTTTTTCATTGATAAAGAACTTTCTCAGACATCCCTTCACTACAAAATACATGGTCCGGCATATCTCCCCTTCAAGCATCAGGTTCTGCTTCTTCTTTACCTCCATCACCCTGAAAAATGATACAATAGAAGTATATTCCTCATCGGTTACGGTAATGAATTTATTTAAATGTGCTTTGAACGGGTCCATTGTAAGAATTAATGCTCAAACTTAACTTTATTTTTTTAGTTTTACAATGAGAAAAATATTGAATCATGGAAATCGTTGCTAAAATTCTGATCGCTGTCGTTGCACTGGAACACCTTTATATCCTTTGGATGGAAATGTTTGCCTGGGAAACCAAAGGGAAAGAAGTTTTTAAAGCAGCCCTGCCTCCGGAAATGTTTAAACCTACCAAAGGACTTGCTGCCAATCAGGGGCTTTACAACGGTTTTCTGGCTGCCGGATTGATCTGGTCATTTTTGATTAAAGACCCACAATGGCAGACGAATGTAGCTTTATTCTTTTTAGGATGTGTTGCTGTAGCCGGAATTTATGGAGCCGTTTCTGCCACTAAAAAAATATTTTTCGTTCAGGCGTTACCCGCTATCCTTGCGATTATTGCCGTTTTACTGAAATAATTTTACAAGCTATTCGTAAAAAATTTCTTTCCAATCAAGATTCTCTTACTTTCATGATAAGAGAAAAAATCATCATGAAAATATTACTTCACAACAGTATTGAAAATCAACAGTTTACCCATACAAAAATCCATTTAATATAAAATTCGTAAATTTGCATCGTCATAAAAAATTGATATACAGTTTTTTGATGCTGGGAGGCATTTTGATTAAATGTAGCCATTCAAGTTGTTCAGTACACATATCTGTAATTACCTCATCAGTAATTTAATTATAGAATCTATGTAAAAGATTAACTTCTTTTTGCATAATGCACTCTTTTTCTAGAGTATAATCTATTGAAATATTTAAAATAAACATAAGGCCATCAGGTCTCTATGCTGTTATTTTTTTGTTTGGAGCTTTTATTATTAAAGGCCTGGCAAATTATTTTACTCTATCGTCAGCAGCAGAACAACTAAAGCTAAATGTATATAATAAACTGGTGTGCAGTTTTTATATCAAATTATTAATTGAAAAATTCTGAATATGGAAAAAAATGAAAATGCTAGAAAAGTAAAACTTAAGGTTGAAGACCTGACCATGATCTTTGGCAAAAACAAAGAAAAAGCACAGGAACTTTTAGACAAAGGTTTTTCCAAAAAGGAAATTCTTGAAAAAACAGGCTGTACCATAGGAATCAACAAAGCCAGTTTTGAAATCTATGAAGGGGAATTCTTTGTGATCATGGGGCTTTCCGGAAGCGGAAAATCTACTTTATTGCGCTGTCTAAACAGATTAAATGAACCTACTTCAGGAAAAGTATACATCAATGACGATGATATTACCAGTAAAAACAACAAGGAACTTTTAGAAGTAAGGAGAACGGAAATGAGCATGGTATTCCAGAAATTCGGATTGCTGCCTCATCACACCATTTTTAGACAATGCAGGTTTCGGACTGGAAATCAGGGGAGAAAGCAAGGCTTCCCGGGATAAAAAAGCACAGAAAGCACTGGATATCGTAGGATTAACTGGTTTCGAAAACCAATATCCTTCACAACTTTCAGGAGGAATGCAGCAGAGAGTAGGATTGGCAAGAGCTTTGGCCAATGATCCCGAAGTATTGCTGATGGATGAAGCTTTCTCAGCTCTGGATCCATTGATAAAATCTGAAATGCAGGATCAGATGCTTGAACTGCAGAACACCTTACAGAAAACCATCGTCTTTATTACCCATGACCTGGACGAAGCCATTAAAATCGGAGACCGTATCGTCATCATGAAAGATGGAGTCATAGAACAGATAGGAACAGCGGAAGAAATTTTAACCAATCCTGCCAGCGATTATGTAAAAGCGTTCGTAGAAAAAGTAGACCGTAAAACCATTATCACGGCCAGATCTCTGATGTTTGATAAAGCGACAGTGGTTCGTTTCAGAAAAGATGGTCCCGAGGGAGCTTTAAGAAAAATGAGAGCCACCGGATTAGAAAACTTACCTGTGGTCGATTTTCA
The DNA here is from genome assembly GCF_041914225.1 of Chryseobacterium sp. Lineage (GTDB taxonomy): Bacteria > Bacteroidota > Bacteroidia > Flavobacteriales > Weeksellaceae > Chryseobacterium. Next base: position 56,049 of record NZ_JAYSDT010000021.1, read on the forward strand.
GAATAAATTTCTTGGATTTGTTACCCTTAATGATGTGGTCAGAATTGCCAAAAAGAAAGAACCTACGGTGGAATCTATTATCAACAGTAATGTTCCTTCGGTGTATCCTGAAGTGACGGTAGAAGAAATGCTGCCATTGATCTCTGAAAATAAGTCGTCCATTGCCGTGATTGATGAAGACAATAAATTTTTAGGTCTTGTTACCCAGTTATCTCTGGTCATAGAAGCCACAAAGTTTAACGAAGAAGAAATTATTGAATTAAAAGAAATCGCAAACAACCAATAAGATGAATAAAACTATAGATATAGGTCAATATGTAGAAACTGCAATCAATTGGCTCACAGAAAACGGAAAACCTGTATTCGATGTTATAAAACACTTAGGAAATACCTCTATCATGGGGATTGAATGGGTATTAACAAACACTCCTTTTTATGTAATCATTCTCTTTTTTACCCTTCTGGCACTGTGGAAAGCCGGAAAAGCCATCGCTGTGGTAACCGCAGCCGGATTAAGCTTAATATTTTTAATGGGATTATGGAAAGAAACCATGGAAACCCTGGCACTTATTTTTGTGTCCACCATTACAGCTCTTATCCTTTCTATCCCTCTGGGAATTCTGGCTGCTAAAAGCAAAATAGCTGATAAAATCATCCGTCCTCTACTGGATTTGATGCAGACCATGCCCGCATTTGTTTACCTGATTCCTGCGGTACTGTTTTTCAGTATTGGTAAAGTACCCGGTGCTTTTGCAACCATTATTTTTGCCATGCCTCCTGCTGTTCGCTTAACGACATTAGGAATTGAGGCTGTTCCGAAAGATATTGTAGAAGCGGCAAGAGCTTTCGGAGCTACCGGCCCTCAGATTCTATTCAAAGTAGAGCTTCCTTTGGCCATGAAAACGATTTTAACAGGGATCAATCAAACCATATTATTATCCTTATCCATGGTTGTGATTGCAGGAATGATTGCTGCAGGCGGTTTGGGAGAGAAAGTACTGGAAGGAATTAATAACCTGGATATCGGATTAGGATTTGAAAGTGGATTATCCGTTGTGATTTTAGCCATTATCCTGGATCGTATTACTCAGGGATTTATAAAGAAAAAGCAATAAGATGAAACAATTAAAATACCTGTTTTTCCCCGTTTTAATGTTACTATTTACAGCATTAAGTTCGTGTGAAAACATAAAAAACTCTAAATATATTACCATCGGAATGGTAGACGGCTGGGCAGAAGATGTTGCGATGACACACGTTGCCAAAGCCATTCTGGACGAGCAGGGATATCATGTTATTATTCAAAAAGCCTCTACGGATATGATTCTGGCTTCTATGAATAATGAAGATACAGATCTTTTCATGGGAGTATGGCTTCCATACACTCACGCAAAAAAGCTGGCTAAATTTCCCGGATTAATGCATCTTGGAACCAATTATAACAACGGCCGTATAGGTTTGGTGGTTCCGGAATATGTTCCTGTAAACTCCATTGAAGAGCTCAATCAGCATAAAAATCAATTCAATCACAGAATTATAGGAATTGAAAAAGGAGCTGGATTAACCACCGGAACAGACAAAGCAATCATAGATTATAAACTGGATTATCATCAGATCAACTCCTCTACCATTGCCATGATCACCGAGTTACAGAATGCCATACAACGAAAAGAATGGATTGTGGTAACGGGATGGCAGCCTCACTGGATGTTTGGTAAGATGAAGCTTAAGTTTCTTGATGATCCCAAAAAGATTTATGGTGAAGCGGAACAGATTAAAACCTATTCCAGAAAAAGTTTTGCTAAAGATCATCCTGAGCTGGCAAAATTCTTTTCAAAGCTTCATTTTGATGATGAGAATATGTCTGATCTTTTAATGAAAATGGAACAGAGTAAAAACAAAGAAGCCACTGCCAAAGAGTGGGTGAAAGATCATTCTGAACTTGTACGATCCTGGCTAGATAAAAATTAATAAACAATTTGGTATATTTAAAAATCCTCAACTCTATATGGGTCTGAGGGTTTTTTGATCTATTATCCGGAAGAATTCATTGATTCTTTGATTTTTTCACGATGAAGGATTCCCCAGTTCACCAACGTTTCTGTCACCGGAAATACAGATTTTCCATATTCTGTCACCGCATACGTTACGGTAATAGGTTTTGTATCCTGAATGGTCCTGGTGATCAAAAGATTCGTTTCCAGCTCTTTCAATTCTTTGCTCAGCATTTTTGCCGAGATTCCTTCAATACCGCGTTCCAGCTTTTTAAAATGAATCATCTGGTCCGGTCTGTTCGTCAGATACCGTAAAATCATCAGTTTCCATTTTCCTCCTAAAACATCCAGACTGTCCCGCATTGCAAACAATTCCTCGGTGCAGCTGGCTTCTCTTTCAATACCGTTTTCAATAATTTTTGCCATAATAGTTTCGTGAAGGTAACTAGTTACCATTGGTTAACTAGTAGCAAATATAAACTATTCCCTCTTTACATTTGTATATCAAATTAATCTTATGAAAGCAGTTATTTTAAATAAAAACGGAAAGCTGGAAGACGGATTCACAGAACAGCCCCAACCTCAAAGTAATGAAGTTTTAATTCAGATTAAAGCAAGCGGTTTCAATCCCATCGACTATCAGATGCTGGAAAATGAACTGGAAAGAAAACTGATCAGTTCACCGATATTAGGAAGAGAATTATCCGGAATTATTGTGGCAAAAGGTTCAGAGGTTACAGAATTCAATATTGGAGACGAAGTCTATTGTGGAAGCGGTTCTATGGGAAGCAACGGTACGTATGCTGAATATATTGCTGTTCCTGAAGCCATTGTTTCTTTTAAACCAAAAAATGTTTCGTTTGAACAGGCAGCTTCCATCCCTTCCGCAGGACTTACTTCCTTACAGATTGTCAACCGTTTAAAATTAAATCCGGAAAATACCGTCCTTGTGACAGGTGCGGCCGGAGGTGTTGGTTCATTTTTAATCAAACTTTTACTGGCCCATAATATCCGGCAGATCACAGCAACCGTTGGCAGTGAAGAAAACAGGCACATGCTTCTTAATTATGGATTAAAAAGTCATCAAATCGTTAATTACAGAGAAGAAAACCTTATTGGAAACATTTTAAAAGCCAATAATGATCAACCTTTTGAATATGGAATTGATCTCGTAGGAAATTATATGTCTGAAGTGACGGCTGAGGTTTTAAAAATCAATGGTACGTATGTAGATGTTACTGCTTTGGTAACAGAAGATGCTCATGAAACATTGTTCAACAAAGGAACTCTGATTATGAATATTTCCAATTACACTTATGGTATGATTAAAAAATATGACTATTATAAAAACAGTTTACTGGAAATAAAAAAACTTATTGAAAACGGAACAATCCTTCCTCCTCAGCATAAAATAGTTGGAAATCTTTCTTTGGAAACTGTTATGAAAGCTCATTCTATGTTAAAAAATAATCTGACCCAGGGTCATAAACTTATTATGAGAAATGATGAATAAAAATACCAAGACGTATCGTAACGGGAATGAAAGACGGAAAATCCGTTATTGTAGAAGATCTGCAGGTTGAAAACGCTGTAGAACATTTTCCGGGGCTCATCATTTCAGATGTATGGAATACGCAGACAATGCCAGCAAGTCTGGATTTTGAAACCGGAATTCCCAATACAGGATTTCCACAAACTCCTAAAAACGGTACTTATTTCAGATATGTAGTAGTTCCGCCGGATAAAGATTTAGGCATAGAATGGAAAAAGAATGAACCTCATCCGATGATGCACCAGACCCCTACACTGGATTACGTTATCATCCTTTCCGGTGAGCTCTATCTCGTCATGGAAGATGGTGAAACCCTTCTGAAACCGGGAGACATCGTTATTCAGCGGGGAACTAATCATGCATGGAGCAACCGTTCTGATGAGCCGTGTGTTCAGCTGGCGGTTTTGATTGATGCAAAAATTTAATAGTAAAGAATTTCCCACAGATCACACAAATACTACAGATAAAAATTCATGTAGATGCAGCAAATTTTACAGAGATCCGCGTAATCTGCGCGATCTGTGGGAAATAAAAAAGATTTTTAAAGCCGGGAAAACGCAAAGGCGCAAAGAAAATAAACAATAGGTTGTTTAAGGCGCAAGAAAATCAAAGATTTTCAGCAAAGATTAATCCATATAGTATTAGGAACATACAATTTTATCGCAGATAAAATCCTTGCGCCTTAAAAACAGATTAAAAGAAATACCTTAGCGCCTTTGCGTTTTCCAACAAAAAACTTCCAATTTACAAACCAAAATATGTGTAATCTGCGAAAAATAAACAGAAAATATTTTAAAGCTGGACAAACGCAAAGGCGCAAAGAAAAAATAAACAATAGGTTGTTTTAAGGCGCAAGAAAATCAAAGATTTTCAGCAAAGATTAACCATATGGTATTAGGAATATACAATTTTATCGCAGATAAAATCCTTGCGCCTTACAGCATAATAAAAGAAAAAACTTTGCGCCTTTGCGTTTTCCAACAAAAATCTTCCAATTTACAAACCAAAAATATGTGTAATCTGCGAAAAATACAGAAAATATTTTAAAGCCGGGAAAACGCAAAGGAGTAAAGAAAAAATAAACAATAGGTTGTTTTAAGGCGCAAGAAATCAAAGATTTTCAGCAAAGATTAATCCATATATAGTATTAGGAACATACAATTTTATCGCAGATAAAATCCTTGCGCCTTAAAAACATATTAAAAGAAATACCTTAGCACCTTTGCGTTTTCCAACAAAAAACCCCTCAACTTACAAACCAGATACCTCCTTCAGTTTCTCCTTCATTTTTTCAGACGTCATCTGCCCTTCCTGATAATACACCAGATTCTGATACTTATCCAGAAATACCCACAAAGGATAAACCGGCTGATTTTTATTCTTTGATAATGCCAGTGCCAATTCATGAATTCCGGAATTTCCATTCTGCAGATATTCAAACTCCTGGTTTTGAAAATGAATGGTCTCCTTTGTCTTCTCTGCCTCGAAGTTGATAAAATAAAATTGGGCATTCATCAAATTAACCAGCTCTTTATCCTGACTCAAACGGTAAGCCTCAATCCTACATACCGCACACCAGTCTGTATAAAGATGGATCACAATGGGTTTAGGATTTTCTTTTTGCTGAGCTTCCAGATCAGAAAAAGTGCCTGTCTTCATCTGAGACAGATAAAAACAAGGCACTAACATTAAAAATAAAATTATTTTTTTCATTTTAAGATATATTTTACTCCGAGGAAACCTCTGATCCCCTGCATGGGTGCATAGCCGTATGCCGTATCAAAAGTATAATGATTAGGATTGTTGACAGGATCATCAACATGTTTATCGAAGGGGTCAAATGGTCTCATCAAAGGATCTTTAGGCCTGAAGTTGAATAAATTTTTCATTCCGCAATACACTTCAAATCCTGATTTGAAACTTTTGGACACCTGAATATTAGCCAGCGAATAAAACGGTGAATATTCAGGGCGGTAGTCGTTTACCAGGACAGGAAGTCGCATTGGTCCGTAGAACTGTCCTGTAAAATCGATAGTCAGATTATTCGAAAACTTATACGTCAGGTTATAAGTACCACTCCATTTTGGAGCATGCAGCTGCTGTGTTTTCTGGTTTTCATTATCAAATTTCTGGTATACATCAAGATAAGTTACTCCTACATTGACACTCAGCGGAAACTGAAATGCAAAATCAACGTTCAGGGAAGCTCCTCTTGAAATTCCATATCCATGAAGATTATCGTAAATAATTTTGTTCGGATCAGAATCAAAATCCCCTACAATTTTATTGCTGAAGTACGTATAAAATGCCGAAGCATCAAGATTCAGCAAACGGCTTCCCACCGGAATTTTCCAGATACAATTCAGGTTCCCGTTAACAGATCTTTCCGGTTTCAGGTCTGATTTTACCACGACTTCCCTGGAACCTGTCAAAGCTGCATGATCTTCCGTAAACAAATTAACCACTCTGAACCCTGTTCCAAAATTGAAACGTAAAGTGTGATAAGGATTAGGATTGAATTTCCATGCAAACCTCGGCGAATGTACGGAATGATGTACTTTATCATAATCATATCTGTACCCAAGCAGCAAAGTATTTTTATCATTGATCTCCCACTGATCCTGGATAAAGACACCCCAGATCGGGGATTTCATCGGTGCATTGGTGATCCCGTCTGCAGCTAGTGTTCCTGGTGTGTTATCATCATAAAATGTTCTTTTAAAAGTAAACCCGGCAGTAATATCATGCTTTCCGAAGCTTCTGTCCCAATACGTCTGCACAAAAGCTACCTTTTGCGTGGCATTAAAGGGATTTGATCCGTAAAAAGAGTTCTGATCATGATAATTATAAGAAAACTGAGTCACAATATGCTCTTTCATGGGCCATTCATATAAACCAAAAATCTCTGCTCTGTTGGTATAAATACTTTCTCCGTATACTTCATCACTTCCGCGGAAAGACTTATTCCATTGCATTTCGCCCCCAAAACGGTCTTCATACAGGTATCTCATCGCAAAACTTGCCTGTCTGTTTTCCTTTCTTTTAAAATTCCATTTGTTGAAAACCGAAATCCTGCTTTGCAGCGTAGCGTCCGTAAAATTATCTTTATTCTGATCTATCCTTTCCTGAAAGCTGAAATAATTTAAACTTAATAATGAAGCGGCCTTTTTTCCAATATTGAACTTCGTTGAAAGATCCAGGTTATTTTCATTCCAGGTACTGGTCATCATATCAACACTCAGTTTAGGAGCAGTCAAAGCATTTTTGGTAATAATATTGATCACTCCTCCCATCGCTTCAGAACCGTATATAGAAGACGCAGGACCTTTTACCACCTCTATCCTATCCACCAGGCTGTTAGGGATTCCGCTTAATCCGTATACGGTGGAAAGTGAGCTTACAATCGGCATTCCGTCAATCAAAATCATTGTGTAAGGACCTTCCAGCCCATTGATATGGATATCTCCCGTATTACATACAGAACAGTTCAGCTGAGGTTTTACTCCATTCACCATGGCAATGGCCTCAAAAATACTTGGAGTAGGATTTTTCTGGAAAAATTTCTGACTGTAGATCTCAACCGCCACAGGACTTTTGGATCTGCTCATTGGCTTTATGGTTCCTGTAACCACTACATCTTCGATGTTACTGGTCTTGTATTCCCTCTTCATAACGCTGGCAGAATCCTGACTATTAATCTGCTGTAAACTCAAACTGTCCGTCTCCTGTGCAAAACAATAGGTTGATAAAAAAGTGACAGAAAATAATATTCGCTTCATGAAATTAAAATTGTTAGGCAAATCTAACAATTATTTTTCAAATACAAAACTTTGCTTAAAAATATAGATTGAGCCAATTCATGAAAAATGATTAAATTTGAGAAACTACATATGAAAGTAAAATGAGATATCATCAATCGGGAAATATCCCACCAAAAAGGCATACGATCTTTAAGTCTCCTGAAGATAAATTTTACTATGAACAGCTTTTCGGTACGGAAGGCTTCCATGGTATTTCTTCTCTGTTATATCATATCCACCGCCCTACACAGATCAAATCTATCGGTGAGCCGAAAGATGTCACTCCTAAGATAGCTGTGGAAAAGAACATTACTCCCAGAATGTTTAAGGGAATGAATGTCACTCCTGAAAATGATTTCCTGGATAGCCGAAAAATTCTTTTGATGAATAACGACCTGAAAATGGGATTGGCAAAACCAAGAAATTCGATGGATTATTTCTACAAAAATGCGGAATGTGATGAGCTTTTGTACGTTCATAACGGAGCCGGAATTCTGAAAACATTTGTAGGAGACCTTGAATTCGTAACCGGAGATTATCTTATTATTCCGAGAGGAACCATTTATCAGGTAGAATTGAAATCTGATCATACGGTCTTTTTTGTATTAGAAAGCCACTCTCCTATTTATACTCCGAAAAGATACAGAAATGAATTCGGGCAGCTTCTGGAGCATTCCCCATTCTGTGAGAGAGATATGATTGCTCCTACTTTCAAAGAACCCGTTGATGAAAAAGGAGAATTCCTGATTAAAGTAAAAAAAGAAAACCAGATTACAGATTTCATCTACGCAACACACCCGTTTGATGTGGTGGGCTGGGACGGATATTTCTATCCTTATAAATTCAATATCAAAAATTTTGAACCGATTACCGGAAGAATTCACCAACCGCCGCCGGTTCACCAGAATTTCGAGGGACACAATTTCGTAGTCTGTTCATTCTGTGCAAGGATGTATGATTACCATCCACAGGCGATTCCGGCACCTTATAATCACTCCAATATTGACTCTGATGAGGTATTATTCTACACGGAAGGTGATTTCATGAGCCGTAACCATATTGATTTGATGGATTTCACCCTTCACCCCGGAGGAATTGTACACGGACCACACCCAGGTGCTATGGAAAGAAGTATCGGTAAAAAGTTCACGGAAGAATATGCTGTAATGGTAGACCCTTTCCGTCCTTTGAAAATTACAGAAGAAGCTTTAAAAGTAGAAGATCCTACTTATAAAACTTCTTGGCTGGAATAAAACAGTACAATCATCAGAAAAGTATTGCTGAATACATACAAAAGACGCTTTAAATCCTTTATTTAAAGCGTCTTTTTTCGTAAATTTGTGAGGTATGGTTAACATATTGACCATCATTATTTTTCATGACGCATCCTAAGTAATGGTGGTTTAAAACAAAATCAATATTACATGTTAGAAAGAATCAGATTAGAAAGTCTACGCGACAAAGTAACCACCGCGGAAAATGCAGTAAATATTATTAAAGACGGCATGACCATCGGGTCCAGCGGCTTTACAAAAGCAGGTGACAGCAAAGCTATTTTGCCGGCACTGGCAGAAAGAGGAAAAACCGAAGAACTTAAAGTCACTTTAATGACCGGAGCTTCACTGGGCCACGGTACCGACGGAAAACTGGCAGAAGCCAACGTCCTGAAAAAAAGAATGCCTTTCCAGGTAGATCCTGTATTAAGAAATAAAATCAACAATGGTGAAATTCTCTTCATCGACCAGCATTTAAGCGAAAGCGCCGAGCTTCTTCACACCAAAAATCTTCAAAGTATTGACGTAGCTATTATTGAAGCGGCCTATATTGAAAGAGACGGAAGTATTGTCCCTACTACATCGGTAGGAAATTCAGTGACCTTTGCGGCTTTGGCTAAAAAAGTGATCATTGAAATCAATACCGAAGTTCCTGAAGAAGTTTACGGAATCCATGATATTTACCAGGCAGAAGATTATCCTTACAGAAATGTGATCCCAATTGTAGCTCCATGGAACAAAATCGGGAGAAAAAGCATTCCCGTTGACCCAAATAAGATTGAAGCCATTGTTTTTACTAACCGTAAAGACAGCCCGGCAGATATTGCAGAACCGGACGAAAAAACTACCGCTATCGCTAAACATCTTCTTGCATTCTTTGAAAATGAAGTACGTTTGGGCCGTCTTACAGACAGATTACTTCCTCTTCAGGCAGGTATCGGCAAAGTAGCCAATGCTGTTCTGACAGGTTTCAAAGACAGTAATTTTTATGATCTTACCATGTTTTCAGAGGTACTTCAGGACAGTACCTTTGATCTGATCGATTCCGGTAAGCTAAGCTTTGCCTCAGCATCTTCCATTACCGTTTCCCAGGAATGCTACGAAAGAGTTTTAGGAAACCTCTCAAAATATAAAGAAAAGTTTGTTTTAAGACCTCAGAATATTTCCAATACTCCCGGATTAATCAGAAGATTGGGAGTCATAGCCATCAACACTGCTATTGAATTTGACATCTATGGAAATGTAAACTCTACCCATATCGGAGGAACAAAAATCATGAACGGAATCGGAGGTTCCGGAGACTTTGCAAGAAATGCTTACTTGAGTATTTTTGTTACTCAGGCCGCATCAAAAGGCAACAATATCTCTCACGTCCTTCCAATGGTTTCACATACCGATCATACCGAACATGATGTAGATATTCTGGTAACAGATGTCGGATTAGCTGATTTAAGAGGTTTAGCTCCAAGGGAAAGAGCACAGAAGATTATAGACAATTGTGTACACCCGGATTATAAAGAAGAATTACAATCTTACTTCGACAGAGCCTGTGAAAAAGGAGGTCATACTCCTCATTTATTACAGGAAGCCTTCAGCTGGCATTTGCGATTTGCAGAGACCGGAAGCATGAAACAGAAAACAGCTGTAGAAGCCACTAATTAAATATTTTCATCAGGGAATAAATAAGAAAAAAAGGACTGGATGCCAATGCATTTGGTCCTTTTTTGTGTTAATCGTATCCGGTTGATTCATATGACAAAAGTCTGTACCATATCCTTAAAATATTTATATGAATATAAAATTATAAAGATTATCTTTGAAAGAAGAGCGGTATTTTTATGAGATGTAAAAATACGTTGAACACCCTTTTAAAAAGACAAAATATGAATAATTACATCAGCGCAGAAGAAGCAATATATACGATAAAAAGTGGAAACCGTGTATTCTTTCACGGCAGTGCATGCACCCCGAATTATCTGATCGATGAGTTGGCAAGACAGTCCGGCAGGCTGCAAAATGTGGAAATGGTTTCCATTACCCAGCAGGGAAATGTGGAAATTGCAAAACCGCAATACAAAGACAGTTTTTTCATCAACTCTTTATTTGTTTCCACCCCTGTGCGTGATGCTGTAAATTCCGACAGAGGTGACTTTGTTCCGGTATTTTTAAGTGAAATTCCTATTCTGTTCAGAAAAAATATTTTACCTCTTGATGTAGCCCTGGTAACCGTTTCACCTCCGGACAGACATGGCTTCTGCACATTGGGAACTTCTGTAGATATTGCCAGAGCAGCAGTAGATACAGCAAAAATCATTGTGGCCACCGTTAATCCAAGAATGCCGAGAACCCATGGTGACGGCATGATCCACATCAGCAGAATCCACAAACTGGTATGGCATGAAGAGGAACTGCCAACGGTGGACTATGGCTCAAAAGTAGGCCCTGAAGAAATGCTCGTTGGGAAAAATGTGGCTGAACTTATTGAAGACAAATCTACGCTTCAGATGGGTATCGGAACCATTCCTGATGCCGTTTTAAAATGCCTTACCAACCACAAAGACCTCGGAATTCATACAGAAATGCTGAGTGACGGTGTTATCGATTTAATTCAGAATGATGTGATCAATAACAAATATAAAGGGTACAACGATAATAAAACCATTACAAGCTTCTGCTTCGGAACCAGAAAACTCTATGATTATGTAGATGATAACACCGTTTTTGCTTTCAGGGATGTAAGTGAAGTCAATTTCCCGATCAATATCATGAGAAACAAAAAGATGGTAGCCATCAATTCTGCTATTGAAATAGACCTTACAGGACAGGTTTGTGCCGACTCTATCGGGACACTCCAGTACAGCGGGATCGGAGGACAAATGGATTTTATGCGTGGTGCTGCTTTAAGTGATGACGGAAAGCCTATCATTGCCATTACAGCGAGAACCAAAAAGGGAGTTTCAAGAATTGTTCCTTTCCTTAAACAGGGAGCCGGCGTAGTAACAACAAGAGGTCACATTCACTACGTAGTTACTGAATATGGTACTGCTTATCTGTATGGAAAAAATCTTCGCCAGAGAGCACAGGAGCTGATCAGCATTGCCCATCCTGATGACAGAGAGATGCTGGAGAGAGCGGCTTTTGAAAGATTTAAACACTGATAATCAAATCATAAAGCACACAAAAACTATTTTCAAAACTGATCACTTAAAACAAATTTTGAAATCAACATCCCTAAAACATAAAAAAACATTAATATTTTGGCAGTATATTTGATAAAATTCATTCAAAAACAAGGAAATTGAAAACTATATATAATTCGATACGAGAAGAGGTTATAAAGCATCCCAAAGTGAGGAATTCTGTTTTAGGGAATGTGAATGAATGGAAAAGAAGCCATTACATTATTCTTTCTGAAATTATTAAAGACGAACTTTCCGGAGCTGAGGAACTGAAAGGAGGAAAAAAATTTGAAATCGGAAATACCATTTCCCATGTCACCCTTCAGCGGTTCTTTGAGAATGATTATCAGGATAAAACCCACAGTGATCTCAGATTTCTGAAGACCCTTGACAAAATCTGTATTTTCTTGGGATACAAAGATCTTAATGACTATATCCTTGCAATCAGATACAGAAAACAGAACGAAGAGGAAAATAATGAACAGTCCCATCTTACACAGATGGTCTACGATTATTGTGCCGCAGCTTTTGAATTCTATAAGCAGTTTCCTGCTCACAATACCGAACTTTTAAAAGGCCTCGTTTTCGATGATTCCCCTTTCCTCGAAAGAGCATCACAATTCAGCAAAGAGCTGTGTGATAAAGATTTTCACCTGGTAACAAAAAACAACCGGTCCAATTATGAAGTTTTTGATATTCATATCGTTACCGATGAGCCGGACAAAAAAATCCTGGAATCCCAGGAATTCTGGAATCTGCTGTTCAAGGTAGGAGAAACCGGTGAAGAACATTTTGTGAATCAGCTGAGTACTCAGATCTACTTTATCCGGAAAATAAATGATACCTGGAAGATATGGGATAATTACAATCCGGATGCCGGAATGCTGAACAGAAAAATTGAAACCTTCTAAAATAAGAAAGCCGTAGAGAGTATCTACGGCTTTCATGTTTCGAAATATTTTTTTTCACTTGTATTTTGTATAACAAATGTAGTCAGACGATTTTAAACTTATTAAACTTAAATATACTTAAGTAAACTCTTCTTTAATGTTATGTTAAATATATTCAATGAATCCGCGGGAATATTTTCGCAATGTCCAAGTTTTTTGTAATTTGCATACCAATAAAATAAAAGTAAAAGAGAAAATATGTCAACACTTACATTTGCCGAGAAAATAGCTCAAGCAGAAAATTTCCTGCCGATTAACGGTACGGATTACATTGAGTTTTATGTAGGAAATGCAAAACAGGCTGCCCATTATTACAAAA